>MERD01000085.1 GCA_001771935.1 Betaproteobacteria bacterium RIFCSPLOWO2_02_FULL_67_26
GGATGATCGGGCTGCTGCGGCGGCCTTGCGAGGACTAACCATAAACCAGTTCGGCCGTGGGTAACATACAAGGGATGAGGGATGAAAAAGGCGGAAGACGGATTCCCGCCTTCCGCCCCTGTTCTCTCCCTTTTTGGTCAGTCCGCCAAGGCGTCCAGGGCCTTCTGGAAGCGGTTGGCGTGCGAGCGCTCGGCCTTGGCCAGCGTCTCGAACCAGTCGGCGATCTCGCCGAAACCTTCGCCGCGCGCCGCCTTGGCCATGCCCGGGTACATGTCGGTGTACTCGTGCGTCTCGCCGGCGATCGCGGCCTTGAGGTTGTCGCGCGTCTTGCCGAACGGCAGATCGGTCGCCGGGTCGCCGCAGGTCTCGAGGTACTCGAGATGCCCGTGCGCGTGCCCGGTCTCGCCTTCGGCGGTGGAACGGAACACCGCCGAAACATCGTTCTGACCTTCGACGTCGGCTTTCGCAGCGAAATACAGGTAGCGTCGGTTCGCCATCGATTCACCGGCAAACGCGGCCTTCAGATTGTCGTGGGTCTTGGATCCCTTAAGTTGCATAAACTCTCCTCTTAATCAATGAATTAAGCGCCAACAACGGTATCAGGAAGACGTTACCAATGTGGGCTTACCGGACAAGAATTAGACTAAGTCTAATATGTGAACCAAGTATAGACAGCCGGTTTGGCGCTGTCAATAGCGCGCTGGGCTAGCGCGCCAGCATCGACTCGATTTCCGAGAACGTGCGGGCCACTTCGCTGGTCAGGATCGCCACGCCGAGCTGGCGCGCGATCTGCGTCGCGGAAAAAAGCCCGCGCACCGTCTGCCGTCCCATGCCATCGTGGTCCACCACCACGGCGTGCTGGCGCCCTGCTTTCTGGAGCGTCGCCACGACGTGCCCGACCTTTGCCGCGCGCACGTCGGTCATCGCCAGCACTTCGAGGCGCTCTTGCGGCGTCATGATGTCGCGCACCATGACCTCCTCGCGCCGCAGGCCGCGCTCGGAGGCGGCCAGAACCGGCTTCTCGCCGAGGATGTCGGTCGCCGTGATCAGCCCCAGCACTTTGCGATCCTGGTCGACGACGAGCAGCAGCCGCACCCCGCGCTGCATCATGCGCCGGTGCGCCTCGTCCACGGTGTCGCCCGGCAGGATGATGACCGCGGTCACGCGGGTCAGATCGGTCATGACGTTGACCGCCGGATCGTCGAGCGCGGCCTTCTCGGGCACGACCTGGCTCGGCTGCGCGTAGCCGACGCCCGGCTGCAGCAGCGCGGCGGACATCGGGGAATAATCCCGCAGCGCCATCAGCCCCGCCCCAACGCGCTCGTTGGCTCATGCGGCCGGCGCGGCTTGCGCTCGGACCGCCGCCCGAGATAGTGCGCGAGCTCTTCGAGCGCCTTCTGGTAGACCTCGCGCTTGAACTCGATCACCGATTCCAGCGACACCCAGTACTCGTTCCAGCGCCAGGCGTCGAACTCGGGCTTGGCCGACGTGCGCAACCGCACGTCAGTATCGCGGCCGATGAGCCGCAGCAGGTACCAGATCTGCTTCTGGCCGCGGTAGTTCCCGCGCCACTCCCGCCGCAGCCACCGGTCCGGCACTTCGTAGCGCAGCCACTCGCGCGTGCGCCCGAGGACCTGCACGTGGTGCGGCTCGAGCCCGACCTCCTCCTTAAGCTCGCGGTACATCGCTACCTCCGGGGTTTCGCCCTGCTTGATGCCGCCCTGCGGAAACTGCCAGGCATGCTGCCGGACGCGCTTGCCCCAGAAAACCTCGTTTTTACAGTTACATAGCACGATGCCGACGTTCGGCCGGTAGCCATCACGATCGATCATGCGAATTCCCCGCCGAATCTTGCAGTGGCCACGATTCTTCCACAACTTGGATGCAAACAAAAGCCTCGGGACCCATCACGATCCGGCGGTCACGCCATGCGAGGTATAGAGCCGCTCTCCGTCGCAGGGATTCATCTTGCGCAACCCGCGCACGAATCGCCCGAATTCAAGCCCGTAGCGCGCCTCGAGCTCGCGGGCCCTTGCGTCCAGGTCGTCCCAGCGGGGATGGCCCGGCGGATCGCGGAACGCGAACACGATGACGTTGCCCGGCTTCTCCGCCGGCAGGCAGAGCGTGCCCGCGGGAAACGCCGCCTCGATGCGCTCGACCGTGTCGTTGAACTTGCGGTCGGATCCCCACAGGTTCACCACCAGCACGCCGCGCGCGTCGAGCCGGCGCCGGCAGGCGTCGTAGAATTCGCGCGACGAGAGGGCTTCGACCTGGGCGCTGCCGTCGTAGCCGTCCACCACGATCGCGTCGTAGCCCGGGCCCGGCTGCGCGACGAACGCCGCGCCGTCGCACACGCGGATCATGAAGCGTCCGTCACCCGCCGGCACCTGGAACCAGCGCTGCGCGACGGCCACCACGTCCGGGCTGATCTCCAGCACCTCGGAGGCCGTTCCCGGCAGGCGGTGGTAGATGAACTTGGCGAGCGAGCCGCCGCCCAGGCCGACCAGCAGCACGCGGCGCGGCGCGGGACCGAACAGCAGGAAGCCCATCATGCTGCGGGTGTAGGCGAGCTCGAGGTCGTTGGGGCGCGCGAGCCGCATCGAGCTCTGGATGGTCTCGCTCTCGATGTGGAGCGAGCGCACGCCGGACTTCTCCGTGACGTAGACCGAGCCGGTCTTCGCCAGCGGCCGGCGGCGCCAGTTGAAGAGGAAATTCATGCCGCTGCGAGGCGTTGACGGGTTGGTAGAATACCGCTTTCCCGGACTCCGATCACCATGCGCGTCACGCAGTTCCTGCTCTCCACCCTCAAGGAAACCCCGTCCGAAGCCGAGGTGGCGAGCCACCGGCTGATGCTGCGCGCGGGGCTGATCCGCCAGCTTGCGCGCGGGATATATACCTGGATGCCGCTCGGCCTGCGCGTGCTGCGCAAGGTGGAGGCGATCGTGCGCGAGGAGATGAACGCCGCGGGCGCCATCGAGCTCTCGATGCCCGCGGTGCAGCCCGCCGAGCTGTGGCAGGAATCCGGGCGCTGGGGCAAGTACGGGCCGGAGCTGCTGCGCATCAAGGACCGCCACCAGCGCGATTTCTGCTTCGGGCCGACGCACGAGGAGGTGGTGAGCGATGTGGCGCGCCAGGAAGTGAAGAGCTACCGGCAGCTGCCGCTCAACCTCTACCAGATCCAGACCAAGTTCCGCGACGAGATCCGGCCGCGCTTCGGCGTGATGCGGGCCCGCGAGTTCGTGATGAAGGACGCCTACTCCTTTCACGCCGACGTGGCGAGCCTGGAGCAGACGTACCGCGGCATGTACGACTGCTATACGCGCATCTTCACGCGGCTCGGGCTGAATTTCCGCGCGGTCGCCGCCGACACCGGCGCGATCGGCGGCACGGGATCGCACGAGTTCCACGTGCTGGCGGATTCCGGCGAGGACGCGATCGCCTACTGCCCGGCCTCCGACTTCGCCGCCAACGTCGAGCTCGCGGAAGCCGTGGCGCCCCCGGGACCGCGGCCCGCCGCGAAGGAAGCGCTCCGGAAGACGCACACGCCGGGGGTGAAGACCATCGCCGACCTGTGCGCGTTCCTGAACATCCCGCCCGAGCGCACGGTGAAGGCCGTGGTGGTGGACGGCGAGGACGGCAAGCCCGCGCTCCTGATGGTGCGCGGCGATCACGAGCTGAATCTCGTCAAGGCCGGCAAGCTCGCGCAGGTGAAGACACCGGTCGCGTTTTCCCCGGCGGCGGCGATCCGCGCGCTGTTCGGAGCGGACCCCGGGTCCCTGGGGCCGGTCGGGTTCAAGGGCACCGTCATCGCCGACCGGACCGTCGCCGCGATGGCCGATTTCGTCGTCGGCGCCAACGAGAACGACCATCACTACGCCGGCGCCAGCAGCGGGCGCGATTTCCCGGAGCCGGTCGTGGCGGACCTGCGCAACGTGGTGGCGGGGGACGCGAGTCCCGACGGCCGTGGCCGGCTCGAAATTCTCCGCGGCATCGAGGTCGGGCACATCTTCCAGCTGCGGACCCAGTACTCGAAGGCGATGAACCTCTCGTTTCTCGACGAGGGCGGCCAGTCCAGGGTCATGGAAATGGGCTGCTACGGCATCGGGGTTTCCCGTATCGTCGCCGCCGCGATCGAGCAGAACCACGATGCGCGCGGCATCATCTTCCCGCCCGCGATGGCGCCGTTCGAGCTGGCCCTGGTTCCGATCGGGGCCGGCAAGAGCGCGCAGGTGCGCGAGACCGCCGGGCAGCTCTACCGCGATCTCGTGGCGGCGGGCGTCGACGTGCTGCTCGACGACCGCAACGAGCGCCCGGGCGTCATGTTCGCCGACATGGAGCTGATCGGCATACCGCACCGCGTCGTCGTGGGCGAACGCGGCCTCAAGAACGCCCAGGTCGAATACCAGGGGCGGCGTGACGCCCAGGCCCGTCCCCTGGCCTTGCATGACGCCGTAAAATCATTAAAATCAATGGTGTGCGGAGGATAGCCCGGGTCATACTCAGTTTGGGGTGGGCACTCGCAGCGCCGGCGCCGCAGGGGGCATACGCCGGCGCGCAGGCCTACGAACCGTTGGCGGCCAGCGTGCAGGCCGCGCTGCAGAAGTCCGTTTCCGACCGCGCCACGCCGTTCCTGGCGTTCAGCACCGAGGTCGAAGCGCGCCGCTGGCTCACCGCCATGTCGCGGCGCCTCGCCTCCCGCATCCCTGACCGCCGGCAGCGCGAGGAATTCCTGGTCACGGTGCACTACGAGGCAAAGCGCGCCGGCCTCGATCCGCAGCTGGTGCTGGGGCTGATCCAGGTGGAGAGCAATTTCCGCAAGTACGCCGTATCGCGCGCCGGCGCCCGCGGGTTCATGCAGGTCATGCCGTTCTGGGTGAAGCTGATCGGCGACCGGGAGCAAAACCTCTTCCACCTGCGCATCAACCTGCGCTACGGCTGCGTGATCCTGCGCCACTACCTCGACATCGAGCGCGGGGACCTTTACCGCGCGCTCGGGCGCTACAACGGCAGCCTCGGCAAGCCCGAGTACCCGACGATGGTGGTGCGCGCCTGGCAGCGCAACTGGCATTACACCACGCGCACCGCGACCGACACGCGCGAGCGCGCGTCCTGAGCGACCGCTGCCGCCTTAGCCCCGGGTCGCCTGGATGCGGACGGGCACGGGGGCCGCTGCTTCCGGCGCCGCTGCCCTGCGAAACAGGTCCTCCAGGGAATAGCGCAGGTTGCTTTCGATGGCGCCGGCGACCTCGAGCCCGAGGCGGTCCAGCTCCGGCCCCGGGCCCCGCGCCGGGAGCGTCGCGTCGGCGCGAAAGACGAACAGACGATAGGCGTCGGCGACGGTGATTTCCGCGGGATCCTTGATGAGCGCCCAGCCGTGCGCGACCTTGCCCACCCATTGCACGGCGCTCATTTCGTCCAGGATCGCCTCGATCCGGTCCATGGTGAGCCTGACCGCCGCATGCAGGCGGGACACGGTGACGATATCGCCTGCGCGGTGCGCTTCCCACAGCGCCCGCAGGATCCGCAGTGCGTCGAGGAATTGCGCGCCAGGAACGCGGTCGGACTGAAAGGCCCGCTCGCGCCATTCCGGCAACACCGCCGCCATTACCGCTCCCAGCAGCACCACCAGCCACGAGAGATAGATCCACAACAGGAAAACGGGGACGCTGGCAAACGCACCGTACACCAGCTTGTAGGTCGGAAAATGCGTCACGTAGATCGCAAACCCCTGCTTCATGCCCTCGAACGCGAACGCCGCGAGGAACCCGCCCGTGAGCGCGTCGCGCACCAGCACGCGGCGGTTCGGAAGAGTGGCGTAGAGCAGGGCGAAAGCGCACCCGGTGAGCAGCACCGGGGCGGTCTTGATCACGGCGACCGCCGCATACGGGATGTCCTTCACCAGCCCCAGCGACAGGCTCACCAGCCAGGACGTGAGCGAAAGGCTCGCGCCGATCAGCAGCGGTCCCACGGTGAGCAGCGCCCAGTAGATGAAGATTCGCTGCACGGTGGTGCGCCGGCGCGGCACGCGCCAGATCTGGTTGAAGGAGCGGTCTATCGTCTGCAGCACGATCATCGCCGTGACGAACAGGAACACGATGCCGACCGCCGTGAGCTTCGCCGCGTTGTCGGCGAACTGCTCGGCGTAGGCGGCGATGGATTCGGCCGACTCCGGCAGCATGTTCGAAACGAGAAACTGCTGGATGTGCAGCATGAACTCGCGGAACACCGGGAACGCCGAGATCAGCGTCAGCCCGACGGTGATGATCGGCACGATCGCGAGCAACGCGGTGAACGTCAGGCTGGAAGCGATTTGCAGGCACCGCTGCTCGTCGAAGCGCCGCCACGCCATGCGCGCGAGGTCGACGAGCGGCGGGGTCTTCCTGAGCTTGAACATCAGCCGTCCCCGGAAACGGTCAGGATTTATATAATACTCTCAGGAGGTTGCCGGCGCTAAGGCCGGCCCGTTCTCCATGCATGAAATCCTGGTCCTCTACTACAGCCATACCGGCGCGGTGAAGGAGATGGCGCAGTTGATCGCGCGCGGCGTGGAGGGCATCCCGGGTTGCGCCGCGCGGCTGCGCACGGTGCCCCGGGTGTCGTCCGTCGCGCAGGCGGTCGAGCCCGCGGTGCCGGGGGCCGGCGCGCCGTACGCGGAACTCAGGGATCTCGAGGAATGCGCCGGGCTCGCGCTCGGCTCGCCGACGCGCTTCGGCAACATGGCGGCGCCGATGAAATCCTTCTGGGATTCTACGGGCGAGCTGTGGCTGAAGGGCGCGCTCGCGGGCAAGCCGGCCGCCGTCTTCACCTCCACCGCGAGCCTCCACGGCGGGCAGGAAACGACGCTGATCTCGATGATGCTGCCGCTGCTGCATCACGGGATGGTGATCGTGGGGCTGCCGTACACGGAACCGGACCTGAACGCCACGACCTCCGGTGGCACGCCGTACGGGGCAAGCCATCATGCTGGCGGCGCCGGCGGCCAGCCGGTCACCGAGCACGAGCGCCGGCTGTGCGTCGCGCTCGGGCGCCGGCTCGCCGAAATCGCCGTGAAGCTGGCGCGATGAGCCCCGGCGAGCCGGCGCGCCGGGGGCCGGCGCGATCGGTGACGTTTCCTGTCGCCGCCCGGCGACAGGGCCGCGTGCACAAGTTCATGGACAGGCGGCGACCGTTGTACAACAATGGTTACGCGCAAACAGCGCAAGTCACGACCGGGGGTCGACTTCAATACTCGCTTGTTCATCGCGTTGTCACTGCTCGCGCTCACCGCCGCGGGCTGCTCCGGCAACGAGCCGCGCCCGCCGGCCCGTGCGGGCAGCCCATACGTCGAGGAAATCAAGGGCCCGGCGCCGCGCGACCCGCTGCTGTTCGGTCCCAACTGCTTCGTGCGCTGACGCCGATCAGACCTGCGGGTTGATCCGCTCCAGCTTCGAGCGCAGCTTGTTCAGCGCGTTGAGGTAGGCCTTGGCCGAAGCGACGACGATATCGGTGTCGGCGCCCTGGCCATTGACGATGCGCCCGCCCTTCGCGAGCCGCACCGTCACCTCGCCCTGCGCGTCGGTGCCGGTGGTGATGTTGTTGACCGAGTAGAGCAGCAGCTCCGCCCCGCTCTTCACCACCGCCTCGATCGCCTTGAAGGAGGCATCCACCGGGCCGCTGCCCCGCGCCTCGGACCTGCGCTCCCTGCCGTTCTCGGCCACGACGATCCGGGCGTACGGCGGCTCGCCGGTCTCGGAATGCGCGGTGAGCGAGACCAGGTGATAGTGCTCGCTCTCGATGTGGTCGCTCGCCTCCTCGCTGATCAGCGCCTGCAGGTCCTCGTCGAAGATCTCGTGCTTCTTGTCGGCGAGGTCCTTGAAGCGCTTGAACGCCGCGTTGAGCGCCTCTTCCGATTCGATCTCGATGCCGAGCTCGGAGAGCCGCGCCTTGAAGGCGTTGCGGCCGCTGTGCTTGCCGAGCACCAGCTTGTTGGCGATCCAGCCCACGTCCTGCGCGCGCATGATCTCGTAGGTATCGCGGCTCTTCAGCACGCCGTCCTGGTGGATGCCGGCCTCGTGCGCGAAGGCGTTGGCGCCCACGATCGCCTTGTTGGGCTGCACCGGGAAGCCGGTGATGCCCGAGACCAGCCGGCTCGCCGCCACGATCTGCGTGGCATCGATGCCGGTGTCGCAAGGAAAGATGTCCTGGCGCGTGCGCACCGCCATGACGATCTCCTCCAGCGCGGCATTGCCGGCGCGCTCGCCGAGGCCGTTGACCGTGCACTCGACCTGGCGCGCCCCGGCGAGCACCGCCGCGAGCGAATTGGCGACCGCCAGCCCGAGGTCGTTGTGGCAGTGCACCGACCATACCACCTTGTCGGAGTTGGGTATGCGTTCCCGCAGCTGCCCGATCAGCCGGCCGAAGTGCTCGGGGAAGGTGTAGCCGACGGTGTCCGGGATGTTGATCGTGGTGGCGCCCGCCTGGATCACCCGCTCCAGGATGCGGCACAGGAAATCGATGTCCGAGCGGCCCGCGTCCTCCGGGGAGAATTCGACGTTGTCGGTGTACTCGCGCGCCCACTTGACCGCGCGCACCGCCTGCTCGATCACCTGCGAGGGCTCCATTCTCAGCTTCTTCTCCATGTGGATGGACGAGGTCGCGATGAACGTGTGCAGGCGCGGGCGCTTCGCGGGCTTCACCGCATCGCCGCAGCGGCGGATATCGTTCTCGTTGGCGCGGGCGAGCCCGCATACCGTGCTGTCCTTGACGATGGACGCGACGGCGCGCACCGCGTCGAAGTCGCCGTCGCTCGCCGCCGGGAACCCGGCCTCGATCACGTCGACGCGCATGCGCTCGAGCTGGCGCGCGATGCGCAGTTTCTCTTCCTTCGTCATGGACGCACCCGGGCTCTGCTCGCCGTCGCGCATCGTGGTGTCGAAAATGATCAATTTATCCTTGGCCATGGGTGCCTCCACGTCAATAAACCTTCCCGCCGCGGGATTCGCCGCGCGGGACCAGACAACAGATTGTGGGGGAAAGTGTTTGCGCGCCTTAGGGGCGCAGCAGCAGGTCCGCCAGCAGGAGGCGGGCGGGAAAGGCAGGCGTGTCGGCGTGCGTCATGCAATACATGGTGTTGGAATATAACGGGTTTTTCCGCTCGATGCAAGCCTAGGCCGGGGGCGGCGGCGCCTTGCCGACGGCCTTGCCCCGCACCAGATCGTAGACCCAGATGACGTACCCCGAGGCCCCGTAGCACGCGAACAGAAGGAACAGCATCTCCGGCAGCGTGCTGGAGAGCATGAACAGCGCCACGATGCCGAAGGCGATGCCGACCACCGCCGAGAACGGCACGCTCTTCCTCAGGTTGATGTCCTTGCCGCTGTAGAACTTGAAATTGCTGACCATGGAGAGGCCGGCGAAAACCGTCAGGCCCCAGGCGAGCCACTTCACGTCCGCGCCCTTGATCTGGTACTCGTCGAGCGCCCACACCAGGCCCGCCACGAGGCAGGCCGCGGCGGGGCTCGGCATCCCCTGGAAGAAGCGCTTGTCGGCGACGTCGAGCGTGGTGTTGAAGCGCGCGAGCCGCAGCGCCGCGCACGCGCAGTAGATGAAAGCCGCGATCCAGCCCAGCTTGGTGGAGAGCCACGGCCCCAGCCACTTCACGGTTCCTATGCCCGCGAAATCCTTGAGCGCCCAGACGTACACCACCAGCGCCGGCGCCACGCCGAACGACACCATGTCGGACAGGCTGTCGTACTCGGCACCGAACGCGCTCTGGGTGTGCGTCAGGCGCGCCACCCGCCCGTCGAGCCCGTCGAACACCAGTGCGACGAAGATCGCCATCGCGGCCTGCTCGAAGCGGCCGTTCATCGCCTGCACGATCGCGTAGAAGCCGGCGAAGAGGGCGATCGTCGTGAAGAGGTTGGGCAGCCAGTAGATCCCGCGCCGGGCGAAGCGCGACCGGATGAAAAGCTTGTGATCGCGCGGCTCGTACATGCTCAAACCCCGGCCCTCAGGGCAACATGGCGAGTATCGACTCGGTGGCGTAGACCTTGTCGCCCATCGACGCCAGCGGACGGGATTCCGGAGGCAGGTAGACGTCCACGCGCGAGCCGAAGCGGATGAAGCCGTAGCGCTCGCCGCGCGCGAGCCGCTGCCCGGCCCGCGCGTAGCACAGGATGCGGCGCGCGACGAGCCCCGCGATCTGCACGCAGGTCACGTCCGCCCCGCCCGCGGTCCGGATCCAGAGCGCCGTCCGCTCGTTTTCCAGGGAGGACTTCGAGAGCGCCGCGTTGAAGAACCGGCCGGGATGGCGCCAGGCGTCGCGGACTTCCCCGTCCACCGGGCTGCGATTGGAGTGCGCGTTGAACACGTTCATGAAGACGCTCATCTTGAGCGCGTCGCGCTCGAGATAGGGGTCGCGCGCGCGCTCGACCGCGACGATCCTGCCGTCCGCCGGCGACAGCACCGCCCTGGCCTCCTGCGGGATCGCGCGCGGCGGGTCGCGGAAAAACTGGATGTTGAAGAGCACCACGAGCCACGGCAGCGCCGCCCACCACGGGCCGGCCAGCCAGTGGACCAGCGCCGCGGCGGCCACCGCCGCGGCGATGAACGGCCAGCCCTCCCGCGCGATGATCGGATGCGGATAGGCGCCCGCGCCGTCCGGCGGGAGGCCGGAAGCGGGAGGCGTTCCCGTCAGGGTCTTCGACTCATCACTCATCACTCATCACCCATCACTAGTTTTTCGACTGGTCCACCAGCCGGTTCTTCTTGATCCACGGCATCATGTCGCGCAGCCGCGCGCCCACGACCTCGACCGAATGGGCGGCCGCCATGCGCCGCATCGCCTTCATCGTCGGCGCGTTGGCCTGGTTTTCGAGGATGAACTCCTTGGCGAACTGGCCGGTCTGGATCTCGTGCAGGATCTTCTTCATCTCGGCGCGCACCTGCTCGTTGATGATGCGCGGCCCGCGCGTGAAATCGCCGTACTCCGCGGTATTCGACACCGAGTAGCGCATGTTGGCGATGCCGCCTTCGTAGATCAGGTCGACGATCAGCTTCACCTCGTGCAGGCACTCGAAATACGCCATCTCGGGCGCGTAACCGGCCTCGATCAGGGTGTCGTAGCCGGCCTGGATCAGCGCCGTCAGGCCCCCGCACAGCACCACCTGCTCGCCGAAGAGGTCGGTCTCGCACTCCTCGCGGAAGCTCGTCTCGATCACGCCGGCGCGCGCCGCGCCGATCGCCGCGGCGTAGGACAGCGCGATGTCGCGCGCCTTCTTGCTCGGGTCCTGGAAGACCGCGATCAGCGATGGCACGCCGCCGCCCTGGGTGTAGGTCGAGCGCACCAGGTGGCCGGGCCCCTTGGGAGCGATCATGATGACGTCGAGGTCGGCGCGCGGCTCGATCTGCTTGAAATGGATGTTGAAGCCGTGCGCAAACGCGAGCGTCGCGCCCTTCTTGATGTTGGGCTCGATCGCGTTCGCGTAGACCTGCGCGTGGTGCTCGTCCGGCAGCAGGATCATCACGATGTCGGCGCTTTTCACCGCGTCGCCGACGGGCTTCACCGCCAGTCCGGCGTTTTTCGCCTTGGTCCAGGACGCGCCGCCCTTGCGCAGGCCCACGGTGACCTTGACACCCGAATCCTTGAGATTGTTGGCATGCGCGTGTCCCTGCGATCCGTAGCCGATGATGGCCACGTGCTTGCGCTTGATCAGCGAGAGGTCGGCGTCCTTGTCGTAATAGATCTTCATTGCTTTCCCTTCGGTTTGAATGCGGGAGCAGCCGCGCTCCCCGCTCTAGGCTCTGAGCAACCGGTCGCCGCGGCCGATGCCCGAGGCGCCGGTGCGCACCGTTTCCAGTATCGCGCTCGCGTCGATCGCCTTGAGGAAGGCGTCGAGCTTGGAGCCGGTGCCGGTCAGCTCGATGGTGTAGTCCTTGTCGGTCACGTCGATGATGCGGCCGCGGAAGATGTCCGCCATGCGCTTCATCTCCTCGCGGTCCTTGCCCACCGCGCGCACCTTCACCAGCATCAGCTCGCGCTCGATGTGGTCGCCGTCGGAGAGGTCGATCACCCGCACCACGTCGACCAGCTTGTTCAGCTGCTTCGTGATCTGCTCGAGCACCTCGTCCGAGCCGGTGGTGACGATGGTCATGCGCGAGAGCGTCGCATCCTCGGTCGGCGCCACCGTCAGGGACTCGATGTTGTAGCCGCGCGCGGAGAACAGGCCCGACACGCGCGACAGCGCCCCGGCCTCGTTCTCGAGCAGCACGGAGATGATGTGCCTCATACCAGGATCATCTCCGACAGGCCCTTGCCCCCGGGCACCATCGGGAACACGTTCTCGGTCTGGTCCGTCACGAAGTCCATGAACACCAGGTCCTGCTTGCGCGAGAACGCCTCCTTCAGCGCGGGCTCCACGTCCTCCGGTTTCTCGATCTTCATGCCGACATGGCCGTAGGCCTCGGCGAGCTTCACGAAGTCCGGCAGCGCGTCCATGTACGACTCGGCGTAGCGGTTGCCGTGGAAGAACTCCTGCCACTGCCGCACCATGCCCATGTACTTGTTGTTCAGGTTGACCACCTTGATCGGGAGCCGGTACTGCTTGCAGGTGGACAGCTCCTGGATGCACATCTGGATGCTCGCCTCGCCGGTGACGCAGGCGACCGCCGCCTTGGGGTGCGCGAGCTGCACGCCCATCGCGGCCGGGAGCCCGAAGCCCATCGTGCCGAGGCCGCCGGAGTTGATCCAGCGCCGCGGCTTCTCGAACTTGTAGAACTGCGCGGCCCACATCTGGTGCTGGCCGACGTCGGAGGTGACGAAGGCGTCGCCCCGGGTCACCTCGTAGAGCCTCTCGATCACGTGCTGGGGCTTGATGATGGGGCTGGCGCGGTCGTACTTGAGGCAGTCGCGCGAGCGCCACTGCTCGATCTGCGCCCACCACGGCTTCAACGCCTCCGGGTCGGGCTTCTCCTTCGACGCATCGAGCTGCCGCATGAATTCGCGCAGCACGTCGCGCACGTTGCCGACGATCGGGATGTCCACCTTCACCCGCTTGGAGATCGAGGAGGGATCGATGTCGACGTGGATGATGGTGCGCGCCTCGTTGAAGAAGTGCCTGGGATTGCCGATCACCCGGTCGTCGAAGCGCGCGCCGATCGCGAGCAGCACGTCGCAGTGCTGCATCGCCATGTTGGCTTCGTACGTTCCGTGCATGCCGAGCATGCCGAGGAACTGGCGGTCGGTCGCCGGGTAGGCGCCCAGCCCCATCAGCGTGTTGGTGCAGGGAAAGCCGAGCCGGCGCACGAGCTGCGCGAGCTCCTCCGCCGCCCCGGAGAGGACCACGCCCCCGCCGGTGTAGATCATCGGGCGGCTCGCCTTCATCAGCGTCTGGATCGACTTCTTGATCTGGCCGGCGTGCCCCTTGGTGACCGGGTTGTAGGAGCGCATCGAGATCGTCTCGGGATAGCGGAACGCCGCCTTGGCCTGGGTCACGTCCTTGGGGATGTCCACCACCACCGGACCCGGCCGGCCGGTGGCAGCGATATAGAAGGCCTTCTTCATCGTGACCGCGATGTCCTTCACGTCCTTCACCAGGAAGTTGTGCTTGACGCACGGGCGCGTGATGCCCACCGTGTCGCATTCCTGGAAGGCGTCGAGGCCGATGGCGTGGGTCGGCACCTGGCCGGTGATGATGACCTGGGGAATCGAATCCATGTACGCGGTGGCGATGCCCGTGACCGCGTTGGTGACGCCGGGACCGGATGTGACGAGCGACACGCCCACCTTGTCGGTCGAGCGCGAGTAGCCGTCGGCGGCGTGCACCGCCCCCTGCTCGTGCCGCACCAGCACGTGCTTGACCTTGCTCTGCTTGAACAGTTCGTCGTAGATGAACAGCACGGCGCCGCCGGGGTAGCCGAACACGTATTCGACCCCCTCCTCCTGCAGGCAGCGCACCACGATCTCGGCGCCGGAAAGTTCCACGGTCATTGGGCAAATGCGCGGGCAAACGCGGAAACGTGTAACGTTACCGGTTGCGGCACCGCAGGTCAAGCAAAATATCCCTTTAAACAGCAGGATAGCGCTCAAGTTTGCGACCGACTGGAGCTTGGCTAGCCGATCGATTGCTTGCTAAGATGGCGCGGGCCCGGTGCGTGAAACGGGAGGCGTGCCGGGGGCCGTGATTTCTGCGCGTCGCAGCCACGACAACGCGATCGAACAAGGGCAAGACCACTGGCTACCCGCAGAGAGCTTTCGGATTTCTTCGCCGAAGTCGAGCGCCGCGCCTACAAGCAGGCGCTGTTCGCAGTGCGGGACGACCATCTGGCGCTGGACATCGTGCAGGACGCCATGCTCAAGCTCACCGAAAAATATTCCGCCCGCCCGCTCCCCGAGCTGCCGCTGCTGTTCCAGCGCATCCTGCAGAACACCATCCGGGATTTCTACCGGCGGCAGAAAGTGCGCGCGTTGTGGACGATGCCGGTCTCTAGCCTGCTCGGCCCGGAGCCCGAGGCCGACGCCGACCCGCTGGAAACTTTGGATGTCGCGGACGACTCCAAATTCTCGGAGCCCCCGGCGGAGCAATACGAGCGCTCACAAGTGCTTGCTTTTATTGAGAAAGCCCTGGAAAGGCTGCCGGGCCGTCAACGCCAGGCTTTCTTGCTGCGTTATTGGGAGGAACTGGACGTCGCTGCGGCGGCAAGAATCATGGGTTGCTCGGAGGGGAGTGTGAAAACGCACTGCTCGCGGGCAACCCGCGCCCTTGCGGCGCTACTCGATAAACAGGGGATCAAGCCATGAACCAGCCGGAACAGGAACTGGCGAGGAAGATCATCCAGGTTCTCGACCGCGGCGTGGATCACCTCGAGCCCGCCGTTCGCGAGCGCCTGGCGGCGGCGCGCGCGTCGGCCGTGGCGCGCTATCGCGACCGGCCCGAGACGCTGCCGGGCCTGGCATGGGCCGGGCAGGCGGCGGCGCGCCTCTCCGAAATTCGCTTCTACAATGCCTGGGGTCTGATCGCCGTCGCGGCCATGGTGCTGGCGCTGGCGGGCATCGTGTACTGGCGGAGCAACGGCCCGGCCAGCGATTTCGCGGAAGTCGACATGGGCCTGCTGACCGACGAGCTGCCGCTCAATGCCTACGTCGACAAGGGCTTCGATTCATGGCTAAAACGCTCGCCGCGCTGATCGTCGGTCTATGCCTCGCGTTCTCGGCAGCGGCTGCGCAGGTCAAAGCGGACACTAAGAAGAAGCCGGCCCGGCCCGCCTGGTCGGAACTCTCGCCGCAACAGCAGAAGATCCTCGCCCCGCTCGCGCCTCATTGGGACACGCTGGACGCCTCGCGGCGCAAGAAGTGGGTCACCATCGCCGAGCGCTATCCCCGGATGAAGCCGCAGGCGCAGCAGCGGCTGCAGAAGAACATGGTCGCCTGGGCCAAGCTGACGCCGGAGCAGCGCAAGGCGGCGCGCGAGAAGTATCAAGTGCTGCGGAAGCTTCCGCCCGACAAGCGGCGCGAGGTCGCGGCCCAATGGAAGCGATATCAGCAATCGCTCGCCGCCCAGCCCGAGCTGTCTCCCTCGGATCCTCCGGCGCCGCCGGAGCCGCAGTCCGCCGAAGCCCCGTCACCGGCCCCGGAAACGGCAACCGCCGGAAATCCGGTCCCGCCCGCACAGTAGCGGCGCAGACAGTGCGCCGGTATGCGCCCTGACGATGACAGCGGGGCGGCTCTGCGCGCGCTGCCGGCAGGGCTCGCGCGGCGGTGTTACGCGCTGGTTTACGAAGCGCTGCTGCTCGGTGCGCTGCTGCTCACCGGCGCGCTGCCCTTCGTCATCCTCGCGCACGGCGCCGATCACGCAGGGGCCCGCCCGGTGTTCCAGCTCTACCTCGTCGCGCTCGTCGCCGTGTATTTCGTCTGGCAGTGGCGGCGCGGCGGCCAGACGCTCGCGATGAAAACGTGGCGCCTGCGGCTCGTGACGCGCGACGGAACGGGGCTGACCTGGGGACGGGCCATTACGCGCTTCCTCTTCGTGCTTCCGGGAACGCTGCTGCTGGGCGCGGGATTCCTCTGGGCGCTGGTGGACCGCGACGGCCTGTTCCTGCACGACCGCCTCGCCGGAACAAAGATCATCTTCGTTCCTGCCACCACATCATCCCGACCGCGACGGCCAGGAACATCGCGGTGGGCATGAGCGCGCTCGACGCGGGCGGCCAGTCGTTCAACAGGCCGAGATGCGAGAACAGCCGGTTCAGGAAGTGGAAAGCGACGCCGAGCATGATGCCGGCGAAGATCTTGGCGCCCACGCCCGCCTGCCGGCTCTGGAAATGAGCGAATGGCAGCGCCAGCACCAGCATGACCAGCACCGCGAGCGGGTAGGTGAGCTTGGTCCACAGCGCGATTTCGTAGCGCAGCGCCTTCTGCCGGTTTTCCTTGAGGTGCTGGGAATAGGAATAGAGGTTCCACGCGGACATCTGCTCGGGCTTGACCAGGAGCACGTTGATGAGATCCGGCTCGAGCACCGATTGCCAGCTGGCCTCGGGTATCTCGCGCACCGACGTTTTCATATCCTCGAAGCGGGTCTGGGTGACGCTCCGCAGCAGCCAGCTGCGGTCGCTCTGGTAGGCGCCGCGCTGGGCGTAGCTGATCGAGCGCAGCCGGTGCCCGCCATCGAACTCGTAGATCCGAACGCCCTTCAGCGTCGTATCGGGCAGCACCTCGATGACGTTGATGAAGCTCTTGCCGTCCTTGATCCACAGGCCGGAGCGGAATTCCTGCGCCACCAGCCCGGTGATGGACTGCGAGCGCAGGCGTTGCGCGAGCTGCTGCGCCGGCGGCGCGATGAATTCCCCGACCACGAAGGCGAACACCGCGAACACGAGGCCGATCATCGCGAGCGTCGCCGCGAAGCGCGCGGTGGATACGCCCGAAGTCCGCATCACGGTGTATTCCGACCCTGCCACCAGTTGCGCGAGCGCAAACAGCGTCCCGATCAGGACGGCGACCGGGAACAGCTCATAGACATGGTCGGGCACCGACAGCGCCACGTAGACCAGGATGCGGCGTATCGTGTAGGCGCCGCGCCCGAGGTCCTTCATCTGCTCGACCAGGTCGAAGAACGCGAACAGCATGACCAGCGCGGCGAATACCAGCGCGGTGGCGACGAAGATCTCGGTCGCGAGATAGCGTGTCAGCGTTCTCATGGCACGAGCCGGAACAGCGAGAACACGGTGAGGCGCCGGTAGAAGAGCGCGAGCAGGATCACCAGCATCACGGCGTGCACGCCCGTCAGCCCCGCCGCGAGCGAGATCCGCGACTGCGCGATCGAGGCCTGGGTGATCGAGAGCATGTTGCTGTAGGCCATGTAGATCAGCAGCGCCAGCACGAGGTTCATCGATCGCCCGGCGCGCGGGTTGACGAAGGAAAGCGGTATCGCCAGCAGCGACAGGATCAACGCGCTCGCCGGCAGCCCGATGCGCCACGAGAGCTCCGCGAGATGGGGCGGCGTCGGCTCGCGCAGGAGATCGGCGGTCGGCACCGACTTGGTGGTGGGCGCGCGCGGCGCGCGCGCGTCCGCGGTCTCGACGCGCATCGCGTAGCGCTCGAACTCGTAAACCTTGTATTCCGTCGAGCCCGGCTCGCCCTCGTAGCGCCGGCCGTTCACCAGCACCAGGAAGCGGTCGCCATTGTCCGCGCTCTCCTGGAAGCCGCGCGCCGCCACCATCACCCCCTGCTTCCCGTGCTGGGTCGAGCTCACGAACACGTTGGCGACCAGGTTCTCGGTCCCGGAAACTTCCTCCACGAAATAGACCCGCTCGGCCTGGCCCGACTCGCGGAACACCCCGGGGGCCACCGCTGACACGTCATCGCGGCTGTCCATCCGGCGCCGGAACTCCTCGCTGTTCGACACCGCCCACGGCGACAGCACGAGCGAGAGCAGCGCGATCACGAATACCAGCGGCGCGGCGAACGCCAGCACCGGGCGTATCCACTGCGTGAGGCTCATGCCGCACGAGAACCACACCACCATCTCGGAGTCCCGGTAGCTGCGCGTGAGCGTCATCAGCACCGCAATGAACAGCGTCAACGACAGCAGCACCGGCAGGTAATTGAGGGTCGTGAAGCCGAGCAGCGCCATGACGCCGGTGGAGGTGATGGCGCCGCTCGCTGCCTGCCCCAGCAGGCGCACGACCAGCATCGTGATCACGATGGCGAGCAGCACCAGGAACGTCGCCAGCGCCGCGGTCGCCAGCTCGCGCAACAGTGCGTTGCGGAAGATCATCGCGGGTCCGGATTCACTTTGACTTTTCGAGAAGAATACGTAAATAATCAGGAACCTAACTCGACATGGAGTCGCCAGTGGAATTTAGCATAATTAGCGGCGCGCCGCAGACCGGACGCAATGGCTGCCTGGTCGCGGGCGTATTCGAGCCGGGCAGGCTCTCGGCCGCGGCGGCGGCCCTGGACCGCGCGGCGAAGGGATTCCTCGGCGGCATCGTGCGCCGCGGCGACCTGACGGGCAAACCGGGCTCGACCCTGCTGCTGCACAACGTTCCCGGCGTCGGCGCCGCGCGCGTGCTGCTGGTCGGGCTCGGGCGCGAGGCTGAATTCGGCGACAAGCGCTACCGGGAAGCGATCGCGGCTGCGATCCGGGCGCTGAACGTCACCGGCGCGGACGAAGCCGTCCTGCTGCTCACCGAGCTTGCGGTCGGCAGGCGGGACGCGGGCTGGAAGGTGGCGCACGCGGTGGCGGTTGCGCGCGAATGCGCGTACCGCTTCACCCGGATGAAGAGCAAGAGCGAGGGCCCGGAGCCCGCGTTGCGCCGGCTCACGCTGAGCGTCGACCGCGCCGCGCTCAAGCGCGCCGGCGGCGGGCTCGAGCAGGGGCTCGCGGTCGCGCACGGGATGAGCCTCGCCAGGGACCTCGGCAACCTCCCGCCCAACGTCTGCACGCCGTCCTACCTCGCCGACCAGGCGCGGGAACTGGCGAAGCGCTATCGCATGAAGCTGACGGTGCTGGAGCGCGCGGACATGGAGCGGCTCGGCATGCACACCCTGCTGTCGGTCGCGCAGGGCAGCGCCCAGCCGCCCAAGTTCATCACGCTCGAGCATCGCGGCGGGCCGAAAAAGATGAAGCCGGTCGCGCTCGTCGGCAAGGGCATCACGTTCGATACCGGCGGCATCTCGCTGAAACCCGCCGGCGAGATGGACGAGATGAAATTCGACATGTGCGGCGCCGCCAGCGTGCTCGGCACGATGAAGGCAGTGGGAGAAATGAAGCTGCCGGTCAACGTGGTCGGAGCGATTCCCACGACGGAGAACATGCCCGGCGGGCGCGCCACCCGGCCCGGCGACATCGTCAAGAGCCTCTCGGGCCAGACCGTGGAGATCCTCAATACCGATGCCGAGGGGCGGCTCATCCTGTGCGACGCGCTCACCTACGTCGAGCGCTTCCAGCCCGCGGCGGTGATCGACATCGCCACCCTCACCGGCGCCTGCGTGATCGCGCTCGGCCACGTCGCGACCGGGCTCTTCGCCAACGACCCCGCGCTGGCGCGCGAGATCACGGCCGCGGGGGAGACCGCCCAGGACCGCGTGTGGCAGATGCCGCTGTGGGACGACTACCAGGAGCAGCTGAAGAGCAATTTCGCCGATTTCGCCAATATCGGCGGCCGTCCCGCCGGCGCGGTCACCGCGGCGTGCTTCCTGGCGCGCTTCACCAAGCGCTACAAGTGGGCGCATCTCGACATCGCCGGCACCGCGTGGAAAAGCGGGAAAGAGAAAGGCGCGACCGGCCGCCCGGTACCGCTATTGACCCAATTCCTGGTCAACCGGGCCGGGAAATGACGCAGATCGACTTCTACACCCACGTCCCCGACAAGCTGCGCGTCGCGTGCCAGCTCTCGGGCAAGGCATTCGCGCGCGGGCTGAAGGTCACCGTGTTCTGTCCCGACCCCGACACCGCGACTCGTTTCGATCGCCTGCTGTGGATGACGCCTTCGATCGGGTTCGTGCCGCACTGCGCGCCCGACGACCCGCTCGCCGCGGAAACGCCGGTCATCATCGATTGCCGCGGCGACAACCTGCTTCACGACGATGTGCTGCTCAACCTGCGGCCCGAGTGGCCGCCGTTCTTCGGCCGTTTCCGGCGGCTGATCGAGATCGTCGGCCTCGAGGACGGGGACCGTGCCGCGGCCCGCGAGCGCTTCCGCTTCTACCGCGACCGCGGCTACGAGATCCGCACCCACGACCTCAGGAAAACCCGTGAACGGTGAACGGTGAACGAGCAACCGACCCGCGACGACGAAGGCGATGACCTGCTGAAGCGCGCCGACGCGCTGCTGGCGCGCCATCGCGGCGCGGCCAGGCCCGCTTCCGCGGCCGCCGCACCCGGCCTCCCCACCCTGGACGAGCCGGCGGCGCGGGCGCCCGTGGATGGCGACATACCCACGCTCACCGAGGTCATCCCCGCGGGCGAGCTGCCCGCGATCCTGGCGCCGTCCCGCCCGCGGGCGCCGGGCCCGGCCGCCTCCGGCGAGGTGATCCCGCGCGTGCAGGCGCAGAACCTCGAGCACAGCCTCTACCAGAAGCTGAAGCGCGATCTCGACCAGCACATCGCCCAGGTCATGCAGGACCGCTTCATGCCGGGCATCGGCAGCGCCCTCGATTCGGCGCTCGCCAAGGTGAGCCTCGACATCAAGTCCGACATCAACAGCATGGTGCGCGCCTCGATCGAGGAGACCCTGCGCACCCAGATCAAGAACCTGCGCGTGGCCGTGGATGCCAAGGCCGCGATGCGGGAGGCCACTGCGGCGGTCACCGGCGGCGCTCCCGCCGGATCCGACCGGGCGGCGGCGCTCGCCAAGAGCTTCGATCCGGCGGCCATCGAAACGCGCTGGTACGCGGCATGGGAGAACGGCGGCTATTTCGCGGCCGGGCTCGACGAGAAGAATCCGGACAATTTCTGCGTCCTGCTGCCGCCGCCCAACGTCACCGGCACGCTGCACATGGGCCACGCGTTCCAGCAGACGCTGATGGACGCGCTCGTGCGCTACCACCGCATGCGCGGCTTCAACACGCTGTGGCAGGCCGGCACCGATCATGCGGGCATCGCGACGCAGATCGTGGTCGAGCGCCAGCTCGAGCAGGAGGGCACCTCGCGCCGGGCGCTCGGGCGCGAGGCGTTCCTCGAGCGGGTCTGGAAATGGAAGGCGGAGTCGGGCTCGACCATCACCCGCCAGATGCGCCGGCTGGGGGCGTCCTGCGACTGGGGGCGCGAGCGCTTTACCATGGACGAAGGGCTGTCGCGCGTGGTGACGGAAGTCTTCGTGCGGCTCCACGAGCACGGCCTCATCTACCGCGGGAAACGCCTGGTCAACTGGGACCCGGTTCTGCAGACGGCAGTGTCCGACCTCGAGGTCGAGTCGAACGAGGAGGACGGCAAGCTCTACCACATCCGCTACCCGCTCGCCGACGGCAGCGGGCACGTCACGGTCGCCACCACGCGTCCGGAAACGATGCTCGGCGACGTCGCGGTCGCGGTGCATCCCGGGGACGAGCGCTACCGGGGCATCGTCGGCAAGAAAGTGCACCTGCCGCTCACCGGCCGGCAGATTCCGGTGATCGCGGATGACTATGTGGACCGGGCCTTCGGCACCGGTTGCCTGAAGATCACGCCGGGGCACGATTTCAACGACTTCAACGTCTGGCTGCGCCACCGGGAAGTCATCGCGCAAGCGCTGGGCAGCATCGGCTACCGGCAGGCCTATCCGCCCAGCATCTTCAAGAAGGACGCCCGGCTGAAGGATTCCCCCGTCGACGATTTCGAGACGGGTCACCGGGCGGCAGCCGGGGGCCCGACGCACGTGGTCGACGGGTCGGGCCTGCCGGGCAAGTCCAGCTCCGAGCTGCTCCCTGCGGCCTACCGCGGGCTCGACCGCTTCGCGGCGCGGGAGAAAGTGCTCGCGGATCTCGCGCAGCACGGGCTGCTCGCCGAGGTGAAACCGCACAAGATGATGGTGCCGCGCTGCGGGCGCACCGATGCCGTGGTCGAGCCCATGCTCACCGACCAGTGGTTCGTGAAGATGGATACGCTGGCGCAAGCCGGACTGGAAGCGGTGGCGCGCGGGGAGGTCCGGTTCGTGCCGGAGAACTGGAGGACGACCTACGACCAGTGGCTCACCCGCATCCAGGACTGGTGCATCTCGCGCCAGCTCTGGTGGGGCCACCGCATTCCCGCGTGGTACGACACCGAGGGCAACGTCTACGTCGGGCGCACCCGGCAGGAGGCGCAGGCGATGCACCGCCAGGCGATGCTCGAGCGCGTGCGGGCGGGCGGGCGCGTGACGCCCTCGGAGCTGAAGCAGGACGAGGACGTGCTCGACACCTGGTTCTCCTCGGCCCTGTGGCCGTTCTCGACGCTCGGCTGGCCCGCGGACAACCCGGCGCTGCGCCTGCACCTGCCCACGAGCGTGCTCGTCACCGGCTTCGACATCATCTTCTTCTGGGTGGCGCGCATGGTGATGATGACGCTGCCCTTCACCGGCAAGGTGCCGTTCCGCGAGGTCTACGTGCACGGGCTGGTGCGCGACGCCGAGGGCCAGAAGATGTCGAAATCGAAGGGCAACATCCTCGACCCCCTCGACATCATCGACGGCGTCGGGCTCGAGGCGCTCATCGAGAAACGCACCTCGAATCTGCTGAACCCGAGGCAGGCGGACGCCATCGCCGCGGCGACGCGCCGCCAGTTCCCCGACGGCATCCCCGCCTTCGGCACCGACGCGCTGCGCTTCACCTTCGCCAGCCTCGCCTCGCACGGACGCGACATCAAGTTCGACCTTGCGCGCTGCGACGGCTACCGCAATTTCTGCAACAAGCTGTGGAACGCGACGCGCTTCGTGCTGATGAACTGCGAGGGGCGCGACACCGGGCTCGACGAGAACCTGCCGGCCGAGCTCTCGGTCGCCGACCGCTGGATCGTGAGCCGCCTGCAGCGGGCGGAGCAGGAGGCACGCCAGGCGTTCAGGGACTACCGCTTCGACAACCTCTCGCGCGCGCTCTACGAGCTCACGTGGGACGAGTACTGCGACTGGTATCTGGAGATCGCCAAGGTTCAGATCGCGGAAGGCAACGCGGCGCAGCAGCGCGCCACGCGCCGCACGCTCGCGCGCGTGCTCGAGACGATCCTGCGGCTCGCGCACCCGGTGATCCCGTTCATCACCGAGGAGCTGTGGCAGAAAGTGGCGCCGCTCGCGGGCAAGCGCGGGCCGTCCATCATGCTCGCGCGCTACCCCGAGCCGCAGCCGGAGAAGCTCGACGAGGCCGCGGAGCGGGAAATCGCGCTGCTCAAGGAAATCACCAACGCCTGCCGGACGCTGCGCGCCGAAATGGGGATCGCGCTCTCCGAGAAGCTGCCGCTGCTGGTCCAGGGCGCGCCGCACCGGGTCACGCCATTCGTGCCCTATCTCATCGCGCTGGCGCGCCTCTCCGAGGTGGTGGTCGGCGAGGGCGCGCTGCCGGGCGGCGGCGCGCCGGTGTCCATCGTGGGCGATTACCGCCTGATGCTCAAGGTCGAGGTGGACGTGGCGGCCGAGCGCGAGCGCCTCAGGAAAGAACGGGCGCGGGTCGAGGGCGAGGCGGCGAAATGCGAGGCCAAGTTCGCCAACCCGGGTTTCGTCGAGCGCGCGCCGCCGTTGATCGTGGCCCAGGAGAAGGAGCGCCACGCGCGCTTCAAGGCCACGCTCGAGAAAATCGACGAGCAGCTGCGGAAACTGGTCTGATGACGCATACCCGTTACGGATAAGCTTTGGGATCGAACGGCACCTTGCGCCCGACCAGGCTCTCGAGCAGGATCAGCTCGGCGTCGGTGTGGTTGATCACAGGCGCCTTCTCGATCATGCGCGGCATGCCCTTGGGATAGATGTAGCGCGGCTGGTCGTGGTGCCTGGTGCGCACCGTTTCCGCGTCCTTCGGCGCGTCCACCGGCACGAGCTCGGCCTCGCCATAGCAGGTGCAGGCATAGGTGCGGATGTTCTCGATCTCCACGTAGAGGCCGGTGCCGCGGATGCCGATCGTCGCCGTCGCGGTCTGGACGCGCTTGCCCTTGCCCGGCTCGAACACCGAGAGCAGCGCACCCGTCACCAGCCGCAGGCCGCCGAGGACCGTCCGCGACGCATCCCTGGAGAGCTCGATGCGGGAATTCGCGCGTGCCATGAACGCATCGCGGCCGACGACGAAAACCAGCTCGGCGCCGCGCCCCGTGGTGATCACTGCGTCCGGCCTGACCGCCATGCCGGGCTTCGCGGGCTCGCCGCCGATGCGCACATCGCCCCGTGCCCGGGCCACCCCGTTCTGCACGGCACCCGCCGCCAGCGCGTACCGCAGCCGCGCCATCTCCAGCGCCAGGACTGCGCCGCCCGCCGTCATGCCCGCGAGCCACGCCCGTCGTGAGTTACCCCTCATTGCGCCATTGTCCACGGTTTGCACTACGCGGCCAACGGCGTCTCGGATGCACCCCTGGGCAGCCGAACCGCTAACCGTACGTGGCTTGATCCAGATCAAACCGCGCCCGCGCTTTAACTATTAATTTCAACAGGATGATCAGGTTCTCGCTCGTCGATTTCTCGATCCGGCGCCCGCAGCTGGTGGTCGCCGCGACCGTTGTGCTCACGATCCTCTTTCTCACACAGTTGCCACGGATCACGACGGACACCAACCCGAAGCATATGCTGCCCGAAACCTCCGATGTGCGCGTCTGGAACAACGAGGTGGATAGGATCTTCGCGCTCTACGAGGACACCATCGTCGTGGGAGTGCAGAGCGATGGGGGGGTACTCAACCGGGAAACCCTCGGTCGCATCGCCCGCATCACCGAGGAGATCCTTAAGCTTCAGGGCGTGGCAAGCCGCGACGTGAATGGCTTCACCACGATCACCAACGTCACTGCCGAAGCCGGCACCCTCAAGGTCGGTCCGCTCATGCCGGCCGCACCGCCGAGCGAGGCGGAAGTCGAGTCGCTGCGCCAAGCGCTGTTCGGCAATCCGTTGTTTATCAACCGCATCATCTCCCCCGACGGCAAGACCACCGCGATCTATGTGCCGCTGGAGAAGGGTGCCAACGGCGCCGAGATCGCCAAGAAGATCCACGACATCGTGGCCAAGGAGAAGGGCCCGGAGCGCTATTACATCGCCGGCGACCCGGTGGCGCGCGACACCTTCGGGGCCGAGATGTTCAAGCTGATGGGTATCTTCTCGCCGATCGCTGGCATGATCATGTTCATCACCATTCAGCTCATGTTCCGCAACCTGTCGTTGTCGTTCACCATGATGGCGGTGGCCATGGCGGCGATCATCTGGAGCATGGGGCTTTTGATCGGCGTGGGGCTTCCGGTGCACATCATGAGCTCGATGGCGCCGGTGTTTCTCATGGCGATCGCCACCGATAGCATCCACATCTTCAACGAGTTCTATTTCCGCTACCGCGAGAAGCGCGACAAGCTCGCGGCGATCCGCGAAACGATGCAGGCGGTCAGCCGGCCGGTACGCTACACGGCGCTCGCCACCGCCGCCGGCTTCGCCGTGCTGCTCTTCATGAATATCATCCCGGTCAAGGTCTTCGGCGGGCTGATCGCCTTCGGCACGGTGGTGCTGCGCTTGTTCTCCTTCAGCCTGATTCCCGCCATTCTCACCTTCGTCAAGGAGGAGAAGATCGCCAAAGGCGCTGAGAGCGTGAGCGCGGAACTGGATCGAACCGCCCGTCTTCTGCGCCGCATTGCCGAAGTGGGCGGGACGCGTCCCTTGGCCACAGCGTTGGTCGGAGTGGTACTTCTGGTAGTTGCGATCGTCGGAACGTCTAAGATCCATGTGAACAACAACCTGGTGGCCTGGTTCAAGGAAGCGAGCGAGATCCGCGTCGCCGACGCGGCCATGAACCAGGCGCTGGGCGGCACTTCGCTCGGCTACCTGGTGGTGCTGGCCAACCAGCCGGAATTTATGAAGCGACCGGAAGCCGTGCGCTGGCTCGAGGGCCTGCAACGGCACCTGGAGGGGATGCCGGTGGTGGGCAAGACCTTCTCGGTGGCGGACTACGTGAAGCGCATCAACCGCGTCCTGCACGACGACGACAAGAAATTCGAAGCAGTACCTGATACGAAAGAAGCGATCGGGCAGTACCTGTTCCTGTTCAGCATGTCGGCCAAGCCCTCCGACCTGGACAACGTGGTGGACACCACCTTCCAGAAGGCCAACGTCTGGGTGCAGCTCAAGACCTGGGACGCGGAGGCCATGCGTCAGGTGATCCACGCAGCCGGGGCCTACCAAAAAGCCCACGCACTTCCCGTGTCCGTGAAGCCGGCGGGGATCGCCTATTTCAACCTGGTCTGGAACGACGAGGTGCTGGGCGACATGGTGCGCGGCTTCGTGATGGCGCTGGTCGTGGTCTTCGTCATCCTCGCCCTCGCCTTCCGCTCCGCCAAGTGGGCGCTGGTTGGCTACATGCCGTTGCTGTTCACGATCCTGCTCATCTACGGAGTGGTCGGCTTCGCCGGCAAGGATTTCGACATGCCGCTCTCGGTGCTGAGCACGCTGTCGCTCGGCATGGCGGTGGATTTCGCGATCCATTTCATCAGCCGCTTCCGCCAGCGGCTCGCCGAGACGGGCAGCCGCGACGTGCAGGAGGCTCTCTTGTGGACGGCGGCGCGGCCGGGTAAAGGGATCTTCCGCAACGCGGTGCTGTTTGCGGCGGCGTTCTCGGTGATGCTGTTCGCGCCGCTCACGCCCTATATCGCGGTGGGGGCGTTCATCGTCAGCATGATGCTGCTCTCCGCGCTGCTCACGATTCTCTATCTGTCCGCCCTGATCATGCTCGGGCGGAAATGGCTGCTCGATGAACCGATGCCGGCGGCGGGCGCCGCTCCGGCGCAGACGAAAGGAGGCTGACATGAAACGCTGGTGGATATGGATCGTCGCCGGGCTGCTGCCGCTGCAGGCTTTGGCGCTTTCGGGCGAGGAAGCAATGAAGAAGTCCCAAGCCGCCTTCCTCTATCCGGGCAAGGACTTCAAGGCGCGAGTCGTTATGAAACTCATCAACAAGGACGGCCAGGAACGGTTGCGCGAACTCACCATGCTGCGCAAGAACGCGGGCGAGCCGGGCGGCGACCAGAAATACTTCATGTACTTCTTCCAGCCGGCCGACGTGAAGGACATGACCTTCATGATCCACAAGTACCCGGCCAGGGACGACGACCGCTGGCTGTTCGTGCCGGCGATCAACATGGTCAAGCGCATCGCCGCGCAGGACAAGCGCTCCAGCTTCGTCGGCTCGGACTTCACCTACGAGGACGTCTCGGGGCGGGACATCGAGGACGACAACCACATCATCGAGCGCGAAGAGAAGGTAGGAAACCGCGACTGCTACGTGGTGAAGAGCACGCCCAAGGGGACGGACGCCGATTTCGGCCACAAGGTGACCTGGGTGGACAAAGCGAACTTCCTGCCGCTCAAGGAGGAGCAGTACGACAAGCGGGGTAACCGCTACAAACTCTTCACCGCCGACGAGGTGACAGACATCAAGGCTTTCCCCACGGCGATCAAGCGCACCATGAAGAACCTGCAGACGGGCCACCGCACCGAGGTCGCGTATATCAAGACCGACTACGACCTCGGCATCGAGGACAGCTTGTTCTCGGAGCGGTATCTGCGCCAGCCGCCGCGCAAGTGGATTGACTAATGCCCGGCATCATCCGGTCGATCGCTGTCGGTCTCTTCGCCTTCGCGGCGCTAACGCCGCCAGGCACTTCGGCGGAGGTTACGCTGTCGGGCTTCCTGCAGCAAAACACCGCGTTCAACACGGTGACAGAGAATCCGGACGGGCGGCACTACAAGTGGCTAGAGGAGCGCGCGCAGTTGAAGCTCGACGCCACGGGGGGTGCCTGGCGCGTACTGCTGAAGGGCGAGGTCGCCTACGACCATCTCGGCCGCCAAGACGAAAGTGAACTGCGCGAGGGCTACGTTGATTACGCAGCGCGGAACTGGGATCTGCGCGCAGGCCGGCAAGTGATCACTTGGGGGCTTGGGGACCTGGTGTTCGTGAACGACGTCTTCCCCAAGGACCACGAGGCGCTGTTTGCCGGCCGGCCACTGGAGTATCTGAAGCGCGGTGTGGATGCGGTGAAGCTGGGTGTCTATCCGGGTCTTGCTTCCTTCGAGCTCGTCGTCGCGCCGACCTTCCGGGAGAGCCGCACCCCCGATCCGAATCGATTCTGGCTCTTCGATCCGCTGCCGGCCGTGACCAACCGCACAACCGTCAAGCCCGAGCAGGGTGATGCTGGGCTGCGCGTGTACCGGGATATCGCCGGGTACGACGCGGCGATGTACTTGTATCGCGGCTTCCATCGCACGCCCTCGATGCGACCGGACAGCATGCTCGCGCCGACCAAGATCACCTATTTCTACCCGAAGCTCTTCATTTATGGCGCCAGCCTCTCGGGCCGCGCAGGCGGAGGGGTGTTGAACCTGGAGGCTGCGTTCTACGACTCGCGGCAGGACCGGTCAGGTAGCGACTTCACCGTGCCCAATTCTCAAACCCGGGTGCTGGTCGGTTATCAGATCCAGCCCGTGGAAGATCTTTCCCTCAACTTCCAGTACTACGCCGAGCGGATGCACGCCTATGACAGCTATCGTGGCGCGCTGCCCGCCGGATTCCCGGCCGAAAAGCGGGTCAATCATTACTTCACTGCGCGCGCGACGCAGCTGCTCCAGCACCAGACTCTGCGGCTTTCAGTGTACGCTTCTTACAACGCGAGCAACGGCGACTATTTCGTCACCCCAGAACTGCGCTACAGTTTCACCGACCACCTGTGGGGCGCTGTGGGCGCCAACTTCTTCGGGGGCAAGCCATGGGGTCAGTTTGGACAGCTTTCGCAGAACGATAACGTCTACCTTCAACTCCGGCACGAATTCTGATTTCGGCGCGCTGATGAAAAAAAGGCGGGTATTCCCGCCCTTCTTCCGGTCCGACCCAGTGGCGCGGCTTACATCTTCCAGCCGTAGGCGATGCCGATCGAATTCTGGTACATCTTGAGGGACTCGGTGCCGAAGTTCGCGCCGCCCAGCAGCG
Organism: Betaproteobacteria bacterium RIFCSPLOWO2_02_FULL_67_26; assembly: GCA_001771935.1. GTDB lineage: Bacteria > Pseudomonadota > Gammaproteobacteria > Burkholderiales > SG8-41 > SG8-41. The sequence continues at coordinate 29,084 of MERD01000085.1, forward strand.
TCGTGATCGCCGACGGGCCAGTGACGGTCTTGCTCAAAGCGTGCATATACGACACGCTCAACTCCCCGCCGCTCTTGGTCTTGTAGGTGAGTCCCAGCGTCAGATGCGTCTCCACCACCCCGGGCGCGATGATGTTGAAGCTGATGTCGTTCGCTGAGGTGCCGATCGGGCCCTTGCCATAGTTCACACCGGCGCGCAGCGTCCAGTTCTGGTCATACTGGTGCTCGACGCCGAGCTTGAACACGGTCATGTCCTGCCACCGGAAGCCCGACCCGCCAGGTGAGCCGAGCGGATTAGCGGGAGGGGCGACAAGGCTGTTCAGCACCCCGTTGGCGATCGAGGGAATCTCGCTGTAGTTGATCTGCTGGATATCGAAGGCAATGAGCGTCTTGGGTGTAGCCTGGACGGCGATGCCCGCGCTGTAATTCTCGGGAATGTCGAACTCGCCGGAATTTGCGAACAGCCCTCGATAGGTATCGAAGTTGCTCATACCCATCTTCGGCGAATACGCGGCGCCGACCGACACGGTGTCGCTGAGCTTGCCCATCCAGCCGACCCGCACTCCTACGCCAGTCGACTCATCATAGCCCTTGTTGGTAACGCTGGCCGCGGCGGACGAGATCCCTTGGAATGCCTGGAGGCCATCGACCTTGAAGCGCTGGTAGCCGAGGAGCGGCGAGATCCCGATCGCGTGGCGGTCGTTCAACTTGTAGGCAACCGTCGGCGCAATGATGAGCTGCATCATGTCCACCCCGAGGCGCCCGCAACCGAGCAGCATGTTGGCGTTCGCTGTTCCGCAAGCCGCAAACGGCGGGCCCGCAAGCGGCGTATTGAAGTCCGTGTTCATTCCGCCGTTGCCGTAAACGGTGACCCCGAGCGACAGGTTGGGATTGAGCAGCTTGTTGTATCCGAACTCCGGAATGACGAAGTAATGGCTGTCGCTGTCGGCGGTGCCGTTGTAAATCCCGCCGAACGCGGTCTCGCCTTGGCGAGATACCGACCGGCGCGGGCTGAAGAGATCGGCGCCGAAGTCGACCCGATTACCGACGAAGACCATCTTGGCGGGGTTGACCGCGCCACCCATCGTGTCCGATGCCGTCGCGGTGGACGCTCCGGCCATGCCTTTGGCCTTGATGCCGTAGCCGTGCGAGAAGTAGCCGTTGGTGGCGAGCGCGAAGGTAGGCGCGCAGCACGCCGCAATTACGGCGAGCTTGATGCTTTTCCTCAACTTCATGACTCCCCCTTTTTTGCAGTTGACCTGCGATTAGATAAACAAGCTCACATCCGCGTCCCGCGCCATCGGCAGGAACGTCGCCGCGCCGCAGTATTCCTTGACCTCCGGAATGAAATCGCTGTGCGTGAAACCGAAGAGGTCCACCGTCATCTGGCAGCCGATCAGGTTGACCCCTGCCTCGATGCAAAGCTGGCGCAGCTCCGCGATCCCGGCGACACCCTTGTTCTTGATCGTCTGCTTCATGAGCACGGTCGCGAGCGACTCGAACCCCGGCACCACGCCCTGAACCGCGTTCGGGATGTTCCAGTTGATGCCCTTGAACCAGTCCGGGCCGAACGGCATCTTCATCGGCATTCCGGGGTTGCCGAGCGGGCTGATCTTGAGATCGCTGATGTCTTTCTTCAACAGGTTCAGGCCGTAGAACGTGAAGAATACCGACACGTTCCAGCCCAGCGCGGCGGCGGTCGAGGACAGGATGAAGGGCGGGTAGGCCCAGTCGAGGGTGCCCTTCGTCGCGATGATCGTCATAGAGGGCGTTTTCTTTTCGCGTAGTTCCTCGAGCTTTTGCGGCAGCAGCTCGTCGAGCCGGCGCTTGATCAGGTCGTCGAGCAGTGCGGTGTCCGGGGTCACGCCCATGGGAAAGCTCCTAGTTTCCGCGCTTGATCACGAACTTGAAGACGTTGCCGTCCTGGGTCGAGGCGACCAGCTCGTTTCCGGTCGAGCGGCAGAATGCCTCGAAGTCCTTTACCGAGCCGGGATCGGTGGCGTAAATCTCGAGCAGCCCGCCCGGCGCAACACCTTGCAGCGCCTTCCTCGCCTTGAGGATCGGCAACGGGCAGTTCAGGCCTTTGGCGTCGAGCACCGCAACGGTCACCTGCATCCCTCCGTGTCCGGGTTGGACGATCGAGCGGGCGCGCGGCTTGCTCTTGCCGCGCCCGCTGCGCAGAACATTAGATTATCCATATATTAGAATAATTGAATAGTATAATGCACCCGTTGTCAAGATGCGATAATGGGTCCTGCGCGATCGAGTCGCGCCACCCCCATCCACCATCGAAAGGAAACGTCACCGTGAAAGTCGCCGATCTGCAAAAGAGCGCCGACCGGGCTACGTCACTGCTCAAGGCGATGTCGAATTCCTCGCGCCTGCTGATCCTCTGCCAGCTCGCGGAAGGAGAGAAATCAGTGGGCGAGCTGGAGCGCCTGGTCGGCCTCAGCCAGTCGGGCCTGTCCCAGCACCTCGCGCTGCTGCGGCGAAAGGGCATCGTGGCGACGCGCCGCGAAGCGCAGTCGATCTACTATTCGCTGGCCAGCGCGGAGGCCAGAGCGGTCATGGCCACCCTCTACCAGGTGTTCTGCGCCAAGGCCGCGACCAAGCCGCGCGCGGCGCGGCTGCGCGAGAAGTTCGCCTGAGGGGCATTCGCGCGCGCCCGGAATTCCTCCCGCCGGTGACCCCGCCGTTCAGGTCGTCGGCCGCTCCGGGAACGGGCAGTCGGCTGCGCCCTGCCTGCCGCGGGCGGTCAGTTCTCGAAGCCAATGTTTGCTAACATAAACAAGACGTCTTGCTCATGATCCGAAAGAGCCTCGCCGTGCGTTGCACCTTGCGCTTCAGGCATCTGACGCGGTGGCGCGCGACCCGGGCCGCGCGATAGTGCCCTGATGAGTGCCTTCGTCAAGGCCGCGCGCGTGGCCGAGCTTGCTCCGGGCACGATGAAGCAGGTGGCCATTGGCCCGCGGCGGGTCCTGCTCGCAAATGTCGGCGGGCAGTTCTTCGCCGTCGACGACACCTGCACGCACGAAGACGCATCGCTCTCGCGCGGCGTGCTGCGGGGCGAATGGGTGAAGTGCCCGCTGCACGGAAGCCGCTTCAATGTCCGCACCGGAGAGGTCGTGGAGGATCCGGCGAGCGAGACGCTTGCGACCTACCCGGTGCGTATCGAGGGCGACGAAGTATGGATCGGGACGCCATCATGAGCGCCTCGCAACCGGCGGCTCCGGACGCCGACCTGATGCGCTCGATCATCCAGCGCATCGCCACCGGCCCGGAGCTGAGCAAGAACATCGCGCGCGAGGAGGCGCGCGCGGCCATGCGGCTCGTGCTCGAGGGCCGGGTCGATCCCGTGCAAGCCGGCGTGTTTCTCATCGCGCTGCGCATGAAGCGCGAGACCGACGACGAGAACCTGGGCGTGCTCGACGCCATCCGCGACGTCACTTGCAGCGCCACCGCGGACGTGGACGAGGTCATGGACGTCGCCGACCCCTACGACGGCTACTCGCGCACGCTGCCGGCGGCGCCATTTCTGGCCGCCGTGCTCTCCGCCTGCGGCTTGCCCGCGGTGTCGCACGGTGTTGCGCGCATGGGCCCGAAGTACGGCGTCACGCATCGCCAGGTGCTGCGAGCGGCAGGTGCAACAGTGGATCTATCGGTCGCGGACGCCGCGGCGCGCGTGGCCGATGCGCGCATCGGCTGGGCGTACATCGATCAGCGGATGTTTTGCCCGAAACTCCACGACCTCGCGCGGCTGCGCGCGCTGATCGTCAAGCGCCCCGCGATCACGACGGTCGAGGTCCTGGCCCGGCCGATCCGCGGCCGTCTGCGGACGCACCTCGTCACCGGCTTCGTGCACAAGCCCTATCCGCGCATTTACGCGCTGCTCGCGCGCGCGGCGGGATTCGACTCGGCGTTGATCGTGCGTGGCATGGAGGGGGGCGTGATTCCATCGCTGCGGGCGAGCGGCAAGGTGTTCTATTTCCACGATCGCGGCGCGGAACAGGAACTCGACCTCGTGCCGGCGGACTTCGGCATCGAGTCGTTGCGCCGCGCGCCGTTGCCCGCCGCCGAGAGCGGCGCGGGCGAAGATCGGCACCCGCCCCTCGATAGCGAGGCGGCGGCGGAAACGGCGGCCGCGGCCGGCCTCGCGGCGTTGAACGGCGCTCCGGGCCCGGCGCGCGACAGCCTGGTGTGCGCCGCCGCGCTCTGCCTCAAGCACGTCGGTCGCTTTGAGACGCTCCGCGCCGCCGCGGACGCCGTGCGCGCGGCGCTCGACAGCGGCGCGGCGCGCGCCCGCTTTCAGAGCAACCGTTGATTCACCGCCGCGCGATGGCCGCCACGACGCGGAAGCCGGCGTAAACCAGCGACGAAAGGAGGAATCCGATGTTCGGACCGATCACCATCCCCTTCGGGGCCAAGGTGCTGTTCAACACGCTCACGCTCAAGCCCGGCGTGAAGATGGAGGACGTGGAGCTCGCGCTCGGCGAGATGTGCAACGTGGTCAAGAACACCTACGGCGGCGACAAGGGCGGCTTCATCGCCGGGCAGGTGTTCAAGTTCTCGGGCTTTGTCTCCGACGAGGGAACTCTCGCCGAGGTGCGGCGGGCCGACGACCATATCGCCATCGTCACCTACTGGCGCTCGTTCGAGGAACACGAGCGCTCGCACGCCGACGCGGTGTTCCGGGCCAAGTTCGCGGCTTTGGCAGAAATGTGCGCCGACAGCAAGGAACTCGGCTACGACCTGCTCTGGCAGGGCGAGCCCGAGATTTGATCCCGATCAAAGCCGGCGCTTCGCGAGGGACGAGAATTCATGATCTCGGGCCCCGCGCAGGGTTCGGGGGCGGCGCGGGCACGAACCGGCCGAGCACCCGGCGCAGGCGCACGACCTTTCCGATCACGATCAGCGTCGGGGCCCTGAGGTGCGCCGCGGCAGCAAGCCGCGGAAGCCCCGCGAGCGTGCCTGCGACGACGCGCTGGCTGGCGGTCGTTCCCTGCTGGATGATCGCCGCCGGCGTGCGCGGCGAAAGGCCATGCGCGACAAGCTCGCGCGAGACGCGTTCCAGGCCCGCGAGCCCCATGTAAACGACGATCGTCTGCCCGGCGCGGGCGAGACCCTCCCAGTCGAGGTCGGCGTCGCCTTTGCGCCGCGATCCGGTCACCAGGACACACGCCTGGGCGATGGCGCGGTGCGTCAGGGGGATGCCGACGGCGGCGGCGACACCGGTCGCGGCGGTGATCCCCGGAACCACCCCGAAGGCGATCCCGGCGCGCGCCAGCGCGAGCGCCTCCTCGCCGCCGCGGCCGAAGATGAACGGATCGCCGCCCTTCAAGCGCACGATGCGCTTGCCCTGGCGCGCGAGCGATATCAGCAGCCGGTTGATTTCCCCTTGCGTCATCGTGTGCCGGCCGCGCTGCTTGCCGGCATAGACGCGCGTGGCGCGGCGTGGCAGTCGCGCCAGGATTTCCGGGGCGACAAGGTGGTCGTGGACCACCACATCGGCGGAAGCGAGCAGGCGCGCAGCCTTGAGCGTGAGCAGCTCCGGGTCCCCCGGCCCCGCTCCCACCAGCCAGACGCGAACGCCCTTCCTCACCGCGCATATAATACATTCATATGGAGCATCATGACGGCGCACGTACAGGTCAGGCCGAGCGGCCGGGCGTTTTTCGTCGACGGCAACGATAGCCTGCTGGAGGCGGCGCTGCGTGCCGGGCTGTCGCTCGACTATGGCTGCAGCATCGGCAGCTGCGGCAAGTGCAAGGCCAGGATCGTGTCGGGCGCGGCGCAGAAGACCCGCCATTCCGACTACGCCCTCACGGCAGCCGAGAAGATTGCCGGTGTCGTGCTGATGTGCTGCAACACCGCCGTAGTCGACCTCGTGCTCGAGGCGCGCGAGGCGCACGGCGCGGCGGACATGCCGTTGCAGACCATCGACGCCAGGGTCAAGTCCGTGAGCCCGCTCGGCGACGAGGTGCGGCTGCTGCACCTGCAGACCCCGCGCAGCAACCGGCTGCGCTTTCTGGCCGGGCAATCGGCGTCGCTGTCGCTGGCCGGGGGCATCGGCGCATCCTTGCCCGTGGCGAGCTGCCCCTGCGACGACCGTAACCTGCAATTCCATGTACGGCGGCGCGCCGGCGACGCCTTCGCCGGGCGCGTGTTCGGCGGACTGAAGGGCGTAGACTCGGTGCGCGTCGAGGGGCCGCGCGGGGAATTCGTGCTGAACGAGGAATCGCATCGGGCGCTGGTCTTCATCGCCGGCGAATCCGGTTTTGCGCCCATCAAGAGCCTGATCGAGCACGCCATGGCGCTCGATGCGGCCGAGTCGCTGCACCTGTACTGGGTCGCCTGCGGCGGGGGCGGCCACTACCTGGACAACCTGTGCCGCTCGTGGAGCGATGCCCTGGACAACTTCCGCTACGACGCGATTGCGGCTGAGCGCGCCGCGCCGGACGAAGAGGTCGTGCAAGCGGCGCTGCGGCGGGTGTTGCAGGATCATCCGCGCCCGGGCGATTGCGACGTCTACGTCGCGGGGCCCGGGCCGTGGGTGAACGCGGCCGAGTTCCTGCTGCTCGAACACGGGGTGCCGCGCTCGCAATTGTTCGTCAACTCGCTCATGTCCTGATCACAGGGCGGCTCCTTTTCGGGTCAGCGCCGCCCCCGTGACGCCGCGCGACGCGAACACCAGGAACGCGTGCGCCAGCTTGCCGAACGGCAGCCACAGGAACAGCAGCTCCACGCTCAACAGGTGGATCGCGAGCGGCAGCGGATCGAGCGGCGGCGCGGAGGCGGCGCCGGGCGTGTACGGCTGTTGGATCGCGATCATGCCGGTGGCGAGCGGCAGCACGACGACGAACCAGCTGAAGTAGTCGTCGAAGCCGGACAGCAGGCGGCGCACCGGGTCGGCGAGGCGCTCCATGAGCGCGATGAACAACGACACGAAGGTCACGCCGACGCACAAGTACACCACCGGATCCGCCAGCGGCGGCCACGCCAGCCCGGTGAGGCGCTCGACGAAATGGATGTGCGGCAGGTAGCCGAACACGATCACGGCCAGCCCGAGGTGATAGACGTAGCCGTTCCAGACGCCGAGCTTGTTCCTGCGCCGGAACTCTCGCCTCGGAATCATCCGCGCGAAGATGCCGCGCATCGCCCCGGCGAGCAGCCGCGTGCCGCGCGGCTCGGAAAGGTCCGGCTGGGACCCGCGCCGCAGGATGCCGGCGATGCGCCAGAGGCTGCCCGCGACCAGCACGGCGAGCGAGGCCCACAGCGCCGGTCCGCGCGCGAATGCAAGAAGCTCCATGGGCGTCATCCTGCGCGCCGTTCGGTATCGATGGGCTGCGCGGGTTCGAGGTACTGCGCCACCATCTCGGTCAGGCCGAGCACCGGCATGGTCATCCCGTAGTGCTCGATCGCCTCTTCCAGGACGTTGCGGCAGTTGCCGCACGCGGTGATCAGCGCCTCGGCGCCGGTGGCTTCGATTTGCTGCTTTTTTTTCTCGAATGCGGCAAAGCGCAGGGCTTCGGCGCGGTGGATCGCGCTGACGCCGCCGCCCCCGCCGCAGCAGAAGCTCGCTGCGCCCGATCCGGGCATGTCGACGAGATTCGCGCTCACCGCGCCCGCCAACCGGCGCGGCGCCTCGGTCAGCCCGCCGCGCCGCACCAGCTGGCAAGGATCATGAAACGTCAGGCGGCGCGTGTCCTTGCCGCGCAGGCGCAAGCGGCCCTCGCGCACGAACCGGTCCAGCAGCTCGCTGATCTGCACCACTTCAAAGCCATAGCGCCGGCCGAGGAGGTTGGGGCCTTCCCAGCGCAGCGCCGAGTAGGCATGGCCGCACTCGGGACTGATGACGGTTTTCACCTTCAGCCGCTCGGCCGCGTCGACGATGCGCGAAAGCAGCGTCGCGGCCACCTCGCGCGAGCCCATCTGCACCCCTACGTTGGTCGCCTCGAAGCCCGCGCTGGGGATGGTCCACGACGCGCCCGCCTGCCGGAAGATACGCGCCAGGGCGCCGATGGCCTCGGAAAAGCCCATGATCTCGATCGAGGTCAGGACGACCATGTACTCGGCGCCCTCGGCATCGATGGGCACCTTCAGCCCCGTCTCCTCTTCCTGCAGCTCGATCTGCCGCTTGAGCGCCGGCCAGCGCACGCCGATGGGGCTGCCGGTGTCGAGCGCCCTTTCCGCGGCCTTGTACAGGTCGGCCGGCGCGAAGCCGCCCGCCGCCATGCCCTCGCGCGCCAGGCGCACCAGGCCCGCGATGTCGATCCCCATCGGGCACACGAGCGTGCAGCGGCCGCACAGGTTGCAGGAGTCGTAGATGAGCCCGGACCACTCGTGCAGCTCCTCCGCCGTGACCTCGGGTGGCGCGAGGCCGAGCAGCTTTTTCACCGACGCAAAGGGGGCCGCCTCGCGCTGATACGCCTTGAGCATCGGCTGCAGCTTGTAGATCGGCGTATGGCGCGGGTCGCCGCTGACCAGATGGAAATGGCAGGCGTCGGCGCACTGGCCGCAGTGCACGCAGGACTCGAGCTGGAATGCGGCGTCGCGGCCCGCCTGCGCGACGAACTCCCGCGCCGCCCGGCGCGCATCGGGCGCCTTGGCCGAATCGAGCGCCGTGCGCGCGCTTTCGAGTGCGGGCAGATTCATGGCCGTGCCTCCGTTCAGGCATTGTTCCGGCCGCGCGCGCGGCCGGATTGATCCAGGTCCATCAGGCGCCAGGCGGGGACCCGGACTTTCCCCGGCTCTTTCCCAGGCCGTGTTCGACCGCGGCCACGGCGGCCTCGACGCGCGAGCGCATTCCCAGCTTGCGCAGAATTGCCTTGACGTGCAGCTTGACGGTGCCGTCCGTGATATCGAGGTCGCGCGCGATCATCTTGTTGCTGAGGCCCATGGCAACGTGCTCCAGGATCTCCAGTTCGCGCTGCGTGAGGTCGGCGAACGGCGTCGCCCGCCGCCGCGCCCCCGGCTCCGGGCCGGCGTTGCTGCGCACGATGTCAGCCAGCGTCCCGACCATTTCCCTGGCCACTACGTTGTCGCCGCGCAGCGCCACCTCGAGCGCCGGCACCAGCTCCTCCGGTTCCATGTCCTTCAATAGATAACCCTGCGCGCCGGCGCGCAGCGCCGCGCGCAGGTCGGTGTCCTCGCGGCTCATGGTGAGCATCACTACCGGCGTGAGGACACCGCTTGCACGCAGCTGTTTCAAGGTCTCGACGCCGTTCAAGCCCGGCATCTTGACATCGAGCAGTATGATGTCCGAAGAAAGCTCGCGCGCGCGCCGCACGCCCTCTTCGCCCGAGCTGACCGAGGCCACTACCTGGACGCCGCGGCTTTGCAGCAATTCCTCGAGGCCCTTGCGCACCAGCGCGTGATCGTCTATCAGCAGCACCCGCATGTCAGCCTCGCGCCGCCGTGGCGGCCGCGGCGAGCGGCGGCGCGTTGAAGATCAGCACGATGCGCGTGCCCTCGCCGGGCTCGCTCTCGATCACGAACTGGCCCGGCAGCCGCTCGGTGCGTTCCCGCATGATCGCCAGCCCGGCATGCTCGCCCGGCATGCCGTCGGCTGACTCGGCCATGCCCAGGCCGTCGTCCTCGATCAGCACCGTGTAGAGATCACCTTCGTTGTTGAGCATGATGCGCACGTTGCGCGCGCTGCTGTGCTTGCGGACGTTGGCAAGCGCCTCCTGGATGATGTAATAGACCTGGATCTCCTGCGCCGGGGTGAGCGCGAAGGCCTGGCACTCGTTCTGGAAGAATACCGCGATGCCGGTCTCCCGGCCGAAGCGCTCGACCAGATTGGCGACCGTTTGCACCAGCCCGGATTCGTCGATCTTCAGCCGGTAGTTGGTCAGCAGGTCGCGCAGGTCGGCGTTCGCGCGGGTCATCGCGCGGCGCAGGGCGTTCGCTTCGTACTGGGCGGCGCTGAAGTCCTTGCGCGCCAGGGATTCGCTCAGAATCTTCAGCTGCAGGCGCATGCCGATCAGCGACTGCGCCAGGGAATCGTGCAGCTCGTTGCCGATGATGTTGCGCTCTTCTATGATCGCCAGGCGGCGCGCCTCGCCCTCCAGGCGGGCCTTCTCGATGGCGAGGCCGAGATGGCGGCCCACGCTGATCAGCAGATCGCGCATGTCCTCGCCCATGGCTTCGAGCGGCCGGTCGAGAAACAGGTTGTAGACCCCGAGGATCCGGTCCTGGTACTGCACCGGAACGACCACGAACTCCGTGCAGTCACGCTCGAGCATCGGCCGGCCGATGAGCGCCGCACAGGGCGCGGTGCCGCTTTGGATGCGCAGGCCGCCTGCTGTCGCGGCCAGGCCGCACGGGCAGCGTGCCGCCGGCATCACACGGTCGCTCTCGACCACCTCCGGGACGAGGCCACGGCTCGCGACAAGGCGCGTCTGACCGTCTGCGGTGGCGAGCCGCACGCTCGCCGCGCGGGCGTCGATCAGCTCGATGAAGGTGTCGAGAAAACCGTCGAACAGCTGCTCCAGGCTGCCGGGCTGGTTGAGGCTGGTCGCGATCTCGTACAGGATGTCGAGCGACTGGGTCTTGCGCGCCAGGCGCACCGCCTGGGTCTGCGCCCGCGAACCTGCGCGCGCTATGGACGCGGCGTCATCGGCTTTCGCGCCTGGTTGCGGGCTGGTGGGCTTGGACATGCAACAAACCTGCGCCGCAGCATGCGGCAAAAGATAGGGAACAACTCCAGCCTAACTGCACGGAGCGGCGCCGTCCAGCGCCAGGCTCAGCGTGCCGGTCCCGGCGGCTTGTGCGAGGGATCGTTCGGGTTGATGAAGATGAAGCGCCACTCGCCGGGATTGAGCTCGACGTAGTCCAGGGTGGCGCCGGCCAGCAGCTCAACGCTGCCGGGCGAGATCAGCAGCGTGATGCCGCCGGCGGCGACCTGCGTGTCGCCGTCGGCCTTGTCATCGAAGCCCATGCCGTACTCGAGCGCGCCCTTGTCGTCCAGGCGCGCGGCCAGGCGCAGGCACGCGCCGCCCGCGCCGGCTTGCTGCGCCGACTTGGAAATCTGCTCCGCGGCTTGCGGCGTGACGGCAATCATGGCGTCAGCCGGTGCTCCAGGCCCGCGGTTTGCGCATGCCGGCGGCTCCTGACGAAATCGGCAAATCGCCGCGCCCACGGATTGCCGGCGACGTCGCGCAGGTGGGCAAACGACGCCAGCAGGTTCTTGTGCACGATGCCGTCGTGCCGGCCGTCGATGCCGTGGCCGCGCTCCACCTCATAGGCGAACTCGACGTCCGGCGCGAGGTTCTCGACGCTCGAGTAGTGGAATTCATGCGCGTGGATGAGCAGCGCCGGCGACCGCGGCCACGGGCCGCGGCCAGTCTCGCGCAGATGCACGTAGCCGCGCCCGACCGGCCGGCTGTGCATGACGATATCGGCGGGAATCACGCCAACCATCGGCGCGGTGCGCCCGTTCCACTCGATGCCGCGCGCGAGGTACATCAGACCGCCGCATTCGGCGTAGGCCGGCAGGCCGGCCTCGATCGCATCATGCAGCTCGCGGCGCAGGCTGGTGTTGGCCGCCAAGGCCTCCATGTGCGTTTCCGGAAAGCCGCCGCCGATGAACACGCCGTCGACCGGCGGCAGGTGCTCGGCGTGCAGTGCGTCGAAGCTCACCAGCTCCGCACCTGCCGAGCGCAGGGCGTCGAGGTCGCCCGGATAGTAGAAGCCGAACGCGGCGTCGCGCGCGATGCCGATGCGCACCGGCGGGCCGCCGGCCGCGTCCCGCGCCGGCTCGCCGCCCTGCAGCGGCGCCACCTGCCGGGAGATCGCCAGTAATGGGTCGAGATCGACCTGGCCGGCGATGTGCGCCGCGATCTCGTCCACGCGCTCGCGCGCGCCCTGCGTCTCGTTGCTCGGGATGAGGCCCAGGTGACGCTCCGCGATCGTCATGCGCTCATCGTGCTGCACGGCGCCGATCACCGGCACACCGGTGTAATGCTGGATCACCGCGCGCAGCTTGGCCTCGTGGCGCGAGCCCCCCAGCTGGTTCAGGATCACGCCGGCGATGCGGATGCTCGGGTCGAACGCCTGGTAGCCGAGAATGAGCGGCGCGATGCCGCGCGTCATGCCGCGCGCGTCGATCACCAGCACCACGGGCGTGCCGAGCAGCGCCGCCATCGCGGCATTGCTGTTGCTGCCATGCAGGTCCAGCCCGTCGTACAGGCCCTTGTTGCCTTCGATGAGGCCGAGCGTGGCGCCGCGCATGCTGCGCGCAACCTGGGCACGAATCTCGTCCGCGCCCATCAGGTAGGCGTCGAGGTTGTAGCACGGCCGCCCGGCCGCCAGCGCGAGCCACAGCGGATCGATGTAGTCCGGGCCCTTCTTGAAGGGCTGCACCGCCTCACCGCGCGCGCGCAGTGCCGCGCACAGGCCGATGCACACCGTGGTCTTGCCCGAGGACTTGTGGGCGGCCGAGATGAACAGGCGGTTCATGCGGCTGCGGAACCGACGTCGCCGTCAGCGAGACTCTTCGGCAGGAACGGCAGGACCTTGAGCGCCACGACGGTGAGCGCCAGCGCCAGCGCCACGCCGCCCACGCCGAGCGCCACTTCCGGCAGGCTCGGAGCGTAGGCCGCGACCACACCGTCAAAAAAGCTGCTGGCGACTTCCTTTTCCGGGAACATCAGCTGCGGGTAGGCCTGGCCGCCGATGATGAGGACATAGACCTGAGCGAGGCCGCCCAGGATCACGCACGCCGCCGCCGCCGCGAGGGCGCGGCGCGATGAGGTCCCGAAGAGCAGCGCGAGGGGCACGATGCCGCCGATCAGGACCTGCCCGAGCCAGAACAGCGCCGTGTAGATGCCGCCCTCCCAGAGGAAGAAGCGCTCCACGTCGTGCTGGCGCGCGATGTAGAGGTTGGTGAGGTGGTGGACCGCGACGAAGTACAGGACCGTGGCGACGAACACGCCGAGCAGGTTGCGCAGCCGGTTCAGCACAACGTCGCCCAGTGCCCGGCCGGTCCATTTGCAGGCAGCCATCAGCACCAGCACGAAGACCGCCAGGCCGAAGGAGAACGACATGACGATGAACAGCGGCGCGAGCAGTGCGCTCGCGTAGGGCTCGCGCGCCACCAGGAAGCCGAAGATCGACCCGGTGCCGGTGGTGAGCACCAGGCGCCAGAGGAAGGCGACGAGGCCCGCGGGCTTCGTATGGCGGTTCATGCGCCGCTCGAACATGGTCCAAAGGTACAGTGCCACCACGGCGAAGAAGCCGGTGTAGAGGAAGATGTTCCAGGCGAAGATCGACTTGAAGTTGTAGTGCGTCATCGCCACGATCAGCCGGTCGGGCCGCCCGAGGTCGAGCACCAGCACCGCGAGCCCGCCGGCGAGCAGCGTGAGGGCGAGCAGCCCGGAGAGCCGGGCGAGCGGCTGGTACAGCTCGCGCCCGAACACCGAGGCGACCGATGCGACGTTGAGCGCGCCCGAGGCGGCGACGATCAGGAACACCGCGAACACGTGCGGCGTTCCCCACACGATGCGGTTCGTCATGCCCGTGATGTGGTGGCCCTGATGTTCCATGCTCCAGGCCGCGCCGAGGCCGGCGAGGACCAGCGCGCCGAGCGCCCCGAGCAGCGCCCGGTAGGCGCCGCTGCGGCCGTCGATCTCGCGGTACTGGACGCTCGCCACGGCTACAGGCCCTGGTAACGCACGCCGGTGTTGAGCGCGAGGTCGGCGCGGATCTGGCTCGAGGGCTCGCTTTTCAGGCGGCCGTGGATCTCGGCCGATGCGTCGTTCAGGTCCCCGAACAGCATGGCCTTGCCGCCATCCTTATTGCACGCCTCCACGCAGGCCGGCGACTCGCCGCGATCCACGCGGTGCACGCACAGCGTGCAGGACTCCACCGTGCCCTTGCCGCGCGGCACGTCCGCCTTTTGGCCGCTCACCGCCTCGTGCACGAAGGAGCGCGCGCCGTAGGGGCAGGCCATCACGCAGTAGCGGCAGCCGATGCAGGTGTGCTTGTCGACCAGCACGATGCCGTCGTCGCGCTTGAACGAGGCGCCGGTGGGGCACACGTCCACGCACGGCGGGTGCTCGCAGTGCTGGCACATGAGCGGCAGCGTCTGCGCGTAGCCGGTGCGCTGGTCGCGCAGGTTCACCTTGCGGATCCATTGCGCGTCGGTCTCGGGGCGGCCGAGGCTCGCGACGCCGTTTTCCTCGTGGCAGGCGGTGACGCACGCATCGCAATCCGCGCACTTCGTGATGTCGATCAGCAGCCCCCAGCGCTGCAGGGCCGATGCGGCCTCCTGCGGCGAGCGCGCCTGCGCGAGCTCGATCAGCCTGAAGCCCGGCGCCAGAGTCGTAACTGCGGCCGCGCCCGCGGCAGCGGCGGCGCCCCAGCCCAGGAACTGGCGGCGGTCCGGATTCATGGCCTGGCCGCGGCCCGCTTCTGCTGCAGCGGCGTATGGCACTCGAAGCAGTCGAGGCTCACCGCGGCGTATTCATGGCAGCTCGAGCAGAAGCCGTCCTTGCCGAGCACGCTGCCGGTCTCCCGGCTGGCGTGGCAGTCGACGCAATTCTTCAGGCTGAAGCGCGGCTCGCGCAGCCCCTGGCGCAGGGTCCGGTCGCGCTGGTGCAGCAGCAACTTCATGTGGTCGCGGCGCATCTCGCCGGTCGGCGCCACGCAGGCCTCGCCCTTCTCGATCTTTACCGCGGGCAGCGCCACGCCGCGCGCGCGCTGGTCGCTCGCGTCGGCGGCGCCCGCGACCGCCAGCACGGCGGCGATGATCACGGCAGCGATGCGCGTCATTCCCGCTCGGCGGCGCTCAGTGGTCGCCCATGCCCATCTTGATGTAGCCAGTCGGGCAGACGTCGGCGCAGATGTGGCAGCCGATGCACAGGTCGTAGTCGGTGTAGACGTAGCGGCCCAGGGTTGCCTCCGACTTGGGCGTGCGCTTGACCGCGGTCTGCGGGCAGTAGATGACGCAGTTGTCGCACTCGAAGCACATGCCGCAGCTCATGCAGCGCTTCGCC
>MERD01000086.1 GCA_001771935.1 Betaproteobacteria bacterium RIFCSPLOWO2_02_FULL_67_26
GAGGTCAGGGCGGGCGCTCCCATCGCAAATACCGACAGTTGCTTCTCCAGGGACGTGCCGTGGCACGAAGGGCATTCCACCGTCGTCGACGCCCGGACGAGCGTCTCGAACCGGTTATCGCACTGCCTGCACAGGTACTCGAATATCGGCATCGGTGTCTGCTCCCGGTATAACTGCCTGCAATATTTTGAACCGCGATCCGCCGCATTTCAACAGCGCCGCAGCCTTCAGTTATGCTAGCATTTTAGCCAGCAAATCCGGCCTCAAGGAGGACACCATGAAATTCGAAGGCTTCCTGCATCTGAACATCCGCTGCGCGAAGGAAGACCTGCCCGCGATCGAGAAGTTCTACGGCGACGTGCTCGGTCTGAAGACGGGCTATCGCCCGAATTTCCAGTTCGGCGGGATCTGGCTCTACGACGGCGACAATCCCATCATTCACGTCGGAGCACGCTTCCCCAAGGGCTCGCTCGTCAAGGACAAGCACAGCGGCAGCGTGGACCACATCGCCTGGAAGGCCTCCGGCGCGGTGGACTTCCGCAAGCGGCTGAAGAAGCTCGCCATCGAATTCGAGGAGCAGAACATCGAGAACGCCGGCTACCAGGTCTTCCTCTACGACCCGGTCGGCACCAAGCTCGAGTTCAATTTTCTCAACGAGCACGTGAAGGACGCGGTGCCGCTCGGCACTACCGCCGGCGCCAACCTTCGCTGACGCCGCCGGCCTACGGACTAGGCGGCGAAGCCCTTGCCCCATCCCCCCTCGAAGAAGCGCTCCGCGAGCGGCTTGCGCCCGCGCGGCCTGAGTTCCTTCGCCTTCGTTTCCTCGTCCAGGATCTCAGGACCGGTCGGGTAGCCCACCGCGATCATCGCCATCGGCGTGTACTCGGCCGGGACGCTGAACGCCGCGCGCGCCTTTTCGGCGTCGTAGCCGCCCATCTGGTGCACCATGAGGCCCATCGCCTCCGCCTGCAGCGCCATTGAGACGCTCGCCGCGCCGGTATCGTGCTGCGTCCAGCGGTTGGGCTTGCCGGTCGCCTCGAAATTGCTGCCCGCGCAGGACAGCATCAGCAGCGGCACGTTCTTGACCCACTTCCTGTTGTTCTCGGACAGGCAGTCGAACGCCTTCTGGAAGCCCTCGGGATCGCGCTTCCGGTCCCAGATGAGATAGCGCCAAGGCTCGTCGCCGTTGCAGGAAGGCGCCCAGCGCCCGGCCTCGAGCAGGGTCGCGAGCTGGTCGCGGCTGACCGGCCTGGCCGGGTCGAAGGCGCGCGTGCTCCAGCGGCTCGCCAGCAGGTCGTGGATGGGCTTGCTCGTGACTGCCATTCTTTTCTGCATGTCGTTCCTCTCTAGTTGGATTTGAATCCGATTTTCTTGTGCGTGCCGTCGCAGAACGGCTTGTTGCCCGAGCCGCCGCAGCGGCAGAGCCACGTGAGGTTGCCGCGTCCGGCGACGCCGCCTTTCGCGTCCACCAGCTCGAAGTCTCCACCGACGCCAAGCGACCCGTCCGTGGAACAGGTGATGACGAGCGCGCCGTCGCCCGACTTGCCCGCCTCGTTCTTGACCTGAAGGCTGGAGACGGCGCCGGCATCCTTGAATCCGGCCTTGGTGTGGCTGCCGTCGCAGAACGGTTTCAACGCGGACTTGCCGCAGCGGCACAGCGCCACGCGCGTCTCGCGGGCCAGCGGCTGCCCGTCCGCCGCGTTCACCTGCACCCGGCCATGGAAGTACAGCGGGCCGTCGGCGGCGATCCGCACCGTGTTCTTCGGCGGCGGCGCTTCATGCGGGCCGCCGTCCTTGCGCTGGTACTGCAGCGCGCCGGTCGGACAGCGCTCGATCACGCGCGCGATGTCGTCCGCCGGCGCCGCGCCCGCGTCCACCCACGGCTTGCGCTTGGGATCGAACGCCGCGGGCAGCCCGTGCACGCACGCCTCGGCGTGTATGCAGCGCCTGGCTTCGTAGGTGACGACGATGCCGTCGCTGTCGTAGCGGAAGATCTTGCTGGTGGACATGGACCCCTCCGGCGGAGCGTCAATTTAGCATGGATCGGCGGCGCGTTCCGCCGCGCCTCACTCCGGGGCATCGTACGTCTCCACCGGCCGGTCCGCCTCCAGCCAGGCGTCGAGCCCGCCGGCCAGCGGCCGCACTTTCCGGAATCCCCTGTCGATCAGCAGGCGGGCGACACGCGCCGCGCTGGCTTCATTCGGTCAACTGCAATAGATGACAACCTCGCGCTCGGGCGGAATCCCGCCGAGGTGGCGCTTCAGGTCATCGAGATCCACCGCCCGCGCCCCCGGCACGCGCCGCGGATCGATCTTGCGCGCAATCGCCGAGCGCGCATCGAGTATCACGGGCCGGTCGGCGCCTTGAATCAGATCGTGCAGATCGCCCGCCGAGATCCGCGCCATGCGCAGCCAGCGTATGAGCAGCCAGCGCTCGACCAGCCTCGCCACGATGTAAAGGGCGATCGCGGCGCCGACCGCGGCCGCCGCCCACGAGCCCATCCGGGCGAGCCAGCTGATCACCCAATCCACCTGGGCGTGAAAGATCATCCCCAGGGCGACGGCAACGCCCGCCCACAGCAGCGCGCCGATGGCGCTATAGGCGAAGAACGGTCCGGTCGCGAGGCGCAGCGCGCCCGCGATCGGCGGCGCGACGATGGCGAAACCCGGCACGAACTTGGCGAACAGCAGCGAGCGCGGGCCCCAGCGCTCGAAGATGTTCTCGGTCTGCTTCACGCACGTCTCGGGCTCGATCGCGACCCGGCACAGCAGGTTGATGGCGCGGCTGCCGTAGATACGCCCCGCAATGAACCACGGGAGGTCGCCCAGCAGGGACGCCGCCACGGCCACCATGAGCACCGTCGCAACGGACAGCTCGCCGCGCTGGGCCAGCGTCCCCGCGACGATCAGTGTCGGTATCGCGGGGACCGGCAGGCCCAGCTGCGTCAGCAGCACGTTGGCGAACACGAGCGCGAGCCCGTACTGCGCCAGCAGGCTGGTCATTTCATCCACGTGCTATCCCCATGCGTGACGGCTGACGGCTCAGTCAAACCGGTAGGCGTCCATGCTGATCACGCCGGAGGAGATGCTCGTGTGCAGGCGCTGCGGGACGCCATCCGGGCCGCCGGCGCCGAGTGCGACGAAGAGCGGAATGAGATGCTCGTCGGTGGGATGGTTGCGCACGGCGTACGGCGCCCTTTCGCGGTAATTGACGAGGTCGTCGGCGCGGCGCGACAGGACCGCGTCGGCGAGCCATTCGTTGAACTCGACCGTCCATGCCTGGGGAACCGGATTGCCGCGGTGAAACCGCAGCTCGCCCAGGTTGTGAGTCGCTCCGCCAGATGCGAAGATCATCACGCCTTCGTTGCGCAACGGCTTGAGCGCCTCGCCCAGACGCACGTGGTGGCCGGGTCCGAGATGGGACTGTATCGAGAGCTGTGTCACCGGGATGTCCGCTTCCGGGTACATCAGGAAGAGCGAGGTCCAGGCGCCGTGGTCGAGCCCGCGCGCCGGATCGATGTCGGTCCTTAATCCCCCGGACTCGAGGAGGCTGGCGGCCCGCTTCGCGAGCGTCGGCGCGCCCGGCGCGGGATAGCGCAGGCGATAGAGCTCCGGCGGAAAGCCGTAGAAATCGTAGATCGTCTCGGGCTTCTCCGCCGCGCTGACCGCAGGGCGGTCGGTGTCCCAGTGCGCGGATACGATCAGGATCGATTCGGGCCGGCCGAGCGCGCCGCCGAGCTGGCGCAGAAAATCGACGGCGGGACCGCGCTCGAGCGGCAGGGTGGGCGAGCCGTGGGAGACGAAGATCGCCGGCTGCCGGGTGTTGCTCATGAAGCCGCCCGTGCGCCGCGCTGGAACTTGCGCGCGCGGTCGTGCGGCGACGAGAAATCGAGCCCCGGCCCCTTCGGCACGATGCCGGTCGGGTTGATGTGGCGGTGGCTCGCGTAGTAGTGGCGCTTGATGTGGTCCAGGTCCACCGTTTCCGCGACGCCCGGCAGCTGGTAGAGGTCGCGGACGTAGTTCGACAGGTTGGGATAGTCCTCGATGCGCCGCAGGTTGCACTTGAAGTGGCCGTGGTACACCGCGTCGAAGCGCACGAGCGTGGGAAAGAACCGCCAGTCCGCCTCCGTGATCCGGTCCCCGACCAGGTAACGCGAGCGGTCGAGCCGCGCTTCCATCTCGTCCAGCGCGGCGAACAGGGCATCGAACGAGCGCTCGTAGGCTTCCTGCGTTGTCGCGAAACCGGTGCGGTATACGCCGTTGTTGATGTTTTCGTAGACCACCTTGTTGACCGCGTCGATCTCGCCGCGCAACGGCTTCGGGTAGTAGTCCTCGTGCGAGCCGGTGCAGTCCTCGAACTCGCTGTTGAGCATCCGGATGATCTCCGAGGACTCGTTGTTGACGATCGTGCCCTGCTTCCGGTCCCACAGCACCGGCACCGAGGCGCGGCCGGTGTATTCGGGTCTGGCCCGCGTATAGAGCTGGTGCAGATGGTGGAACCCGTTCACGGTGTCCGGCGCGCACCCTGCCCCGGTGCGAAACGCCCAGCCCTGGTCCACGACGACCGGATCCACGACGGATATCGAGATCGCGGCCTCGAGTCCTTTTACCTTGCGGAAGATGAGCGTGCGATGCGCCCACGGGCAGGCGGTCGAGACGTACAAATGGTAGCGGCCCGCTGCGGCCGGAAAACCGCTCGAGCCGTCCGCCGTCACGCGGTTGCGGAACTGGCTGTCGCGGCGCACGAACGCACCGTCCACTGTGCGCGCGTCGTGGCCCTCGCGCCAGGCACCGTTCTCGAGATGTCCCATTTTCGTGATGAGTGATGAGTGATGAGCAAGCCCTTACGGGAGGTCGAACAGCAGCACTTCGCCTTCCCGCGCGTCCTTCAATTCGATCGAGGGCTCGTTCTCGATCTTGACGCCATCGCCGCCGTTCAGGGGCGTGCCGTTCACCTTGACCGTCCCGCGCGCCACGTGCGCGTAGGCCCGGCGTCCCGGCGCGAGCCGGTGCGTGACCGCGTCCCTGCCGTCGAGCACCGACGCGTAGACGCACGCGTCCTGGTGGATCGTGACCGAGCCGTCGCGCCCGTCGGGCGACGCGATGAGACGCAGCTGTCCCTTCTTCTCGGCAGTCCCGAACTGCTTCTCCTCGTAGCTCGGGCGCACACCGGTGATCTTCGGCTCGATCCAGATCTGCAGCAGGTGCACGCGCTCCTCGCGCGAGGGATTGAACTCGCTGTGGCGCACGCCGGTGCCGGCGCTCATGCGCTGCACGTTGCCGGGCCGGATGATCGAGCCGTTGCCGATGCTGTCCTTGTGCTCGAGCGCGCCCTCCAGGACGTAGGTAATGATCTCCATGTCGCGGTGGCCGTGCGTGCCGAAGCCCTGCCCCGGCTGCACCTTGTCGTCGTTGATCACGCGCAGCGGACCGAAGCCCATTTCGCGCGGATCATGGTAATCCGCGAACGAGAAGGTGTGGTACGTGTCGAGCCAGCCATGGTTGGCGTGGCCGCGCTGCTCCGCTTTTCTTACCGTCAGCATCCAGGTCTCCTTATTGCCCAGTTTATCGGAATTCGTCCGGTTGAATCTCGAGCGTGAGCCGCTGCCCCCGGCGCAGCACCGTCACGGGCACGCTGCCCCTGAGCGTCTCCTCGGTTAGCAGGCGGTGCAGGTCGTCGAAACCGCCGACCGGCTGGCCGGCGAAGCCGACGATGATATCGCCCTGCTCGAAACCGGCGCGGCTCGCGGGGCCGCTGAGCTCGATCGAGGCGGCCTGTACGGCGCCGGCGCGCTCGAGCCCGTAATGCCGCACCATGCGCCGCGGCAGCACGATGTTCTGCCCCGCGATCCCGAGCCGCGCCCGGCGCACGCGCCCGTGCTTGAGCAGCTGCGCGATCGTCACCTTCGCCGTATCGACAGCGGTGGCAAAGCAGATGCCCTGCGCCGGCAGGATGATCGCGGTGTTGACGCCGATCACCTCGCCGCGCGAGTTGACCAGCGGGCCGCCCGAGTTTCCGGGATTGAGCGCGGCGTCGGTCTGGATCACGTC
>MERD01000087.1:0-12319 GCA_001771935.1 Betaproteobacteria bacterium RIFCSPLOWO2_02_FULL_67_26
TGCCTTGCGCGTCGACGCAGAGGTGGTGCTTGCTGCCCGCCTTGCGGCGATCGGTTGGGTTCGGTCCAGTTTTTTTCCCCCGTGCACGGCACGCACTGAGGAGCTGTCCACCACGACGCGCGACAGATCGATCTTGTCGGCCCCGCGCAGCTTCGATAACAGCACCCGGTGCAGCCGGTCCCAGACGCGCGCCCGCTGCCACGCCTTGAGCCGCCGCCAGCAGGTCATGCCCGAGCCACAACCCATCTCCTTGGGCAACATCTCCCACGGAATACCCGACCTCAGCACAAACAGGATGCCCGTTAACACCTGCCGGTCCGAGAGCGGCTTTCGGCCCGGATATCGCTTGCGCCGTCGTCGTTTGGGCAGCAGGGGTTCGATCGCCCCCCATAATCCGTCCTCGATCAGTGGCTTCGGCATCGCCTACTCCTCTGGTAACGCGATGCCTTACCGTACCAAGCATTTGCACCAAAGTACAGACCCCCAAAGTCATTTTGTTAGGCGCTCTAAGGCAGAAGGCAGAAGCAGGAAGGCAGAAGTATTTCCTGCATTCCTTCCGTCTTTCGCCTTTCGCCTTCATCCTTGCTTTTCGAAGGCGCCCCGGACCAGCGTCAGAACTTCAGCACGAACGCAAAGATCAGGACCAGCAGCACCGCGAAGTTGGTGACGGTAAGGAGCGACAGGTCCTGCCGGATCTCCCGGATATACCATTTGAGTTGCGCGTCGCTCGGCGCCTGGCCCTTTCGATCCTCTTCCTTGTTGATGTCGACCGCAAGGAAGCGCCTGACGATCACCCAACCCATCCAAACGGCGAGACCGACCACGAACAGTATTTGAGCTATATATTTTTCCATCGCGTCCTCTCCAGGTAAAAATCGTCTCGAAACCGGTAACGATTCTACCGCACATCATAGCCGGATAGGGTCCGGGTTCCATCCGCTTCTCACCGTTGCTGCCGCCGCGCGCTGGTATCATCCTCACGTGCCTGCAACCGCCTCTCCCGGCCGCTGGCAGTTCTGGATAGACCGCGGCGGAACGTTCACCGACATCGTCGCGCGGCGCCCGGACGGCGCGCTGGTCACCCACAAGCTGCTCTCCGACAATCCCGTCCGTTACGACGACGCGGCGCTCGCCGGCATCCGGCAGCTGCTTTCCCTCCCGCCCGGAAAAGCGATTCCGGCGGAGGCCGTCGCCGCCGTGAAAATGGGCACGACGCTCGCCACCAACGCGCTGCTCGAGCGCAAGGGCGAGCCCACCGCGCTGTTCATCACGCGCGGCTTCCGCGACCAGCTGCGGATCGGCTACCAGAACCGCCCGCGTCTCTTCGATCGCCACATCGTGTTGCCCGAGCCGCTCAACGGAGCCGTATACGAGGTGAGCGAGCGCGTGACCGCGCGCGGGGAGGTTCTGCTGCCGCTCGATGAGAACGAGGTCAGTCGCCATCTCGCCGACGCCTTCAACCGCGGCTATCGGGCGGCGGCCATCGTCCTGATGCACGGCTACCGCTACCCCGCGCACGAACAGCGGCTCGCCGCGCTGGCGCGCGCGGCGGGATTCACCCAGGTTTCCGCCTCGCACGCGGTCAGTCCCCTGATGAAGCTGGTGTCCCGCGGCGACACCACCGTGGCGGACGCTTACCTTTCCCCCCTGCTCGCGCGCTACGTCCAGCGCGTGGAGCGCGAACTGCCGGGCGTGCGGCTGATGTTCATGCAATCGCACGGCGGCCTCACTTCGGCGCAACGGTTCCAGGGCAAGGACAGCGTGCTGTCCGGCCCCGCCGGCGGCGTCGTGGGCGTGGCGCGCACCGCGCTCGCCGCCGGTTTCGACCGCATCATCGGCTTCGACATGGGCGGCACGTCCACCGACGTGTCGCACGTCCACGGCCACTTCGAGCGCACGTTCGACACCACGGTCGCGGGGGTGCGGCTGCGCGCGCCGATGATGAGCATCCACACCGTGGCGGCCGGCGGCGGGTCGATCCTCCATTTCGACGGCGCGCGGCTGCGGGTGGGGCCGGATTCCGCCGGCGCGCAGCCGGGACCGGCGTGCTATCGCCGGGGCGGGCCGCTGACCGTGACCGACGCCAACGTCCTGCTCGGCAAGATCCAGCCCGACTATTTCCCCCGCGTTTTTGGGCCAGCGGGTGATGCGCCGCTTGATGCCGCCGTCGTGCGCGAAGGATTCCTCGCGCTGGCTGGCGAAATCCGCGCCGCGAGCGCCGGCGAACGCACGCCGGAGGAGATCGCCGAAGGCTGCGTGCGGGTGGCGGTGGACAACATGGCCAATGCCATCAAGAAGATCTCGGTCGAGCGCGGGCACGACGTCACCGGCTACACCCTGTGCTGCTTCGGCGGCGCGGCCGGCCAGCACGCGTGCCTGGTGGCGGACGCGCTGGCGATTCCGCGCGTCTTCATCCACCCCTATGCCGGCGTGCTCTCCGCGTACGGCATGGGGCTTGCCGACATCAGCGCGATGCGCGAGCACGCGATCGAGGCGCGGCTCGAGGCGGGCCTGGTGCCGAAGCTCGAGGCGACGCTCGGGAAGCTGGCGGACGGAGCGCTGGACGACGTCGCAGTACAAGGCGTGCCGCGGGGCAGCATCCGGCTCGCGCGCCGCGCCCACCTGCGTTACGAAGGCACCGATACCGCGGTCATCGTGAATTTCGGACCGCCGGAGGCGATGGTCAAGCAATTCGAGTCCGGCTACCAGGGCCGCTTCAGCTTCCTCATGCCGGGCCGCGCGCTGGTGGTCGAGGCCGTTTCCGTCGAGGCGACCGGCGGCGGCGAGCCGGTGCGCGAGTCGTTCGCCGCTCTTCCCCCGCGCGAGGGCCGGGCGCAGCCCGACCGGCGGGCACGCATGCACAGCGGCGGCGCATCGCACGAGACGCCGGTCTACCGGCGCGACGCGCTGCGCCCGGGCGACGTCGTCGCGGGACCCGCCATCGTCGCCGAAGCCAATGCGACGACGGTGGTGGAGCCGCAGTGGCAGGCGCAGGTCACGCCGCTGAACCACCTGGTGCTTACGCGGGCCGTGCCGCGGCCGAAGCGCGAGGCGATAGGCACGCGCGCGGACCCCGTCATGCTCGAGATCTTCAACAACCTTTTCATGGCGATCGCCGAGAGAATGGGCGTGACGCTCGCCCAGACCGCGCACTCGGTCAATATCAAGGAGCGGCTCGATTTCTCCTGCGCCCTCTTTGACACCGCCGCCGGCCTCATCGCCAACGCGCCGCACCTGCCGGTGCACCTCGGCGCGATGGGCGAGAGCGTGCGCGTCATTGCCGCCGAGAACGCCGCCAGGATGCGGCCGGGCGACGCGTACGCGCTGAACAATCCCTACCACGGCGGCACGCATCTGCCCGACGTCACCGTCGTGACGCCGGTGTTCGACGCTCCGGCAAAGCAGGTCCTGTTCTACGTCGCCTGCCGCGGCCACCATGCCGACATCGGAGGGATCACGCCCGGGTCCATGCCCCCGGACAGCCGGCATCTCGACGAGGAAGGCGTGCTGATCGACAACTTTCTGCTGGTTTCGCAGGGGAAGTTCCGCGAGCGCGAGACGCGGGAGCTGCTCACCGGCGCCCGCTATCCGGCGCGCAATCCCGAGCAGAACCTGGCGGACCTGCACGCCATGGTGGCCGCCAACCACAAGGGCGTCGTCGAGCTCGGGCGCGCGGTCGGGCACTTCGGGCTGGACACGGTCATGGCGTACATGCGCCACGTGCAGGACAACGCCGAGGAATCGGTGCGGCGCGTGATCGACGTGCTGAAGGACGGCGAGTTCGCCTACGAAATGGACAACGGCGCGGTGATCCGGGTGAAGATCACCCTGGACAGGAAGGCCCGCAGCGCGGTGATCGACTTCACCGGCACCTCGGGCCAGCTCGAGAGCAATTTCAATGCGCCCCGGGCGATCACGATGTCGGCCGTCCTCTACGTGTTCCGCACGCTGGTCGACGGCGATATTCCGCTGAACGCCGGCTGCATGAAGCCGCTCGAGGTCGTCGTTCCCGAGGGCTGCATGCTGAATCCACGCTACCCGGCGGCGGTAGTGGCGGGCAACGTCGAGACTTCGCAATGCGTGACCGACGCGCTCTACGGCGCGCTCGGCGTGATGGGCGCCTCCCAGGGCACGATGAACAACTTCACCTTCGGCAACGATCGCTACCAGTACTACGAGACCGTCTGCGGCGGATCGGGGGCCGGGGACGGATTCGACGGCGCCGACTGCGTGCACACCCACATGACCAACACGCGGCTCACCGACCCCGAAGTGCTGGAGTGGCGCTTCCCGGTGCTGGTCGAGGAATTCGCGATCCGCCGCGGTAGCGGCGGCGGTGGCAAATGGCGCGGCGGCGACGGCGCGATCCGGCGCATCCGTTTCCTCGAGCCGATGACCGCCGCGATACTCTCGGGCCACCGCCGCGTGCCGCCCTACGGCATGGCGGGCGGCAAGCCCGGCGCCGTTGGCCGCAACTGGGTGCGGCATACGAATGGAACGGACATCGAGCTTGGCCCCTGCAAAACGATCGAGATGAACGCGGGCGACGTCTTCGTCATCGAGACGCCGGGCGGCGGGGGCTACGGAACATCCGAGAAAAGCTGAACCGCCAGGCAATCAAATACAAGATATTGAACCGCCAGCATCGTGAAGGACAGCGCGAGAAATACGCCTGCAATCACGTAGATGACAAAGAGCATGATGATATGATTGTCATAAAATCGTCATGCCAATGTAAATACCGACGCCAGCCCATGAGCCGGCAGAAAAAGACGCTCGCCACCTGCTCCGCCGCGCACGTGCTGCACGACGGGCTGTCCGACGTCACCTACGTGCTGCTGCCGCTGCTGGCCCAGACCTTCGGGCTGTCCCTCGCGCAGGTCGGGATGATCCGCTCCGCCCACCGCGTCGCCATGGCGTCGTTTCAGATTCCCGCCGGGCTGATCGCGGAGCGCTTCGGCGAGCGCAATCTGTTCGCCCTGGGAACGTTGATTGCGGGCCTGGCGTTTCTCGCGCTCGGTTACGTGAGCGGCTTCTGGATGATACTGGTCGCGCTGTTCTTCGCCGGGGTTGGCTCGGCGGTGCAGCACCCGCTCGCCTCCACCATCATATCGCACGCCTATCCGGGCGACGGCCGGCGCGGCGCGCTCGGCACCTACAACTTCTTCGGCGACGTCGGCAAGTTCGCCTTCGGCGGCATCGTCAGCCTGCTGATGGTCGCCGGCATCTCGTGGCAGGCGCCGGTCATCGGATTCGGCCTGTTGGGCATCGTGACCGCGGTCGCGATCTTCCTGGCCGTCTCGAATACGCGCGCCGCGAAACCAACGGCGACCAGCACCGCGCCGGCGACCAAAACCACCGGGTGGGGCATCCGCAACCCGCAGGGATTCACGGCGCTGTGCCTGATCGAAATCCTCGATTCGAGCACGCGCACCGGCTTTCTGACTTTCATTGCGTTCGTGCTGATCGGCAAGGGGCTGCCGGAAGGGTGGGCCGTGCTCTCGGTGCCGCTCGTCCTGGTCGGCGGCATGGCGGGCAAGCTCGCCTGCGGTTTCCTCGCCGAGCGCTTCGGCATCGTGCGCATGATCATCATCACCGAGGTGGCAACCGGCTGCGGCATCCTCGCGACGCTTGCGGTCCCGGCCGCGCCTTCGTTCCTGCTGCTGCCCCTGATCGGTGTCGTGCTGAACGGCACCTCCTCCGTGCTCTACGCCACTGTCGGCGACTTCGTCGAGCCGGACCGGCTGCCCCGCGCGTTCGGATTCTTCTATACGCTGGGATCCATCTGCGGCATCGCCGCGCCACTCGGCTACGGGCTCGTCGGCGACCTGTACGGCGTGGAAACCTCGATCGCGATCATCGGCATCGCCATCTTCCTCACCGTCCCGCTGGCGCTGCTGCTGAAGCCCGCCGCCGCTTCGCGGTTGCGCAGCGCCTAGCCCACGGCCCTATGATCTTGCGGGAAAACCGGATAGTGGAGACACGATGAGCAAGCAGCGCATAAGTTACGTCCCGCTCGACAAGATGACACCGGAGATGCGCGCCGAGATGGAGCGCTGCGCACGCATGGGCACGCCCCGCCCGGAAAGCTCGGCGGTGCGCGCCCACGTGCCGGGAGCATTCTGGGCGTTCGCCAATTCCTGGCGCGACATCTTCCACACCGGCGTGTGCGACCACGCGATCAAGGAGCTCGCCCGCCTCTACGTCTCGCGCGCGGTGACCTGCGAGTTCTGCGGCAACCAGCGCTCGATCCAGGCCGCCGCTGCCGGCCAGGTCAACGAGCCCAAAGTGGATGACCTGATCCACTTCGAGAAGTCCGCGAAATACAGCGCGCGCGAGAAGGCCGCCCTCGCCTACGCCGAAGCCATCACCTGGCGGCTCGATACCGACGACAAGTTCTGGGAGCGCCTGCACGCGCACTTCACCGAGCCGGAGCTCGTCGAGTTGGGCTGCTTCATCGCGCTGACCATGGGGCAGCAGAGCTGGCTGCGCCTGCTCAACATCGAGCATCACGAAGTGATGGCGGGCACCGCCGCCTCGATGGCGCCGGGCTTCGAAACCGCCGAAGCGCTGGCGAAAACCAAGGCGTCGCCGGACTATTGGGCCAAGCAGCAGCCGGCGGCGGCGAAGAAGAAGGACGCCGCCTAGCCTGACTCGCGGGTCGAATCACGACCCACGACCCACGAATCACGCTTCGGTACGCGCGAAGCGCGCACGTAGACCTGGCCGTCGAACAGGCGCCGCTGGGTGCGGTAGAAGGCGCCCTGCTCGGCGAACCACTGGCCTTCCAGCTTGCGCACGCTCGCCGCGGCCGTGAGCACGCCGGACGGCATGCCGATGCGGATCTCCGCGTCGGGGTCGCCGGTTGGACGGGTGACGGCGTTGACCACGGTGCCGTCCATCCGCGCCGCGACCGCCAGGCACAACGTGCAGGTCAGCGGCAGCGCGCGGTGCGGCTGGCCGTTCGACATCATGCGCGCGGTGAGATCCACCGCCGCCGCCTCGACGCGGTCGCCGGTCAGCGTCTTTGCGTCCTGCGGCGCCGACACGAATCCCACGAACGGCACCGCGGCGCGCTTTGCCGCTTCTTCCGGGCTCTTCGTGATACCCATCGCGACCGAGGCGGCAACGCGGATCGCGGAAAGCTTTTTCAGCAGCTCCGGGTTGCCTTCAATTTCGTCGGGCAATTCCGTTCCCTTGATGCCGAGGTCTTCCGCGCGGGCGAACACGCACGCATTCGCCGCGTCCACCATGGATACGCGGATCCTGCCGACGCCCGGCACGTCCAGCGTGTCCGTAACGTTGCCGGTGGGCAGCAGTTTGCCGGTGGTCGCGCCGCCCGGTTCGCGGAACTCGAGCTTGACCGGCGCGCCGGTCCCGGCCACGCCGGGAATCTCGAGATCGCCGTCCACCGCCGCTGCGCCCTCATCCAGCGGAAAACGCGACCAGATGATCTTCTTGGTGTTGGTGTTGTGGACGCGGATGAGCGCTTCCCTGCCCGACACCGTGACCAGCCCCTCGTCCACGGCAAACGGCCCCATCGCGGCGGACATGTTGCCGCAGTTCGCGCCGTAGTCCACCCTTGCTTCCTTCACCTGCACCTGGGCGAAGGTGTAGTCGATATCGGCGTCAGGACGCGTCGGCGGCCCGATGACGCACACCTTGGACAGGGAGGAGACGCCGCCGCCCATGCCATCGAGCTGCCGTCCGTACGGGTCGGGGCTGCCGATCGCGGCGAGAAAGATCTCGTCCCACAACTTGCGGTCCGCGGGGAGATCGCGCGCGTGGACCACCACGGCGTTGCTGGTGCCGCCCCGCATGAACACCGCGGGTATTTTCAACTGCTTCATGGAACGCTCCGTCAGTTCACCAACTGGACTCCGTCGCGGGACCGCGCGTCGCGGCGGCGCCGCGCTTCGTCCGCGAACCTGTAAACTCCAAGTATTGTAATTCACGCGGCGGGCTTTCGTTTCTCGTTTCATGTTTTTGAAGAGAATCGTCTCCGGCGGGCAGACCGGCGTCGACCGCGGCGCGCTCGACGCCGCGCTCGACGCGGGATTCCCCTGCGGCGGCTGGATGCCCAAAGGCCGCAAGGCGGAAGATGGCCCGGTACCCGGCCGCTACCCGTTGCAGGAACTGGCCGTCGGCGGCTACGAGGAGCGCACCTTGCAGAATGTGCTCGACAGCGACGGCACGGCAATCCTCCACTTCGGCGCGCCGGAAGGCGGCACGCGCCAGACCCGGGTCTACTGCGTCGAGCACGGCAAGCCTTGCGAGTCGGTGGACGCGTCCCGCGCTACGCCACAGGAGGCGGCGCTCAAGCTCGTGGCCTTCATCGAGCGCAACCAAATCGGCGCGCTGAATATTGCCGGACCGCGCGCGAGCAAATGGCCCGGCGCCCACGCGTATGCCCGGGACACCGTGGCACGCTTGCTCCGGGCAGCCGCCTCATGCGCCTGATCATGCTGTTGTGCATCTCGGTGCACGCCTGCTACATCGGCAGCAAGGTCGTCGTGTCGCTCCTCGCGCTCCAGCTCGGCGCGAGCCAGGCGGCGATCGGTCTGCTCGCCGCGCTCTACGGCGTCGCGCCGCTGCTGCTCGGCGTGCATTCGGGGCGGCTGGCCGACACGGCCGGGACGCGGCCGCCGATGCTGATCGGCGCCGCCCTGGTGGCCGCGGCGATGTTGACGGGTTTTCTCTTTCAGAGCATCGCCAGCCTGGTCGTCGTGACCGTCCTTCTGGGCATGGGCTTCGTCTATTACAACGTCGCCGTCCAGAACTTTACCGGCTCCTACGGCCCGCCCGAGCACCGGGGACGCAATTTCAGCTGGCTATCGATGGCGTACTCCGTATCCGCGTTCATCGGCCCGGTGTTCGCGGGATTCATGATCGATCAATTCGGTCATGCGGCGGCGTTCCTCGGTTTCGCGGCGTTCGCCGCGGCGGCGCTTATCGTGCTGGTCGTCAACCGGCAATTCGGGTCTCAGGCGGTCCCGCCGGCCGGCGGCGCCACGCGCAGCATGTCCGAGCTGCTCCGCAATGCGCCGCTGCGTCGCGTCGTGATCATGAGCGGGCTCATGGTATCGGCGTGGGAGCTGTACCTGTTCTACATGCCGCTGCACGGGATTGCGATCGGGCTCAACGCCTCGACCATCGGCCTCGTGCTCGGCGTCTACGCCGCGGCGGCCTTCGTGGTGCGCTTCCTGCTGCCGCTGATGCTCCGGCACGTGAGCTCGGTGCGCCTGCTGTCGGTGTCGATGGTGATCGCGGCAGCGACGTTCGTGGCCCTGCCCGGGCTGAAGACGGTATGGCCCCTGATCGCCGCGTCGTTCACGATCGGGCTCCTGCTGGGCTTGTGCCAGCCGGTGATGATGATGCTTTCCTTCGAGCGCTCGCCGGCGGGCCGCACCGGCGAGGTCACGGGGCTGCGGCTCACGGCGAACAACATCGCGCGCATCGTGGTGCCGGTGATCTCGGGCGCGCTCGGCGCCGCCGGCGGCGCGGCGCCGGTGTTCTGGATGAATGCGGTAAATCTGGTGGCGATCAGCTGGATGGCCCGGCGGTGAAGCGTGACTCGTGAACAGTGACGGTTAATTGGTTTAAGAACCGTAGATCAAAAAATTGAACCGCCAAGACGCCGAGAGAAGCAAGAAATAGACAGGATTAACAGGATTAACAAAATCAACTCGAATGATGAGCGCGCTAACGATCGCGCTAAGCGGCCCGAAGAAAGCGGACGAAGGCCGCTTGCGAAGGGTCCGTCTTCAGCGCGGGGTTATGCGGCATTTGCTTGTATGACCCGGCGATCTTCCGTTCTCGACCCACTCTGGCCACTCCGGCTTCTCAAGAGCGAGACATTCGGCCATAGCGCGAAGCGCGCAGCGGTCTTGATCGCGCTCAACCTGGCACAGTACCTTTCACGACCCAAGATGTTGCGGCATAGGAACGCGGTCCGTCAGTTTCTCCGTCCACATAAGCCAACCGCACTTTGTCGCGGAGAACTACCTTCCCTTCAGGTGTAAGAGTACGGACATAGTCTGCGTAGGGACCATCATTTCCCTCCATTGGCGCCCAAAAGTCCTCGAACGACGCAAAATCCATGCGGATCGTAAGCATGTCCTGCACGACATCAGTCAGACCCGCAGCCTTCCAAGCCCGCTCCAGACCGCCGGGGCGCGTCATCGGACGCGCGCAGATTTTTGCTCGCCGCACGCTTGCTTCCGGATCAAGCATTGCCGCCGTGTCCCAGAACATCCGCGACCATACGAAGCCGCCACGCGAATCCCATATCGCGGCTGCAACCGTGCCGCCCGGACGGGTCACGCGACGCATCTCGCTGATGGCCTTTTCGGGCTGAGGAACGTGTTGGAGCACCAACATCGAAAGCGAGTGATCGAACTGTCGATCCCCGAACGGGAGCGCGCACGCATCGCCCACTTGGAATTGAATACGGGAGCCGCTGTTCTTGCGCCTGGCGTGCTCGATATAGGCGGCTGAGAAATCGACCCCGCGAAGGCTGCGAATATCGGGGTTCAGAGCAAGGGTCGTCGTCAAACTTCCGGTGCCGCACCCGACATCGAGCACACATTCAGCATCCTTGATGCCCGCGAACTCGATGAACTTTGGCGCAAGCCGGCGGCTCCATCGCCCCATCTGCAGTTCGTACCCGTCGCCGTCCGACGCCGTGAATGTTGATGAAATTGCCATGAACTCTCTCCTCGATATCGACGACAGTCTTCTAACGCAGATGCGAGGGGACTAACGGGTGCGGCACAACAGACGGTTTTATGACAGTTGATCAAGAAATTCAAAAGTAACAGCGACCGGCAGCTCTTGGCCGACAGCGGCTTTCGTGCGTCGAATGCCACCCCGCGCTCGGTGCCGCATAACGTCCGCAATCACTGGCGCGCGCTGCTGTTGCGCGTCCGAGTGAATTGCGCGGTTAGGTGGCAGCACATGACAAGCGCGCATTCATCGGATTAGAACGGCAGCTGTCCGGCACTCGGAAGTACAGACTCGTACGATTTTGTATTATTCAAAATCGCGACGGATGTACATGGATGTATCCAAAAACCACCCAGCGATGCCCGCTGCAAATGCGGCAATGATTCTCTCCCTTGTGTTGACCACCTGCCGGCCGCGACGAGAAATTCTAAGTCGTGACAGCAGCTCCCACATCGAAATATAGAAAGTGTCTGCTGGTACAAGTGCAAGACTAATCTCGATAGCTTTGTGTAGCCCTTCCTGAGTCGCTAAATCGCACGATCTCAAGTCCTCAACGGCCGCAGCATGAATGGCCGCTGTCCGTAGATTGTCAGATGGCGCCCTTTGTTCCGCTCTCCACCCGCCCCGTATCCGGCCGGCGACAGGCGGCCTTAAGCGATTAAGTAATTCAACGTTCTGTTTTATTAGGTCACGTTGGAGTTTATCTTCAAGCACTAGCGCTTCATATTCAGTCAGACCCCACTTCACAAGTGACACCCATGAGCCGGGGGGGTGCCCTTCCTGCAGAAACTTGTAGAGCATCGCGGTGTGATCCGGGTGCCGGTTAAGCATATTCCATGCTCTCGAATCGACGCCTTTGCCGACATACAAGGTCTCTTTCGTAACCGGGTGGCGATGCAGATAAACGTAGTAGATGTTGACGTCCCGGCCTGTCTTGACGTTTGGGTCGTTCTCTAAGACCCAATCGAGCGCGCGCGAGAGGCGCGCCCGCTTCTCAGCCCGCTCCTGGTTCTCAGCTCGCTCCTGATCTTTAGCTGGCTCACTTGGCCTAATGTTCCATCTCGTGGCTTTGCGAGCCAGCAAATCTTCGTGGCAGTTAAGCATCGCAGCGACGCGGGCTAGAGGAAGTTGCAGGCATACCAGCAGCAATTCCAGTTGCTCGCGCGTAATCGATAGGCCGTCCAACTCCTTTGCGCGTACCCATTCTTCGACGCCTTGTTCTTGTATGAAGCTCAGCGCGTCAACACCGGATTCTTCTCTAGGCGCGTCCATCTTGCGGTTCGTCTATAAGGGAAGGGGCCGGGCCAGCCTCGCAGGATGATACTCCCCGCGCTGGCCATACGTCCCAGAGGTGGTACGTGGTTGACTTTGGCACCTCGCGTGTTCGACGAGGCTCGGGCCCGGAGCATCGTTTCTACAGAAAGCGAGTAAGCCGTTCGATGTGCTGCCACCTAACGTGCAGCGTTCACCGGCGCGACGCTTGCCGGCGGGTCCGCGTGGAACGCTTGGTTAGACCCCGAGTCGGTCGCTCGGGAAGTGAACGGAGCGCTTCATTCACCGCAGTGGAGTTCTTGAACCGTTTCGCCACGTCCGG
>MERD01000087.1:12341-13105 GCA_001771935.1 Betaproteobacteria bacterium RIFCSPLOWO2_02_FULL_67_26
GGGTCGAGCACCACGACGTTCGTGCTCTCCAGATAGCGCTGATAGTACTTGCCGCGAACGGCGCCGGAGAAATCGTATTCCGCCCGCATCTGGTTGGCTTCGAGCCGCTGGCGCTTAGGATTCATATTGCTTCCGCTCATGTGATGTCGCCTCTCGGGCGCTAATTGGACGAATAGTATCGCCCTCCTCGGTATGTGACACAACGACCAGGCGCCCGTTCGCGGTCCAACCGATCGTGAGGTACCGGGCTTCCCCCTCGCTGTGATCAGGATCGGGAATCGTTCCGGCTAGAGGATCGCCAAATACCGATGTCGCCTCCTCGAACGAAACGCCGTGACTGAGAAGGTTTTCTGCCGCCTTGCTCGGATCCCATTCGAATTTCATTCGGATTGGCGGGGCGAGATTTCTCGGGGTCTAACGTTCGCCATAACCGGCAGGAAGAAGCGGCGCGGCGAAGGAGCGCCGCTTCTTCCTGTCCGCGTTGATGGCGTTGTTAGGCTGTTGGACTTTCATTCGTTACTGTTCCTTTTCGGAAAGCCGCGCGCACCCAATACGCACCGAAGAGCACTAGCGCGGGCCCGATGCCGAATGTGAGGAACCCGCCACTGTATTGAGGTTGGGTTTGAATGAATGAGTTGTACAACACCCACCCAATTAACGAAACACCCAGGACGATCGACACAAGCCCGAACAACGCTTGTGGCGCACCGAAAACCAGCCCTAGCACCCTTACAACATAAGACGGTCGTTCAACGCTTCGCAGG
>MERD01000087.1:13136-30427 GCA_001771935.1 Betaproteobacteria bacterium RIFCSPLOWO2_02_FULL_67_26
CGATCCACGCCAAGATGAATATCGGCAGGCCCACGAAGATGAACAATAAGAACCACGCCGTGAGCCACCCTTCGTGGTTGGTTTTTCCAATTGTGGTCGCGAGCGCCACCAGGAACACGACGCTTGCCAAGAGCTTAATTGAGGCCCGTTTCACAAACAGCCTAACGTGGTGTTCAGCGGCGGCTGCTTGCAGCCGTCCGCTGCAACACGGGGTTCGGCGGCATTGTGGCGCTCAGCGATCGCGCGCGCACTGCGTCACGAATCGGAAACGATCTCGTTCGTGGCGTTATCGACGACAACTGGACTCTCGAAATATGTCACTGATGGTGATGCGCCATACTTCTCCCGGATGTAGTTTCCCCACTCCTTGGTGTAGAGACCCTCAGCGTCTTTCTTCGATTTCCACAAGTAGACCCCACCTGCTGTTCCACCGTCCTCGGAGAGAAGGTAGTACTTGCGAATGAGCCCGGGTGTCTCACGGTACTTCGGCGCAGTGCTAACGAAGATTTCCTGCGCCTTCTCACGAGTGACCGGTTGGGGAAGCTTGAACTGAACTAGCGCGGTAATCATGGTGACTCACTCCTTAGGTTAGTAGAAAGCCTCGACGACCTGCGAGGACTCTTATGACGCCGAACGTTCCGGATCAGCAGCGCCGGCTGGCGTCGGCTGCATCCGGCGGTTAGGCCACAAGATACATAGCGCGAGCAGGCCGACTCCCGCCAAAGCGAGCAGTGTAGCCAATAGTTCGGCGCGGTACTCGCGCAATAAGACATGTGGTCCCGGACAAATCGCATACCCGGCTCTGGTTGAATCATTCTTCAAGAGGTAGCGGGCCTGACAAAATGTGTAGCTCTTGAAAAAAGTATTGCGCTTCCCGATGCGATAAGAGGTAATCGCGGCACCTTTCAGTTCCTCCAATGGAGGGGCGCGAAGTGTCCCAGCACCCTCATACCAAGTCGACCATTCGTAGGACTCGGCGAATTGCGGGATATCGCTGCGCCACCACTTTTCCCGCGCGCCCTCGATATTCGCGTCAAATTTCATGAACCCAGGTGTCGCGAAGGCGCCGACCAGCAGCACGACGGCCGCGAAACAACCAACTATTCGCACCGGAGATACTTTGATCATTGAGTGGCCTAACGTCCACGGCCACCGGCGCGCGCAACCGATGGCGGTTGATTAGGCGCGGCGCTCGCGCGCGCGTCCGAGTGGGCCGTGCTGTTAGCCGACAACCTCACGGACCTTGGCGTCCAGGAATTCGTGCGTACTCGTAGGAAGTCCATTCTTAGGTACAACCGTAAACGAAGGCACGAACTGGGAGAACACCAGCAGAAAACCGACCGGACATTCCCACACCGCCTTGATTTGGCTCCACGGAACTGTCACCACGCGATCCTTCGCCGAAAACTCGAACGCAGACTCTGTAAATGAGATATGGGCGGTTGGCGCGAGGAACCTAGCCACACGTGAAGCGTACCTCCGAGGAAACAGGAAGTAGAGGTACGCGCAGTAGAGCGGTCCGACGACAACGACGAAAGCAACCCACACCATGATCAGGTCAAATTTCGCACCGAGCGCGAGCGCAGCTCCAAACCCCAGCACGTTTACCACGCAGGCGGCCAGAAGCCACCTACCGCGGCCTTCGAAAAACCGTCGCATGTAGCACTTTGCTGCCTCCTCGAGAAGCCCTTGGTCATAACACGCCTCCATGTGCACCGGCAGAGTGGAGTTCATGGCGGCTAACGTGTCCCGATCACCCGCGTGAGGAAGCCAGCGCCGCGCGTACTCGCGTCGGCGTGGATCGGATGGTTATACCGCAACTTCGACGTAATCGACGCGGCTGGATGCCTGGGGAATGGGGGCGCCATCTTCGCGGAGTCCGGCGAGATGGAATTCGATGGCTTCGCGAAGAACGGCCTCGGTGTCTTTAACCGTGGCGCCTGTCGCGACGCAACCCGGAAGATCGGGCACGTAGCCGGAGAAATTGTTTCCCGCCTTTTCAATCACGATTGCGTAGCGCATTTCGACCTCACTTCTTGAGCCCGGACTGCTTGAGGATACTATTGAGTGTCCCGGGCGCCAAATCGTCGCTCGGTTTCCCCGCCACCGTAACCCGGCCGGGCTTCACGGGGTGCTTGAATTGCCTGTGGCTTCCGCGAGTTGCGACCAGATACCAACCGTCGTCGTGAATCAGTCGCAGTATCTCGCTGACTTTCATTTCGCAAGCATATCAGCGTGATCTACGGTGGATAAAATGCGCCGATTTTGTTGCGGTATAACGTATAGTGAACTTCCTAATTGTCGACTAATTTAACACCCGCGCAGCTTCGGTTGTCATCCTTCCCCGGAAATCAAGCGTTTATGGCAGTGTAGCTGTGCCTCGTGGCCAGGATAGGCTGCGTGGCTCGCAGGAATATTTTTTTAGGCTGCGTGGAGGGGAAAGATGTCCGAGGAATCAACAAAGTCTGATGCGGCGGCGGATCAGGCAGAACGGCCGCGCCTGCTAGACCAGGTACGCGATACGATCCGCCGGAAGTATTACAGCCGCCGCACGGAAGAAGCCTACGTACACTGGATCAAGCGCTTCATCTACTTCACGGGAAAGCGCCATCCCGCCACTCTGGGCGAGGCGGAAGTGACCGCCTTCCTGAGCCACCTCGCAGTCACGCGCCATGTCGCTGCCGCCACCCAGAACCAGGCGCTGTCCGCGCTGTTGTTTCTCTATAAGGAAGTGCTGGGGCAGGAGCTTGGATGGCTCGACGGCGTGCAGCGGGCAACGCGGCCGCCGCGATTGCCGACGGTGCTCACTCGCGACGAGGCCGGGCGCCTGCTGGCGTCCATGGTGGGCACGCGCTGGCTGCTGGCGAGCTTGCTCTATGGAGCAGGATTGAGGGTCATCGAGTGCCTGCGCCTGAGGGTCAAGGACGTCGACCTTTCCTACCGGCAAATCCTGGTGCGCGACGGCAAGGGGGAGAAGGACCGCGTAACGGTATTGCCGGAATCCCTGATCGAGCCCATGCGCGCGCACCTGGAGCGCGTGCGCATGCTACACGCACGCGATCTCGCGGAAGGCTACGGCGAGGTTCATCTGCCTTACGCGCTTTCGCGAAAATATCCGCGCGCCGGAAAGGAATGGTGCTGGCAGTATGCGTTTCCTTCGAAAAATCGCTCCGCCGATCCGGATGACGGCGTGATACGCCGCCATCATCTCGATGAGTCCGTGCCGCAGCGCGCCGTGAAGGTGGCCGCGCGCGCCGCGGGGATCGCCAAACACGTCAACTGCCACACCCTGCGGCACTCGTTCGCGACCCACCTTCTGGAAGGGGGCTACGATATCCGCACTGTGCAGGAGCTGCTCGGCCACTCCGATGTGTCGACGACGATGATCTACACCCACGTCCTGAACAAGGGCGGGCGGGGGGTGAAAAGCCCGCTCGATTCCGGCGGCGGGGCCGGTCAGCCGCCGGTAGCGCGGGATGTCGTGGCGGAGTACCGGGTCCAGGCGGGTTGACCGTCACTGCCCGGGAAAATCAGAAGTGCGGGACTTGGGCCCGCGCCTTGAACGGCGACGATCTCGTCTGTTCGAACACGGGCGACCTCCGAAAAGAAAGCGGCAAGTATCCAATCTTTCCGCATCGGTCGCCTGCGCGCCTCCACGGTCGCATCCCCATAAAATTGGGGCCCCTGCTCCGCGCTCCGGCGCGCGCCAAACCGGCGCGCAGCGTCCGGATTTGACGTCACTTCAAGTCGCAGGCAAACCGCACCGTCTCCGCGCCCGGATTGGACGCGCTGTGGCCGAAGGCGATAACCCCGCTGCCGTGCAGGATCAGCTCCTCCCGGCGCAGCTTGATCTCGCCGCCCGAGCCGAGCGTCGCGAAGGTGCCGTTGGCGCTCTGGTCGATCAGGACGAATCTCCCGCCGCGCAGCTCGATCTTGGCGTGGCGGCGCGAGGTCATGGGGTCCGCCATCACCACGTGGTTGCCGGCGGCCTCGCGCCCGAAATAGATGGTGTCCCTGAAGGTCAGTTCCTTCCCCTGGTGCGTCAGCTTGATGCACAGACCGTCGATCGGCACGGCAGGCGTCGCCATGCGGCCCGGAATCACCGTGCGGGTGCGCTCGGAACTCGACTGCCACAGCAACTCGTGGACTTCGATCTCCTCCGTCTTGCCTTTCACGGGCAACGCATCGAGCCGGCGCAGGCTCTCCCGCATCTGCGGGGACAGCGCGGCGACGGTATCGCTCGTGGTGATCGCCTGCCCGGCGAGCGCAACCCCGGCCATGCGGGCAGCCACGTTCACGCTGTCGCCGAACACGTCCTCGCCGTCCTGGATCACCGGTCCGAGGTGGAAGCCGATGCGGATGGTCAGGGACTTGCCGCTGGCAAGGGGTGGCCGCTGCGAGATTTGCCGCTGCATGTCCGCGGCGGCGTTCGCCGCGGCGTCGGCGTCCGGGAACGCGCACATCAGGCCGTCGCCGATCGTCTTCACCACCCGCCCGCGGTACGCCTCGGTGATGCCTTTCAGCAGCCCGATGACCTCGCGCACGTTCCCGAATGCCGCGGTGTCGCCAAGCGCCTCGTAGAGGCGCGTGCTGTCGCTGACATCCGCGAACAACACAGCCAGATTGATCTTCTCCTGTGGCACCGGGGTTCTCCCGGCGACAAGTTTATCAAACAGAGCGGGCCGCGCTGCGCCCGGCGATGCGGCCGAAGACCGCGCCCGACATGAGCCCGGTGCCAAGCGGGTAGTTGTAGTGGAAGAGCCCGCCCACCATTTCGCCGCAGGTGTAGAGGCCGGGTATCGGCTGCCAGTCGGTCGCGATCACCTGCGTGTCCTGGTTGACCTTCAGTCCGCCAAAGGTGAAGGTAATGCCGCCCGTTACCGGGTAGCAGACATACGGAGGCCTATCCAGCTTCAACGCCCAGTTTGACTTTTTCGGGTCTATCCCCTCGGTGTGTATCCCGTCCAGAACCGCGGGATTGAATGGCCCGCCGTGGCCGGCCGCCGCGTTGTATTCCTTCAGCGTCTTCAGCGCCTGGTCGCGGTCCAGGTCCAGCTGCTTCACCAGCCCCTCCAGGGTGTCCGACTGGTACGGTTCGCTGGTCGAATAGCGCGGCTCCAGCAGGCCCAGCACCTTGCTGTCGAAGATCTGGTAGACCAGGCTGCGCGTCTGCTTGACGATCATCCCGCCGTACCTGGCGTAGGTGAACGCGTTGATGTCGGCGCCCTCGTCCACCCAACGCTTGCCCTCGACGTTCAGCATCACGCCCAGGAAATACGAAAGCCGGTTGGTCTTGTCGGTGAGGTTCTGCACGCCGTAGTCGGCCGCCGCGGCGTTGATGGGTGTCGCATGGCAGCCGCTCCAGTGTCCCCATGGCATTGCGCCGATATCGAGGGCCATCTTCAGCCCGTCGCCATAATTGAAATTGGAGCCGCGCACCTTGGCATGGTCCCAGGGCGCGCCGAGGTAGCGCAGCCGCCACTCGGGATTGGTCTCGAATCCGCCGCAGGCGAGCACCACGGCCTTGGCATTGAACGTCACGAAACCCTCCGGCCCGCGCGCGACGACCCCGGTGACCCGGCCGCTCTCCGCTTGAGTGAGCCGCTGCGCGCCGGTCTCGTAGCGGATCTCGATGCCGGCCTTCTCCGCGGTCTCGAACCAGGTCTTCGACAGGCCCACGCCCTCGTGCACCGTGCGGATCATGGCGCCGCGCGGCCACTTGTACTCGTTACCGACCTTGACGCCCATCACCGACACGGCGAGCTCGAAATGGTGCTTGCCGACATCCTGTATCCAGCACATGGTGTCGTAGGAGTTCTCGATGAGAAGGGCCGCCAGCTCGGGGTCGCTCCGGCCCTGCGTGACGCGCATCAAGTCGTCCCGAAACACGTCCACCGGGTACGGCTGCACCCCCTTGTGGAAGCCGGGATAGTCGCGCTCGGCGTTCGGTACGAAGCGGTCGAGCTCCGAGACGTCGCCGTAGATGAACCGGAACACCGCCCCGGAGAAATGCGTGTTGCCGCCGCGCTTCTCCCGCGGCGCCTTCTCCAGCACCAGTACCCGTTTTGCGCCGTTTTCCCGGGCGGACAGCGCCGCGGCGAATGCGGCGTTCCCGCCGCCAACCACGATCACGTCGTAATCCATGCGCGTAGAATACGCGCACCACCGCACCACAATCCATCGCGGGAGCCCATATGATGAACTCCAATCGCAATTCCGCTTCCGGTCCGACGCGCGAGTTGGCGCGCTGGATCTCGTCGCTGCGCTACGGCGATCTCCCGGCCCGCACCAGGGAAGTCGTGCGCACCGTCCTCCTCGACACGCTGGGTTGCGGCGTTCACGGGCACGCGACGCCGTGGGCCAGGACGCTGCTGCAATGGGCGAGAACGGCGCCGCCCGCGAAGGGCGAGGCAACCGTCTGGGGCGAGGCGGCGCCGTCGCTGCGCGCGGCCGATGCCGCGCTCGTCAACGGCACCGCGGTCCACGCCTTCGAGCTCGACGATTACCACAACGCCAAGCTTCACGCCGGGGCGGTCGTGATACCCGCCGCCATCGCCGTGGCGGAAAAGCTCGATGCAAGCGGCGAGCGGCTGGTGACCGCGATCGCCGCCGGTTACGAAGTGATGATCCGGTCGAGCCTCGCGTTGAATCCCTCCGCAACGCGGCTGCGCGGCTGGCATCTCACCGGCGTGTGCGGGCCGTTCGGCGCCGCCGCGGCGTGCGCCGTGCTGATGGAACTGAACGAAGAGCAGACAGCGTGGGCGCTGGGACTCGCCGGCACCCAGGGTTCCGGGTTGTGGGCGTTCAACGCCGACGGCACCATGAGCAAGCGGTTCCATGCCGGGCGCGCGGCCTATTCCGGCGTGCTCGCCGCGGAACTTGCCGCGCTCGGCTTCACCGGGCCGACGCAGATCTACGAGTTCCACGATGGCGGCGTGCTAAAGGCGTTCTCCGACGCCTCCGACCCCGCCCCGCTCACGGATCAGCTCGGCACGGTGTACCGCCTGGACACTAATCGCATCAAGCCGTACTCGTGCTGCGGCAGCACGCACTCATACGTGGACGCCGCTTTCGAGCTGCGCCGGCGGCTCGGCACGCCGTGGGACGCCCGCCGCCGCGTGCGCGCGGGCATGGCCAAAGTGGTGGACGTGCAATGCGGGTTCCCGTACGTGCCGGGCACCGCGCTGAACGCCCAGATGAGCCTGCGCTACGTCGTCGCGGCCGCGCTGCTCGAGGGACAGGCCCTGCCGCCGCAGTTCGGCGACAACAAGCTCGCGGACCCGGCGCTCACCGCGCTGGCGCAAAAGCTCGAGCTCGAGCACGATCCGGCGCTCGACAAGCTCTATCCCGAGCGCTTCGCCGCCTGGATCGCGGTCGAGGACCAGGGGAAATGGGTGCGCGTGGACGTGCTCGACCCGACCGGCTCGGACGCCAACCCCATCGGGGCGCAGGGCGTCGTCGAGAAATTCAAGGGCATCAATCCGCAGCTGGCGGTGGACGCCATCGCCGATGCCGCGCTCCACATCGAGCGCCATTCCGTCAGGCAGCTGCTCGCGCTCCTTGTCGCCAAGCGCGCAAAGCAGTTGCAGACGGCGTGACGGGCCAGGTGTTTGCGACAGTCAAGTCTTATCCGCTGCGCCGAATAGCCAGGCATGTTCGCTGCGGTAGGCCGTCTCGAACGCTTCGATCTGCCGCGCGTATTCCCGGGTGCGGGAGATATCATCGAGACCCTTGAGCAGGCAGCGCTTGCGCACCGGATGCATGTCGAAATGGTGCGCGTGGCCCGTCGCGTCCGTGACGGTCTGCGATTCAAGATCGACGGTCAGGTTCGCCCCCGGCTGCTCGGTCAGTTGCCGGCGGATGGCTGCCACGTCCTGCTCGGGCAGCGTCACCGGTAGAAAGCCGTTTTTGAAGC
Organism: Betaproteobacteria bacterium RIFCSPLOWO2_02_FULL_67_26; assembly: GCA_001771935.1. Classification (GTDB taxonomy): domain Bacteria; phylum Pseudomonadota; class Gammaproteobacteria; order Burkholderiales; family SG8-41; genus SG8-41. The sequence goes on from MERD01000087.1 coordinate 21,052, forward strand.
AGTTCTTGACGAAGATGTCGCCGAAACTCGGGGCAATGACGCAGCGGAATCCGTACTCATACAGCCCGTAGACGGCGGTCTCACGGGACGAACCGCAGCCGAAGTTCACGCCTCCGACCAGTATCTTCGCGCGGCGATACGGCTCGCGATTCAGGACGAAATCCTTCTCCCGCCCATCGAGGTCGAAACGCAGCTCGTGGAAGAACGCGCGCGCAAACTGGCCCTGCGGCAGCTTGTTGAATCGCGTCGGGCACAGCTGGTTGGTATCGACGTTCGGTTCGTCGAGCGGCGCGGCAATCGCGGTGAGCCTGGTGAACGGTTCCATGGTCAGCTCCGTTGCAGCAGTTCGCGAACATCTGTAAGACGGCCCGTTATCGCGGCGGCGGCCGCCATGGCAGGGCTCATCAGGTGCGTTCTTACGCCCGGGCCCTGGCGGCCGCGATAGCTGCGGTTGGAAGTCGACGCGCAGCGCTGCCCGGGCTGCAGCAGGTCGCCGTTGATGGCAGTGCACAACGAGCAGCCTGAATTGCGCCATTCGAACCCGGCCTCCTCAAAGATGCGATCCAGGCCTTCATCCTCACCCTGGCGTTTCACGACCTGCGAGCCGGGCACGATCCAGGCCGGCACCTTCGCGCGCCCCAGCCGGGCGACCTGCGCGGCCGCGCGCAGGTCCTCGATGCGGCTGTTGGTGCACGAGCCGATGAAAACGTGGTCGACGCCGATATCGGCCAGCGTCGTGCCGGGCTTGAGATCCATGTAATCGAGCGAGGCGAGAATCTCCGCGCGCTTCTTTTCGTCCGCGACGGCGCCGGGATCCGGCACCTTGCCCGTGATCGGCAGCACGTGCTCGGGATTGGTGCCCCAGGTCACCATGGGTGCAATCGCGGCAGCATTGATGCTCACTTCGCTGTTAAAGCGCACCCCGGCATCGCTCTTCATCGTCTTCCAGGAATCCACTGCGCGTTTCCATGCGGCTCCGCGCGGGGCGTGGGGTCGCCCCTCCAAATAGGCCAGGGTCGTGTCGTCGCACGCCACCATTCCGGCACCCGCCCCGGCCTCGATCGACATATTGCAGACCGTCATGCGCGCGTCCATCGACATTCCTCGGATCGCGCTTCCCGCGTACTCGATGACGTGTCCCGTCCCGCCGGCCGCGCCGATAGTGCCGATGACGGTCAGGATGATGTCCTTCGCGGAGACCGCGAATCCCAGCTGGCCTTCGACCGCGATGCGCAGCGTCCTCGGCTTGCGCTGCCAGATCGTCTGCGTTGCCATGATGTGCGCCATCTCGGATGCCCCGACGCCGAAGGCAAAGCACCCGAAAGCGCCGTGCGTCGAGGTATGCGAGTCGCAGCCGACGATCACGAGACCGGGCTGGGTAAGCCCCTGCTCGGGTGGCACGATGTGCTGGATGCCCTGGCGCGGGTCGTCCAGGCCGAACAGCGGCAATCCGTTCTTGCGCGCCCGCCTCTCCAGGTTGATGACCATGTTCCGGATCTCCGGAACCACGATGCCTTCCACGCCCTTGGCGCGGCTCGTGGTCGGCACGTAGTGATCGGCAAAGGCAAAAACCTGGTCGGGGCGAAACACCGGATCGCCGCGCTCCTCCAGCATGACGAACGCGTGAGAGGCGCCTTCCGCGACCAGTGCGCGATCGATGTAGAGGAGCGATTCCCCTTCCTCGGTGAGCACGCAGTGGCGGTTCCAGATCTTTTCGAACAGTGTGAGCGGCTTCATTGCAGATGTCCTTTGCGTAGCGGTTCCGCGAGCCCGGATTCGGTCCGGCGCTCCCGTCAGACCTGCCGTGGATCGGCAATCACTCCCGCGATGGCCGACGCGGCGACGGTAGCCGGCGACGCCAGATAGATTTCCGCATCCGGGCTGCCCATCCGGCCCTTGACGTTGCGGTTCGATGCCGAGACGCACACCTCCCCCGCCCCCAGAATGCCGAGGTGATGCCCCGAGCAAGGCCCGCATCCGGGCGGCGCCACGACAGCATCCGCGTCCGCGAAGATCTCCACCAGGCCGGCGCGAAGCGCATCCTTGTAAACCTCCACCGAGGCGGGAATCACGATCATGCGCACCCCCGGGTGCACCTTCTTGCCGCGCATGATCTCGGCCGCCGCCGCCAGGTCTTCCAGCCTGCCCCCCGTGCACGAACCGATGAACGCCTGCTGGAACGGGATCCCCGCAACCTCGGTGACGGGCTTGATATTGGCGAGGTCATGGGGACAGGCCACCTGCGGAACGAGCGCGCTGACATCCATCTGATAGACGCGCTCGTAGGATGCGTCCGGATCGCTCTCGACCGGCGTGAACGGCTTGCGCGTCCGGCCCTTGAGAAAATCGAATACCTTCTGGTCGGCCTCGAAAATGGCGAACTTGGCGGCAAGGTCCACCCCCATGTTCGCGATGGCCCAGCGATTGCTCAGGCTCATCTTCTCCACCGCGCGCCCCGTGAATTCGATGGACTTGTACGCCGCAAAGTCGGCGCCGTGCTCGCCGGCAATTTTCAGCACGATGTCCTTCCCCACGACTCCGCGCGGCAGCTCGCCCGAAAGCTCGAATCGGATGCTCTCGGGCACCCGGAACCACAGGTTTCCCTTGGCGGCGACCCAGTACGCTTCCGGAATCTGCGTGCCGGTCGCGGCCACGTTGAACGCCCCATAGGAGGTGGTGTGCGAGTCGCAGCCCAGCACGAGCGTCCCCGGCAGCGCGTGGCCCTGCTCGGGAAACACCTGGTGGCAGATGCCACCCCGGCCGACGTCGTACCAGTGAGCGATCTCGAACTCCTTGACGAACGCCCTTTTCACCTGATCGAGCTCGGCATCTTCGACATTGCGGGCGGGGATCTTGTGGTCGTTCACCGCCACGACCTTCGACGGATCCCAGACTCGATCGATGCCGATTTCCTTGAACAGCTTGTAGATCTGCACCGCGCTGTCGTGCAGCATCAGGCTGTCCACCGTGGCCGTAACGATCTGGCCCGGCCTGACCTGGGGCAGTCCCGCGTTCCTGGCCAGGATCTTCTCGGCTATCGTCATTCCCATGGTCCGCCTCCCTCGATACCGCGTTATGCCACACCCAGCAACATCTGCATCTTCTCGCCGTTGGATTTGCACCACCGGTAGAGCGTGCCCAGATCGTTGCCCACGCAGAAGTCGCGCACGCCCATCTCGAAGTATTCCTGCGCGTCGTCGAAACTGTTGATGATCACCCGGGGCCGCACTTTCTTCTTCATGGCCTGCTCGAGCACCTTCTTGTGGACCTTCTTTATCTCGGCGCCGCCCTTGTGGCCGGGCTTGCCGACGGTGAGGGCATAGTCGCAGGGCCCGAAATGAATCATATCGACGCCCTTGACCGAAAGGATCTCGTCCAGCTGCTCCACGGCCTGCGCGGATTCGATCATGATCTCGATGACGACGTCGCGCGTCGCCTGGACCCAGGCCTCGCTCCCGCTCTCGATGACGTAGCCGACGTTGCGACGCATGCCGCAGCCGTGCAGCCCGCCGTCCTGCGGCGTCAACGGCTTCACGTAGCGAATGCACTCCTTGACCTCGTCCGCCGAGTCACAGTCCGCGAAAAGGATGTTCTGTATGCCCGAGCCGAGCGCCCTGTGCGTGGTGAAGATTCGCGGCTCCTTTTCCACCTTCATCATCGAGGTCATGTGGGGAAACAGGTCAACGGCGCGCGCGAAATTCGCCAGGTCGGGCGGCGTCCAGTCCGCGTATTCGCCGCAGAGCTCGACAAAATCGAATTTCCCGGAAAGCCCGATGATCTCGACGATCTCCGGCGACAGCGTCACCATGCGCGTGCTCAAGGTGGGCTTGCCCGCTTTGAGCATTTCTCTCAACTTGTTTCTTCTCATTCGCCGGTTCCTTCCCTGGAGTGTGGTGTCGACTCATGCATGGGTGCCGCTCTTCTGGTATTCCTTGCGCAGTATCTCCACGACGCCCCCGGCGCGGAGTATTCTCATCGGAACGTCAAGCAGCGGCTCGGCCTGCAGCACTTTTCCCGACGTGAGATTCCTGACGACCCCGCTCTCGAAATCCGCCTCGAGCACGTCGCCCTCGTCGAAGGCCCCGGACACCCCGCTGCAATAGAGCAGGGGAAACCCCAGATTGATCGAGCTTCTGAAGAACAGCCTCGAGAAGGACTCCGCCACCGCGCACCCGATTCCCAGCGCCATGAAGTTCTGCGCGGCCGGGCGGCTGGATCCGCAGCCGAAGTTCCTGCCGCCGACGATGACGTCTCCGGGTTTCACCTGCTGCGCGAACTCGGGCCGGATCGCGCGCATGCAGTATTGAGCCTGCTCCTTGATCGTGGTGCCGCGCGTAAAGCCCGGCTTGATGTGATCCGTGCTGATATTGTCGCCAAACTTCCACACCTTGCCCTTCGATACGAACATGAAAACCTCGCTTTTCTGCCGGATACGCGGTTGCACCTGCCCCGTCGGCACAGAACCGGCTCCCGTCGCAGGGACATACTTACCTACGTCCCGGCGCGCCACAAACGATGGATGCTCATGTGATGTATGATTCGACACTCATGCGTGAACCGGCCTTCGCACCATGCGCCGTCTGCCTCCGATCACCGCACTTCAAGCACTTGACGCAGCCGCACGCCACCTGAGCTTCACCAAGGCCGCGGCCGAGCTGCACGTCACGCAAAGCGCCATCAGCCACCAGATCAGGTTCCTCGAAGAACTCTGGAAGCTGAAGCTGTTTGCGCGCCTGACCCGGCGCGTTGAACTGACGCCGGCCGGGCAGGCTTTGACGCCGGTGCTGCGGGAATTCCTGACGCGGCTCGATGACACGCTCGGCATGCTGAAGGACCCCAAGGGCCACACGCGCCTTCGCGTATGGGTTTTCCCCTCGGTTGCCCTCAAGTGGCTGGTGCCCAGGCTGAACGCGTTCCGCCATGCCCATCCCGACATCGACATCTGGATCGCGACCCGCATGTCGAAGGAAGTCGGATTCCGGACCGGGCAGATCGACGCGGCATTTCACCTCAGCGGAGGCGGCTATCCGGACTTTGCGTCGTGGCAGCTGATGCGCGAGTACGTCTACCCTGTCGCCCACCCCCGCTTGCTCGCGCGGCGCCGGCAGCCGCGGACGCCGGCCGACCTTTGCCGGTTGCCGCTGCTGTTGCGCACCGGAGACGACGGCGCGGCGCAGTGGGAGTTCTGGTTCGACCGCGCCGGTGTGCCGGAAGAGATTTATGCCCCCTCGCTGCGCGCGGGAACGCGGTTCTCGGATTCCGCGACGACCCTGCAGGCGGCGCTCGAGGGCCAGGGCGTGGCGCTCGCACGCAGCGCGACGGTGTGGCAGGAGCTTACATCGGGACGACTCGTTCGGTTGTTCGACATCACCTGCCCGTTCCACCGCGCCATTCATTTCATCTGCCCGCGGGACCGCGCGGACTGGTATCCCATAACCATGTTCCGCGAATGGCTGATCGCCGAATCGGCGAAATCCCAGGCCGAATTCGACGCCGCGGAGGCGCGAGTCCACCGTCACGCCGCGGGCTCGCCCCCTAAACCCGGCGGCCGCGGCCATCGCCAACGGCAGCCGATTCGCACTGCCGTGCTGGACAGGAATGGCGCCGCCCCGGACAAGCTGAGGCGCCCCGGGCTGGCCTGACTCAATCCAGCTTCAGGCGGGCGCGCTTCACCACGTCGGCGTGCTTGCGCAGCTCCTCGCGCACGAATGTCTTGAATTCTCCCGGCCCCATGAGCGCGGGGTCTCCGCCCACGTTGGCCATGCGTTGCTGCACCTGGGGGGTAGCGACGACCTTGGTGATCGCGGAATAGATTTTTTTCACGACACCATCGCTCAAGCCGGCCGGTCCGAATACCCCCCACCAGGTTCTCGTCTCGAAGCCGGGCAGGAACTCGGCGATCGTGGGCAGATTCGGAAGGGCCGGATCACGTTTGGGACCGGTGACCGCAATGGCCTTGAGCCTGCCGGATTGCACATGCGGCATCGAACCCGGCTTGTTGCCGAAAATCAGACTGACCTCGCCGGACATGAGAGCGATGTATGCCGGTCCATTGCCCTTGAAGGGAATATGCCTGATGTCGAGTCCCGCCCTCGTCTTGAACATCTCCGTGGCGATATTCGACGCACTTCCGCTGCCCGAGGACGCGTAAGTGAGCGCGCCGGGCTGCGCCTTGGCGAGCGCGATCAGATCCTTCACCGTCTGTACGGGAACCGAGGGGTGAACGACGAGCACGGCCGAGCTCGTGCCCAGCCGCGCGATCGCATACAGGTCCTTCATGAGATCGTACGGCATTTTCGGATGTATGTGAGGATTGACCGTCATCTGGGTCGAGCCCAGCAGCAGCGTATAGCCGTCCGCCGGCGATTTCGCGACGATGTCCGACCCGATATTCCCGCCCGCGCCTCCCCGGTTGTCCACGACGACGGACTCTCCGAGAACATCGGAAAGCCCCGGTCCGATCAGCCGCGCCATGAAGTCGTTCGCCCCCCCCGGCGCCGAGGGCACCACGAGCCTGATCGCTTTCGTCGGATAGGCCTGGGAAAAGCCTGAGCTGGCCCAGAAGAACGCAACCACGAATAGCCCGATTTCAACTTTCCTCATACCGGCATCTCCTCTTGGTAGTTATAGTCCAGCGGCTTCTTTCGGCGGAACGCCCCTGCGGTCGCCGCGTCCATCGACGTTCCACGCGTCCGCAGCCAGCGGCCACGGATCAGCGGGCTCCAGCCAGAGCCGCAGCATCAAGCGCTTGCGCTGGGGGTCGTCGTGATCTTCCCATCCCGTGCGGGCGTGAAGGACCGTACGATTGTTGAGCAATTGAACGTCGCCGGGCTGCAGAGCCATGTCCAGCCGCATTGCCTCGCGCGCGGCGATTTCGTCGAACGCGTCCAGTACCGAGGCCTCCAGTTCCGTCAGGCTGCGGCCGGACTTCCTTGCGGCCTGAAGGATCGTAATGTGGGAGTAGTAGCAGCTGAGCCGCCCCGCGTGGTAGCTGAACACCGGGACGGGACGCTCGGTAATGGATGGAACGCCCGGGCGCTCCTCGCCCCTGCGGTCGTAGTGGAATCCCTTGTACAACTGGTCAAGATACTCCGGCGGATACCTGGCCAGGAACTCGTTGTAGACCGCCATGGAACTCGAAATCTGGCTGACTCCACCCGACTTCGCCTTGCGAACACAGAACAGAACGACGATGTCGGTCGCGGAATCCGTATGCAATTGCTGTCCGCTGCGCGTGGTGTAGCCGCGCACGTTAGTCGCCCCGTACTGATCTCCGCGATCGGTGACGTGCAACAGTCTTTCGCCGCTTGAATTCTGGGCCAGGGCCGTGCCGAAATGAGTGCCGATGCCCCAGAATATCTTTTCCAATTCGTCCACCGCGTATCGGCCGACCGGCACCCCGCGGATCAGGACGAAGCCCCTGCCCTTCTCGATCTCCTGCAGCAGGACTTTCAGCCCGGGCGCGATCGAGGGCAGCGGAAAGTCAGCTTTCCCGATTTCGTGAACGCTCAATCCCCGCAAGCACACGGCCGCCAGCGCGACGTCGATGTCCTCCAGCGCCGTGTCCGGCAGGTGATAGACCCAGCTGCCGCTTGCGGCGAGCTCTGCGCCTTTCCACGCCATCGGCCCGGGAACCGCCGATGCCAGAGTTCTGTCCATGACCAGCCCCGCATTCATCTGATCGCCGCGAGCGAATTGACCCTGATGGCATGTTTGCGCTGCTCCTCGCACTTAACAAACGATGATTATTCATCCAACGCATGAACCTATCCTCATGCGGAGGACGACGGGCGCGGGGAGCGGGTCAGGGTGAGGGGAAACAACGCCCGGGCAAGCCGGGCGCTCTTACTGCAGCTTCCAGGTCGCGCCGGATTCGGCCGCCTTGCCCTCGTCGCGCAGCTTGATCAGGTGGGCGTGCAGCGAGCGGCGCGCGACAGGGTGGATGCCCGGCGAGACGTCGTCGTAGACGAGCGGGAGCAGGTCATCCAGCGTCGCCGGGCTCTTCTTCCCCAGGGCGTCGAGCACCTTGCGCTCGCGCTTCGTGCGGTGCGCGATCAGCCGCCGCACTTCGTCGTGCGGTCTCTCGATGACGTGCCCGTGCCCGGGGGCCACCGCGGCGAGATCGAGGGACAGCAGCCGCTCCAGCGACCCGAGATAGGCGATCATGTCGCCGTCGGGCGGCGAGATCACCACGGTCGAGCCCTGCATGATGTGATCCCCGGTGAACAGCAATTTCTGATGCTCCAGCAGGTAACACAGGTGGTTCGACGCGTGCCCCGGGGTATGCACGGCGCGCAGGCGGAACGCTCCGCAATCGAGCACGTCGCCGTCGCGGAGCCGCCGGTCGGGCGCGAACGCCGCATCCTGCCGGCCGTCGTCGGGAACCGCGCCGAAGCCCAGGAGCTGCGCGCCGGTCTCCGCCTTGAGCGCCCGCGCCCCCGGCGAGTGATCGAGATGCGTGTGCGTGCAGAGGATCCATTTGAGCCGCGGGCCGACCGCGTCGCGCATTGCCGCGAGGTGCGGCAGGCTTTCCGGGCCCGGGTCTATCAACGCCAGGTCGTCCGTTCCCACTATATAAGTGTTGGTGCCCGGGCCGGTCATCATGCCGGGGTTGGGCGCCGTGACGCGGACCACGAATTCGTTGAGCCGCGCGGGCTCGCCGGGGACTATGGCTTCCACGCGCCGCTCCCCTCCGCGGTGCCCGCCTCCTCGTAGCCGGGCTCTCCGGGCAGCACGGACCGGCCATCCCGCGCCGTGCGTGGCAGCAGGGCCCGCACGTCCTGCGTCGATTCGACCTCCGCGATCAGCTCCGCCGCGGTGGCGCATCCCGCGAACCGCTCCAGCGTCTTGATCGTTGGAAAGCGCATGGCGAGCGCGGCGCGCGCATGCATGGCGAGCGCTTCGGCCGGACGCACCCACACGTGCGCGATGGTCTCGCGGTCGTCGGCGCGCGCCTCCTGGCCCGCCGGCGCCACTGCGAGGAAAAATCGCGTGTCGTAGCGGCGCGGCGCGCCGACCGGCGTGATCCAGTGGCCGAAATAGCGCAGCCGGTCGGTGGCGAGCCGCAGGCCCTCGCCGCGCGCGAAGGCCGCGAAATCGCCGCACCGCTGGCCGGCGTACCGTTCCGCTTTCGCACCCTCCAGGGACACGATATCGCCGCTGGCATCGTAGGCCAGGAGGATGCCCGCCTCCTCGAACGCCTCGCGGATCGCCGCGATCCAGTAGGCCAGCCCGCCACGCGAGAGGCCGAGCGTGCGGCTCGCCGCGGCATCATCCAGGCCGGCGCACAGCGCATGCACTGCGGGGGAATCGTCGGCGGTGTCGAGCGCGCCACCGGGAAACACGTGCACGCCCGGCATGAACGCGAGGCTGTGGT
>MERD01000088.1:0-14899 GCA_001771935.1 Betaproteobacteria bacterium RIFCSPLOWO2_02_FULL_67_26
CGGGTTTTTGCAGCAATCCCTCGCGTTCGTAGAAACGCACGGTATCTATCGCCAATCCCGCGCTGCGCGCCACCTTGCCGATCGTCAGTCCTGCCGCGCGCGTGTCCATGCCCCCTCCAATAAGGTACCCGTTGCACATAGCCTAAACCCTGGAGCTTACTCCAGGGTCAAGCGGGCGAGGGGCCGGCTGGTCATCCTGGCCTTTGGCGGGCGCCGCAAGAAACCGCCGGCGCATCAGCAGGTACGCCACCGGAATTACGAACATCGAGAGCAGCGGCGCGGTGATCATGCCGCCGATCATCGGCGCGGCGATACGCTGCATGACTTCCGCCCCCGTGCCATCCGACCACATGATGGGAATGAGGCCGGCGATGATCACCGCCACCGTCATCGCCACTGGACGCACGCGCAGCACCGCGCCTTCGTGCATCGCGTCCTCAAGGTCCCTGCGGCTCAGCGTGCCGCCCGCGGCGGCGAGGTGACGCTCCACCGCCTGCCTGAGATACAGGATCATGACCACGCCGATCTCGGCGGCCACGCCCGCGAGCGCGATGAATCCGACGACGCCCGCGACCGAAAGATTATGGCCGAGCGCGTAGATGTACCAGAAGCCGCCGACAAGCGAGAACGGCAGCGACAGCATGATGAGCAGCGCCTCATCGATGCTCTTGAACGCAAGATAGAGCAGCACGAAGATGATCAGCAGAACGAAGGGCACCACCAGCACGAGCCGTGCCTTGGCTCGTTCGAGATACTCGAACTGGCCCGACCAGGCAAGCGAAACGCCCGGCGGCAGCTTTACCTGCCCGGCAACCGCGCGCTGCGCGTCGGCCACTACGGAGCCGAGGTCTCGTCCGCGGATGTCGACGTAGATCCACCCGGAGAGGCGTGCGTTCTCGCTCCGCAGCATCGGCGGCCCGTCGGAAATGTGCACGGTGGCGACCGTCGAAAGTGGAATTTGCGCGCCGCGCTCGGTGATCACGGGCAGCGACCTCAGCTTGTCCACCGAGTCGCGAACCTCGCGCGGGTAGCGGACGTTGATCGGAAAACGCTGACGGCCCTCGATCGTCTCGCCGACGTTGTCGCCGCCGATTGCCGCGGAAACCACCGACTGCACGTCGGCGATCGAAAGCCCGTAGCGCGCGGACGCAATGCGGTCTATGGTGATGTCGATGTAGCGTCCGCCGCGCACGCGCTCGGCGAGGACCGACGATACGCCCGGCACGTCCTTCACGGCGACCTCGATCGCTCCGGCGACGCGCTCGATTTCAGCGAGGTCGTTGCCCGAGACCTTGATACCGAGCGGGCTCTTGATACCGGTGGCGAGCATGTCGATGCGGTTGCGGATCGGCGGGATCCAGATGTTGGAAAGCCCCGGCAGACGCACGATGCGGTCGAGCTCCTCGATGAGCTTGTCCGGCGTCATGCCGGGCCGCCATTCGGAGCGCGGCTTCAACTGCACCACGGTCTCGACCATTTCGAGCGGCGCGGGGTCGGTCGCCGTCTCGGCACGGCCGATCTTGCCGAATACGCTCTTCACCTCCGGCACGGTGGCGATCAGCTTGTCGGTCTGCTGCAGGACCTGCGCCGCCTTGCCGGGGGAAAGGCCCGGCAGCGCGGAGGGCATGTAGAGGAGGTCGCCTTCATAGAGCGGCGGCAGAAATTCGGTGCCGAGACGGTAGATCGGGACCAGCGTTGACGCGGCGAGCAGCGCGGCGATGCCCAGCGTTATCCATGGGGCGCGAATGACGGCGCCCAGCACCGGCCGGTATGCCGCGATCAGCCAGCGGTTGAGCGGATTCCTCCTCTCCTCGGGAATGCGACCGCGAATGAAGTAGCCCATCAGCACCGGCACCAGCGTCACCGAGAGCCCGGCGGCGGCAGCCATGGCGTAGGTCTTGGTATAGGCGAGCGGCGAGAACAGCTTTCCTTCCTGCGCCTGCAGCGCGAATATCGGCACGAACGACAGCGTGATGATGAGAAGCGAGAAGAACAGCGCAGGGCCAACCTCGTGCGCTGCATCGCCGATGAGCAGCCAGCGCTCCTGGTTCGATATGGATTGGCCCGGATGGCGGTGGTTCCAGGCCTCGAGCTTCTTATGGGCATTCTCGATCATCACGATCGCCGCATCCACCATCGCGCCGATCGCGATCGCGATGCCGCCGAGCGACATGATATTGGCGTTCACCCCCTGGTAGTACATGACGATGAACGCCACGAGCACGCCGAGCGGCAGCGTGACTATGGCGACGAAGGCGCTGCGCAGGTGCACGAGGAACGCGATGCACACCAATGCCACCACGATGAATTCCTCCAGCAGCTTTTCGGCGAGGTGGCGCACCGAGCGCTCGATGAGCCCCGAGCGGTCGTAGGTCTCGACGAGTTCGACGCCCGGAGGCAGGCTGGCCTTGAGTTTTTCCAGCTTTGCCTTCACGGCGTAGATGGTTTCGAGCGCGTTCTTGCCGTGGCGCATGATCACGATGCCGCCCGCGGCCTCGCCTTCGCCGTCGAGCTCGGAGATGCCGCGGCGCATCTCGGGTCCCATCTGGATGCGCGCCACGTCCTTCAGCATCACCGGCGTGCCCGCATCGGTTGTCATGAGCGGGATGGCGCCGAAATCATCGAGCGTCTTCAGGTAGCCGCTCGCGCGTACCATGTACTCGGCCTCCCCCAGTTCCAGCACCGAGCCGCCCGTTTCGCGGTTGGCGTTCTGCACCGCCTGGATGACGCGCCCGTGCGAGATGCCATACGCGCGCAACCGCTCGGGAAACAGCACGATCTGGTACTGCCGCACCATGCCGCCCACCGACGCCACTTCCGCAACGTCCGGCACCGCCTTCAGTTCGTAGCGCAGGAACCAGTCCTGGATCGCGCGCAACTGCCCGAGATCGTGCCGACCCGTGCGGTCCACAAGCGCGTATTGGTAGATCCAGCCCACGCCGGTGGCATCGGGCCCGAGCGCGGGCTTTGCGCCGGCCGGAAGCCGCGACTGGGCCTGGTTCATGTATTCCAGTACGCGCGAGCGCGCCCAGTACAGATCGGTGCCGTCCTCGAACAGGATGTAGACGAACGAATCGCCGAACATCGAGTACCCCCGCACGGTCTTGGCGCCGGGCACCGACATCATCGTGGTGGCGAGCGGATAGGTGACCTGGTCCTCGACGATCCTCGGCGCCTGCCCCGGGAAGGGCGTTCGGATGATGACCTGCGTATCCGAGAGATCGGGGATCGCGTCGAGCGGCGTGCGCGCGAGCGAGATCACGCCCCAGGCGGCCACCAGCGCCGTGGTGAGCAACACCAGAAAGCGGTTCCCGATCGACCAGCGAATCAGCGCCGCGATCATTGGCTACCTCCCCGGGCGATACGCTGAATCACGTAGTTACCGTCCTGGTCGGGAGTGGGGCGCAGTTCGAACTCGACAGGGTCACCAGGCTTCAATCCCGCGAACTGCGCCTTGTCTTCGACGACGAAGCCCATACGCATCGCGGGCCACTTGAGCGACGCAATCGCCTCGTGCTCGAGCTCGATGCGGCCCTGCTGCGAGTCGAGCTGCGTGACCTTGCCGCGGCCATAGTGACCGCCGCCCTTTTTCGCAAGCGGTTCCGCCACAGCCTCGAGCCGCGCCACCGTGCCTGAGAGGCTCGCCTCGGAATCGATCAGGAACTGTCCCGACAGCACTACCGTGGCGCCGGGCCCGATGCCCTTGCGGATCTCCGACTGGCCGGCGTGCTCGACGCCCACCTCCACGTCCTGCGGGGCGAACCGGCCGTCGCCGAGCGCGACGATCACGATGCTGCGCGCGCCGGTGCGGATCACCGCTTCGCTGGGCACGAGCATTACTTCCTTGCCGCGCCCCGAGACGAACGAAAGCGTCGCGAACATGCCGGGCTTGAGCCGCGCGCCGGGATTGGCGAGCTCGATGCGTGCGCGAACGGTGCGCGTCGCGGGATTGACCTCGGGCAGGAGCGCGCCGACCCGGCCCTCGAATTTCATGTCCGGATAGGCCGCGACGCGCGCCTCGGCACGGCTTCCGGGCACGACCGCCGCCGCCTGGGTCTCCGGGATCTCGGCGTTCACCCAGACGGTGGAAAGATCGACGATGCGGAACAGCGTATGACCCGGCATGACGGCCATGCCTTCGCGCACGCCAAGCTCGGCGATCACTCCCGAGATCGGCGCATAGCGTGTGAACCGCTGCCGGACCCGGCCTTCGCGCTCGATCGCCGCGATCTCTTCCTCGCTCATGCCGAGCAGCGTCAGGCGCTGACGCGCGGCCTGGGCGAGCGGCGCCAGCTCCGGCGCATTCTGCCGGCGCAGCAGCAAATATTCCTCCTGCGCCCCCGTCCACTCGGGAAACAGCATCTCGACGAGCGGCGCGCCCTTCGCCACCGGATCGAGCGGCGCTCGCGCATGGAGTTTTTCCACGAAACCCGCCGCGCGCGCCTGGAGTTGGACCACGCCGCGCTCGTTGTACGCCACGGTGCCGACCGTATCGAAGCGCTGCTCGAGAGTGCCGGTTCTCGCCTCCGCCGTGCGCACGCCGAGGTTCTGCACCACGCGCGGGCTGATGCTGACGGTGCCGCTGTCGGCCCCGTCCGCATATTTCGGCACGAGCTGCATGTCCATGAACGGCGACTTGCCCGGCTTGTCGAATTTCTGCTGCGGAAACATCGGATCGTACCAATAGAGCACCTTCTTGCCGTTCGCCGGATCGACCTCACCGGCTTTCGGCGAGCCGCTTCCCGAGCTCGCGGTTGCGCTGGGTGCCGGCGCGGTCATCTGGACGCCGCGGCTCAAGCCAAACTGGTAGACGCCGTACAAGGCCGCTCCGAGCAGGCCCACGGCAATCAGGACAAGGATGGAATGAGTGGTTTTCATCGAATTTCCCTCGCAAAATTCGTGGCCCCATTTTCCGCGTCGCGCGCGCGCCGCGCGCTGATGTCAACCGGGAGCAGGAAATTGACCTGGGCCCAGAGGCGCGCGGTTTCAGCTTCCAACTGCAAGGCTTGCATGCGCGCCTCGATCTCGTTGCGGCGCGCGGCGAGTACGTCGGCGAGATTCGCCTTGCCCCCTCGGTACGCGGCGAGCGCGGCCTGGGTTCGCGCCCTCGCCAGCGGCACCAGCTCGCGTTCGTAGCGCGCGCGCCGCTCGCGGCCGTTTTCCCATTCCTGAATCTGGGCCCGCACCTCGCCGATATGTGCGCGCAAAGCCTCCTCGCGCTGGGCCTCCGCCTGATCGGCCATGGCGAGCTTCGCCGCCAGCTCCCGGTCCTGGCGGTTTTTCTGGTCCCATTGCAGCGGGATCGCCACGTTGACCGAGACCATATTGGAGAACGCGGAACCGCGCTGGCTGTACATCATTTCCACGCTCCAATCCGGCTTTTTGTTCGCCTGCGCCAGCCTGGCCTCGGTCGCGGCGATTTCCGACTGCCTGGCGAGCGCGGCGATTTGCGGGTGGTGGGCGAGCTGGGTGTCCAGCGCCCGCGGGTCGAGCCGAATCGTGTCGGTGTCAGGCTTACCAGCTAAAGGAGCTTCGGCGGTCACGCCGACCCAACGCCCGAGCGCGGTTCTGGCGGTGCGGATGCGGCGGCCGAATTCGCTCGCACGGTCTTCGAGCATGGTTACGGCCGAGCGCGCGGCGAAGACGTCGGCCTGGCTGCCCCGGCCGCCGCGATAGGCGCTTTCCGCGGCCTCGATTTCAAGGCGCGCTTCCTTGATCTGTTCCGACACCACGGCCGCCATGGCTTCCGCGTAGTAGCGGTCGAGCCAGGCGAGCGCGGTATCGCGCTGAATCGTGGCTAGCGTTGCGGACTTCTCGGCCAGCGTGCGCTCGGCTTCACGCTCGAAGCGCTCGGTGCGCAACTGGCGTTTCTCCCCGCGCGTGAACTCCTGCATCACGCCGATCTGGCGCATCGTCATGAAGTCGCTCGTGATGCTGTAGCGGTCCGGACCGTCGACCGGCAGGTTGTTAATGCCGAGCTTCAGCGCCGGGTCGGGAAGCTGCCCGGCGGCAACCGCCATTTCGCGCGACGCGGAAACGGCGGAATCCTGGGCGACCAGCTGGCGCGACCGTTCGGCGGCCAGGCGCTGCGCTTCAGCAAGCGTGAGCGTGGCTGCGTGGGACGAGGCAATCGGCGGCAACAGCGCCGCCACAACGGCGATGACGAGCTTCATAGATCCTCCGCGTGAATGAATACGTAGCCGCACGAGCGGCCACCGTCAACACACGCGCAGGATCAAATCAGAAGGCGGCAGAAACGAAGCGCGGGAGGAGGATCGGCAACGAGGTCACGCTGATGCCGCAGGTAAGCAGAAATCGCTGCGCCGTAGTCGGAGAGCGGCAGGAGAGTGACGGACGCTACCGCGGCCGGTGGGTAGATCGTGAATGGATTCCCGGGTCCTGGCAGCTTGTTACCGTCGGCGCACTGCACCGCGCACAGCTTGATTTCCACAACCCCGGTTTCGCAGCAACCGCCGCCCGATTGCGCCGCAACGGCCGCCGCCACCGACATGTCGGCTTCCACGCACGGCCGGGTGGCGAACGCCGCCTGTGCGAACAGCAGGGCGCCGATCAGGACGCAACACACGGGGCGAAGAAGGCGGTGGAACATCAGCATGGCGCGGGCATCGTAGGGCAAGCCGTCTCCTGAGTCAATCAGATGGGCGGGTCGGGTGAATGTTTCCGACGAAGCTTCTTTCGATCCCAGGAATCCGCAATACGCGGCGTGTGGAGGTGTATCGCGCGGGAATATACGCATGCACCATCGTATTGGATGCTGAAGAACTTGATGCTTCAACGCCGTGCTGCATTACGTGTCATCTCCCTTTGGGCCTCGCGTATCTTATTGGGCCAGCTGCTCTTGATGTACGCGAGCACCGCCCAGATCTCCTCGTCTTTTAGCTTGCCGCCGAAGGCCGGCATGTCGCTCTCGTACTTGGGCGGAGCGTACTTGCCGGGAACCAGGCTGTATTTGGTGATGCCGAACAGCACGCTGTCCGGATGGTGCCAGGTGTGCCCCGAAGCATCGTGCGGCGGCGCCGGCATGCGACCGGACGGCAGCTTTTCCTGCCAGTTGGGCTGACCCTCCAGGCGTGCTCCGTGGCAGGCCGCGCAGTGCTGCGCGTAAACGGCTTTTCCCCGCGCGACCTGTTCGGGGTTGCCGGGATCGGCGAGTGTCTTACCCTCCTGGAACAGCGCGACGACGATCGCACCAACGAGAAACGCAAACGACGCCGCCAGCAGTCCGACGCCGACCCTGTTGCGTACGGCAGAGGAGGGGGCCGAGTCCTGCGTAGCTATCTCGTTGCGCTCTTCATGCATTGCTGAAATCACTGCCGAGTAGTGCTGCGACGCTGGTCACGGGCCGGCCCCCTTCAATTCAGTGCTGCCGGACGAAACACGAGGAAATACTGGTCCGGCAGAAACGAATGCTCCTGGGCGAGCTCGAAGCCTGCGCGCGCAAGTTCCTGCTTGACCTGTTCCGGAGGGATGCGGAAAGCGTCGATGATAGCGACCCGCCCGCCGCGTTTCAGCGCCGCGCGGACGCGGCGAAAGTACTGTTCGCGCCTAGCGATGTGATGGTAGACGCCCACGAAGATCGCAACGTCTACGGGCGTGGGCAGTCGCGGGTCGTCGGCGTCTCCGCGGTACGAGGCGAGATTGGGGAGACTCTCGCGCTCGGCGCGCTTGTTCAGGTATCGCACCATGTCGGGCTCGATATCCACGCCGAGCACTCGCCCCCGCGGCACGGCGCGCGCGAGACGCACGGCGAAGTAGCCGGTTCCCGAGCCGATGTCCGCAACGACCGCGTCGGGGGGCAGCAGCAGCGCGCGGATGACCTCATCGGGCTTCTGCCAGTCGTCGCGCGCCGGGTCGTCGAACACTGGGACCCACGCCTCGGCGCTCTCGTAACGCGGAACGATGTAGTCGGCCGGCCGCGCGCAGGTGGACGCGGCCAACGCAGCAGCAAGTGCAAGCGCGGCGAGCCTCCGTGGACCGGCCCGCGGAACGCCGCATATACCGCCCCCAGCCATGTGCATCATGCCAACCGTGCCGGGCATCGCGTCGCCTTCGTCATCCGATCGTCCCGAGCGCGGGAAATGTGCGCAGCAGCCAGAACCCGAAGGCCGAGAGCTGGCCGGTGATCATGGCGACTCCCATCAGTACCAGTATGAGACCCGCTGTGATTTGCAGCACAGCCCCGAATCGGCGCAGATCCCTGAGACGCCAGACCAGTTCGCGCGTGAACAGCGCCGACAGCAGGAACGGCACGCTCAATCCGGCTGCGTAGAACGAAAGCAGCGTGATGCCGCCCGCTACGGTCGTTTGCACGGCGCTCACCGTGAGGATCGCGCCGAGCACCGGCCCTATGCACGGCGTCCAGCCGAAGCCGAAAGCGAGTCCCAGCACGTAGGCCGCCGCCGGGTGCCCGCCGGCGAGACGCGGATGAAAGCGAAACTCGCGTTGCAACCACGGCATGCCGCGCGCCGTGCCGATCATCAGCAAACCGAAGGCGGTCACGATTGCGCCGCCGATGATGTTGGCTTCATAGCGGTACTGGAGCAGCAATCGGCCCAGTACGGTGGCGCTCGCGCCGAGCGCGACGAACACCGTGCTGAATCCGAGGACGAAGCAGGCGCTCAGCATCGCCACGCCGATCCGCCCGCGGCCGCCGGTTTCCCCCTGCGTGGCGTACGACGGGTCGCCGGCGACGTACGATACGTACGCCGGGACCAGCGGCAGCACGCAGGGCGAGAGAAACGAGATCACCCCCGCTGCGAACACCGCTGCGAGCCCGACCGAGCCGCTCTCAATCATTGTTTGTTGTGTTGGCTCTTGTCTGCGCGGTGCATGCACAGGCCGAGCGCGCACATCACGAGGCAGGGAGCCACAGCTAGGATGATCGACGCCACGCCGGCGGCGACCAGCCAGTCCCAACCGAGGATCAGTGCCCCCGTGCCGCCCGCAACGGCCACACCGATCAATAAGTTTCGTGGGTTCAACCAGCCGCTTTTCGCGGCCGCCGCGCAGCATTCCTGCGCCGCGGTGTTTGCGTCAGCGATACGTACGTTTTCCATACCCGATCTCCTTTGACCGTGTGTATCTGCGTTTATCTGCGGTTTCAATTGGTGTTCCCGGGTCACGCGTGAAACAGACAGTTGCGCATCATCCCGCCGTCCTCATGCTCCAGGTTGTGGCAGTGGTACATGAAAAGGCCCGGGACCGTGGGCGCTATCTGCACGCGCACCCGCTCGCCGGCAAAGATCCCGAAGGTGTCCTTGTATCCGGTGTCGATGATGCCCTCGCGCAGATCCGCCGGCGTCCCGCCCGCGCTGCGCTCGATGATCCGGAACCGCACGCCATGGATGTGCATGGGGTGCGGCATTGGCATACCCCCGCCGTCGTTCGAGAAAGTCCATACCGATGCTTTGCCTGCCGGAAGCCGCTCGTCCTCCGCGACGGCCATCATGTCCTCCGTGTCGAAACGGCGGTCGTTGAGGAAGCCGCGCATGTGGCGGAAGGCGAGCTGCGTGCGCAGCTCGTATTTGCCCTCTTGGGCACGCGGTTCCGGCTCGGGAAGCGCGAGCGCCTGGGTGCGGGCCCGTGGCCCCGGCGAGACGGTGAAGCGCGCGACGTGCAACTCCTCGCCCTGCGACGGACCCATCATCCCGCCCATCATCCCGCCGCCCATCATCCCGCCCATCATCCCGCCCATCATGCCGCCCATGATCCCGCCGCCACGGCCGCTTTCCCCTTGCTGTCCCATCATGGAGCCCATCATGTCATCCATGCCGGAAAACTCGCGGCTGACGAGCGCGATTTCCGCGCCGTCGCGGCGCGCGCCGAAATCCTCCAGCAACTCGACGCGCTCGAAGGGAAAGAGCGTCACGTAGGGCCGCTCCTGGACGCCTTCCGCGCGGCTGAAGAGCCCGCCGTCGGAGGCGATGACGCGCAGCGGCCGGCCGTCGGACCAGGCGAGCTTGTAGACGCGGGCGTTGGATACGTTGGCGATCCGCAGGCGGTAGGCGCGGGGCGTCACTTTGAATGCGGCGTCATCCACGCCGTTTACCAGCACCCGGTCGCCGAGCACGCCGTTCATGTCGTCCATCATCATCCGCTTGAACACGAACTGGTTGTCCTTGCCGATCCGGCGATCCTGCAGGATGAGTTGTAACTCATGCTCGGGCGCGGGCAGTCCCAGGTCCCGCTCCTTGGGCTCGCGTACGATCAGCAGCCCGGCGAGGCCGTAGTACGTCTGCCGTCCCGTGATGCGGTGCGGGTGCGGGTGATAGAGGTACGTTCCCGCCGGATTGCGCACGGTGAACTCGATGGTGTAGCTTTCGCCGGAGTGCACCGCCTGGTGCGGATGGCCGTCGGCCGTGTCGGACACGATCATTCCGTGCCAATGGACAACGGTCGGGGTGCCGGTGCGATTCACGACCTCGATGCGCACATGTTCGCCGCGGCGCAGCTCCAGCGTCGGGCCGAGATTTCCCGGCGAGTATCGTATCGCGTCCCGGCGGCCACGCAGCACCTCGCCCGTGTAGCGGAGCACGTGCGTTTCGGGTCCAGAGCGAACCGATACCCTGGCCGGGGCGGCGACAAGCTTCAGAACCACGTCCGGCTCTGTTGCGCCGATGGCTTGCCGCAGCGTCGCGGGCGTCGCCAGCATGCCGCCGGCGGCGGCGATGGTCTTCAGGACATTACGTCGTGTCCACATGGCAATCTCCTCAGGATGCGCCGCCGCGCAGCTTCGCGCGCAGCGACTCGATGATTTCAGGTGAATCCCACTCCGCGGGACCGGTCTTGCGCCAGCGCTCGCGCCCTTCGCGATCCAGCAGCAATGTGGTCGGAATTCCCAAGGTGCGCAGCTTTCCCGCCGCTTCCGCCGTCGAATCCACGTAGACCGCAAGCGCGCGGATGCCGATCTCGTCGTAGTAGCGCCGCACCGCGGCGGCCCCGCCGTTGTCGATCGAAAGCGCGACTACCTGGAAATCCGGCCCGCCGAGCTTTTGTTGGAGCCGGTCGAGCGCCGGCATCTCCTTGCGGCACGGCGCGCACCAGGTCGCCCACACGTTGAGCAGCACCACCTTGCCCCGGAAGTTCGACAGCGCACGCGGCGCTCCATTCCCGTCAGCAAAACGGATATCCGGAATCGGCTCGGGAGCGTCTGCCCAACCCACGCGCGCTTGTGGGCCTGGAACGACGGAGGCGGCGTGTTCGCCGGTCGCAAAATAGATCCCCATCGCCGAAATCACGAGCACCGCCAGACCCGCCAATCCGATCCCGACGCGCAGCCGATACGAGGAACGAGGAGTTGCAAAGTCGCTCACGGCTTACTCCGCAACTGCCTGACGAGCGGCAGGAGCTTCTCGTCGAGTATGCGCGGCGTAATCGGGCCGATCTGTTTGTAAGCCACCCGTCCGTCGCGGTCGATGATGAACGTTTCGGGAACGCCGTAGACGCCCCAGTCGATACCCACGCGGCCATCGAGATCGGCGCCAGTGCGCGTGTACGGGTCGCCCAGCTCGTCCAACCATCGCGCCGCATCCTCCGGCCGGTCCTTGTAATTGAGGCCGTGAACCGGAACCACCTTCGCGAGCCGCTGGATCAGGGGATGCTCCTGGCGGCAGGGGACGCACCACGACGCGAAAACGTTCACCACCGAGACTTCTCCCTTCAGGTCCTTGTCGGAGAGCCCGAGCGTCCGGCCGAGCACCGGCGGCAGCGAAAACACCGGTACCGGCTTGCCGATCAGCGGCGAGGGGACTTCGCGCGGGTTGAGCGTGAGGCCGATCGCGAGAAAGGAGGCAATTGCGACGAACACCACCAGCGGTATCGCGACCGCGATACGGTGTCGTCCCGGCGCCTGGATTCCCGATGCGCTCTGGAGTTCAGGGGTGGTCATGGCTGCGTCATTCGCACCGTTCCTTCACCATTTCCCCGAGCTCGCGAATTCCGGCGAATACGACTGCGGCTCGATCGCCCTGCATTCCGGCGCCTACGATGACCGGCTTGCCGGGGAGCGGTCCGGTGACACTGGTGTCGGTCTTGAGGCGCAGGTTGAATTCCCAGATCTTGTGTGTTCTATCGTCCCCGGTGGTCACGAAGTAGGTATCGCCGCAGTGCCGGACCGTCTTCACGATGGCTTCGGGAGGCGCCTTCTTGAGGTCCGGCAAACGGGGCCCTCCTCGACGGAGGCCGGGCTTCGAATCGGCCACCTTGAGATACGAAATGAGATCGCGCCGCACCTTCTCGTCCTTGAGGCCGGGGAACGTCATCACGTTCCCTGGGATGAGACCGGCCGGGTCCCTGATCCAGGCGTCCAGGGTTTTCTCGTTCCATTCAACACCCGAAACTTTCAGTGCGTCCGAGTAGCGCTGGAATCCGGGCGCGGTACCGGCCTTGCGGCCGAAGAGGCTCGCGAGGCTCGGCCCGGTGAAGTGCCGCCCCGGCTCGAGCGAGTGACACGCGACGCAGGCCTGGAATGCCTTTGCGCCGCGTTCCGTGTCTCCCGCACCGAGGGCGGGAACCGCAAAGAGGCACGCGACCAGCAGTGCACAGCCGTGGTCGAAACGGCGCAACGTAGACAACGCGATCGGGAATCTTGTATTGCGGGCCATTTCCGGATTGAGCGTTTCTGTCATAAAGCCCTCCGCTTCAATAGATTCCCGTTATCTGACCATCCAGACGTTTCTAGCGCCGCCGCGCCGTTGCATCGAGCAGCGGCACGACCACGCTCATGGGCTGTGCGCCCACATACTTCTCGCCGTTCGGCAGGAACCACGTCGGCGTGGAGGTCGCGCCGAGCCGGCGTCCGAGCGCGACGAGTTCCTCGATCGGGTTCTCACAGTCGGTGGAAGCAGTGGGCTCAATGCGCTTCAGCATGAGTTCGTCCCACGCTTTCACGCGGTCCTTCGAGCACCAGACGGATTTTATCTGCCGCACCGATTCCGGCTTGACCACCGCCCACATGAAAATGTGCACCGTGATGTTGTCCACAGCGGCCAGTTCCCTTTCGAACTTCTGGCAGAAGGGGCAGTTCGGGTCCGAGAAAATCGCGATCTGCCGGCGGCCGTCGCCGCGCCGCGTAGTGACGGCCCAGTGGAAGGGCAGCTGGTTCCAGTCGATGGCCGACAGCTTGCGCAACCGCTCTTCAGTGAGGTTGCGGTCAGTCCTCATGTCTATGAGGTTGCCGACGATCATTATTTTCCCGGCGGCGTCGCTGTAATAGATCGTCATGTCTTCCCCCCTACGTACCGCAATCTCGTAGAGTCCGGCGTAAGGCAGTTTTTGGATGCTGATGACTTGTGCGTCCGGAATCCTCGTCCTGAGCGCATTGCGGATCGCCTGTTCATCGGCGCGCGCCGCTGCCGGCACGATGGCAATGGCCGCAGCGCAAATCCAGAAATTTCGATTCATCTTGCTTTACTTTGCGTTTGCATCTGATCCCTCGCTGGCGATCTGCTTCCAGCTCTTGCCTGCATCCGGCGAAAGGAACACGTTCTTGCGGCGGGTCGCGATTGCCAGCTCGGCCGGTTTCGCAGGGTTTTGAGCGATGTAGAACACGAAATCCTTTTCCATGCGCGGCAGGTTCAGCGAGGCGTTGAGCCGTCCGTCGAACGAAACGCGCAGCAGCGCATCGTTGCCGTCGCTTGCGAAATACAGGTGCTTACCGTCGAAATCGAAAAGCACCGCCGTAGCCCGCGGCGCCATGCCGATGCGTTTGAACGTCGCGCCGAAGTCGCGCGACAGGAACAGTCCACCAAGCGTGCCGAGGGCGAGCGTTCCTGGCTCGGTCGGGTGCAACGCAATGCCGATTACCTGCGCGGACACGCCGGCCGCCGCGCTGCGCTTCCAGGTTTTGCCGTCGTCGGTGGTGTAGTGGAGCCCGGGCCGTTGCATCCGCGAGTTCGGCTCCTCGTTCACGACGTACACGGCGTTCGTGTGATAGCCGGCCGCGAGGAGGTGGAAGTCGGCTTCCCCGCCCAGTCCGAGCGACTGCCAGGTCTTGCCGCCGTCCGGGCTTTTCATGAGGCCAAATGGGTTGCGCAGGGGCGATCTGGGGTCGGGATGCCCGCTGCTGTAAATCCCGCCCTTGGCGACGGAGAAACCCATGTAGTCGTGCGCCGGCCCCGGCGCAAGGCTCCAGCGGCCGTCGCGGTAGACGGCGAGCCCGGTATGAGCGGGCACCGCCAGCGCCTTGCCATCGGGCGTGAACGCGAGGCCGTGGACGTGATGAAGTATCGGCTCCGCACGGGCCGGCGCACCCGGCATCCCGAGCGCAGTTACCGTGGCGGCCAGAGCCATGAGATTTCGGAAACAAGCGGCGTGCATTCGTGCCTCCCTGATTACTTGAGCAACAGTTTCATGTCGTGAACCATCGCCTCGACCGAGCGATTATTGGCGCTGAAGTAGAGCCGCGCGCGCCCCTGCTGGTCGAAAACATAGATTCCAGTGGAGTGGTCAACCATGTACGAATCCCGGTGAGAGCCATGGGAGGAATGGGCGTCCTTGTCCGGCTTCTGCGCCTGGTAGTAGATCTTGAATTCCTTTGTCGCATTCTCGATTTCCTGGCGGGAACCGCGCAGCCCGAGAAACGTCGGATGGAACGTGGTCACATAGGCGGCGAGTTTCTCGGGTGTGTCCCGTTCCGGGTCCACGGTGACGAACAGCCCTTGCATCCGGTCGGAATCAACCTGTTTCACGACCTGCGCCATCTCCGCGAGCGCGGTCGGGCAGGGACCGGGGCAGTTCGTGTAACCGAAGAACAGCAGGATCCCCTTGCCCTTGAAATCGGCGAGCGTCCGACGGCGTCCCGAATGATCCGTCAGCTCGAACCTGCGGGCCCACTGCGCCCCGGTGATGTCGGTGCCGCGGAATGACGAAAGCGGCTCGC
>MERD01000088.1:14917-32173 GCA_001771935.1 Betaproteobacteria bacterium RIFCSPLOWO2_02_FULL_67_26
CCTACGACAGCGGCGACGAACAAGCGCCTTCTTGAGGCGGAGTGCAGATCCGAACTGCCTGAACTGCCCATATCTGAAAAGTTTCCGTGGCGGACGGCACTGAAGCCGTCACGTCCTGCTGCATCATGGATTTTTGCCCGGAGAGCGCCGCCCTGTGCCGCATGATCCGCGGCAAGAGGCGGGTATCGGGGGTCGTTTCCACCGGGGGGACGCGTTCATCGCGTCCTGCGGTGAAACCGACAGAGGGCTAGTTCAGCAGACGCTGAAGCTGGTAGATCAGGGGCGTGTTGTTAGCGGCACGCGCGGCGCTCAGTCTTGCCGAATAGGGGGGAAACACCGCCCGTGCAATCGGCGGGGAGCCGACATACGTGACCGCTGCCGATACGGGCAAGAACGAATTGGATTTCGCCGCGTCCCGTCCCTGAATGCAGTAAGGTGCACAGGCATTGAATGCTCCGTCCGTAGCTTGCGCGGTGGCGCAATCCGGCTCGGAACCTCCGGTACAGCAACTGTCAGAAGCGGTCGCGACAGGGATGTTGGCCGAGCTGGCAAGAGCAGCCGTGAAACCCGTGCAGACCTGGACCACGGCCAGCGCCGCAATGAGCAGCATGGCGCTCAGGCGCCGCGGGATTCTTGATAGTCTTGGCATCATCGCTTCAGGAAATCCGAAATGTGACCGCGCATCCGGGAGTTTGTTCATTCTACATTAATATCCGAGCCTGGCCTTCAACGCCGCCCCCACGTCGGACGGCGTATCCAGCACGGTGACGCCGGCGGCTTCGAGCGCCGAGCGCTTGGAGCCGTAGCTGCCCTTGTTGCCCATGACGATGGCGCCGGCGTGGCCCATCTTCTTGCCCTCGGGCGCGGCGCCCCCGGCAATGAAGGCGACCACGGGCTTCGTCATGGTCTTCGCATACTCGGCCGCTTCTTCCTCCATCGCGCCGCCGATTTCGCCCACCATGACGACGGCCTCGGTGCCGGGAAAAGTGTCGAGGGTGACGAGCGCGTCGCGCGTGGTGGAGCCGATGATCGGATCGCCGCCGATGCCGAGGAACGCGGACTCGCCGTAGCCGGCCTGGACGACGTTGAGGCAGAACAGCACGCCCAGGCTGCCGCTGCGGGAGATCACGCCGATCGAGCCCTTCCGGAAGATGCGCTCATTGAAGGCGGGCATGAAGCCGGCGAAACATTCGCCGGGCGTGACGGCGCCGGCGGTGTTGGGGCCGAGGATCCACACGGAGCGCTCTTTCGCCGCGGCCACGAAGTGCATCACGTCCTGCACCGGTATGTGCTCGGTCAGCACGACCAGTCCCTTTGCGCCGGCCTCGATCGCGTCCATGGCGGCTTCCTTGACCAACAAGGGCGGGATGAAGAGGACCGCAACGTCGAAGGTGGCGCCCTTCATTGCGTCCCGGGCGGTGGCAAAGACCGGCACGCTGCAATGCAGGGTGCCCGCCTTTCCCGGGTGGGTGCCGCCCACGATCCGGGTGCCGTAGGCCTGCATGCGTTCGGTCCAGAACGTGCCCTGCTTGCCGGTGATGCCCATCACCAGCACGCGATCGGTGCCGCGGACGATCATGCTGCCGCCCTCACCGCCGCTTGGCAGGCGTCGTTCATGGTCGCGAGCGGCGTGACGCCCAGGCGGTCCTTCAACAGCTTGATCGCCTCCACGTCGCCGGTGCCGTGCACCGAAAAGTAGATCGGCAGTCCGGGCTTCAGGGCCTCGATCGCCTCGATGACACCCTGGGCCATCACGTCGGTGCGCGCGAAGGCGCCGCAGAAGTTGATGACCAGGCTCTTGATGCCGGGCTTCGACAGGAGCAGCTCGAGCGCCGGCTTCGCCTGGGTGTAGGACTCGCCGCCGATTTCCAGGAAGTTCGCGGGGCGTCCGCCGTAGTGGCGGATCACGTCCATCGTCGTCATGGTCAGGCCGGCGCCGTTGGCGAGGACGCCCACGTCGCCGTCGAGGTCGATGTACTTGAGCCCCGCGGCCCGCGCCCTGGCTTCGAGGCCGGTCAGCTGCTCGGGCGCGCCCGCGCGCGCAACATCCAGATGGCGGACGATGCCGCAATCGTCCATCACGAACTTGCAGTCGAGCGCGACGACGCGCCCATCCCGGGCGACGATCAGCGGATTGATTTCCAGCAGCTCGGCGTCGTGGGCGGCATAGGCCTCGTAGAGCTTCGCGAGTGCGTCGGCGACCTTGCCTTCGGCCGTGCCGAGGCCCAGGCCCTGTACCAGCGCGCCGCCATCCGCACGGGAGAAGCCGCGGCGAATGTCAACGGGTTGAAGGCGAAGCTTGGCGGGCGCCGCAGCCGCCACTTCCTCGATGTCCATGCCGCCCTCGGTCGAAAACATGACGAGCGGTCCCTTGCCCGAGTTATCGTTGAGCACCGCGGCATAGAGCTCGCGTTCGATCGGCACCTGCTCCTCGATCAGCACCTTCTCGACTTTGAAGCCGGCGATTTCCATGCCGAGGATCGCCCTGGCATGGGCCCTGGCTTCCTCCGGTGTCGCAGCCCGCTTGATGCCGCCCGCCTTGCCGCGCTTGCCGGCCGGGACCTGGGCCTTGACCACGACGGCGCCCATCCGGCCCGCGACCGTGGCGGCTTCATCCGGCGTTCTTGCGAGCCCGCCCTTGGGGACGGCGATACCGTGCCGCGCGAGGAGCGGCTTGGCCGCGTGTTCCTCGAAGTTCATCTACTTGCCGAATTTCTTCCAGTACGGACCGAACAGGTCCCGTTCCGCGGGCTTGTGCTCGGGGATGGTGCGAACGATGCGCGTGATGTTCAGAAAGTGCCGGTAGTTGAGATTGTCCGAGAAGCTGTTGCCGCCCCAGGTGCCGCAGCCCATCGACAGCGAGAACGGCAGGCCGTTGTCGAAACTGCCGCCGGTGGCGAAGGTGTGCGCCTGCTTCACGATCACGCGCGCCACCGTCAGCTCGTGGGCGAGGCGCCGGATGTGCGCCTCGTTCTCGGTGTAGATGCCGCAGGAGTGACCGTTGCCCTGGTAGTCGTAGATCGTGCGCAGGATGTCGAACGCGCGGCCGAAATCGCGCGCGCGGTAGACGGCGAGCACGGGCGAGAGCTTCTCGCCGGAAAAGGGATGGCTTCTGCCGGTGCCGGTTTCCTCCACCATCAGGCATTTCGCGCCGAGCAGCCCGGGGCGGGCGAGGCCGGCGACCGCGCAGATCTTCGCCACCGGTTGCGCGGTGACGGCGGGCGAGAGCATGCCGCCGGGAAACATGGCCTTCTGCAATGTCTCCTTTTCCGCGGCCGTGAGCAGCCCGCCCCCTTCCTTCTCGAGCGCAGCCAGCATCCTCGCGTAGACCTTCTCATGGATGATCACGGCGTTCTCGGAGGAACAGCTCGTGGCATTGTCGAAGATCTTGGACGCCATGATCTTCCTCGCCGCGTCCGCGCAGTCGGCGCTGTCGTCCACGATCACCACCACGTTGCCGGTGCCGACGCCCAGCGCCGGCGTTCCGCTTGAATAGCCCGCGCGCACGTTGCTCTGCGAGCCCGTCACCACGACCAGGTCCGCCTGCTTCATCAGCTCCTGGGTGAGCGCCTTCGTGACCGGGACGGGCAGGTGCTGCACCAGGTCGGCCGGCGCGCCGATGCGCCCCAGTTCCGCGCGCATGTATTCCAGCAGCAGCGCGCAGGTGCTGTAGCCCTTGGGGGAGGGCGCGACGATCACGGCATTGCCGCACTTCACGGCATTGATGATGTTGTTGGCCGGGGTCGCCGCCGGATTGGTCGAAGGCACGACCGCCGCCACCACGCCAACCGGGCGCGCGATCTCGGTGATGCCTTTCCCGGGATATTCGGCGATGACGCCGGTGGATTTCGCGCCCTTCAGATCGCGCAGCAGCCCCAGCGTCTTGCGGTGGTTCTTGAGTATCTTGTCGGCGACGACGCCGAGCCCCGTGTCCGTGACCGCGAGCTCCGCGAGCGCCTTGTTGTGGTCCGGGTTCATGATGGCCCAGCCGACAGCAGTCGCCGCCTCGTCCAGTTGCTCCTGGCTCGAGCGCTCGAAAAGTTCTTGCGCCGCGCGCGCCCGGCTGACGAGTCCCGCGACGATGCTGGAAACAGTACCGGCGTCTTTCGTTGCTGTGATTGGCGTGGCCATCAGGTGTTCCCGAAAGAATACAGCGTTGCGATGATACACCAGCGAAGGGCGCCGTATGAGCGCGGCGCGCGCGCGAGGATAGCGCGCGCGCTCAAGATAATGCTAGACTCCAATAAATAAAAAACGCAATCCACTGGTGAAAATGGACGAAAAGAAACACGCCAGGTTCGAGGGAAGACTGGTCTTCGTCGGTTTCGGTTCCATCGGTCAGGGCACGCTGCCGCTGATCCTGCGACACATCGATATGCCGCGGGAGCGCATTTCCATCCTCACCGCGGACGATCGCGGGCAGAAAGAAGCCGCGGAGTACGGCATCAAGTTCGTGATCAACCCGATCACGCGCGAGAATGTCCAGCAGGTATTGAAGCCGATGCTCGGAAAGGGGGATTTCCTCCTCAACCTGTCGGTGGACGTCTCGAGCCCGGTGCTGATCGAGTACTGCATGCAGAACGGGGTGTTCTACCTCGACACCTGCATCGAGCCCTGGCACGGCATGTACACCGACGGCTCGCTGTCGCTGGCGAACCGTTCCAATTACGGCTTGCGCGAGGAAGCGCTGAAGGTCGGCAGGAAATACCCGAAAGCGGCTACCGTCGTCCTCACCCACGGGGCGAACCCGGGTCTGATCTCGCACTGGGTGAAGCAGGGCATGGTCAACGTCGCGCGCGACGTTGCGGGCGGCGACGTGAAGATACCGAAGACGCGGGAAGAGTGGGGCCGGCTTGCGATGAAACTCGGCATCAAGGTGATCCACTGCGCCGAGCGCGACACGCAGGTGGCCGAGCCGCGCAAGCAGAGGAACGAGTTCGCCAATACCTGGTCGGTGGACGGCTTCGTGAGCGAGGGCCGCCAGCCCGCCGAGCTGGGCTGGGGCACGCACGAGAAGCATTTCCCGCACGACGGCAAGCGCCACGACTTCGGCTGCGACTCGGCGATCTACCTCACCCGTCCCGGCATGTCGGTCAGGGTCCGCTCCTGGACGCCCGACGAGGGCCCGTACCACGGCTTCCTCATCACCCACGGCGAGGCAATCTCGATCGCGGACTATTTCACGTTGAAGGAAAAGGGCAAGGCGATTTACCGGCCGACTTGCCATTACGCCTACCATCCGTGCGACGACGCGGTGCTGTCCAACCACGAGATGGGCGGCAAGAACTGGATCGCCCAGCCCAACTACCGCATCCTCATGGACGAGATCTTCGAGGGCGTGGACGAGCTCGGCGCGCTGCTCATGGGGCACCCGAAGGGCGCCTACTGGTTCGGCTCGCGGCTCTCGATCGGGCAGTCGCGCAAGCTGGCCGCGTTCAACAACGCGACCAGCCTGCAGGTCGTGGCCGGCGTGCTCGGCGCGATGATCTGGGCGCTGGAGAATCCCGACCGCGGCGTGGTCGAGCCGGACGAAATGGACTACCGGCGGGTGCTCGACATCGCCGATCCCTACCTCGGCGACATCGTCGGCAAGTACTCGGACTGGACGCCGCTCAAGGACCGCGGCTGGCTGTTCGAGGAGGACGTGGACAAGACGGACCCGTGGCAGTTCAAGAATTTTCGCGTCGTCTGATGCGAAAATTCGGTGATGGGTGATGGGGAGTAGCATTGTTCGGATGATCCCCTTCGGAGACCCTGATGATCGCCGTCATCTTTGAGGTCGTGCCCGCTCCGGGGCGCAAGCAGGAGTATCTGGATATCGCGGCCAGCCTGCGGCCGGATCTGGAGAAAATGGACGGGTTCATCTCCATCGAGCGGTTCGAGAGCCTTACCCACCCGGGGAAGGTACTGTCGCTGTCCATCTGGCGCGACGAGGAGGCGGTGAAGCGCTGGCGCGAGTTCGAGGGACATCGCCTCGCGCAGGGGAAAGGCAGGGGAGGTATATTCGCCGACTACCGTTTGCGCGTCGCGGCCGTGATCCGCGACTACGGCATGTTCGAGCGCGGGCAGGCGCCCGCCGACAGCCGGGCGCTGCACGACCGCAAGGGCGCGTCCGGATCTACTCGATCTTGATGTTGGCGTCCTTCACGATCCGCGCGTACTTCACGCGCTCGGCACCGATGAACGACGCAAACTCGGCGGGCGTGTTGCCGACGACTTCCGCCCCCTGCTCGGCGATCCGGCCGGTGATGTCTTTCTGCCGCAGCACTTTGACCGTCTCGCTGTGCAGCCGGGCGATGTTGCCCTTGTTCATAGCCGCCGGGGCGACCAACCCCCACCAGGTGCTCATGTCGAAATCGGCCACGCCGCTTTCGGTGACGGTCGGAAGATCCGGGAACAGTGCCGAGCGCTTCGCGGAGGTGACCCCCAGCGCGCGCAGCTTGCCGGCCTTGACCTGGGGGCCGACCACCGGCACCACGTCGAAGCCCAGCTGCACGTGGCCGGCGACTATGTCGATGATGGCGGGACCCGCGCCCTTGTAGGGAATGTGCAGCAGGTTGACCTTGGCCTGCAGCTTGAACAGCTCCCCCGCCAGGTGCTGCACCGTGCCAATGCCGGAAGATTCGTAATGAATCTGCCCGGGACGCGCCTTGGCGAGCGCGATCAATTCCTTGATGCTTCTCACCGGCAGCGACGGATGCACGATTACCACATTGGGGCTGGTCGCGACCAGCGTCACCGGCGCGAAGTCCCTTACGGGGTCGTAAGGCAGCTTGGGGTACAGCGACGGCAGGATCGACATCGCTGTGATGTGGGCCATCATCACCGTGTAGCCGTCGGGCGGAGCTTTCGCCGTCAGCTCGGCGGCGATTTGTCCGCTCGCGCCACCGCGGTTGTCCGGCAGTATCTGCTGCCCAAGCGTTTGGGAGAGCCGCATGCCGACGATGCGGCCGATGATGTCGGTGCCGCCGCCCGGCGGGAAACCGATGATCATGCGGATCGGCTTGGCGGGGTATTGTTGCGCCGCCGCGGGACCGGCCATGGCGACGGCCACAGACGCGAGGGCGATGCTCTTCAACAGGGTCGTATTCACGGGTTCCTCCTTCGGTCTTTTTAAGTTGCCCCGGGCGATTATACGGCGTCACACCGCCCATCGGTCGCTCATCAGCTTCGCGATCGGCTCCGACATCTCGTAGACGCTGGACACGGCGAGATCCGGTCCGTACGGGATGTTCTCGCGCTCCGCGCGTTTTCGCAAGCGTTCCTCGTGGACCGCCATGACGTCCCCGGGGAACGGCATCCGGCCCGGGTCCACGATGCGCAGGTAGCCATCGGCGTCGCGCGCCGGCAGCACCCGGCTCGCCACGCCGCGGTTCGGTGACCAGGGCACGTCGAGCACGCCCGCCTCGAAGGCGCGCACCGTGCCGACCGCGACGTCGCCGTCGCCCATTTCCAGCACCTTGTCCACGATCGGCCGCACCTCGCGCCCGATCAGCGCCTTTTCCCGCTCGTACTCGGGCAGGCCGTCGAGCCGGATGTTGCGCGCGAGGTAGATCGCGGTGCGCGTCATGCGCAGGCCCTCCGCGTTCGCCTGCGGCGTCGGGATGCCGTAGGCCTCGTGCGTGCTCTTGGTGGTGACGCTGTTGGCGCCGGCGATCGCCGCGAGCGTGCCGCCGTAGGCGATCATTGCCGCCGACTGCGCGTCGTCGTGCGGCCACGCGCCCATCCAGTGCAGCAGCGTGACCGGCGTGAACACGTCGCGATGGCCCTTTTTCGCGAGATAGTCCTGGCACAGCTCGCGGCATGCCGCGACCGCGGCGGCATCCTGGATGAGATGCAAGGTCTCGCCCATTTCCAGGCCGTAGTTCCTGACGCCCTGCGCCGCGGCGAGCAGGCAATCGAGCACGCAGGTCACGATCGCGATCGAGGGCGGGACGTTGGTGCCGGTGAGGAATCCCGGCTGGCGGCGATGGAGCTCGACGCCGCGCGCCTGGTACAGGGCCGCCAGGCGGTCGAGATACTGATAGTTGCGGATGCCTTCCTCGATCGTGAGTTCCTTGATGTAGGACGTCGTGTAGGCGATGCCCGAGCCGAGATAGCCCGAATAGCCCCCGGCGTAGCCGATCTCGCCGGTGAGCATGGGCATCGCCGTGCCCGTCAGCATGATCGCGGGCTTGTCGATGGCGTCGACCAGCTGGCTCGCCTTCGCCACGCCGTAGTTCACCATCGGGTAGCCGTTCAGGAGCGAGCGGCCGGCCTTCTCGGATTCCTCGATGCCGTGCTGCGCGAGCTGCCACTGCTCGTTGCGGGTGTAGCTGTCGGTGGTGGTGGGCACGACGTCGGCCAATCCCTCGCGATCGAGCGTGACCATCAGGTCGCGGTGCATGTTGAAGGTTCCGCAACCCCCGCGCGGCTGGGTCAGGCAGCGCCGCTGGCGGTCGGCTTCGCGCATGACCCAGGCCAGCTGCTTGTGCCGCGGCAGCGCCTTGTGGCGCTCGACGGCGGCGTCGATATCCACTTCCGCGCCGGTCGGCCAGCGCGCGAGGTTGGCGCGGCGCATGTTCTGGAATACTTCATCCGGGATCGGCGCTTCCGAAAGCGGCAGCCGGGTGGCCGCGTCAGGCGCGGCGGGTGCGTTCATGAGTATTCTCCCCGGCGATCGGTTCGAGGTGGGCCAGCGCGAGTTCCAGTGCGGCCTGCGGGTCAACAGTGTTGAGCAGGCCACAAGCGTAGAGCAAATAGTGGCGGTCGAGCAACAGCCGCGGTGCCGCGGGCCGCAGCGACAGGGGCTCCAACGGGTCGGCGAGCGTCATGGCGAGTATCCCGCCCGGGTTGGGGCTTGCGACGATAGCGCCGCCGGTGCCGATCACCGCGTTGACATGCGAGAGGTCCTTGCCGTGCTGGACCGTGACCGGGCCGTGGACCGTGTGGACCGTCTCGATCGTGCCGCAATGACGCGCGACGGCATGCTTGACGGCGGCGCACGCGAGCGCCTGCTCGAACGCGATCTCTTCCGCGGTCCGCGGCAACCATCCCACGTCCCGGGCGACGGAATCCAGCAGTGCAGTCGCGCGCCCGGCGCTCAATCCCGTCTCGCCCGCAAGGCGTTCCAGGCCGGCGACATCGGCAATCGTCGCGGCGTTGTGACGCATGCCGAGATCGCCCTCCACCGTGCGCTTGATGCGCGGCTCCGGCAGCCCGACGGCCACCACATTTGCCGCCGGCGCGCCGTCGGCGACTGAATGCACGTCGGTTGTCGCGCCGCCCGGATCCACGACGACGAGCGGGCCCAGGCCGCCGCGCCCGCCGATGCCGTCGGCAAGCAGCCGGGCCCCTTCCATCACCGCGGCGGGCGTGGGCATCAGCACCGCGTCGAACGCCGATTGGGCGCGGTCTATGCCTTTCGCGCGCACGATGCGGTCGATGAAAACCTGCCGGATCGCCGCGCGCGCGGGCTCGATGTCGAGCACGTTGAATTCCGGCATGACGTTCCCGGCAACGATGACCGTCTTGCCGGCCAGCGCGGCGCACGCATCCTCGGCGGCGGCTCGATTGCCGGCGTACACGACCGGACAGGCGAGGCCGGTTGCGCCCAGGCGCCTCGCGTTGGCGATGACCACTTCGCTGTTGCCGCCGTCGGTGCCGCCGGCAAGCAGCAGGATGTCCGGCGCCAGCTCGTGGATCGCGTTGATATCCGATGCCGTAAGGCGATAGGCGAAGGTGCCGACCAGCTTGGCCCCGGCGCCCAGCGCGGCGCGGCGCGCCGCTTCCGCGGTCAGCTCCCGCACCAGCCCCACGGTGACCATGCGCAAACCACCGGCCGCGCTGCTCGAGGCCAGGCGGTAGCGGAATGCCGGCAGTCCGCCCAGGCGGCGCTCGAGGTCGGCGAGCGCGGCCTGCATTCCGATCATGATGTCGGTCGCTACCGTGGACGGCCCCTGGCCCGAGCCCAGCACGCGCCGTTCGGCGAGGTCGACCGCGCGCAGCTTGGTGTAGGTCGAGCCGAAATCAATGAGCAGCGCGGCGGACATGGGGTCAATCCAGCGCGCGGCGCAAGTCCCGATCGCGCGTGGCAAAGTCCTCATGGAGCCACTCGATCACGGTTTCGACGCGCGTGCCGGGGGGCGCGGCGCGGTCGAACCCCATATCCAGGAAGATCTTCTCCACCGCCGGCCACGGGTGCTTGCCGACGATGAGATTGCCGCCGACGTAGAGCAGAATATGGTCGAGGCCGGCTTCGACGCAGAGGTCGCGAAAACCCCGGCAGTCGAGCTCGCCCTGGCCGTAGAGCGACGACACCAGTATTGCGTCCGCTGCCGTCTCGATCGCGGCCTTCACGAAGTCGCCCGCAGGCGTGAGCGCTCCAAGCGATACGACCTTGTAGCCGGATTTCTCAAGCGCCATCGAGAGTATCCGGTTGCCGACGATGTGGGTGTCGGAGCCGATGACGCCGGTGACGAGCGTTCTCTGATTCGCGGCCATGCGGTCAGTGGCTCACCTTGAGCAGGAGCTTGCCGCGCGTGCCGCGACCTTCGAGGTAGCCGTGCGCCGCCGCGGCCCCGGCCAGCGGGAATTCGCGGTCTATCGTGACGGCGAGCCTGCCGGCGGTATAGGCGGCAAACAAGTCGTCGGCGCGCTGCTTGAGCTCGTGCGGCGTGCCGATGTAGTCGGCGAGGTGCGGGCGCGTGAAGAATACCGATCCGGCCTCGGCCAGCTCCAGCGGCTCGACCGACTGCACCAGGCCCGAGGCGCCGCCGTAGTTCACGCACAGGCCGCGCCGCTTGAGGCTCCTGATGCTGCCGTGGATGGTGTCCTTGCCCACTGCGTCGTAAACGACGTCGACGCCTTTGCCCCCGGTAATCTTCATCACTTCCTCGCGGAAATCGACCTCGCGGTAGAGGATGACATGATTGGCGCCGCGCTTTGCCGCGATGCCGGCCTTGTCCCGGCTGCCCACCGTGGCGATGACCGTTGCGCCGCGCAGCTTCGCCAGCTGTATGAGCAGCTGGCCCACGCCGCCTGCGCCGGCATGGACGAGGCAAGCGTGTCCCGGCTGCAGGGGGAACGCCGAATGCGACAGATAGTGCGCGGTGTTGCCCTGGAGCATCAGCGTCGTGGCGACCGGAAGCGGCACGGCGTCCGGCACCTTGACGAGCTTCCAGGCGGGCACCGCCGCATACTGCGCGTAGCTCCCGCGCACGATGCAGTAGGCGACGCGGTCGCCGGTCTCGAGGCCGGTCACGCCCTCGCCCAGCGCCGCGACGGTGCCGCCGCCCTCCATGCCCAGGGTCATCGGCAGCGGTGTCTGGTAGGTATGCGAGCGCGCGTAGTGACCGCTTCTCATGTAGACGTCGATGAAGTTGATGCCGGCGTGCTCGAGCCTGACCACGGCCTCGCCCGGGGCCGGCCTGGGATCCGGCCAATCCCGGTATTCCAGGCATTCGGGCCCGCCGAACTTTGCGATGACGACCGCCTTCACGCCGTCTTCTCCCGGACGGCGCCCCGCGCGGCGCAGGTGAACGAATCGACGCGGTGACGGGCAATGCTCTCCGGGTCGAGCCGCGGCACGTAGCCCGGCTCGAGCTGCAGCGCGCCGTCGCGAACGACGAGGGGCGCGGCGAGCAGCGGCGTTCGGACCTTGAGGAAGCCGTTCATTTCGCCCGCGTTGTCGATGTGGCGCGCGGCAACCAGCCCCTCCAGCCAGCAGCCGAGGTCGCAGGCAACACCGTTGCCGAGCACGGGCCTCATGCCCAGCTCGCGGATGCGCTCGATCGCGAGCCCCAGCGCTTCGAGCGTCCCGAGTTTCATGAGCTTGACCTTGATGTAGGCCGCGCATTTCAAGGCGGCCGCCTTCTCGATGTCGGCCATCCCGTAGATCGACTCGTCCAGCATGAGCGGGACGCTCGTCGCCTTCGCCACGGCCCGGTGCGAGTCCCAGTCCCCGGCGGGGCAAGGCTGCTCGAAGAGCTCGATGCCATCGGGCTCGAGGGCGCGCACGAACGCGATTCCCTGGTCCGCGGAGTAGCCCTGGTTGGCGTCGATCCGGATTCCCGCGCGGCCCCGCACGGCGCGCTGCGCCATTCTTACCCGCGCAGCATCCGCGGCGGCGTCGAACCCCACCTTGAACTTGAGCGTCCGATAGCCCGCGGCGAGCAAGCGTTCCGTTTCGGACATCATTGCCGCTTCGTCCTTGGCGTCCAGCAGGCCAAGCAGGGGCACGCTCGTTGACCGCGGCAGCTGCAGCGCGGAACTGTCCCCGATCATTTCGACCGCGGTGCCAAACGCCGTGGCGGTAAAAGGGTGGGTAACGACGAGCGCCGCCAGACGCGAGCGCGCTGCCGCAAGATCACCGCCGGCCAATTCCTGCGCAACCGCGCGGGCGACCCGCCAGCAGTCGTCCATCGTTTCGTCGGTATAGCCGGTCAGCACCGTCGCCTCGCCCAGGCCGCGCCGGCCCTCCCGGTCCGCCGCCTCGACGATGAGCGTGTCGTAACGTTCGACCGCGCCGAACGCGAGCCGGTACGGCTGCGTGAGCGGCACGGCGAGCCGGTGAGCCGTGATGAGGTCGAGGGTGCGCATGGGCCGGGATGCGGGGGTTAGTATTATAGGAAACTGGGCTTCCACCCATCGCGCTATCGCATCACTGAGGTTGGGCATTTGAAACGGGGCTGATAATGGCCAACGCGGCGGACGCTCCACAGCACGGACTCGCCACGCCTTCAGCGTGGGTCGTCCGCTGGGCCGATCGCATCCCGGCAGGCGGCCGGGTGCTCGATCTGGCTTGCGGCAATGGCCGGCATGCCCGTTACTTTGTCGAGCGCGGCCACCCGGTGGAAGCGGTGGACCGCGACCCGGCCATCCTCGAGCGGCTCGCGGGCGTAACGGGCGTTGCCGCGCGCTGTGCCGACCTGGAACAGGGTCCGTGGCCGTTCGAAGCGCAACTTTTTGCCGGCATCGTGGTGGTCAACTACCTGCACCGCCCGTTGTTCCCCCGCCTGCTGGCGGCACTGGCCCCGGAGGGCGCGCTGATCTACGAAACCTTTGCGGCCGGCAACGAACGCTATGGCCGGCCCTCCAATCCCGCGTTCCTACTGAATCCCGGTGAGCTGCTGGATGCCGTCCGCGACCGGCTGCGCGTCGTTGCCTATGAGGACCTCACCGTTTCGGAACCCCGGCCGGCCCGGGTCCAGCGCATCTGCGCCGTCAACACTGCTGGCTGAACCTGTAGCATTGCCGCAACAACCGGTGCGCCAATAGGGCACGGCGTTGATACTGATCAACCTTTTTGTCATCCGATGCGTTAATAATGTGAACGTGGATCCCACACTCGACAAACCGGCGCAGGACGAACAGGCCGACTACGGTCTGGAGGTGCTGTGCGCAAGCTGGAACCCGCTCGCTTCGGCGCTTGCCGAGCCGGTGCAGGCTTGCCGCGAGCTCGTCAGCGAGCTGGCGACCGCGGATGCCGAGGATTTTCTCGCCAGCTTCTACCGTTCCCAGCAGGGCTGATCCCGTTCCAACTTGGGGTTCCACGCCCCCGGGCGCCTCGCTTGGCCCGACGCACGTAGGACAGGTCCTGCTCGATTCGATTTTCCAGCAGTTGGAACGGGACTGAGCGCCGCCGCCGGCGCCGGCCGCAACCAACCCGCCACAGCACGGTCACACGCTTATCCGGCGCGGGCCGGATAAGGTAGAATTGTGAAATTTCACCGGCCCCCGTGCCTGTTTTAAAAGGGAATTTCCGGAAATGGCAGCGTTGAAGGGCAGCCTGGTCGCCATCGTCACCCCGATGCAGGACGACGGTGCTCTCGACCTCGACACGTTCCGCCGTCTGATCGACTGGCACATCCAGGAAGGCACGGAAGGCGTCGTCGTGGTCGGAACGACCGGGGAATCGCCCACGGTGGGGTTCGACGAGCACCGGCTGCTGATCAGGACCGCGGTCGACCACGTCGCGAAACGCGTGCCCGTCATTGCCGGCACCGGGGCCAATGCCACCAGCGAGGCGATCGAGCTCTCCGCGTTCGCGCGGGAGGCGGGCGCCGACTACAGCCTCTCGGTGGTGCCGTACTACAACAAGCCGACCCAGGAAGGGCTCTACCGCCATTTCAGGGCGATTGCCGAGGCAGTGGACCTGCCGATGATCGTGTACAACGTTCCCGGCCGGACCGTCGCGGACCTGCAGAACGATACGGTGTTGAGGCTTGCCCAGGTCCCGAATATCGTCGGCATCAAGGATGCGACCGCCCATCTCGAGCGCGGCTCGGACCTGATCCGGCGCAAGCCTCGCGATTTCCGTGTCTTCAGCGGCGACGACGCGACCGGCCTTGCGTTGATGCTGCTCGGCGGCCACGGCGTGATCTCGGTCACCGCCAATGTCGCGCCGCGCCTCATGCGCGAAATGTGTTCGGCGGCGCTGGCGGGCGAGGCGGTGAAAGCGCGGGAAGCCAATAACCGCCTGCTGCCGCTGCACCGCAATCTGTTCCTCGAGGCCAACCCGATCCCGGTCAAGTGGGCCGTGCAGCAGATGGGGCTCATCCGGGGCGGCATCCGGCTGCCGCTGACGCCGCTGTCCGCCGCCTGCCACGAGCCGGTGCGCGAGGCGATGCGCCACGCGGGCATCCGGCTCGAGGTGAAAGGAGGGCAGTATGCCGCTGCGTGATGTCGCGCGCGGTCTGCTGTGCCTGCTGCTCGGGACCGGGCTGGCGGCGTGCGGCGTCATTCCGACGATCGACCTCAGCAAGAAGATCGACTACAAGACGGCGGGCAAGCTGCCCCCGCTGGAAGTGCCGCCGGATCTCACGCGCCCGGGAATGGACGACCGCTACACCGTCCCCGACATCAATCCCAGGAGCACCGCGACCTACTCGGAGTACAGCCGCGAACGCGCGGGCCGGCGCCCCGGGGCCGGTGCGTCCCCGGTGCTGCCGCAGCTGGACAGCGCGCGGGTGGTGCGCGATGGCAGCCAGCGCTGGCTGGTGGTCAAGGGCGAGCCGGCGCAAATCTGGCCGGTGGTGAAGGAGTTCTGGCAGGAATCCGGCTTCATCGTCAACGTCGAATCGCCCGACGCCGGCGTGATGGAGACCGACTGGGCCGAGAACCGCGCTCAGCTCAAGGACATCGGGTTGGTGCGCGGGCTCCTGTCCCGGTTTCTGGACCAGGTCTTCACGACGAGCGAGCGCGACAAGTTCCGCACGCGGTTCGAACGGGGCACCGAGCCCGGCACGACGGAAATCTATGTCAGCCATCGGGGCATGGAAGAGGTCATAACGGGTTCGTTGTCCTCCGACGTCCCCGACACCCGCTGGCAGCCGCGCCCGCCCGACCCCAATCTGGAAGCCGAGATGCTGGGCCGGCTGATGACGAGGTTTGGCGTGGAGCAGACCCGCATCAAGGCCCAGTTCGCTTCGGCCGGCAGCACCCTGCAGCAGCGCGCGACGCTGCTCAAGGGGGCGGATGGCACGCGCACGCTGACGCTCGACGAGCAGTTCGACCGTGCCTGGCGGCGTGTCGGGCTCGCGCTCGACCGCGTCGGATTCACGGTCGAGGACCGCGACCGCTCGAAAGGCCTCTATTTCGTGCGCTACATCGATCCGCAGATCGACAACAAGGCGGCCGAAAAAGGTTTTTTGTCGCGCTTGAAGTTCTGGGGCGGCGACAAGCCCAAGCAGGAGCAGTTCCGTATCGAGGTGAAGGACAATTCCAAGGGGGTCCAGGTCGTGGTGCTCAGCAAGGACGGGGCCCAGGAAGGCACGGAAACCGCCGGCAAGATACTTACGCTGCTCTACGACCAGCTCAAGTAGCTTGATGCGTTTCGCGTCATTGGGCAGCGGCAGCAAGGGCAACGCCCTCCTGGTCGAGGTCAACGGCACGCGTATCCTGCTCGACTGCGGCTTCGGACCCGATGAAGTGACGGCCCGGATGTCCCGTCTCGGAGTGGCGGCGGGCGATCTGGATGCGATCATCGTTACCCACGAGCACAGCGACCACGGCGGGGGCGTCGCAAAGCTCGCCAGCCGTTTCGACCTTCCCGTATACCTGACTCGCGGCACGTTGTCAGCGCTGGGCGCCGAGGGCCGCGGCATCGCGAACCGGAAATGGATCGACGCTTATACGCCGTTCGCGATCGGCGGGATCGAGGGGAGACCCTACACGGTTCCGCACGACGCGCGCGAGCCGGTCCAGTTCGTGCTCTCCGACGGGGCGGTGCGGCTCGGCGTGCTGACCGATACCGGCTGCCCCACGCCGCACATCGCGCAGGCACTTTCGGGCGTCGACGCGCTGGTGCTCGAGTGCAATCACGATCCGGACATGCTGCAGGACGGCCCCTATCCCGCCTGGCTCAAGGACCGGATCGCGGGCCGGCTGGGGCATCTCGCCAACGCGGCCGCGGCGGAAATCGTCCGGGCCATGGATTGCAGCCGGCTCAAGCACGTGATCGCGGCGCATCTTTCGCAGCAGAACAACACGCCGGACCTCGCGCGCGCCGCGCTGGCCGGCGCGCTCGGCTGCGCGCCGGAGTGGATCGGCATCGCGACGCAGGAGGAAGGCTTCGCCTGGCGAGAGATAACTTAGCCGCCAAGACGCCAAGAACACCAAGGCCGCCAAGAAAGCCAAGACGATAATCGAACTGCCAGGACGCCGAGGCTGCCGGGAAGAGGCCGGATGAAGTCGCGTGAAAAATCCAAAATGTAGCTGATTATAAAAAAGTCCACCTTATGTGATAACATCCTACTTTTCCAGAAAAGTGGAGATTTCATGGAATCGTATATGACCGTCAAGGGGCAGATCGTCATCCCTTTCAAGATCCGGCGGAAATTCGGAATCAAGGAGGGCACGCGTGTGCAGGTTGAAGTGGATGAGCAGGCGCATCGAATCATTCTGACGCCCGTCACCCGTGATTACATCCAGAATCTACGCGGAAAATACAAGGGCAAGGGCCTGCTGGCCGCGCTCGCGGCGGAGAAGAAGCGCGAACGGGAAGCCTGATGCCGCGCCGTCCGAAGGCGATGGTGCTCGATTCCTGGGCGGCTCTGGCTTATCTGGGCGGCGAATCAGCCGGCCAGGAGGTTGCGGATCTGATCACCGGCGCTCACGAGAGCCGCGTTCCCATGTGCATGTCCATCATCAACGCGGGCGAGGTCTGGTACATCCTGGCCAGGGAACTCTCGGAGGCAAAAGCCGACGAGGCGCTGGTCGACCTGACGGGCCTCGGCATCGAATTGATCGATGCGGACTGGCCCCTCACGCGGCTGG
>MERD01000089.1:0-139 GCA_001771935.1 Betaproteobacteria bacterium RIFCSPLOWO2_02_FULL_67_26
ATCGCGTTCTGGAAAGGCGTGAAGATAGAACTATGAAATAGCCGCAACCCTGTCCTGATAGGCTTGCGAAGATCTTAGGTCGGGGGAATATGCTATGGCAATACAATTCGAGAGGCGATTGGTGGCATTTGTCGACATC
>MERD01000089.1:155-2735 GCA_001771935.1 Betaproteobacteria bacterium RIFCSPLOWO2_02_FULL_67_26
CCATGGAATCGAACTCTGCCGCCACTCTGTACGACGCTCTTGAGCCTCTGAGACTGCGAGGCGAGTTTCACAATGAAGCGTATAGGCAACAAGTCCAAGCAGAATATGGAAATCGGCTAAATCCTCAAATGTTGATGACCCAGTACGGATTCTTCTCCGACTGCTTCGTATTTAGCATGCCGGTCGAAATGGGAGGCCGCATCTACAACGCAGTATCGGAAATAATGGTGGCATTCTTAAGGAATGGATTTGCTCTACGAGGCGGAATTGCCGTCGGGTCTCTATTTCATAGAGATCAAATAGTCTTTGGCAACGGATTGGTAGCAGCGTACCGAATTGAGTCGGACATGGCGAAATTCTCCCGCATCATGGTTGACGAGTCCGTGATCGCTGAAATCGGCATTAAAGATTACGATGCGGTGATAAAGGACCACCTTGGCAACTGGGTCGTTGATCCGTTTCCATGGTATGCAAAAGGGGACGACATGAAGGGATTATTACAGCAGATGTTTACCCCTTCGCAGATAATAGAGGTAATTCGGAAGAAGCTGACGGAATTCAGCGGCGAACCTCGCTTAAGGGACATGTGGAGGTTTCAAGCGGAGGTCTGCGCGAGATCCTTGGAAAAATACGGCGATGTTGCTAGGGATTGGGTTGCTGAGCTTCGTACCCTGATCCGCGTTGGTTCAGCAGGAGCGACGTGAATCAAGAGCAGGTACAGCCCTACTTTAGCCCATGAAGTGCGAATAATGATGCTGTAATACGGTGGGCGTAGCAAAGGGCGAAGGTTGTGAAGTGACTGAGGGCTTATGCGGCGACTGATACTTAGCTTGGGGCTAGTAGTAATACTGTGCGGTTGTGGTGAACAATCTTCTACCGTAAAAACTTCCGCAGAGTCGTTACCCGCCGCAAGCACTCCGGCCCAACCCGAGTCTGGCGATGACAAAATTGAACAGCTTAAAAGCAAGGCCGAAGGGGGCGATGCAAAGGCGATATTTCAGTTGAGCAATCGGTACAGAAGGGGCCGTGGGGTCGAAAAGAATGCGGCTCTCGCCGATTCTTTGCTACAGAAAGCGGCCGACCTAAATTATCCCGATGCGCTCTATCGGTTGGCTGAGCAAAGTGAAATGTTCATTTCTGTCAATTCGCATTTGATTGGCGGAAAGACTGGCGCTGAGAAACTGAAGAATGCGGAGAAGTACTACTTGGAAGCGGTTCGTCTTTACATGAAGGCGACCGATCTCGGATATCCAAAAGCGCAAGAAGAACTCGGCTTCATCTTATTGTCAGGACTGGATGATTTTGCCCGTGTAAATGGAATCACTTTGTCAAAGATTCCTGCGGAATTGCGAGGGAGCATAAATCGCGCACTACCGGTGTTTGAAAAAGCTGCCGCAAATGGTCGCCCCCGGGCCATGGTAGCGATATACCGAATCTACAATGAAAAGAAATGGGGGTTGCAGAATGCGGAAAATGCAGCGACTTCGATGGCAAAACTTCGGGCAGTATCCGACGTCAAAGCAATCGCAGAAATCGGCGATCACCTCTATTACGGGTTGTTGGCAGACAAACGAGGTCATGATTTCGTGGCCTTAGATGAATTCAAACCAGAACGAGAGTGGGTAAGCGATGCCGAGCCATTCATATTCCGTGCAGCGGAAGCGGGTGTCAAAGATGCGCAAGTCTTGTTGAGTCGCATTCATCTCGGCGGATTCAATGGATACAAAGATCCTAAAGAAGCAGCCAAGTGGCTACAAAAAGCGTCGATTGCTGGCGATATATGGGCGCAAGTAACACTCGGACGTCTTTACATGGTAGGAACAGGGGTTTTCCAAGATTATTCAGCCGCGGTGAAATTGTTTGAGCAAGCTGCCAGCTCGAACAAGTACGACCGAAAAGTATGGGAAGCACAGTACCTTCTCGGGGTGCTCAATGAAAATGGCTTGGGGGTTCGGAAGAATCTAGTCAAAGCACATGCTTGGTATAACATCTCAGCGACAAACCAGTTTGACGAAGCAGAAGCACGACGAAAGGCTCTAACATCGCAACTATCGGCCGACCAGTTGTCGGAAGCGCAGGAATTAGCCAAGAATTGGAAGCCGGGAAGTAACTCCTTGGCTAGCACGCCGCTGGAGCGGTCTGGAGCAACTGCGTCTTCAGGGGCGCATATCACAAAGTCGGGAACGGGCACTTTGTTCTTGGTTAGTCCGACAGGAATGGCTATCACCAACCAGCATGTTGTTGTCGGATGTGGCGAGCTTCGTGTCGAGGGGCGCGACAGGCTGGTGAAGGTTATTA
Organism: Betaproteobacteria bacterium RIFCSPLOWO2_02_FULL_67_26; assembly: GCA_001771935.1. Lineage (GTDB taxonomy): Bacteria > Pseudomonadota > Gammaproteobacteria > Burkholderiales > SG8-41 > SG8-41. Next base: position 2,454 of record MERD01000089.1, read on the forward strand.
CCGAAGATGCCGTGAATGATCTGGCCCTGGTGCAAATTTCAGGTGACGCAAAAACCTCCGCTGCCATCGCATCTGATCCGAGCAAGTTGCGTCAGGGCGAGGACATAGCGGTGTTCGGCTTCCCACTCAATACCGTGTTGTCGTCGGGGGGTAATCTCACGCCGGGGGTGGTGAGCGCCTTGACCGGACTAGGGAACAACACCAATCAGATTCAGATCACTGCACCGATTCAGCCTGGATCGAGTGGCAGCCCAGTATTGAACAAGAGGGGTGAAGTGGTGG
>MERD01000089.1:2780-4199 GCA_001771935.1 Betaproteobacteria bacterium RIFCSPLOWO2_02_FULL_67_26
AGACTCGAAATTGGCGAAAGCGACCGGTTCGGTTGGCCAGAACGTCAATTTCGCGGTTAATGGCCAGACCCTCAGGACGTTTCTCGATACCCACAAGGTGGCTTACCGCAGCGGCGCAGGATTCTTTTCGCGCGACAAGAGTACGGCTGATCTGGCCGACGAAGCGCGGAAGTGGACGCTAGTAGTGGAGTGCTGGAAGTAGCAAAACGGGTCTTTACTTTCTAGTCCTCCGCACTCTAATTGGCGAGAAGTTTTCTTTTTGTTTCTCTCCGTGTCTCCGCGGTTAGAGGTTTAAATTTGTAGGTCGGCGATAACAGGGGCGTGGTCGGAGGGCCGCTCGTTCTTGCGCGGCTCGATGTCTATCGTGCACGCCGTGCATCGCTTTGCCAGTTCCTCGGACAGCAGGATGTGGTCGATGCGCAGGCCCATCTTGCGGCGAAACGCGTTCATGCGGTAGTCCCACCAGGTGTACGATCGCTCGGACTGCTCGAACAGCCGGAACGCATCTTTCAGGCCGAGCCCGATCAGGTTGCCGAACGCTTCGCGTTCCGGTTTGCTGAACAGCACCTGGCCCTCCCAGGCCTTGGGGTCGTAAACGTCGCGATCCTCCGGGGCAATGTTGTAGTCTCCGAGCACCGCGAGCCGCGGATGCCGCGCGAGTTCCGACTTGAGCCAGTCGCGGAACGCGGCGAGCCACTTGAGCTTGTATTGGTACTTGCCGGATTCGATGCTCTCGCCGTTGGGAACGTAGGCGCAGACGACGCGCACGCCGCCGACCGTCGCGGCGAGCACGCGCTTCTGTTCATCGGCAAAACCGGGTATGGCGGTGATGATGTCGCTCGCGGCGCGCTTCGCTAGGATCGCGACGCCGTTGTACGTCTTCTGGCCGTTGGCGAGCGGCTCGTAGCCCGCGGCGCGGATATCGGCAGCGGGAAACTTGTCGTTCTCGAGCTTGGTTTCCTGCAGGCACAGCACGTCCGGCTGCTGCCGGCCGGCCCACTCGATGACTTGCGGCAGCCTGACCTTGAGCGAATTGACGTTCCACGTCGCGAGCTTCATGCGAGCGCGGAGCGGCCGGGTTCGCGGCGGGGAACCGGCGGCCTAACGGGTATAGCCCGCCGCGTCGAGCGCCTGGTGGAAGCTCTCCTCGTGGAAGGCGCGCACGACGGACTGGCCCACGACCAGCACCGGCACGCGGAAGTCGCCGGAGATCTTTTGCAGCTCCTCGACCGCAGTGTTGGTTCCGACGATGGCCTCCTGGAACGGAACATTTCTTCCTGCCAGCAGTGCCTTGGCGTCATTGCACGGCTCGCCGCAATCGGGGTGGGTGAAGAGCCTGACTGGCGGACCGGACTGGGTCACGCCCGGTTTTCCGGCTGGCGGCGCAACCGGCGCTTTCGCCGTTTCCGCGGGCTTCGC
>MERD01000089.1:4219-16037 GCA_001771935.1 Betaproteobacteria bacterium RIFCSPLOWO2_02_FULL_67_26
GGCGGCGTCCGGGGATAGCCCGCGGCATCCAGCGCGGAATCGTACTGGCTGTCGAGGTAGCCCTTGATCTGGGTTCTGCCGACATAGAGCACCGGCACCTCGTTGCTGCCGGTCAACTTCTGCAAGGCGTCGACGTCGGCCTGCGCGTCCTTCTCGGTGTATGGCACGCCGCGCCGCACGAGGTGCGCCTTGGCCTGGTCGCAGGCAGGTCCGCAAGTGGTGGTCCAGAGCGTGACCGGGAAATTCTTCATTGCGAGCTGCACGCTGTATGGCAACTCGGCGGTTTGTACCGTGCCCCCGCCGACCTTGCGCTGCTCGACATTTTTCGCGCTCGCCGGCGGCGGCGTATCGCGCCACTCGACATTGCCTTTCTCGTCCACCCAGCGGTAGAGCTGGGCGGCACCCAGAGGCAGCGACAGCAGAATCGCCACTAAGTATAAAGTCGCGATTCTTTTCATGATGTTACCTCCTGTACTGACTACACCACTGTAACATTAGGTCGCGCCTTGGGTAAAGCGTTCACGTTTCCGCCATCCCGCTGTGCCTGAGGAGCGCATCAATCTTCGGTTCGCGCCCGCGAAAGGCGACGAAGGAGTCGAGCGCGGGCCGGCTGCCGCCCACGCCGAGGATCTCGTCCCAGAAGCGCTGACCGGTCCGGGAGTCGAGCACCCCGTTCTCCTCGAACAGGCTGTAGGCATCCGCCGAGAGCACCTCCGCCCACTTGTAGCTGTAGTAACCCGCCGCGTAGCCGCCGGCAAAGATGTGGGAGAAATTGTGCGGGAAGCGGTTGTAGTCCGGCGGGAAAACCACCGCGACGCGCGCGCGCACTTCGTTGAGCAGTTCGAGCGCGGACTTCGCGCCGGCGGGGTCGTAGTCGTGGTGCAGGTGGAGGTCGAACAGCGCGAACTCGACCTGGCGCACGGTCTGCATCCCGCTCTGGAAGTTCTTCGCAGCCCGCATCTTGTCAAAGAGCGGCCGGGGCAGCGGCTCGCCGCTGCCCACGTGGGCGGTCATCGGTCGCAGGACGTCCCACTCCCAGCAGAAGTTTTCCATGAACTGGGACGGCAGCTCCACCGCGTCCCACTCCACGCCGTTGATGCCGGAGACGCCAAGGTAGTCCACGCGGGTGAGCAGGTGATGGAGACCATGGCCGAACTCGTGGAACAGCGTGTTGACCTCCTCGTGCGTGAAGAGCGCGGGCTTCCCGCCGACCGGCGCCGAAAAGTTGCAGCTGAGGTAGGCGACGGGGGGCTGCACGCGCCCGTCCCGCACGCGGCGCGTGATCGCGTCGTCCATCCACGCGCCGCCGCGCTTGGACGGTCGCGCGTACAGGTCCACGTAGAACTGCCCGACCACGCTGCCGTGGCGGTCGCGGATCGCGTAGAAGCGCACGTCGGGATGCCACACCGGCGCCGGCGCCGGCGCGATCGCCAGCCCGTAGAGCGTCTCGACCAGCTTGAACATGCCGGGAAGCACCTTCGTCTCCGGGAAGTACTGCTTCACCTCCTGGTCGGAAAAGGCGTAGCGCCTGGCCCGCAGCTTTTCCGAGGCATAGGCAAGGTCCCATGCTTCGAGCTTGTCCTGCTTCAGCTCGCCGCGCGCGAATGCGGTCACTTCCTCGAGGTCGCGCACGGCGTAGCGCCTGGCGCGCGCGGCGAACTCCTCCAGGAAGGCGAGCACCTGCCGCGGGGATTCGGCCATCTTGGGCTGGAGGGAATACTCGGCGTAGCTGGCGAACCCGAGCAGCCGCGCCTGCTCCTGGCGCAGCTTGAGTATCTCCGCGATGAGAGACGTGTTGTCCCAGTCCGGTCTTTCGAACTCGGAGGCGCGGGTGACGTAGGCGCGGTACATGAGCTCGCGCAAGGACCGGTTGTCCGCGTACTGCATCACCGGCAGGTACGAAGGCGCGTGCAGCGTGAATTTCCAGCCCGGTTTGCCGTCGGCGTTCGCCGCCTCGCGCGCGGCGGCCAGCACGTCCGCGGGGATGCCGGCGGCGTCCGCCGGGTCGGTAATGACGTGCCCGAAGGCATTGGTGGCGTCGAGCAGGTTGTCGGAAAACCGCGACGAGAGCTGCGACAGCCGCTCGCTGATGGCCTTGAAGCGCGTTTTTTGCTCCGGCGGCAGCTCCGCGCCGCCCAGCCGGAAATCCCGCAGTTCGTTCTCGACGATCTTCTTCTGCGCGCGCGTCAGGCTGCCGAAGCCCGGATCGGCCTTGAGCGCCCTGAACCTGGCGAACAGCCCCTCGTGCTGGCCGAGTTCGGTGTAGTACTGAGTGATCCGGGGCAGGTTGGCGTTGTAGGCCTCGCGCAGTTCCGGGCTGTTCATGACCCCGTTGAGATGGCTCACCACGCCCCAGGCCCGGTGCAGGCGCTCATTCGCATCTTCCAGCGGCTGAACGAAGCCGGGCCACGTTGGCGCGACCTCAGGCGCCGCAATACGCTCGATCAGCGCGCGGTTCTCGGCGAGCAGCTGGTCCACCGCCGGCGCAACCAGCGCCGGCTGGAAATCGGCGAACCGCGGCAGCCCGGAAAAATCGAGGAGGGGGTTCACTTGGCTTCGTAGACCACCTGGCCGTCCACCAGGGTATGGCGCACTCTCCCGCGCAACTCGATCCCGATGAACGGGGTGTTCTTGCCCTGGCTCTTCAGCGCGCCCGGCTCGACCTTCCAGTGCTGATCGGGGTCGAAGATGCAGATGTCGGCGGCGTGGCCCGGCGTCAGGTGGCCGGCGTCGATGCCGAGCACGCGCGCCGCCTCCGAGGTAATCCTGGCGATGGCGGCTGGAAGCTTTGCCTTCGATTCCTCGGCCCACTTGAGCGTAAGCGGCAGCAGGAGCTCGAGCCCGGTCGCGCCGGCTTCGGCCTCGGCGAACGGCAGCTGCTTCGCGTCGTCGTCCACCGGCGTGTGATCGGAGCAGAGCGCGTCCACCGTGCCGTCGGCGAGCGCCGCGCGCAGCGCGTCGCGGTCGCGGCTCCCGCGCAGCGGCGGGTCGAGACGGCTGTTGGAGTCGAAGTAACCGATGTCCATCTCGGTCAGGTGCGCGTGATGGATGGCGATGTCGCAGGTGATCGCAAGGCCCTGCCGCTTGGCCTGGCGCACCATCTCCACGCCCTCGGCGCTCGACAGCCGCGCGAGATGCACGCGCGCGCCGGTCTCGCGGGCGAGGATGAAGATCGTGGCGAGCGCCACGGTTTCCGCGCACACCGGTATGCCCGGAAGGCCGAAGCGGGTCGCGACCTGCCCGTCGTGCGCGACGCCGTGCCGCGCGAGCGGCGGGTCCTGCGGGCGCAACCACACCGGAAAGCCGAAGGTCGCGGCGTACTGCAGGGCATGGTAGAAGACCTGGGTGTCGGCGAACGGCGCGTCGGCCTGGGAAAACGCGACGCAACCCGCGTCCACCAGTTCCGCCATCTCGGTCAGCCGCTCGCCCTTCAGCCCCTGCGTGAGCGCGCCCACCGGGTAGACCCGCGCGCGGTTCAGGTTTTTCGCGCGGGACTTGAGCATCTCGACCAGCCCCGGCTCGTCCAGCGGCGGGTCGGTATCGGGCGGGCAGGCGAGGCTGGTCACGCCGCCCGCCACCGCCGCATCCATCTCGGACTCGAGCGTCGCCAGGTACTCGAAGCCCGGCTCGCGCAGCCGCGCGGCGAGGTCCACCAGCCCGGGGCAGACGACCAGGCCGGCGGCGTCGATCACGCGGTTCGCGCTCCAGCCGCCGGGCGGCTCGCCGATGCTGGCGATCTTGCCGGCGGCGACGTAAACGTCCTTCTTCGCGTCCACGCCGGACTTCGGGTCGATCAGCCGGCCGCCCTTGATATGGATCTTCACTTGTTCCCCGCCATGATGCTCATCACCGCCATGCGGATCGCGATCCCGAACGTGACCTGGGGCAGGATCACGGACTGCTTGCCGTCGGCGACGCTCGAATCGATCTCGACGCCGCGGTTCATCGGGCCCGGGTGGAGCACGATCGCGTCCGGCTTGGCAGCCGCGAGCTTGTCCTCGGTGAGCCCGTAGTACTTGTAGAACTCCTGGGCCGAGGGCAGCAGCGCCCCCTGCATGCGCTCGTTCTGCAGCCGGAGCATCGTCACCACGTCCACGTCCTTCAGGCCCTGCCGCATGTCGTGGAAGACGTGCACGCCGAGCTGCTCGACCTGCGCGGGCAGCAGCGTCTTGGGGGCGATGACGCGGATCTCGGGACAGCCGAGCGTGGCGAACGCGTGAATCTGCGAGCGCGCCACCCGCGAGTGCAGGACATCGCCGACGATCGCCACCCGCAGGCTCGAGAAATCCTTCTTGTAATGGCGGATGGTGTACATGTCGAGCAGCCCCTGCGTCGGGTGCGAGTGGCGCCCGTCGCCGGCGTTGATGACGTGGATGTCGGGCGCGACGTGGCGCGCGATGAAGTGCGGCGCGCCGCTCTCGCCGTGGCGCACCACGAACATGTCGGCGTGCATCGCCGAGAGGTTGTCGACCGTGTCGAGCAGGCTCTCGCCCTTGGACTGCGAGGACACGGTGACGTTGAGGTTGATGACGTCGGCGGAGAGCCGCTTCGCGGCGATCTCGAACGTCGTGCGGGTGCGGGTGGACGGCTCGAAGAACACGTTGAATACGGACTTGCCGCGCAGCAGCGGCACCTTTTTCACCTTGGTGCCGACGAACGACTTCGCCGTGTCGAGGATCTGCCACAGGATCTCGGCGGGCAGGCCCTCCAGCGTGAGCAGGTGGTGCAGCTCGCCCTTCTTGTTGAGCTGCGGATTGGAAGGGTTGAGCCACATGTCAGGCCGCCCGTTCCGCGAGCACGAACGCGAGCCGTCCGTCCGCGCCGCGCGTGAGATCGAGGCTCTTCCCGGCGTCGATCTCGACGCGGACGCCGGAGAATTGCGCGGCAATGGGGAGCTCGCGCCCGCCGCGGTCCACCAGCGTTGCGAGCCGCACGCGCGCGGGCCGGCCGTAGTCGAACAATTCGTTCAGCGCGGCGCGTATGGTGCGGCCGGTAAAGAGAACATCGTCGACCAGCACGATATCGCGGCCCTCGATCTCGAACGGGATCTCGGAGCGCTTGACGTCGCGGTGCAGCCCGCGCGCTTCGTAGTCGTCGCGGTAGTAGGAAACGTCGAGGGTGGCGAGAGCGGTCTGGAGCTTGAGCGCGGGGTGCAGCCGTTCGGCGACCCAGACGCCGCCGGTGTGGATGCCGATTAAACCCGTTGCCGGCCCGACCGCGGGCCGCATTTGCTCGATCAGCGCGGTTAGCAGCTGCTCGGCATCAGGTAACGGGTTGCCGGGCATGTTTTATGGTTTTCGCGGGGCGCTACTCTACCACAATCACACGTTACCCGCCACGCTCGCGAAGTAAGTCTCCAGTATGCGCTGCGCGGCCACGGCGTCGAGGCCGGCCTTCAGCCGCGCCCCCCGCGCTCCCGCCCCTCGCAACAGCCCCTCGGCTTCGTGCGAGGTGAGCCGCTCGTCCACCAGCTCGGTGCGGGCGCCGAAGCGGCCGTGCAGGCGTTGCGCGAAGCGGCGGGCGAGCCTGCCGACCGGGTGCGCGGCGCCATCGGCGTGGGCGGGAAGGCCGACCACCAGCAGCGCCGGCCGCCATTCGGAGATGAGCCGCTCGATCGCCGCGAAGCGCGCGCGGTTGTCCGCGGCCGCGATGGTGGTCAGGGGATGCGCGAGCCGGGTCTCGAAGTCGCCGACCGCGACGCCGATGCGCTTGGTGCCGAAATCAAATGCGAGGACGGTTTTCGTCAAGCGTGGCCGGCCTGCTCGGAGAGGCTGGCGAAATCGATGCCGAGGAGCCGCATGGCGGCCGGCAACCGCTGCTCCGGCTGCAGATCGAAGATCACGTCGGAGCTGGCCTGCACCGTGAGCCAGGCGTTCTGCGCCAGCTCGTGCTCGAGCTGGCCCGGCGCCCAGCCGGCGTAACCCAGCGTGACGAAGAGCTTGCCCGGGCCTTCGCCGCGCGCGACCGCCTGCAGGATGTCCTTGGAGGTGGTCAGCCCGATCTCGGTGCTCACCGCGAGCGTGGACTGCCACTGGCCGAGCGGCGTGTGCAGCACGAACCCGCGGTCGACCTGCACCGGGCCGCCGAAGTGGATGGGTACCGACTTGAATTCCCCGCCGGCGAGCGGGATGCTCACCTGCTCGAGCAGGGTCTGCAGGTTCATATCGATCGGCCGGTTCACCACGATGCCGAGCGCGCCCTGGTCGTTGTGCTCGCAGATGAAGGTGAGCGTCTTCGAAAAATGCGGGTCCGCCATCGCGGGCATGGCGATGAGGAAGTGATGGGTCAGGTTCATCTTCTGCATGGACCGCTCCGGCTATTGTAAACGGTTAGGCGCCGGTCGGGCGGCCTGGGCTCCCGCCTACTTGCGCCAGAAAGCGGGGGTAAGGATCACGAGAACGGTGAACAGCTCCAGCCGTCCGACCAGCATGGCGATGCTCAGCAGCCAGATTTGAAAGTCGTTCAGGCTTTCGAAGGTGGTGGCGGGCCCAACCTGATTGAGGCCGGGGCCCAGATTGTTGATGCAGGCGATCACTGCGGAGAATGCCGTCACCACGTCGAGCCCGCTAGCGGTGAGCACGAGCGTCAGCGACACGATACAAACGATGTAGATGAAGAGAAACGCGAGTACCGCGAAGACGATCCGGTTTTCCACCAGCTGGCCTCCGATTTTCATCGGAGTGGTTGCCGTCGAATGCAGAAGCCGAATGAACTCCCGGTAGACCTGCTTGTAGAGTATGACGGCTCGGATCATCTTTATTCCCCCGCCGGTCGATCCAGAACACGATGCGAAGCTCACAAGGAACATCATCCACAGTGGGGCGAAGATCGGCCACAGGTTGAAGTCCTGGCTCGCGTAGCCGGTGCTGGTCGCGACTGACACCAGATTGAAGCTGGCGTGCCGCAGCGCCGTTGCAAGATCCGTGTAAACCCCCATCAACCACAGATACGCTCCGATTCCTGCGCAGCTGCCCAGCATAATCACCAGGAACCAGCCGGCCTCGGGATCCCGCCGGTAAGGTTCGATCGAGCGCGCGCGCAGCGCCAGAAAATGGCTGCTGAAATTGATGGCGGCCACCAGCATGAAGAAAATGGCGATCGACTCGATCAGGGGTGAGTCGAAATGGACGAAGCTCGCGTCGTGGTTAGAGAACCCACCGGTCGGCATCGTCGTAAGCGTGTGCATGAGCGCATCGAACCAGGGCATGCCGGCCAGGGCGTAGGCCGTGAAGCACGCGAGTGATAGCCCGAAATAGATTATCCATAGTCCCTTGGCCGTTTCGGCGATACGGGGGGTGAGCTTCGTGTCCTTCATGGGCCCCGGCGTTTCCGCCTTGTAGATCTGCCGGCCGCCGACCCCGAGCATGGGCAGCAGCGCGATGGCGAGCACGATGATGCCCATGCCCCCCAACCACTGCAAAAAGCCGCGCCAGATGTTGATGGACTGCGGCAGGCTGTCCAGATTGGACAGCACCGTGGATCCGGTGGTGGTCAGCCCGGACATGGTTTCGAAATAGGCGTCGGCAAGCGAAAGCCCGGGAATGACGAGAAGCAGGGGTACCGTCGCGAACAGGGCGCCGCCCGACCACGTGAGCACGACGAGCAGAATGGCATCGCGGGCCAAGACCTCGCGCCGAAAGCGTCGCGTGGCCAGCCACGCGACGTATCCGCTAGCGAAGTTGAGGCAAGCCGAAAAGACGAACGCCCGTTGAGCGCCGTCGTCGTGGAAGAGCGAGATTGCGATCGGGACCAGATGCGACAGGCTCATCAGCATCGCAATCATCCCCAGCATCGGGGCTACGGCAAGCAGGCTTGCCATCTAGATGAACCCGACGTTGACCTGGAACAGCTTCTCGATGCGCGGCACCAGGCGCTTGTTCACCACGAACACCACGACGTGGTCGCCGGATTCGATCACCGTGTCGTGATGGGCGATGATGACGTCGTGGTCGCGGCCGTTGTCCCCGGGCGCCGCGCGGGCGCCTTCGCGCCCGCGCACGATGGCGCCGATGGTCACGCCCTTGGGCAGTTCGAGCGCCTCGACGTTCCGGCCCACGACCCTGGAGGACTGCCGGTCGCCGTGCGCGATGAGCTCCAGCGCCTCGGCCGCGCCGCGCCGCAGCGAATGCACCACGGCGCAATCGCCGCGCCGCACGTGCGCGAGCAGCGTGCCGATGGTGGCCTGCGCCGGCGAGATCGCGATGTCGATCTGCCCGGCCTGCACCAGGTTCACGTAGGAACCGCGGTTGATGAGCGCGACCACCTTGTGCGCCCCCCGGCGCTTGGCGAGCAGCGCGCTCATGATATTGGTCTCGTCGTCGTTGGTGACCGCGCAATAGACGTCCATCTGCGCCACGTTCTCGGCGTCGAGCAGCTCCTCGTCGGTCACGTCGCCGGCGAGCACCAGCGTGCGGTCGAGCTCGCCCGCCAGCCGCTCGGCGCCCGCCTTGTTGAACTCGATGATCTTGACCTCGTACCGGTCCTCGATCGCGTGCGCGAGGCGCCGGCCGATGTTGCCGCCGCCGCCGATCATGACGCGCTTCACCGGCTTGTCCATGCGCCGCAGCTCGCGCAACACGTTGCGGATGTTGCCGGTGGCGGCGATGAAGAACACCTCGTCGCCGGCCTCCACCACCGTCTTGCCCTCGGGGGCGATCGCGCTGTCGTGGCGGAAGATGGCGGCTACCCGCGTGTCCACCTGCGGCATGTGGCTCCGCAGGAACTGGATCTCGTGGCCGACCAGCGGCCCGCCGTGGAACGCCTTGACCGCGACCAGGCTCACTCTGCCGTCGGCGAACTCGAGCACCTGCAGCGCCTCGGGGAACTCGAGCAGCTTGACGATGTAGTCGCACAGGATCTGCTCGGGGCAGATCGAGTGGTCCACCGCGAAGTTCTCGGCCGAGAAGATCTCGGGGTGCGAGAGGTAATCGGCGGAGCGGATGCGCGCGATCTTGGTCGGTATGTTGAACATGGTGGCGGCGAGCTTGCACGCCACCATGTTGGTCTCGTCGCTTTGCGTCACCGCGAGCAGCAGGTCCGCGTCGCGCGCGCCCGCCTGCTCCAGCACCGCGGGGTGGGCGGCGTTGCCGGTGACGGTGCGCAAATCGAGCCGGTCCTGGAGGCGCTTCAGCCGCGCGGGCTCGACGTCGACCACGGTGATGTCGTTCGCCTCCGAAACCAGGCTTTCGGCGACCGTGGAGCCGACCTGGCCGGCCCCCAGGATCACGATTCTCACGCGCGCTCTTCCGCAAAAAGCGCGATTCTAGTCCTGTTTGTCCGCGGGCGGGGAAGCGCGCGCCGCATGGCATAATTTTCGTGCCAATGACCGATAGCAAGCCCCTGACCCGCATGTATTTTCCCGGCGAGCTGGCGCCGGGCCGCAGTTGCGAGCTGCCGCCGCCGCAGGCGCACCACGCGCTGCGGGTGCTGCGTCTTGCGGCGGGCGACGCGGTGACGCTGTTCAATGGCGACGGATCGGAGTACGCGGCGGTGCTCGAGCGCGTGAAACAGGGATCGGTGTCGGCGAAGGTGCTCGACCGCCGCCTCGTCGAACGCGAATCCGCGCTCGGCGTCACGCTCGGCCAGGCGCTCTCGAGCGGCGAGCGCATGGATTTCACGGTGCAGAAGGCGGTCGAACTCGGCGTGGCGGCCGTTCAGCCGCTCGCCGCGGGCCGCAGCGTCGTGCGGCTCTCGGCGGAGCGTGCGGACAAGCGCCTGTCGCACTGGAGATCGGTCGCGATCGCCGCGTGCGAGCAGTGCGGCCGCAACCGCGTACCCGCGATCGCGCCGGTCGCCGCTCTCGGCTCCTGGCTCGCGCAGGGCGCGGGGCGCGGCGATGGGGCGCTGCGGCTGCTGCTGTCTCTCGGCGCCGTCACGCGGCTGCGCGACGTTCCGCGGCCGGCTGCCGCGGTCATCCTGCTCGCGGGACCCGAGGGCGGATTCACGCCGGAGGAGGACGCGGCGGCGCGGCGCGGCGGGTTCCTGCCGGTCCGGCTCGGCCCGCGCGTGCTGCGCACCGAGACGGCAGCGGTGGCGGCGCTCGCCGCTATGCAGGCGCTGTGGGGAGATTTCTGAATATGCGCTTTCCATCTATAATATGTGCTTGAAATTCCGACGAAATGCGCGAGGAACGGCCCGGGGGCCGGCCGCGCGGACGATACGGGATGGGAGGCTGTCATTACCCGCAAACCCTCTAGCGAGACCGGAGCCGCCGCGCCCGCCGCGGAACCCGAGCAGCGCGCCCTGCGCCGGCACCGGCTTTCCGCGCAGGACCGGTTCATCGACTGGTTCCAGTCTGTCGCGCCCTACATCCACGCGTTCCGCGGCAAGACCTTCGTCATCGCCTTCGGCGGCGACGTGGTGGCCGACGGGCGTTTTCTCGACCTCACCCACGACCTGAACCTGCTCGCCGCGCTCGGGGTGCGGCTCGTCCTGGTGCACGGGGCGCGCCCGCAGATCGAGGCGAAGCTGAAGGAGCGCCGCCGCCGCAGCCGCTTTCACAAGGGGCTGCGGGTGACCGACGACCTGGCGCTCGCCAGCGCCAAGGAGGTGAGCGGCCGGCTGCGCGTCGAGATCGAGGCGGCGCTCTCGATGGGCTTGCCCAATTCGCCGATGGCGGGGGCGGACATCCGCGTGGCGAGCGGCAACTTCATCACGGCGAAGCCGATCGGCGTGCTCGACGGCGTGGACTTCATGCACACGGGCGAAGTGCGCCGCGTCGACGCCGCCGCGATCCAGAAGCGGCTCGACGATAACGAGCTGGTGCTGCTGTCTCCGCTCGGCTATTCACCCACCGGCGAGGTGTTCAACCTGGTGCTGGAGGACGTCGCGGCCTCGACCGCCAGCGCGCTGAAGGCGGAGAAGCTCATCTTCCTCATGGATACTGTCGGGGTGACCGGCCGGCGCGGCGAGCTGCTGCGCAACCTCACCGTGCGCCAGGCGCAGGCGCTGCTCGCCAGGTCGGAGCCGGCCGGCGGCGACGTGCAGCTCTATCTTCCGCACGCCGTGCGCGCCTGCGAGCACGGCGTGAAACGGGCGCATCTCGTGTCGGGGCATATCGATGACGGGCTGCTGCTCGAGCTCTTCACCCACAAGGGCGTCGGCACGATGCTGACGCCCGATCCCATCGAGACGCTGCGGCAGGCGAAGATCGAGGACATCGGCGGCGTCCTGAGGCTGATCGAGCCGCTCGAGGCCGAGGGCATACTCGTCAAGCGCGGGCGCGACCGGCTGGAGCGGGAGATCGCGCGCTTCACGGTGCTCGAGCACGACAAGGTGCTGGTCGGCTGCGCGGCGCTCTATCCGTTCCCCGACGAGCGGGCCGCCGAGCTCGCCTGCCTCGTCGTGCATCCCGATTTTCGCAATGCGGGTGCCGGCGAGCGGCTGTTGACCGAGATCGAGGGACGCGCCCGCCGCGCCAAGCTGAAGCGCCTGTTCGTGCTGACGACCCGCGCCGAGCACTGGTTCGTCGAGCGCGGCTTCGACGAGGTGGGCATCGACATGCTGCCGCGCCAGAAGCGCTCGCTCTACAACTACCAGCGCCGCTCGGTGGTGCTGGTGAAGCGCCTGTAACCGGGCGTTCGCCCCGTGACGAAAGCGCCATTCTCGCTGTCGCTGCGCACCCGTCTCCTGCTGGCGAACGTGCTGGTGCAGACGGCGATGTTCGCCCTGCTGATCGAGCTGCTGCGCGACCACCTGCTGCTCGTTGCGGGCGCGCTGGTCCTCTCCATCGCCTCGACGGTCGTGCTGTCCTACTGGTTGACGCGCAACCTCGCCCAGCTCACCACGGCGAGCGAGCGGCTCGCGGCGGGTGACCTCA
>MERD01000089.1:16048-65228 GCA_001771935.1 Betaproteobacteria bacterium RIFCSPLOWO2_02_FULL_67_26
CGGCGGTGCTCCAGGGCCGCATCCGGGCGCTCGCCGAGAGCGAGGCCAAGTTCACCGCGATCGCCGACTACAGCTACGACTGCGAGTGCTGGATCAATCCCGAGGGCGGGCTGATCTGGATCAACCCGCGCGTGCTCGACATGTTCGGCTACACCCCGGAGGAGTGCCTCGCCATGCCGGGCTTCCCCGCGCCGTGCGTCGCCGAAATCGACGCCGCGCGCACCGTGCGCCAGATCCGCCGCGCGCTGCGCGGCGGGACCGGCCAGGACTACGAGTTCCGCGGCAGGCGCAAGGACGGCTCGGAATTCTGGGGCGCGGCGGACTGGCGCCCGATCTACGACAGCCGCGGCGGCTACCTCGGCATCCGCATCAGCATCCGCGACATCACCCAGAGGAAGGAGGCGGAGCGGCGCCTCGAGACGACGGTGGCGGAGCTGCGCGACGCGCAATCGGTGCAGCAGGAATACCTGACGCGCGCGCAGGACGAGCACGCACGGCTGTCCGCGCTGCTCGCGGCGATGGACACCGGGATCCTGTTCGTGTCGTACGACGACCGGGTGGTGTACACCAACCCCGCATTCACCCGCATCTGGATGATCGCGCCGGGGACGCGGCTGATCGGCCGCAGCCCGCAGGAGGTGCTCGCCACCTCGGCGTGCGCGCTGGCGCGCCCCGAGGAGCAGGGCCGGCACGTGCTGCGCCCGCCGCGCGAGGGCGAACTCCTCACCGCCCTGGAAATCCAGATGGCGGACGGCCGCCTCGTCACGCAGCAGGTGCACTCGGTCGAGGACGTCTACGGCCGCCCGGTCGGCCACCTGTGGCTGTTCCAGGACGTGACCCGCGAGCGCCAGACCGCGGACCAGCTGATCTATCTCGCCGAGCGCGACGCGCTGACCGGCCTCTACAACCGCCACCGCTTCAACGAGGAGCTGGCGCGCATGATCGCGGACGCCCAGCGCCACGACTCGCGGGTCGCGCTGCTGTTCTTCGATCTCGACGATTTCAAGTACATCAACGACACCTTCGGCCACCGCGCGGGCGACGCGATGCTGATCCGCGTCGCGGGAGAAATCGCCGGCCAGGTGCGGCGCAACGAGATCTTCGCGCGCCTCGGCGGCGACGAGTTCGCGATCCTGGTGCCCGAGATCTCCGACGAGATGCTGCGGGTGCTCGCCGAGCGCATCACGCACGCGATCGCGCTGGTGCGCTTCCAGTTCGAGGGCCAGAGCCTGCGGCTCACCAGCTCGCTCGGCATCGCCGTCTACCCCGACCATGCCGACAACTCGGAAGACCTGATCGCGCGCGCCGACACCGCGATGTACCAGGCCAAGGACGCGGGCAAGAATGCCTGGCGCATCTACCGCAGCGACCTCGACACCACGTTCCAGATGGTGAAGCGGCTGTCGTGGAACGACCGCATCCTGCACGCGCTCGAAAACAACCTCATGGATCTGCAGTTCCAGGGGGTGTACGCGACCGACAACCGCGCGCTCGCGCACTTCGAGGTGCTGGTGCGCATGCGCGACAAGGACGACCCCTCGGTGCTGGTGATGCCGGGACAATTCATCCCGATGGCGGAAAAATCGGGCAAGATCCTCGACATCGACCGCTGGGTGCTGCGCGAGTCGATCCAGATGCTGGCGGAGTTGAGCGGCATTCCGGCGCTCGCGGTCAACATCTCCGGTCGTTCGTTCGACGAGCCGATGCTGCCGCAATACATCGCCGAGCAGCTGAAGCACTATGGCGTGGCGCCGCGGCGGCTGATGGTCGAGCTCACGGAAACCTCCGCGGTGTCGGACCTGCACGATGCCCAGCGGTTCATCGAGGCGCTGCACCAGACCGGCTGCGGCGTCTCGCTCGACGATTTCGGCACGGGCTTCTCCTCCTTTGCCTACTTGAAGCATCTGCAGGTGGATTCCGTAAAGATCGACGGCCTCTTCATCCGCAACCTCCCCAACGAGAGCGACAACCAGCTGTTCGTGAAAGCGATCGTGACGGTGGCGCGCGGGCTGCACAAGACCACCATTGCCGAGTGCGTGGAGGACGAGGAGACGCTCGTCATGCTGAGGAATTTCGGGGTGGACTGCGTGCAGGGCTATTATCTGGAGAAGCCGCGGGCGGACCACCCCTTGCTGGTGAATGCCTCGCGCCTGCAGCACACCAATCTGGAGCTGCGCTTCAGCTGAGGCTGCCCCGGGCCGTAACATTGCCGCAATATTCCTGTCATATTCTGATGTCTCTGGCGCGAGGGTGGAGCGATGCCTAGAATGGTGAACTGCGTAAAACTCGGCCGCGAGGCGGAAGGCCTTGATTTCCCGCCTTATCCGGGCAACCTGGGGCAGCGCATCTTCGAGCGCGTGTCGAAGGAAGCCTGGAAGCAGTGGCTGGAACAGCAGAAGATGCTGGTCAACGAGAACCGGCTGAATCTCGCGGACAAGAAGGCGCGCGAGTATCTGGCGCAGCAGGTGGAAAAGCACTTTTTCGGCGGCGGCGCGGACATCGCCTCCGGTTACGTCCCACCCTCCCAATAGCAGGCGGGCCACACACCACGACCGACTGGGCCGCAGACCCGCAGACCGAAGCACGCGCCGCGCGCCGCGCGGGCCCGGCGCGCCGGCGCGATGCCATGAACAAGCCACGCGACATCCCGGAGCTGTACCTCAACCGCGAGCTGGGCCAGCTCGCCTTCAACCGGCGCGTGCTGGCCCAGGCGGAGAACCGCGCGACGCCGCTGCTCGAGCGCCTGCGGTTCCTGTGCATCGTCTCCTCCAATCTCGACGAGTTCTTCGAGATCCGCGTCTCGGGCCTGCACGCTGAGATCGAGGCCGGTTCGCCGGCGATCGGTCCCGACCGCATGGACGCGGGCCAGGTGTTCGCGCAGGTGGCGAAGGAGGCGCACGACCTGGTGGCCACCCAATACCAGCTGCTCAACCTGGAGGTCCTCCCCGGGCTGGCGGCCGAGGGCATCCGGTTCCTGCGCCGCTCCGATCTCACGCCCGCGCAGTCGGAATGGATCAAGGCCTACTATTTCCGCGAGGTGATGCCGGTCCTGACGCCGATCGGCCTCGACCCGGCGCACCCCTTCCCGCGCGTGCTCAACAAGAGCCTCAATTTCGCCGTCGAGCTCGAGGGCAAGGACGCGTTCGGCCGCAATTCCGGCATCGCCATCGTGCAGGCGCCGCGGGTGCTGCCGCGGGTGATCCGCCTGCCGCGCGAGATTTCGGGCGCGGAGTACGATTTCGTCTTCCTGTCGTCGATCCTGCACGAGAACGTCGCCGAGCTCTTCGCCGGCATGAAGGTGGTGGACAGCTACCAGTTCCGGGTGACCCGCAACAGCGAGCTGTTCGTGGACGAGGAAGAGGTGAAGGACCTGCGCACCGCGCTGCGCGGCGAATTGCCGCACCGCCAGTTCGGGGACGAAGTGCGGCTGGAGGTGGCCGACAACTGCTCGCCGCAGATCACGGAATACCTGCTCTCGCAATTCAAGCTGGACCCGGAGGACCTCTACCGCGTCGACGGCCCGGTCAACCTGGTGCGCCTGATGAGCGTGCCCGACGGGGTGAACCGGCCGGACCTCAAGTACCCGGCGTTCCGCCCGGGCCCGCCCTCGCCCATCGCGCCGCAGGAGGACATGTTCGCCGCCATCCGCGAGGGCGAGATCCTGCTGCACCATCCCTACCAGTCGTTCCAGCCGGTGATCGCGTTTCTCCAGCAGGCGGCGCGCGACGCCGCGGTGGTTGCGATCAAGATGACGGTCTACCGCACCGGGGCGGAATCGGAGCTGATGGAGATACTGATCGGCGCGGCGCGCAGCGGCAAGGAAGTAACCGTCGTGCTGGAACTCCTCGCGCGCTTCGACGAGGAGGCCAATATCAACTGGGCGCAGCGGCTGGAGGAGGTCGGCGCGCACGTCATCTACGGCGTGGTCGGCCACAAGACCCACGCCAAGATGCTGATGGTGGTGCGGCGCGAGGAGGAGCGGCTGCGCCGCTACGTGCATCTCTCGACCGGCAACTACCACCCGCGGACGACCAAGCTCTACACCGACTGGGGCCTGTTTACCGCCAACGAGCAAATCGGGGCGGACGTGAACGACGTCTTCACCCAGCTGACGGGGCTCGGCCGCGCCACCCGCTTGAAGCACCTCTGGGAGTCGCCGTTCACGCTGCACAAGCAGATCCTGCGCGCCATCCAGAACGAGATCCAGAACGCCCAGGGCGGGAAGAAGGGCCGCATCATCGCCAAGATGAACGCGCTGCTCGAGCCCGAGACCATCGGCGCGCTCTACGAGGCCTCGAAGGCCGGCGTCGAGATCGATCTCATCGTGCGCGGCGTGTGCGCGCTGAGGCCCGGCATCCCCGGTGTTTCGGAGAACATCCGCGTGTGCTCGGTGGTGGGCCGCTTTCTCGAGCACTCCCGCGTCTTCTATTTCCACAACGACGGCGCGGAGGACGTCTACCTCTCGAGCGCGGACTGGATGGACCGCAACTTCTTCCGGCGCGTGGAAGTGTGCTTCCCGGTGCTCGATCCCAAATTGAGGAAGCGCATCGTCAACGAGGGGCTCCAGCCCTACCTGGAGGACAACTGCCAGGCCTGGGACATGGACCAGGACGGGCATTACAGCCTGCGCTCGCCGCGCCGCGGCAAGCCGCAGGCGGCGCAGGACGCCCTGCTCGAATTGCTGGCGCACCGGCCGGCGAGCTAGTGATTGAAACCGAACTCAAGCTGCTGATTCCACCGCAGGCGGTGCGCAAGCTCGCGTCGCACCCCCTGCTCAAGGGGCGGGCAGCGGGGACGCGGTCGCGGCTCTACAGCATCTATTTCGACACACCCGCGCTCGACCTCTGGCGGCAGGGCGTCGCCTTGCGGCTGCGGCGCGACGGGAGGCGCTGGGTGCAGACGGTCAAGGGCGGCGGCGCGGTGCAGGGCGGGTTGCACCAGCGCGTGGAGCTCGAGGAGGAGGTCGCCGGGCCGGTGCCGGATTTTTCGCGCATCGGGAATCACGGCCTGGCCGAAGCGTTCGCCTCCGCGCCGCTGAGGGCCCGGATCGAGCCCGCCTTCGTCACCGATTTCAACCGCGTCAGCCGCCTGCTCGAGCTCGATTCCGGAGTGGCGGTCGAGGCGAGCATGGACCGCGGCGAGATCCGCAGCGGCAAGCGCACCGAGGCGGTTTGCGAGCTCGAGCTGGAGCTGAAGAGCGGGGCGCCGGAACAGCTCTACGATTTCGCGCTCAGGCTCGCCGAGGCCCTCCCGCTCTCGATCGAGAACCGCTCCAAGGCGGAACGCGGCTTCGCGCTCGCGCGCGGCGAGCGCGCGCGGCCGGTGAAGGCGCGTCCCGCGGACCTGCGCGGGGACCTGTCGGTGAACGACGCCTTCAAGGCGGTGATGTGGGCGAGCCTTGCGCACCTGCTCGCGAACGAGCGCGGCATGCTGGAAGGCGCCGACCTGGAGTACCTGCACCAGATGCGGGTCGCGCTGCGGCGCCTGCGCTCGGCGCTCGGCGTGTTTTCGCCGCCGTTGCCTGAGGCTGCGGTCGCGCCGCTCACGGGCGAGATGAAGTGGCTGGCCGGCAGCCTCGGCCCGGCCCGCGACTGGGACGTGTTCATGACCGAGACGCTGCCGCCGATTGCGGCCGAGTTCGGCACGCAGGGAGAGTTGGGGGCCTTCAGCGCCCGCTGCGAGAAGCTGCGGCGCTACGCCAACGGCCGCGCGCGCCGCGCGCTGCGCTCGCCGCGCTACCGCCGCCTGACCCTTTCGCTGGCGGCCTGGCTCGTGTCCGAGCGCTGGCGTACCGAGCTCGATGCCGACAGGCGCCTCGCGTTTGGCGCTCCGGTGGCGGATTTCGCCGCCGCCGTGCTCGAAAAACGCTACGGTCAGGCGCGCAAGCGCGGCCGCAAGCTGGCCGGGCTGACGACGGCGGAGCTGCACCGGTTGCGCATCGCGATCAAGAAGTACCGCTACGCGGCGGATTTTTTTGCCGGCCTCTACGAGCGCAAGCCGGCGCGCCAGGCGCTGAAGCGGCTCGCGCGCCTGCAGGATATACTGGGCGCAATGAACGATGCGGTAACGGTGGCGAACCTCATGGCGCAAGGCTTCGACGGCGCCGCGGGACGGCACGTGCCGGAAGCGAAAGGCATCCTGCTCGGATGGAGCCGCGGCCGCGCCGCCACCTTGAAGCGCGAGTTGAAGAGCGCCTGGAAGGACTTCCGCGCGGGCGAAAAATTCTGGTAGCCGCCTCGTCACTCGTCACACATCACGCACCATGGAATTGATCTTCTGGCGCCATGCCGATGCCGAGGACGCGCCGCCCGGCGGAGCCGACGCCGCGCGCGCGCTGACCGGCAAGGGCAAGAAGCAGGCGCGCCGCATGGCGGCGTGGCTGCGCAAGCGGCTGCCCGAGGATGCGCGCGTGCTGGTCAGTCCCGCGAAGCGCGCGCAGCAGACGGCGTGGGCGCTGACCGGGCGTCTTGAAACCCTCACGGAGGTGGGCACTGGCGCCGGACCGCAGGCGGTGCTCGCCGCCGCGGGCTGGCCGGACGGGGACGGCACCGTGGTGGTGGTCGGCCACCAGCCGACGCTGGGGCAGGCGGTCGCGCTCGCGCTCACCGGCAAGCCGGGCGACTGGAGCATGAAGAAAGGCGCGATCTGGTGGCTCGAGAGCCGCGAGCGCGGCGGCGCCGCGGTGCGCGTGGTAGTGTCTCCCGACCTGCTGAAGTAAGCTCAGCTCGCCAGCGCGAGCTCGTTGTCGCGCTCGAGCTCATCGAGCTCGGGGATCCTGAGCTCGAAGCCGATTTCCTCCCACTCCTGGATTTCGTCGGCGAGCGCCGTGGCGGTCAACGTGTTGCGCGCGAGCCAGGCGGCCCCCAGCGACAGGCGGAACTTCTTGCCCTGGCGCCGTGCTTGCAGCGCGGGCAGCGCCACGTCGGCCCGGCTGCGATGAAACAGGGCCGCGAGCCGCAGCGCGAGCACCATGCCCCAGTCCACGTCGCGCTCCTCGATGTCCTTCGCAACCTTCCTGAGGGCGCGGCGGTGCGCCTGCACCAGCAGCGCGAGCTTCGCCTGCTCGTCGCGCGAGAACCCCGGCATGTCGGCATTGCCGACGATGTAGGCGGAATGCTTGTGGTAGCCGCTGAAGGCCACCGAGATGCCGATCTCGTGCAGCTTCGACGCCCACGTGATCAGGCGCGCGACGTCCTCGTCCGGCTCGCCGGATTCGGCGGCGAGCTTGCGGTAAAGGGCGAAGGCGAGCGCCCCGACGCGCCGCGCCTGCAGCGCGTCGACGTGATAGCGCTGCATGAAATGGACGACCGTGATGTCGCGCATGTCCTTGTGGTGGAACCGGCCGAGCAGGTCGTAGAGCACGCCCTGGCGCATCGCGCCTTCCGCCACCACCAGGGACTCGATGTCGAGCTCCGAGAGGATGGCGTTGAGGATCGCCAGCCCGCCGGGAAACACCGGTATGCGGTCGGGCTTCAGTCCGGCGAGCTCCACCCGGTCCATGTCGCCGGCCTTGATGAGGTGGGAGCGCAGGCGGTCGAGCCCCGCGGGCGTGATGCCGATGTCGTCGAAGCCGTTCAGCCGCAGCACGTCCGCCAGCGCCCGCACCGTCCCCGAGGAGCCGACCGCGTGCTGCCAGTTGCCGCGCGCGAAGCGCGCCACGATCGGCTGCAGCTCGTTGCGCGCGGCGAGCTCGGCGCGCTTCATCGCGCCCTTGCTCACCTTGCCGTCCTCGAAAAAGCGCAGGCTGTAGGAGACGCAGCCCATGAACAGGCTCTCGAGCTTCAGCGGCCGGTGGCCGGTGCCGATGATGAGCTCGGTGGAGCCGCCGCCGATGTCCACCACCAGGCGCTTCTCGCGCGAGGCGGGCAGGCTGTGCGATACACCGAGGTAGATCAGCCGCGCCTCCTCGCGTCCCGCCACCACCTCGATCGGGAAGCCGAGGGCGGCCTGGGCCCGCCGCAGGAAGCCGGCGGCGTTCTTCGCCACGCGCAGCGTGTTGGTGCCGACGGCGCGCACGGCGTGGCGGTCGAGGCCGCGCAGCCGCTCGCCGAAGCGCTTGAGGCATGCCAGCGCGCGCTCCTGGGTCGCCTCGTCGAGCCGCTTGTCCTTGTCGAGGCCGCCGCCCAGCCGCACCGGCTCGCGCAGCGCATCGAGCGGATAGATCTGGTCGCCGACGACGCGGGCCACCTGGCAGTGGAAAGAATTGGTTCCTAAATCAACCGCGGCGAGCGTCGTGTATTCAGGCATGAGCTACCAGGGGATCAGGCGACGATCGCGCGGGGCGCGCGACGCGGAGAGGGGGAGGGACACCGCTCCCGCGGACGGGCCGCGGGAGGATTTCACGAAGCTGGATACGGTCGGATGCGTGGCGCGCCCTCGTCTGTTGCCGCCAGTATAAGGAATCTTGCGGCGCGACGCCACGCCGGGCGGGCTTTTTCGTGCTTTTAATGCTGCGTGAGCGCCTCGCGCTCGACGGCCTCCGGTCCGGTGTGGCGCACGTCCTTGCCTTTCACCATGTAGACCACGTACTCCGACATGTTCTTCGCGTGGTCGCCGATGCGCTCGATCGCCTTGGCGATGAACAGGATCTCGATGGCGTGCGAGATGGTGCGCGGGTCCTCCATCATGAAGGTGATGAGCTGGCGCAGGACGCCGCGGAAGGACTCGTCCACGCGCTCGTCCTGGCGCACCACCTTGGCGGCGACGGCGAGGTCGAGCCGGGCGAAGGCGTCGAGCGCGTTCCTCAGCATGGCGAGCGCGACATCGGCCATGTGCCGGATCTCGTTGGTGCGCGGCACGAACGGCCGGTCGCTGTCGTAGATCAACTGCGTCATGCGCGCGATCTTGGCCGCCTCGTCGCCGATGCGCTCGAGGTCGGTGATGGTCTTCACCACCATCATCAGCATCCTCAGGTCCACCGCCGCCGGCTGGCGGCGCGCGATGATCGTGCTGCACTCCTCGTCTATCCCCACTTCGAGCGCGTTCACGCGGTGGTCGTCGTCCACCACGCGGGCCGCGATCTGGGTGTTGCCCGACGACAGCGCTTCCATGGCGCGCGAGATCTGTTCCTCGACGAGCCCGCCCATCTGCAGCACGCGCGCGCGCACCGCCTCGAGCTCGGCGTCGAATTGCTTCAGGGTGTGCTCGGTCACGTGATGGCCTCCTGCCGCGGCGAAACAGGTGAACTTATCAGTGAATTATGACAGTTTTGTGTAGCGGCGCCAGCGCCCATTACCCAAATGCATCACCCGCTATCGCTTGAGGGTCTCGACGCCGCGCTCGGTGCCGAGCAGCAGCAGGTCCGCGCCACGGCGCGCGAACAGTCCGTTGGTCACGACGCCCGCGATCTGGTCGAGCGTCCCCTCGAGCTCGACGGGATTGACGATGGCCAGCCCGTGCACGTCCAGGATCAGGTTGCCGTTGTCGGTGACGAAGTTCTGGCGCCATTCCGGGTGGCCGCCGAGCCGGACGAGCTCGCGCGCGACGTGGGAACGGGCCATCGGGATGACTTCCACCGGCAGCGGAAATTTGCCGAGCACGTCCACGCGCTTCGACTGGTCGGCGATGCACACGAAGCGTTTCGCGACCGCCGCCACGATTTTCTCCCGCGTCAGCGCGCCGCCGCCGCCCTTGATCATGGCGAGGTGGCGCGTCACCTCGTCGGCGCCGTCCACGTACACCGGCAGCTCGTTCACGCTGTTCAGATCCACCACGCGGATGCCGAGCTCCTTGAGGCGCCTGGCCGTCGCGTCCGAGCTCGCCACCGCGGCGTCGATGCGGCGCTTGATCTTCCCCAGCTCGGCGATGAAGAAGTTGGCGGTCGAGCCGCTGCCGACGCCCACCACGCAGTCGTCGGGAACGTGGGCGATCGCGGCCCGCGCCGCGGCCTGTTTCATTTCGTCCTGGGTCATTTTTTTCGAGAGGCGTGACGGCTGACGACTGACGGGTAAACGCCGTGTTGACTATACACCAAGTTCCGGGCGCGATTCAGGGTCCGGAAATGGCTGAAAAGCCTTATTCCTGCTACGCTTAGCACCCTTTACGATTTTCGCAATGAAGAAGAACGACTACCTCGAACGGATCCTCGGAGCGCGCGTCTACGACGTCGCGGTCGAGACGCCGCTCGAGCTCGCGCCGGCGCTCTCGGCGCGCGCCGGCAACCGCGTGCTGCTCAAGCGCGAGGACCTGCAGCCGGTTTTTTCCTTCAAGCTGCGCGGCGCCTACAACAAGATGGCGCGCCTGCCGCCCGCCACGCTCAGGCGCGGCGTGATCGCCGCGTCCGCCGGCAACCACGCGCAGGGCGTCGCGCTCGCGGCGCAGCAGCTCGCCTGCCGCGCCACCATCGTGATGCCGGTCACCACGCCCCAGATCAAGATCGCCGCCGTCAGGGCGCGCGGCGCGACGGTGGTGCTGCACGGGGATTCCTACGATGAGGCCTACCTTCACGCGCGCGTGCTGGGCCGGCGCCGCGGGCTCGCCTTCGTGCATCCCTACGACGACCCGGACGTGATCGCGGGACAGGGCACGATAGCGATGGAGGTGCTGCGCCAGCACCCCGGGACACTCCACGCCATTTTCGTCCCGATCGGCGGCGGCGGGCTGATCTCGGGCATCGCCGCCTACGTGAAGCGCCTGCGCCCCGGGATCAAGGTGATCGGGGTCGAGCCGGAGGACGCCGATGCCATGGCGCGTTCGCTCGCGGCCGGCCGGCGCGTGAAGCTCGCGCAAGTGGGGCTGTTCGCCGACGGCGTGGCCGTGAAGCAGGTCGGGCGGCTCACCTTCCGCTTGTGCCGCGAGCTGGTGGACGACGTGATCCTGGTCGACACCGACGCCATCTGCGCCGCGATCAAGGACGTGTTCGAAGACACCCGCGTCGTGCTCGAGCCGGCCGGCGCGCTCGCGGTCGCCGGCCTCAAGGCCTGGGCCGCCCGCACCGGGATGCGCGGCAGGTCGCTGGTGGCGATCGCGAGCGGCGCGAACATGAATTTCGACCGGCTGCGGTTCGTCGCGGAGGAAGCCGAGCTCGGCGAGAAGCGCGAGGCGATCCTCGCCGTCACCATTCCCGAGCGGCCCGGCAGCTTCCGCACGTTCTGCTCGCTCATCGGCGCGCGCAACATCACCGAGTTCAACTATCGCTACGCCGATCCGCGGCGCGCCCATGTGTTCGTCGGCGTGCAGGTCCGCGACCGCAAGGAGACCACCCGGTTGATCCGCAAGCTCCGCGCGCGCGGGTTGAAGACGCTCGATTTCAGCAACAACGAGCTGGCGAAACTGCACATCCGGCACACGGTGGGCGGGCACGCGCCGACGGTGGACGACGAGATCCTCTACCGCTTCGAGTTCCCGGAGCGCCCGGGCGCGCTGATGCGGTTCCTCACCGCCATGAGCAGCGGCTGGAACATCAGCCTGTTCCACTACCGCAACCACGGCGCCGACTACGGGCGCGTGCTGGTCGGCATGCAGGTGCCGCCGCGCGACAAGCGCAAGTTCCGCGCGTTTCTCGCCAAGGTCGGCTATCCCTGTCACGAAGAAACGCGCAATCCCGCCTACCGGCTCTTTCTCGGCTGACGTCAACAGAACCGCCGCCGGTGCGTTAAGTGTTCCTGAAAACCCGTTAGAATGAAGGCCGTAGGACACGCATTTCGAGTCGGGCATGAACCGGATCTGGATTGCTCTACTAGTACTGATCGCCGCAACCGCGCGCGGCGCCGCGCTGGATGACGAGTTCCTCGCCGCGCGCGAGGCCTACCGCGCCGGAGCCGCCGCCCGGCTCGATCAGCACGCTGCCCGGCTGAAGGGCCACCTGCTCGAGCCGTACGTCGCCTACTGGCAGCTCGCCATGAGGCTCGAGCGGGCGTCTACCGAGGACGTGCGCGCGTTTCTCGCCGCCCACCGCGACGGGCCGCTGGCGGAGCGGTTGCGCAAAGAGTGGTTGAAGGCGCTCGGCCGGCGCGGGGAATGGGAGCTGTTCAACGCCGAGCTGCCGCTGCTCGCCGCCGACGACATCGAGATCACCTGCTACACGCTGCGGGGGCGGCTGCTCATCAACGCGAGCGATACGCTGCCCGAGGCCCGGCCGCTGTGGTTCGTCGCGCGCAACCTGCCCGACAGCTGCACGCCGCTGTTCGAAGCGCTGGTTGCCGCGGGCATGTTGTCCAACGACGACCTGTGGACGCGGGTTCGCCTGGCGCTGGAGGCCGGCCAGGTGCGCGTGGCGCGCCGCGTCGCCGAGTGGCTGCCCGCGGGCCAGGCGCCGGAAGCGCGCGTGCTCGAGAGCGTCGCGTCCAACCCGGCGGGATACCTCGAGCGCCCGCAGGCGTTCAAGCTCAAGAGCCGCGCCGGGCGCGAAGCCGTCCTGTTCGCCGTCCACCGCCTTGCGCGCACCTCGCCCCAGCAGGCGGCGCGCCACTGGCTGAAGATTGAAGAGCGCTTCTCCCGGGAGGATCGCGCCTACCTGTGGGGGATGCTCGGCTACCTCGGCGCCATGCGCCACGATAGCGAGGCGCTCGATTGGTACACGCGCGCCGGCGACCTCTCGGACCTCCAGCTCGCCTGGAAAGCGCGCGCGGCGCTGCGCGCGCGCGACTGGCAACAGGTGCACGCGTCCATCGACGCCATGACCGGCACGGAATCCTCGGACCCCGCATGGCGTTACTGGAAGGCGCGGGCGCTGAAGGCGCAGGGGCACGCCGAGGCGGCGGCGGCATTGCTTGCGCCGCTCGCCGCCGAATTCAATTTCTACGGCCAGCTCGCGCAGGAGGAGCTGGGCGGCAAGATCACCGCGCCCGCCGCGCGCTACAAGCCGGGGGCGGAGGACGTGCGCGCCATGAGCCAGCACCCCGGGCTGCGCCGGGCGCTCGCGCTCTATGGCCTGGACCTGCGCGCGGAGGCCAACCGGGAATGGCTGTGGGCGATCCGCGCGTTCGACGACCGCCAGCTGCTCGCCGCATCGGAAGTCGCGCTCCGCCACGAGCTCTACGACCGCGCCATCAACACCGCCGACCGCACCGTGGCGCTGCACGATTTCAACCTGCGCTATCTTGCGCCGTACCGCGAGGTCCTCAATGCGCATACCGCGCAGCTGGAACTGGATGAAGCGTGGGTCTACGGGCTGATCCGGCAGGAGAGCCGCTTCATCCCGGGCGCCCGATCGCGCGCCGGCGCGAGCGGCCTGATGCAGCTGATGCCCGGCACCGCGCGCTGGGTGGCGAAGAAGCTGGGGCTGAAGGACTGGCGCTGGTCGCGGGTCACCGAGCTGGATGTCAACGTGAGCCTCGGCACCTATTACCTCAAGCACGTGCTCGACACGCTCGACGGCCACCCGGTGCTCGCGTCCGCGGCCTACAACGCCGGCCCGGGCCGGGCGCGCGCCTGGCGCTCCCCGGCCGCCCTCGAGGCCGCGGTCTACGCCGAGACCATCCCGTTCAACGAGACGCGCGACTACGTGAAGAAGGTCATGGCGAACGCGACCTACTACGCCGGCGCCTTCACCCAGCAGGCGCAATCGATCCGGCAGCGCCTGGGCATCATCGGACCCCGCGAGCGCGACAGCGAGGTGTCGTTGGGGGACACCCCTTGAGGGATGAGGGATGAGGGATGAAGGATGAAGGGTAAAATCCGCCGATGGAGATCACGACTGTAGCGGTCCTTGGGGGCTCCGGGTTTGTGGGCCGGCACGTCTGCCACGCGCTGGCGGCGGAGGGCTACCGCGTGCGGGTGGCGACGCGCGACCGCGAGCAGGCGAAGGAGCAGCTGATCCTGCTGCCGACCGTGGACGTGGAAACCGTCGACGTTCACGATCCGGCGCAACTCCCGGCGTTCGCGCGCGGGGCGGACGCGATGATCAATCTCGTGGGCGTGTTGCACGACGGCAGCGGCGACCGCAGCTTCCGGGCGGCGCACGTCGAGCTCGCGCGCAAGGCCGTCGCGGCGTGCCGTGAATCCGGCGTGCCGCGCCTGCTGCACATGAGCGCGCTGGCGGCGGACCGCGCGGGGCCCAGCGCCTACCTGCGCTCCAAGGGCGAGGCCGAAGCCATCGTGCGCGATTCGGCGCTGGCGTGGACGGTGTTCCGCCCCTCGGTCATCTTCGGGCGCGACGACAGCTTTCTCAACCTGTTCGCGCTGGCCCTGCGCTTCTCGCCCATGATGGCGCTCGCCTGCCCGAATGCGCGCTTCCAGCCGGTGTTCGTCGAGGACGTGGCGGCGGCGTTCGTGAAGAGCCTCGCGGACCGGGGCAGCCACGGCAGGAGCTACGACTTGTGCGGCCCCCGCGTGTACCGGCTGCGCGAGCTGGTCGAGTACGTGGGCGCGGTGACCGGCCACCGGCGGCCGGTCATCGGCTTGAACGACGCGCTGTCCTGGTGCCAGGCGCTGGCCCTGGAGCTGCTGCCGGTCAAGCTCATGACGCGCGACAATTATCATTCCATGAAGGTGGACAGCGTCTGCAGCTGCGCGCCGCCGTTCGGCATCACGCCGACACCGCTGGAGGCGGTGGCCCCGTCCTGGCTCGGCAATCGCACGCCGCGCGCGCGCTACCAGGAGTTCCGGGCCGGCCGCAGCGGTTCATGAAAATCTACTGCGTGGGCGGCGCGGTGCGCGACGAGCTCCTCGGCCTGCCGGTCAAGGACCGCGATTACGTCGTCGTCGGCGCGACACCCGAGGAGATGGTGCAGCAGGGCTACAAGCCGGTGGGCCGGGATTTCCCCGTGTTCCTGCATCCCCAAAGCCACGAGGAGTACGCGCTGGCGCGCACCGAGCGCAAGACGGCGCGCGGCTACCACGGCTTCGAGTTCCGCGCGGCGCCGGACGTCACGCTCGAGCAGGACCTGGCGCGGCGCGACCTCACCATCAACGCGATCGCGAGGGACGCGGAAGGCCGCCTCATCGACCCGCACCACGGCGGCGACGACCTCAAGGCCGGGGTGCTGCGCCACGTGAGCGCTGCCTTTGCCGAGGACCCGGTCCGGGTGCTGCGCGTCGCGCGCTTCGCGGCGCGCTTCGGGTTCCGCATCGCCCGGGAGACGATGAAGCTGATGCGCGAGATGGCGCGCGACGGCGAAGTGGATGCGCTGGTCCCCGAACGCGTGTGGCAGGAGATTGCGCGCGGCTTGATGGAATCGCGGCCGTCGGGCCTGTTCGAGGTGTTGCGGGAATGCCGGGCGCTGGAGCGTGTGATGCCGGAAGTGGATGCGCTGTGGGACGATGCCGATACGGCCCGCACGGCGATGGCGGCGCTCGATGCGGCCGCCGCGGCTGGGGCCACGCTGCCGGCACGCTTCGCGACGCTGGCCCGCCACCTCGTTCCGCTGGCGGCGGAGTCGCTGGCGAGCCGGCTCAAGGTGCCCGCGGACTGCCGCGACCTGGCGCTCCTCGCCGCGCGCCATGCCAACACCGTGCTGGATGCCGTCGAGCTGGATGCGCAATCCGTGCTGGAGCTTTTCAACACCGTGGACGCGTGGCGCAGGCCGGAGCGCTTCGCGGAGCTGATGGCGGCATCGTTCGCCGGCGAGCCCGACGCCGGCCCGGCGCGGGCGCACCTCGAGCGCGCGCTGAGAGCCGCCGCCGGGGTCGATGCCGGCGAGATCGCGAAAGCGGCGAAGGACCCGGCCGCCATTCGCGGCGGCGTGGATGCGGCGCGGCTCGATGCGATTCGCAAGGCGCTTACGGACCGGTAATGGGCAATGAGTGAAAAGGGAGCGCGATGATAGACCTGTACACGTGGACCACGCCCAATGGCCGCAAGGTTTCGATCATGCTGGAGGAGCTTCAGCTCCCGTATCGCGTGCATCCGGTGAATATCGGCCAGGGCGACCAGTTCAAGCCGGAGTACCTGAAGATCAATCCCAACGGCAAGATCCCCTCGATCGTGGATCCGGAGGGGCCGGACGGGAAGCCGATCGCGCTGATGGAGTCGGGCGCGATCCTGATCTACCTCGCGGGCAAGACCGGGAAGCTGCTGCCGGCCGCGGTGCGCGACCGCTACGTGGCGCTGCAGTGGCTCATGTTCCAGATGGGCGGCGTCGGGCCCATTTTCGGCCAGGTGCACCACTTCCTGCGCGCGGCGAAGGAGCAGGTGCCGTACGCGATCGAGCGCTACACCCGGGAGACGCGCCGGCTCTACGGGGTGCTCGAGGAGCGCCTCAAGGGCCGCGACTACCTCGCCGGCGGCTACTCGGTTGCGGACATCGCCACCTACCCTTGGGTCGCGCGCTACGAGTGGCACCGGACCGATCTCAACGATTTCCCGCACGTGAAGCGCTGGTTCGACGCGATCTCGGCGCGGCCGGCGGTGCAGCGCGGGATGAACGTGCCCCCGGTGGCCAGGTGAAGCGGGCGCTGGTACA
Organism: Betaproteobacteria bacterium RIFCSPLOWO2_02_FULL_67_26; assembly: GCA_001771935.1. Lineage (GTDB taxonomy): Bacteria > Pseudomonadota > Gammaproteobacteria > Burkholderiales > SG8-41 > SG8-41. Next base: position 32,392 of record MERD01000089.1, read on the forward strand.
ACATGCGATGATGCAGTACAGTGTGGGCCTGCACGCCGCACGGCCGGGGTACTCTCGATGATGATGGAGACCGCCTTCCGATGAGCCGGCTCCTCGACATGATCGGTCGGGCCGAGCAGGCGCGCCAGCAGCTCGACACGGAGGCCGCTGCCGACAACGATGCCGCGGCCGCCGGCAAATCACCCCCAACGACGGACGACGAAGCGCAACGGCGCGCCCTCGAACGCGCCGAAGCGGAGGAACGCGCGGCGGCCGCCACGCGCGAACGGCTCACGGAAGAGGAGCACCGGCGCGCCGCGGCGCGCAAGCAGGTGCGAACGGAGCGTCGCGCGACGGAGGCAGCGCGGGAGCGCAAGGCAAACGAAGACCGGCTGAGAAAAGAGGCCGAAGCGCGGCTGGCCGACGAGCGGGAAGCGAACCGGCTCGCGCAGGAGCGCCGCACCCTGGAGCAGACGGCGATTGCCCAGGCCAACGCGCGCATCGAGGCCGAGCGCAAGGCCGCGGCGCTCGCCGAGGCGCGGCGCAAGCTCGACGAGGAAGCCGCGGCGCTCGCGCAGGCCCGCAGCAACGCGGTGGCCGAGGCGGCGCGCATCGCCCGCGAGCTCCAGGTCGCTGCGCCCGAGCTGCAACGGAGGGCCCAGGAGCGGCTGGAAGCCGAAGCGCACGCGGCGCTGGTTGCGCGCGAAGCCGAGGAAGCCAAGGCGAAGGCGCTCGTCGAAGTCACCGCGCAGCTCGAAGCCGAGCGCCGCCTCGCGCTCGCGGCGGCGGAGCGCATCGAGGTCGAGGACGCGCTGCGCGCCACGGCCGAGGCGCTGGCGGCCGCCGAGGGCGCGGCGCGCGACGAAGCCGTCTCCCGCCGGGCGCTGGAGAACATGGCCCGGCAGGCCGCGGAGGAGCAGGCGAAAGTCGCTGCCGAGGCCGCCCGCAATGCGTCCGAGCGCGCGAGTAGCGAGGCCGAGGCCGCGCTGGCCGCGCGCGAGCGCGAGGAAGCCGTGGGAAAGGCGCTGGCCGAAGTCACGAAGCAGCTCGAATCCGAACGCCGCCTCGCCATCGCGGCCGCGGAACAGGCCAAGGCCGAGAATGCGCTGCGTGCCAGGGCCGAGGCACTGGCGGCCGCCGAGAGCGCGGCGCGCGACGCCGCGCGTTCCCGCGAGTCCCAGGACGCGAGGGCCCGGCAGGCTGCCGAAGAGCACGCCAGAGCCGCCGCGGACGCCGCCCGCATCGCCTCCGAGCGCGAGGAGAGCGAGGCCCGCGCCAAGGCCGAATTGCAGGAGCGGATCGCCGCGGAACGGCAGCAGGAAGCGATCGCGCGCGAGCAGGCTGAGGCCGATGCCCGCGCCGCGGCCGAATTGCGGCGGCGGCTGCAAGCGGAGGAAACCCTGCGCAGCGTGGCAACCGAAGCGGCGCACGCCGCCGCCGTGGCAGCGCAGGCCGCGCGCGAGCGCGCGGAGCTGGAGTCGAGCCTGAAAACCGCTGCGCAGGCGAGCCTCAATGCCGGCGAAGCGGCGGCGCGGCTCGCCGAGGAGCGGGCGCAGGCCGAATCCGCCGCGCAGGCCGCGGCTCAGTCACGCACCCGGGCGGAGAACGAAGCGGCGGAGGCGGCCCGGCTACAGGAAGCGCAGGAACAGCGGGCCGCGGCACTCGCCTCGGAGCGATTGCAGGCGGAGGAGCAGGCGCGCGAGGCCGCCGACAAGCGCATCGAGGCGGAGCGCGCGCTGGCCGAAGCCGCGGATCGGAGAGCGCAAGCCGAGGCCGCGCTCGCGACCGAGGCCGAGGCGCGCACCAGGGCCGACGCCGGGCTCGATCGCGCCGCGCGGGAGCGCGCGCGCATCGAGGATGAAGCCGCTCGCAAGGCCGCTGCGCGGATACAGGCCCAGGAACGGGCGCTCGCCGCCGCCGCGAGCCGCGTGGAAGCGGAGCGCCGCGCCACTGCCGCCCTGGAAGCGCAGGTGGCATTGCAAACGCGCTCGCTGGAGCTCTCCAGGCAGGCCGGGGCTGCGGCATCGGAACTTGCGACACTGCGGGAAACGAAACGGGCGCTCAAGTCGCGCCTGCATCGGCAGCTGCCCGCACTGGCGTCAGGGTTCGGGATCGCGGCCGTTATCGCGATCGGCATCTACGCAACGCTGCGCGCGCCGGAACCCGGGCCCGCGGCGAGCGTTACGGCAACGGGCACGCCGATCGCTCTGCGTCTCGACCGGAATCTCGACCGGCTCGCCGCCCGCGTCGGAATGACGAAGTGATTCGGCCCTACCCGAGGATCACGCGCACCTGGTGGGCCAGGCCGTCATCCACGAGCGGAACGCGCGCCGGGCCGCCCGCCAGCGGTTTGCCGTCCAGCTCGGCGTAACTCACTCCACGATTCACGCCGCGCGGGTTCTCGACCGCGATCTCGTAGCGCGCGGAGCGGTATTTATAGGCGATCTCGAAGCGCGGCCACTCCCGGGGTATGCAGGGCGCGAGGAGCAGGAACGCCCCCTGCCGGCGAAAACCGAGGATCGCTTCGATGCCGGCCCGGTACAGGCACCCGGCCGTGCCGGTGTACCAGGTCCAGCCGCCGCGACCGGCGTGCGGGGCGACCGAATAGACATCGGCGGCGACGGCGTAGGGCTCGACCTTGTAGCGCTGCACGTCGGCCCGCGTGCTGGTGCGGCTGATCGGATTCATGAGCGAGAACACCTCGGCGGACTTGTCTCCCTGGCCGAGGGCGGCAAAGGCGATCACCGACCACGTGGCGGCATGGTTGTATTGGCCGCCGTTCTCCCGGATGCCGGGCGGATAGCCCTTGATGTATCCGGGATCGAGCGGCGTCCGGTCGAAGGGCGGCGTGAACAACAAAGCCAGGCCTTCGTCGCCGCTAATGAGCAGCTCGTCCACGGCGGCCATGGCGCGCGCGGCGCGAGCCGGATCGGCGGCGCCGGAGATCACGCTCCAGGATTGCGCAATCGAGTCGATCCGGCACTCGGCGCTCGCGGACGAGCCTAATGGCGTCCCGTCGTCGAAAAAGCCGCGCCGATACCAGCCGCCATCCCAGCCATCCTGTTCCAGGGCGTTCCGCAGCGCCGCCGCGTGGGCGGTCCACTTCATGGCGCGCGACTGCAGGCCGCGGGCTGTCGCAAACGGCGCGAATGCCGCGAGCGTCGCGTGCAGGAACCAGCCGAGCCAGACGCTCTCTCCCTTGCCCATCGCGCCGACCCGGTTCATGCCGTCGTTCCAGTCGCCCGTGCCGATCAGCGGCAAGCCGTGCTTGCCGACGCCGAGACTCTGGTCGAGCCCGCGCGCGCAGTGCTCGAATAGTGTTGCGCTCTCATCCGCGACCATGGGCTGGAAGTAGGCATCGTGTTCGCCGGGCCGCAGCACCTGGCCTTCGAGGAATGGAACGGGCTCCTCCAGCACCGCGGTGTCCCCGGTGGTCTCGATATAGTGTGCGGCGGCGCAGGCGAGCCATATCCGGTCATCGGCGACGCGGGTGCGGACGCCCTGGCCGGAGTGCGGCAGCCACCAATGCTGGACGTCGCCTTCGACGAATTGCCGGGCCGCGGCGCGCAGGAGATGCTCGCGCGTCAGCGCCGGCCGCGACAGGGCGAGCGCCATGCCGTCCTGGAGCTGGTCGCGGAATCCGTAAGCGCCGCCCGCCTGGTAGAACGCCGCTCGCGCCCACATGCGGCAGGCGAGCGTCTGGTAGAGCAGCCAGCGATTGAGCATGAGGTCCATGGACCGGTCCGGCGTTGTCACCTGGACCGTGCCGAGCACATCGTCCCAATACCCGGTGACCTCGCGCAGGACCGCATCGAGATCGGCTGCCCGGTAGCGGGCGATCAGGGATTGCGCATCCGCCGCCGTTGCGGCCTCGCCGAGGAAGAACACGATTTCCACCGTGTCCCCCGGCTCGAGCTCGACCGGGGTTTGAAGGGCGCCGCAGGGATCGAGCCCGGCACCGACTGTCTGCGAAAGAACGGTTTCCCCAGCAAGCGCAGCCGGGTTGTCGAGCGTGCCATTGCGCCCCAGGAATTCCCGCCGGTCGCCGGTCCAGGCGGTCTGCCGTCCGCCCAGATCCGCGAAGGCGACACGGGAACCGTACGCCAGGTTCCAGGGATTGCGCGCGAGCATCGCGCCGGTCTCCGGATCGAGTTCCGTCACGACCGAGAGCGCGGACGCGCTGCGCGACGGGCCGAGCACCCACTCGACGTAAGCCGTGACCGAAAGCCGCCGCGGCCGACCCGAGGTGTTGCGGATCGTCAGCCGCGAGATCTTGATCGGATCGTCGAGCGGCACGTATTGCATGAGATCGAGCGCGATACCGTGCGCGCTGTGCTCGAACCGGCTGTAGCCCTGGCCGTGCCTGGCAATATAGGACGCGGGCTCGTCGCGGATCGGCAGGACCGTCGGGCCCCACAGCGCGCCCGACTCTTCGTCGCGCAGATAGATGATTTCCCCCGGCCGGTCGGTGACGGGGTCGTTCGACCAGGGGGTGAGCTGGTTCTCGCGGCTGCTGAGCGACCAGGTGTAGCCGCCGCCCTCGACCGCGACCTGAAAGCCGAACGCGGGATTGGCGATGACATTGATCCAGGGGGCCGGTAGCGACCGCCCGGGACCGAGCGTCGTCACATACTCCCGTCCGTCCGCGGCGAATCCGCCGAGCCCATTGAAGAATTCGAGGTTCTGCGGCACGGGAACGGCCTGCGACACGTCCGCGTGCGGCACGCGCCTCGGCGGCGCGTATTTTTCCGGTGGGGCGGCGGTGTCCGTCCCCTGGAGACGGTTGAGCTGTTCCGCCAGCGTTCCGCGTCGTCCGATCAGCACCGCGCGGGACATGGCGAGCAGCCGGGCGCGGGTCTCCGCCGGGATCAGGTCCGTGCGCAGCACGAACACGGCGCCACCCGCGACGTCCGCGGCGGTCTGCTGCCGGGACTGGCTGGTCCGAACCAGCGTCTCGAGGGCGGTCTGAAGGTCATGCACATAGGAGGGCGCTCGTTCGTTCAGGATCACGAGATCGACGGCGAGCTGCTTCATGCGCCAGTATTCATGGGCGCGCAACAACTGGCGGACGATGGCGACGTCCTCGATGTCGTCGATCCGCACCAGGATGATCGGGAGGTCGCCGGAGATGCCCTGCGCCCAGAGCGCCACCGGCGCGCCGCCGCCGCGGCGGATGGCGTCCGACGACGGACGCAGCGCGGGATCGGCGTAGAGTACGTGGCCGGCGAGACGCTGAAACAGGCCCGCCTGCTCCGCGTCGATGCCGAGATAGCTCAACTGCACCTGCGCCTGGGTCCACGCCAGGGTGGCCGCGCGGTCGAAGGCCGTCGTGTCCTCGTGCTTGTCGATCAGATCCAGCACCTCGCTGCGGGACGACGCGACGACCGTCCAGAACGCGATGCGCACCGTCCTGCCCGGCGGCACCCGGACGCGGCGGCGCAGCGCGAAGACGGGATCGAGCACGGTGCCGACGGTATTCGAGAGCGGACGGCCGTCCATCACCGCGATCGGCGCCCGGACGTCGCGTCCGCGGCCGAGGAAGCGCGCCCGGTCGGTCTCGATCTCCGGCTCGCCCACCGCTTCGCCTTCGACCACGGCAAGATGCGCCGCCCAGATCTCGGGCTCGCCGGGCGAGCGCCGCCGCCGCGTTGCGAGGATGGCGCCGATTCTGGCGAGATACTCGGTTTGCACGAACAGCTTGGAAAAGACCGGGTGCGCCATGTCGGCGGCGGGCGGCGCCAGCACCAGCTCGGAGTACGAGGTGAGCTCGATGTCCCGGGCCGAATCGCCCGCGTTCACGACGGATACGCGGCGGACCTCGGCGTTGGCCTCCGGCGAGACGACGACGTCGAGGACGGTCGTGATCGTGCCGTCGTGCCGGACATACTCGGCGCGATCCTCGGTGAACGTGACCTCGTAGCTGTCCGGCTCGACGCCGCTCGGCTGGTAGCCCGCGGACCACACGTCGCCGCTGTCCACGTCGCGCAGGAAGACATAGGCGCCCCAGTCGTCGCGGGTGACGTCCTCGCGCCAGCGCGTGATCCCGAGATTGCCCCAGCGGCTGTAGCCGGAACCGGCGCCCGTCAGCATCACCGCATAGCGTCCGTTCGAAAGCAGGTGCGCCTCCGGCGTGGCGTCGTGCGCGGAGCTGAGCCGCCGCACCGCCGGCAGCTCGAGGTCGCGCACCGTCGCCGCCGTCCTGACTTCCTCCGCCCGCGGATGCGCCAATGCGACGTCGCGCGGCGTGCGTTCCTGCAGCAGCAGCTCGGTAGCCTGCACCATCGGCTCGGCATGGAACCGCGCCCGCATCTTCCCGTCGAGGAGAGCGTTGGCGATGGCGACCACCGTCATGCCCTGATGGTGTGCCATGTAGGCGCGCACGACCGCGACGTTTTTCCCCTCGGGCAGGCGCGCGGGCGTGTAGTCCAGCGCCTCGTAGAAACCGTAGCGCCCGCGCGCGCCGATGGCGGCGAGCCGCGCGAAGTTGCGCGCCGCCGCTCCCGGGTCGACCATGGCCGCGAGCGCCGTCGCGTAGGGCGCGACGACGGCGTTCTCTCCAAGGCCGCGTTTCAGGCCCAGGCCCGGGACGCCGAAGTTCGAATACTGATAGGTGTGCTCCAGGTCGCGGACGTTGTAGCCGGACTCCGAGATCCCCCACGGCACATCGAGCGTGGCGCCATAGTTCACCTGCCGGCGCACGACGAGGCGGCTCGTCTCCTCGAGCAGGCTGCCGGCCGGTGCGCGCATCACCAGCGACGGCATCAGGTACTCGAACATCGATCCCGACCAGGAGACGAGCGCCGCGCCGCGCCCAAGCGGGGTGACGGCGCGCCCGAGCCGGAACCAGTGCCGCGAGGCGACGTCGCCCTTCGCGATCGCCACGAAGCTCGCCAGGCGCGCCTCGGAGGCGAGCAGATCGTAGCAGCTCGGGTCGAGACTGCCGTCCGCCACCCGGTAACCGATCGCAAGCAGCTTGCGGTCCGGGTCGAGGAGAAAGCCGAACTCCATCGCGCCGGCCATCGCCCGCGCCGTCGCCGCCAGCATTGCGAGGCGCCGTTCCAGGGAGCGGGCGGCATCGGCGGTCCGGGTAACGTCACGGCGGTGACTCTCGATCGAAGCCAGCGTCGCCTCCGCCCAGTACAGCATCTCGGCGCCGGCGTCGTCGCCGCGTTCGCTGGCGAGCGCGCGCGCGATGTCGGCCATCGTGGCGGCGTGAGGCGCGGCTTCCGCCAGCCGCGCGCCGATGTCCTCCGGCGGCACCGGCGCCCGGTAGAGCGCGGCGGCCAGCACATCGAGCGCATCGCCAAGCTGTTGCCGCGTGATCGTCTGCGTCCTCCGGTCGTCCGGAAGTCCCTGCAGCGATTCGCGCGTGAGTTGCAGGGCGTCGTCGATGCCGGCGAACAGCTCGGGACTCGCCACCGGGCGGCCGGCCCATTCCCGGCAGGCATTCGCAAGCGCGATCAGGTGCCCGGCCAGATTGCCGCTATCCACCGACGAGATGTATTGCGGGTCGAGCGGCCGCAGGTCCCGTGTGCCGTACCAGTTGCAGAAGTGGCCGCGGAACCGCTGCAGTCGGTCCATCGCCGCGAGCGTCGCCTCCAGCCGGTCCACGGTCGCTGTCGTCCCCGCCCAGCCGAAGTCGCGGGCGCTGACCGCGGCGAGGAGGTAGACGCCGAGATTGGTGGGAGAGGTCCGGTGCGCGACCACGGGCCTCGGGTCTTCCTGGAAGTTGTCCGGCGGCAGCATATGGTCTTCCGCCGTCACGAAGGTCTCGAAGTAGCGCCACGTGCGGCGCGCGACCAGGCGCAACGCGCGGGCGTCCTCATCCGAAACCGGCAGGCGACCCGCCACGAGCGGCGACAGGCTCATCCAGCGGGCGACGGCGGGCGACGCGATCCACGCGATCACGAACGGCGCCGCCACCGGCCAGGCGTCGCTCCCGACCCACCAGGCGACGGCGGCGGCGGCGATGGCGGCGGCGACGCCCCCGTTCATCTGCCGATAGAACCCGGCGAGGTCGAGCCGGGGACTGACCTGCGCCTGGGCCGCCGTGACCCAGTCGAGCAGATGCCGCCGGCTCACGAGCAGGCGAAACAGCGTTCTGACGATCGCATCGGCCATCAGCCATGCCTGATAGGCGAGAAACACGACCAGCAACACGGTCTGGGACAGCGCAAGCCGGACATCCGCGGCGAGCGCGCGGAGATGGCTGCGTGCCGTGACCCGGGCGCGTCGCGGCACGATCGCCGCGAGAACGGGGAGCAGCGTCGACAAGGCGATCGTCGACAGGATGAAGCCGGTCCAGACCAGGGCAGCCTGCAGGGGCAGCGCCCATCCCGCCAGCAAGGCGGCGACACTCGCCGGCGCCGACAGCGACCGCCGCAGGTTGTCCAGCATCTTCCAGCGGCCGATCAGCGGCAGCATGGCTATGGCCCGATCGTGGACGGCGTCTTCGCCGCGACCGAGTATCCACGGCAGCAGTTGCCAGTCGCCGCGCGCCCAGCGGTGCTGGCGCGCGGCGGCGACGTCGTAGCGTGATGGAAACTCCTCGACGACCTCGATATCGGAAACCAGGCCGGCGCGGGCGAAGGTGCCCTCGAACAGGTCGTGACTGAGCAGCGTGCTGTCGCGCACGCGCCCGTCGAGCGCGGCTTCGAAGGCATCCACGTCGTAGATGCCCTTGCCGGTGTAGGAGCCTTCGCCGAAAAGATCCTGGTACACGTCGGACACGGCGGAGGAGTACGGATCGATGCCGCTCATGCTGGAGAAGATGCGCTGAAATAGCGATCCCTCGCGACCGATCGGCAGCGAAGGCGTGACGCGCGGCTGCAGCACCCCGTAGCCCTCGACCACGCGGCGCGTGACGGCGTCGAACCGCGGCCGGTTGAGCGCGTGCGCCATCTTGCCCACCAGCCGGCGCGCCGTTTCGCGCGGCATCCGCGTATCGGCGTCGAGCGTGATGACGTAGCGCACGCCGGCCGGCGGTGCGGAAGGCGGGGTGAAAGGCGGTCCGCCGGCACCGATGAAGTGGGTATCGGCCGCGCCACGCAGCAGCCGGTTCAGCTCGTGGAGCTTGCCGCGCTTGCGTTCCCACCCGATCCACCGCTGCTGCCCTTCGTTCCACACCCGCCGGCGATGGAACAGGAGGAAGCGGTCCCCGCCGGCGGCCGCTCCGTAGCGGCGGTTCAGGCGGGCGATCCCCGCGGCGGCCGCATCGAGCAGCGCGTCATCGCCGTCAACGGTCTCGGTCGTGGCGTCGGTCCAGTCCGACAGCAGCGCGAAATGAAGCTCGTCTTCCGGGCTGGCGAGGTGGTGGATCTCCAGGCGCTCGATGTGCTCTTCGAGCGCGGCCGGCGTCGTGAGCAGGATCGGGACGGCGAGCACCGTGCGCAGGTTCGAAGGTATGCCGTCGCGCAGTTCCAGGCCCGGCAGGATCGTCGCGCCGAACTCTCGCGTGACGCCGCGGTTGACGAGCGCCATCGCCGCATCGATAGCCGGGATCAGCCCGAGCAGCGCGAGCAGGCCGAGCCACGCGCCGCCGATTCCCGCGCCCGCCAGCGCATGCAACGGCAGGAAGAGCACGAGCGCGGCGACCGCGATGACGCCGCCGATGTAGCCGCCGATGCCGATCGTGGCGTTGAAACGGCCGGGCCAGCTCAACAGGGGGGCGCGATAGGCGAGCGTCGCCTCGAACGCGCGGCGCCCTCCGGCGATCAAGTGATAGCCGGGTTCCCGCGAGCGGGCATCCGGGCCGCCCGCGGAGGTGGCCAGAAGTGCCGCACGCGCAATCTCCAGTTCCGTCAGTTTCGAGCCCCGCGCGAGTTCCTCGATCGCGCTGCGGTAGAGGTTGCGCGTCGGAAAATCCATTGCCGCGAAATCGCTGCCGGACCGCAGCGTGTCGTCGACGAGACTGACGCTCTCGAACAACTCCGTCCAGTCGACGTCGGAGATCAGCCGCATGCTGGTGATGATGTTGCGGACCGTCACGTTGGTCGCGCCCTGGCTCTGGTGCTCGTCGTGCACGATCTCGTCGGCGGTCGTGCCCTGCGCCGCCAGGCGCTCCTCGAGCCACGTCAGCGCCCGCGTGACCTTCGGGTCCTGGTCCCGCAGCCGTTGCACGAGCTGGACGGCGAACGACCCCGGCAAGGGCGCCTGTTCGTAATGCTGAAGCACCGAGCGCATCGGCATGCCCGGGCGCCCGTTCACGCCCAGCAGCCGGTCGGCCAGGGCATCCGCTTCCTCGCGCGCGGCGCGGCTCGCCACGATGCGCCTCGCCCCGCGCCGAAGATTTTCCACCAGCACGATCCGCAGCGTGATCGCGACCGCCCACAACTCGCCGATCGACAGCGGCTGAACGCGCTGGTAGGCGCGCACGAAACGGCGCAGCATCTCCGGGTCGAAGCGGCTGTCGGTATGAGCGACAAAGGCCCAGGCCACGCCGAACACCCGCGGGTAGCCGGCGAAGGGCCCGGTCGCCAGCTTGGGCAATTGCCGGTAGTAGCCCGGCGGCAGGTCGTCACGAATTTCGCGGATCTGCTCTTCGACGAGGTGGTAGTTGTCGAGCAGCCACTCGGCGGCCGGTGTAATGGAGCGCCCCTCGCCGATCGCGTCGGCGATGGCGCGATAGGCTTCCAGCAGGACCGACTCGTTGTCCCTCAGCCGGACGGCGAGCGATCGCCCGGCCACCGGCCGCGCGGTGACGGATTGGGCTGCCGCAAGGCTCTCGGCGTGCTGCTCGAGGCGCTCGATGCTGAAGAGCTCCTCGCGGATGGACTTTTCGTTATCCCACGGTGGAGCCCGCGACGAGCGCCCGAAGGCGCGAAGAATTACCGATTTCAAGTCTGCGCCATCGGCGTGATCAGCACCTGAGCATAGCGCTGCAGGCACTGTCGCGCGCGCATTCTCTTTCCTGATGGTGGGTCTGGCGGGGGTCGGGGCATTGTTATCAAGTTATTGATTTATGCATGAAATTACTTCATGGCCCCAGCATGGCATACCACGGCTATCAAGCATAGCGGCGAGGCCATGCCCGGTATGTGCGCCAGCGTACAGAACGAATGATTCACGAGCAGGATCATGACCGCTGCGATGGAAACGTACGAGTGACGGCAGGAGGTTGACGTGAACCGGGATCGCCTGGAAGGCAAGTGGAAGCAGCTCAGCGGGAGCGTGCGAGAGCAGTGGGGGCGGCTGACCGATGACCGGCTGAGCGTGGTCGCCGGCCAGCACGATCAGCTCGCGGGCAGAGTCCAGGAGCGATCTGGAATCTACAAGGAGGAAGGCGAGCGCCAGTTGAAGGCGTTCATGCGTCGCAACCGCGAATGGAATTCGACCAGCCGCTAGGCGCAGGAAAATCCGGGTGCCGCGATGATCATCAGCAACCCCGTGATCCGGCTCGTGCTCAAAGCGATATCCGCGTGCGGCCTGATCGACGGTCAGCGCGATTCCGCCACCAGTCGCAGCAACCGGGCCGAGCAAAGGGATTCCCCCTTTGTGCTCGTCGGGCCTGCCCCCGACGGCAGGTGGGGCGTGTTTCAGCAGGACTTCGTCAAACCCCAGGCCTTGTTCGACGAAATGCAGGATGCCTGCAATTACGCAAACGAGCTGGCCAGGACCCGGACCGACGCGATGGTCCTGATACAGAAAAGACGGGATGCTGGCGCCAATCCGGATTCATCCATGGCGCAAGGAACGATGTGAGCCCGGCCCTGTGGATCGCCCTGGGCGTGGCGATCACCGTGGTGCTGGGCTATGTGCTCGGCATGCGTGTTCTGGCCCGCCAGAGCCGCGAGATCGACAGGCAGGTTGATTACAGCAAGATACGCCCATGGAAGGGCGACGAAGGCCGGGATTGACCGGATCCGGCTTGCGACGGCTGCCGGCTACGGCTGCGCGGTCACTCGGAGGCCCAGCGGAAATCGACGGTCCTGAGTTTTGCCGCGCCGACGGCGACCTGGCGCTTGACCGTATTGCCCGCGAAGGTCGCGACGACTTGATAGTTGCCCGTCGGCAGCCTGGCCAGGAGCCACGGCCCGTCGGATGTGGTATCCAGAAGCGTCTTACCCGCCGCGTCAGCGATGACCACCCCGACGTCGCTCACGTATGAGCCGGAATTCAGGGCAAACACGAGCTTGAGATTGAAATCGCCGGCGAGCGCACTGAGCCGGTCGATCGAATCCGTTCCGACGCCACCCGACACATAGGACACGCCACCGGCGGTCCTCTGGACGACCGCATCGTCGCTATTGGCGCCCGCGACGGGACCCAGGGCGGGCACGAGCAATGCGGAGCCCAGCAGGAGGGCCGCAATGCCGTGCGCAAGTGATTTGCTCTTCATGCCGGGAATCCGTTTCATGTGCTGATGCTCCAAGGTTAGCGATTGTCGTTGTCATGCCGGCCAGTGCAGCAGACCGGCCCTGATGCATTCAGTGATTATCCGCAGCCGCGGGACGAACTCTGTGCGCTGGCGTACGCCCGGCGCAGGATCATGCCCCTACGTGCGCCAGCGCACAGAGCATGCCGGGGCAGGGGGGCATGCTGGCGTCCACGGGTTCAACAGCGGGTGACATATGGAATTCATTGACAACTTCGTGATCCAGCGCTGGGCCGTCCAGTTCCTGGTCGTGCTTTTCCTGGCCGGGGGTCTTATGACCCTCGCTGTGGGCGCGGGCCTGATCGTGGGCAGTGCCGGGACGCTGCGGTTTTTCGTTGCCGTGAATCGCTGGGTGTCCACGCGTAGCGTTATCGGGCCGGTCGAGGATCCCCGGGTTGCCGGCCGACCCGTGCAAAAATACCGGCGCTGGGTCGCAGTGGCGTTCATTGCCGGAGCCGCCTTTGCGCTATACGGCCTCGTCACGGCGTTCGACGCGCAGGAGGTGAGTCGTGCGTTCGGCCTGGACGCGCGGCCGTCTTCTGCCGCATCCTGGCTGGCCGAAAGCGCCAGGTGGGTGCTGATCGTGGGCAACCTGGCCGCGATCGCGATCGGAGTGTTCCTCGGCTTCTTTCCCGATGCATTGGCCGCTCTTGAAGTCAGTGGCGGGCGCCGGTATTCGTTTCGGCGGTTCGTCAAAGGCGCGGATACCATGAATCTCTCGCTCGACAACTGGGTCGCGGCGTCCCCCCGGGCCGCGGGCTGGGTCATCTTCGTCGCCGGCCTGGTCCTGTTGGGCGATTTCGGAATCGTGTTGTTCGGAGCCCGCTAAGCCCGCGCGCCGTCAGCTACATCCTTGACGATCTGGTAACACCGGCAAGCGGCCGCTTCGAGGCCGTTCCCGTCGAGAATGCTGATGTTGCCCCGGCTGTAGCGGATCAGCTTGCGCCGCTGCAGGGCACTGGCGGCCTTGGTAACGGCAACCCGCAGCACGCCCAGCATATTGCCGAGCAGCTCCTGCGTAAGGCGAAAGTGATCCGTTCCCATGCGATCGCGCGTCATCAGGAGCCAGCGGGCAAGGCGGCCTTCGACCGGGTGAAAGCGGTTGCACGCGGCGGTTTGCGTGATTTGAACGATCCGCTCGTGGATATACCGGTTCAGCTCGTCATGCATGGACCCGTGCTTCGCATATTCGCTGAGGAAGCGCGCGGATGTCATGCGCAAGGCCGTTCCGGTTCCCTGAACCAGGGCGCGCACCGGCGAAATGTTTATCCCGAGTGCCACCGGTATCCCGAGCATGCCTTCACGGCCCACCAGGCCGATTTCCAGCGCCATATGCCCCTTGACCAGCGTGAGCAAGGACACCAGCGAGTCGGTTGGAAAGTAGACATGCCGGATCAACCTCCCCGGTTCATAGAGGACTTCGCCGAAAGTCAGCGTGACCGCCTCGAGGCTGGTCAGCAGACGCTGATATTCCCTGCGCGGCAGTGCCGCAAGCAGGCTGTTCGCAACCGGGACGCGGTTCATGTGCTCATGCCCTACCGGGAAATTCAACAAAAGTGACGCCGGCAAGGTTACAGCGAGGAAATGGCCCTGTATGTGCGGCCGCACACAGAGCGTCCTGAGTACGTTACCGCACGGAACACGCAATCTACGAGGCAGACAATTGCCGCTAATGATGAACGGCTCCCTGAGGATCGGCTTGTGTAGCAACCGGAGATTCACATGAACTGGGATCGCATCGAAGGCAACTGGAACAGGATCAAGGGCAACGTCGTCGAGCAATGGGACGATCTCACCGCGGACCAGCTCGTCAGCCGGATCCAGGAAACGTATGGCATCGCGGACGACGAGGCGGAGCGCGAGCTTACGGACTGGCAGCAACGCCTGAGTGAGATCGTTCGCGCCGCGTGACGGCGCGGGCTCGGGAAAAGCTGCGCTATGAGCGCTGACGTACGGAACCGGCTGAATATTCGGCGTAGCTTGTCGGTAAGAATCGTACCCCGCACACACGATTCCGACGCAAAGGAATTCGAAAAGTGCGAAGTTCTGTTACTTACAGTGAGAGGAATACACATGAGACATTCGATGCAGTTAGTGAAGATGATGAAACGCCCGCTGTTGCTGGCGGTTATTGCGACGTTCGCCGCCGGGTGCTCGACGATGGAGCCCTCCCAGCAGGTTTCGAGCGAACCCCGCAGCCTGGTCGGCCCGCGCGGTGCTGATGGTCCTGCTGGTCCTGACGGCATGCGAGGCCCGGTCGGAGCGACAGGCGCCATGGGCGCCCCGCTGGCCGGTCCTGCAGGCGCAGACGGTCCGGCTGGCCCTGCCGGGATTCAAGGCCCGGTCGGAGCGACGGGGTCTCAGGGCATAGCGGTCGTGGGTCCCGCAGGTGAAACGGGAGCCACGGGTCCTGCCGGCGCGCAAGGCGCGATCGGATACACCGGTGCCCAAGGCTCCAGCATGGCAGGTCCTGCCGGCGCGACGGGACGTGCCGGTCCCGCCGGGGTGCAAGGCGTAGCCGGAAGCACGGGTGCGCAAGGCCCGACGCTGGTCGGTCCTGCCGGTCCCGCCGGCTTTACCGGTGTTGCAGGCGCGCAAGGCGCAACCGGATATACGGGCGCGCAAGGCAGCACTGAACTGAGTGGCGTAACTGGCCCAACCGGCCGTGCTGGCGAAACTGGCCCGCAAGGTCCCGTGGGTCAGACCGGTGCTCAAGGCCCTATCGGTTCAGCCAATTAATTCAGTCTGGCAGTCCCGGTAGTCGAACGGCGCGATCGCAAGATCGCGCCGTTCGAACGTACGGGCCGGACCACGACCATGGGCTGGCTTGTGTGCGACAGCGCACAGACGTCCGTCGGCAAAACCGTGATCATTCACATTCACCCTGGAATAGGGAGGGTCTTTGTTGACAGTCCCCCCTCCGGATCGTTGTGCCCTTTTTACGGGAACCGGCAATGTCTGAAACAAGAAACGGTCCCATCCTTGCCGGCGATGCCGGCAAGGCGGATGCCGCCACCGAAGTGCGACGCCAGAAGGCATTGCTTAAAACGGGGGCGTTGCAGAACGCGATTCTCACCAGCGCCAATTTCTCGATTATTGCCACCGACGAGAAGGGCATCATTCAGCTGTTCAATATCGGCGCCGAGCGCATGCTGGGCTACACGGCCGCCGAAGTCGTGAACCGGATACGCCCGAGCGATATTCATGATACGCGGGAAGTGATGGCGCGCGCCCAGGCATTGAGCGTCGAGCTCCGAACCTCCATTGCGCCAGGCTTCGAGGCGCTGGCTTTCAAAGCGTCGCGCGGGATCGAGGACATCTATGAATTGACCTATATCTGCAAGAATGGCAGCCGCTTTCCAGCCATCGTGTCGATCACGGCGCTGCGCGATGATTACGGCGAAATCATCGGCTACCTGTTGATCGGCACCGACAATTCCGTGCGCAAGCAGGTCGAGTTGGAACTGAACAACGCCATGGCCGTTGCGGAAAAAGCCAACCTCGCGAAATCGGATTTCCTGTCCAGCATGAGCCACGAGCTGCGCACGCCGCTCAGCGCGATCCTCGGTTTCGCCCAACTGATGGAGTCCGGCTCGCCGCTGCCGACGCCCTCCCAGAAGCGAAGCATCGACCAGATTCTCAAGGCGGGGTGGTACTTGTTGGACCTGATCAACGAAATCCTCGATCTCGCGCTGATCGAGTCCGGAAAGCTTCCGCTGTCGCTGGAACCGATATCGCTCACCGAAGTCATGGGCGAATGCCACGCCATGATCGAACCGCAGGCGCAAAAGCGCGACATTCGCATGACCTTTCCCCGGTTCGAAATCCCGTACTTTGTCAAAGCCGACCGGACACGACTGAAGCAGGTTCTCATCAACCTTCTTTCCAACGGGGTCAAATACAACAAGGTGGGCGGAACGGTCGTCGTGGACTACGCAGCGAGCACCCCGGGACGCATACGTATTTGCGTCAAGGACAGCGGCGAAGGCTTGGCTACCGATAAAGTGACGCAGCTTTTCCAGCCGTTCAATCGTCTCGGAAAAGAGACCGGCATCGAGGAAGGCACGGGCATCGGCCTGATGGTGAGCAAGCGGCTGGTCGAATTGATGAAGGGCGAAATCGGCGTGGAAAGCACGGTCGGTGTGGGCAGCGTGTTCTGGATCGAACTGAACCTGACGGCTGAACCACGACCGGGCGACGCCGCAGCCAAAACCAAGGCAGTCGCCCAGGCGCAAGTTCCTGCCGACGGGCGGTTGCATACCCTGCTCTATGTCGAGGACAACCCGGCCAATCTAATGCTGGTCGAGGATCTCATCGCGCGCCGGTCCGATATCCGCTTGCTGAGTGCGGAAGACGGCAACCGCGGCATCGAGATTGTGCGCGCCTCCCGGCCGGATGCAATCCTGATGGACATCAATCTGCCCGGCATCAGCGGCATCCAGGCGCTGAAAATCCTGCGCGCAGATCCGGCAACAGCGCACATCCCCGTGGTTGCCATCAGTGCCAATGCAATGCCCCGCGATATCGCGAAAGGCCTGGCGGCAGGATTCTTCCGTTATCTCACCAAGCCGATCAAGGTCAACGAATTCATGGATACGCTGGACGCGGCGCTGAAATTTTCAACAACGGAATCGGCCCGGGTCAATAGAGAGAAAAAAACATGATGGTCAGTGCACCCGACATTCTCAACGCCAGCATCCTGATCGTCGACGATCAGGAGGTCAATGTCAGCCTGCTCGAGCAAATGCTGCG
Source organism: Betaproteobacteria bacterium RIFCSPLOWO2_02_FULL_67_26 (assembly GCA_001771935.1). Taxonomy (GTDB): domain Bacteria; phylum Pseudomonadota; class Gammaproteobacteria; order Burkholderiales; family SG8-41; genus SG8-41. The sequence continues at coordinate 49,496 of MERD01000089.1, forward strand.
CGAGGCCGGCTACGCCTGCGTTGCCTCGACCACCAATCCACACGAAGTCTGCGCGCTGCATCGCAAGAACCGCTACGACCTGATCCTGCTCGACCTGCAGATGCCCGGCATGGACGGGTTCCAGGTGATCGAAGGCCTCAAGACCAACGCTGCCGACGGCTACCTCCCGGTCCTCGTGATCACCGCCCAGCCCGGCCACAAGCTGCGCGCACTGCAAGCGGGCGCAAAGGATTTCATCAGCAAGCCGTTCGATCTGGTCGAAGTCAGGACGCGCATCCACAACATGCTGGAAGTGCGGCTGCTGTACAAGAAGCTCGAGGATTACAGCAAGGTGCTGGAACAGGCGGTGCAGGAACGGACCGCCGAACTGCGCGAGAGCGAAGCCCGCTATCGCAGCCTGACCGAACTGGCCTCCGACTGGTACTGGGAGCAGGACGAGAACGGGAACTTCACCAGGGTTTCCGGCCCGGTCCTGGAAATGCTCGGTGTCCGGGTCGACGCCCTGGCGGGAGACAAAAGCGGTGCTCCGGTGGCCGGCTGGAACGAGGCGGAGCGGGAAACGCTTCAGGCAACGATCGCGGCCCGGCAGCCATTCCTGGATTTCGTCTTCAGCCGCGTCAATGCCGATGGCTCGCAACAGAAGTTTCAGGTGAGCGGGGAGCCGATGTTCAACCAGTCCTGCCGCTTCATCGGTTACCGCGGCATCGGCGTGGAACTCACCGCAAAGCGATAGAACGCAAGATCCCGACGGTCAGCGATGTCTTCGCCGCATAGTCCGAGTCAAAACCATCTTCTCGCCGCCCTGCCCGCGGAGGAATTCGAGCGCCTGGCTCCCCATCTGGAACTGGTCCCGATGCCGCTCGGCGAAATCCTCTACGAACCCGGCGGACAGTTGCGGCACGCCTATTTCCCCACCACCGCCATCGTGTCGCTGCACTATGTCATGGAGTCCGGCGCGTCGGCCGAAACCGCGGGGGTGGGCAATGAAGGCGTGGTCGGAATTTCGCTGTTCATGGGCGGGGAGACCACGCCCAGCTCGGCCGTGGTGCAGACCGCGGGCCACGGCTACCGGCTGGAGGACCGCTTGCTGAAGCGGGAATTCGGCCGCGCCGGCCTGATGCAGAGTCTGTTGCTGCGCTACACCCAGGCGCTGATTACGCAGATGACCCAGACCGCGGCCTGCAACCGGCACCATTCGGTGGAGCAGCAACTGTGCCGCTGGCTGTTGTTGACCCTCGATCGAGTTTCCTCGCGTGAGTTGATCATGACGCAGGAATTGGTCGCCGGCATGCTCGGCGTGCGCCGGGAAGGCATTACGGAGGCCGCCGGGAAATTGCAGCGCGCCGGTTTTATCCGCTATCGCCGCGGCCACATTTCAGTGCTTGAGCGGTCCGGACTGGAAACCCGCGCGTGCGAGTGCTACGCCGTGGTCAAGAAGGAATTGAGCCGCCTGCTGTCCGACGTGCGGCACCGCCAGGGCGTCGCTACGGCCGTCCACTGACGTTCTTGATGACCCGGTAACACTTGCAGGCAGCTGCCTCGAGGCCCTTCCGGTCAAGAATTCTGATGTTGCCACGGCGATAGCGGATCAATTTCTGTTTCTGCAGGGCGCCGGCAGCGGCGGTGACGCCGGCCCGGCGTATGCCCAGCATCTGCGCCAGCAATTCGTGCGTGAGGCGGAATTCGTTCGACCGCACGCGGTCGCGGGTCATCAGCAGCCAGCGGGCAAGGCGCGCTTTCACCGCGTGGAAATTGTTGCACGCGGCGGTTTGCGCGAATTGGGCCATCAGCGCGTGCGTGTAGTGATACAGAACCCGTTGCAGTGGCATGCTTTGCAGCAGTTCCTTGCGAAAGGGCGCGGCTTCCATCCGCATGGCGGTTCCGGTGCCCTGCACCAGGGCGCGCACGGGTGAGACGTTGCTCCCCAGCGCCAACGGAATACCGACCATGCCCTCATGGCCGACCAGCCCGACTTCCAGGGCGCGGTGGCCGTCTACCGCCGTCAGCAGGGAAACCAGACAGTCGATCGGAAAGTAGACATGTCGGATCGGCGCCCCGGGCGCGTAGAGCACCTCGCCGAATGTCAGCGTAACCGGCTCGAGGCCGGTCTGCAGGCGTTGATATTCCGCATGGGGCAGGGCAGCCAGCAGGCTGTTTGCAACCGATACCCGGTTAGCCGGTTCCCGGTTTACAGCGGGCACCTGGTTTGCCACAGTGTAATCCAGCCCCAGCAGCTGCTCCGCACGCTTGCGCTCGGTAATGTTCTCGCGCGACACGACCGCGCGCATTGCGCCGTCTCCGCGATAGCCGGTAACGGTCAGCACGAACCAGCGCTGCCCGGCCGGCGAGTCGGAGGCATGCTCATGGCTGAACGATCTGCTCTCGCCCGCAATCACCTGGCGGATCCCGGCGGCGATCGCGCCGCCTTCCGCGCGCTCGTTGCCAACAGCGTTGTCGCACACCGCCAGATAGTTGGCGCCCTCACGGACGCCCGCTGCGACGCTGCCGTTGACGGCGGTGCAAGCGCGCCACGCCTGGTTCGCCATGATGACGGTCCCCGCCGGGTCGAGCACGCAGACCTGGGCGGCAAGCGCATCGAGCGCGGCGCGGGCGTGGCGATCCGATCCCTGCACCAGGGCTGCCGCCTGCTTGCGCCCGGTGATATCCCGAGTGGTTCCGCGGTAGCCCTTGAACTCGTCTTGCTGGTCGAAGACCGGCTCGCCGTCGACGCTGATGTAGCGCACCTCGCCGGCGCGGTCTACGCGCCTGAGTTCGAGGTCATGAAAGGTGGCGCGCCATTCCAGCTGATTGCGGTGCGTCTGCCAGTCGGCCTCGCTCATGTTGTCGAACGGCAGCTCCCAAAGCGCCTTGCCGATGATGTGTGCATCGTCGAATCCGGAACTGCCGACCCCGGCGCCCGCGCGCGCAGCGAAGCGGTAGTGCTCGTCCTGCTCCCAGTGCCAGTCCGAGCACAGCGCGACCAGGCTGCGGAAGCGCGTCTTGCGCTCGATCAGGGCCCGCTGCGCTTCGGGCAGCAGGATGGCGCTGCCGCTCGCGGTGTCGATGATGGCGTCAATCTGGCCCGCTTCGATGGCCAGCCGCTCGGGACCGCCCTTGACCAGCCGCAGCATGACGTTTTCGAACCCGGGCCTGGCACCGCTGCGAGCGGGGTTCTGCTGCGGCGCGTTGAGCTTGGGATTCATGCGACTTTTCCTTTTATTCCGAGCGCGAGCAGCACCTTGTTCTTGTCGTTGAGGTTGCCGACGACGTTCGCGGCCGGCAGTGGCGACACCTTGGTCAGGCTCGGTGTGACGAGAACGCCATCGGCCATCGCGCGCTGCGGCTGCTCGAGAATGTCGACAATTTCCAGCTTGTGGATTCCCTTCAGGTGCTCCCGGCAGATCGCTTCCAGATTGGCGATGGCCTGAATCGAATTGGGCGCGCTGCCCGCGATGTACAGGCGCATGACAACGACCGTCGTGGCAGCCGTTCCGGATGCCTTGTCGGGGTTCCGGCTACGGCTCATTGGGTGGCCCCGTTTCCGCCCTTCTTCTCGGGGTCGGGGGCAATCCGACGCCTTGCGTGCGCGGCTGCGGCGCCCGGCGCGCGCGCTGCCGGGTCGGCGCTGCGCATCTTGCGCAGCTTTTCCTCCCTGTCGCTCGTGGTTGTATTGCGCACTTCATTGTCATTGGAGTACATGGCCAATTCGGCCTGCTGCCTCTGGAGGTCCAGCTGCAAGGCTTTGATCTGGGCGCCGGTATGCGCTTCGGCAGATTGCAGCTCGCGGCGTTTATGATCGAATTCGGCGTAGCGCCGGGTCTCCCTGGCGCTCTCTTCGGCCTCTTTTTCCCAGCGCAACGTGCCCATCAGCACCTCGCCGCCGGCGGTATAGACATCCGTCAGCTTCGGGCCGGTTGCGCTTAGAACCAGCTCGCGCACCTGGTTGGAGTGCCAGGTTCCCCGCGACTTGACGATGGTCAGTGCCCGGTTGCGTTCGCCGCTGCGCACCAGATACGAGAGATGGATCCAGGTATCGGCAATCGACGAAATCTGCAGATCAGTCGACTCAGCCTGCGGATCGTCGCCCTCGTTGAGGGCGGTTATCACCACGGTGACCCGCTCGTCCTTGATCATGTAAATGAGCCGGTTGGCGACGGCGCGGGCGGCGACGAGCCCGCCCGCCTTGGCGATTGCCGTCAGCGGGTCGATCACCATGCAACGCGGTCGATGCTCGCGGATCAGCGCTCTGATCTTCAGCAAGTGGTCTTCCGCGCTGATGGTTTCGGTGCGCGCCGAATACATCCGCAACAGGCCGGATTTGACGTGCGGTTTGAGCTGGATTCCGACCGAAGACAGATTGCGCGCTATCGGTTCGGCGCCTTCGTCAAAGCTCACGAACAGCGTGCGCTCGCCGCGCCGGCAGGCGGCCTCCGCGAATTTTCCCGCCAGGGTCGTCTTGGATGTGCCGGGCACCCCGGTGATCAGCGTGCTGCTGCCGCGGAACAAGCCGCCGCCCAGCATCGCGTCGAGGCGCTCGAAGCCGGAGGAAAGCCGTTCAATCGACGCCTCGTGCCTGATTTCGGCGGGTTCGGCGGCGCCCACTTCAATTCCGGACGGCCCGAAGCTCACCGGAAACTCGCCCGCCGCGAAATCCGAACCGCGATATTTTGCTATCCCGAGGCGGTGCGTTGATACGCCGTGCTCCAGGCGCCGCTCGAGCCGGATCACGCAATCGGCCATGAACTGCATGAAGCCGTAGTGCGGGGCCCCGCTATGACCATTGTCAAGCTTGGCGGTGACGATGGCGGTCAACGCGTTATCCGCCAGCCAGTCCCGGAGGCGGTAGATTTCCCGCATTTCCGCAACCGGATCATGCAGCAGCGTCAGCAGTACATCGATTCCGTCAAACGCGATCCATTCTGCGCCGATTTCCTGTTTCTTTGCTTTGAGCATGGCCAGCATGCCGACCAAGTCGAACTCGCCGGACTGGATTGCCGTGGGCGACAAGCAAGCATCCAGCAGGAAGAGCTTGCTTTTCGCCAGGGCAGCCAGGCCCCAATCGAACGTGGCGCCATTGGCGATGACCTGGCGGGGCGCTTCCTCGAACGCAACAAAAATGCCGGCCTCCTGCCGCCGGCGGATGCCGTTGACCAGGGATTGCAGAGCGAAGACGGTTTTGCCCGCTCCCGGCCCGCCTACGATCAGGCTGGTGCGGTTACGCGGTAGTCCGCCACGGCTCAGATCATCGAATCCCTCGATGCCCGTGGAGAGCTTGGGCAGAGGTTGAGGAATTGCCCTTTTCGTCCCGTTCACGGCGGCCCTCCTTGTCTTGGCGGTCGGCAGGGGTTCAGCAAAACCAGCGTTGCTGCAGCAAGACGCCGTAAGGCATTGCTGCTTATCCTGAAATGGCCGCCAACCGGAGTCTGAACCTGCGGTTATGCGCTGTATGTGTGCCAGCGTACATAGCTCCACCGCGCCGGGCTGCGGCGGTGTCCGGTCCGCACGGATGGGCGCCGGCACCGGTGGTGGATCCCCGCGATACCCGCCGGGATCCGCCTTGCGCCAAGCTGATGATCAGAAGTGAAAACTGCCGGCGCCGAAGAGCCCGATCAGCCCGATGACGATCAAGTAAATGGCGACGATGTAGTTCAGCAGCCGCGGAATGGCAAGAATGAGTATCCCGGCGACCAGCGATACCAGGGGACCAAGAGCCAGGGTGATATTCATGGATGCGCCCTTTCCTTGTGGAAGACGGTTTTCATTTGCTTCCCGACCTTGCGCCGAAAGCGGTGCCGGCTCTGTACGGTCCCGCACGGAACGGCGTGACCGGCGGGACCACAATTGCCGCAACGATTGAGGGCTGACGGCAGCGGTGATGTGGAGAGGGATGCGGTGAAATTCACGGCGTTTTGTGTGCTGGCAATTTTCTTGTCGATGGCAGCCCACGGCGGAATTTCGGACGCCCTGGGCGCCACCGGGCCGCAGCTACCCCAAACCCCGGTGCCGCCATCCCGTGCGGCGACCCCGCCGTCGCTGGATACGCCGCCCGGCGGACCACGGAATCCGAACCCAACGCCGATGCCGGCACCGGCGCCAACGAACCACTACGCCGGTTCGGCGGGAGATCTCAAGTGAGCGGCGCAGCGCCCGTAATTCGCATTATCGGGCTTCTCTTGTTCGCCCTGGCGGCAGGTTGTGCCGGGGAAACGGAGCCGCCGCTGGACGTGCCGGCTCTGAAGGCGCGGCTGCGGGACACCAACGCCATCGGCGCGTTCACCAAGCTCGCCCTCAAGAATCAGGTGGATGATCTGCTGCAACAGTTCCGGGTGCACCACCAGAGCGGGCAGAAGACCGGCGTCGCCCCACTGCGGCAGCCGTATGACATGCTGGCCCTCAAGACGCTCTGCCTGGTCCAGGACAGCGATCCCTCCCTGGCCCGCACGATCTCGGGGTCGCTCGAAGCGATCTGGGGCATCCTCGCGGACCCGGAAAAATTCAACTCGGCGACTTGACCCCTATGCTGACCCGTAACCTTTCCGCCCTGGTGCTTCCGCTCGCGATGCTCTTCGCGGGACCGGCGGCGGCCGCGGAAGACGTTACGCTGCTCAAGGACCTGACAGCGGTCATCATGCTGCTGGGCTTGCCCTGCGGCCAGGTCGTCAGTGTCCGGCGGCAGGCGGACAAGGACTACATCGCGTCGTGCCGGGACGGCAACCGCTACCGGGTATTCGTGAACGCGGAAGGCCGGGTCGTCGCGCAGAAACAATGAACCCGGCTGACGCGCAAGGTGTGCCGGCGCACAGATCGAATACGGTACCCGGGCTAAGGTGCACGCCTCAACATGCAACAACCAACCTTGAAACGCCGGCAACCGGCGAAGGAGAACGGAAATGACTGAAGTCATCACGAAGAAAGTCACAGCCAACGAGAAAGACCTCAACCGGGACCCCCTCACCGGCACGCCGGGCGCTCATCCGCTGGGCACGACTGCCGGCGCAACGTCGGGCGCCGTTGCCGGAGGCGTTGCCGGATTGGCGGTGGGCGGGCCGGTTGGCAGCATGATCGGGATCGCAGTGGGGGCAGTGGCGGGCGGATTGGCCGGCAAGAGTGCGGCCGAATCGATCAACCCCACGGCTGAAGAGAAGTTCTGGAGAGAGACCTACATCCGGGAACCGTATTACGTGAAGGGCAGGACCTTCGAGTACTACGCTCCGGGCTTTCGCGCCGGCTGGGAAGGCCGCGTGCGTCACGACGGCCGCACCTTCGAAGCGGCGGAAGCCGAATTGAAGGTGAATTACGATCTCGCCAAGTCCGAACTCGCCCCCAGCTGGCAAGACGTAAGGCCGGCGGCGCGCGCGGCGTGGAATCGCGTCGATCTCAACTGGAAAGCAAAGCAGTAGGGCTATGCCGCATCCAGCGTAAAAAAAAGAGAGGCCCTCGGACCGAGTGTGAACCGAGGGCCTCGACCCGCCAGTCGACTTCAGGGAGGGAAAGTGCCGGCGGGTGCGACAAGATTATTGCCGGTCCGTGCCGGGCGTTCTGTACGATAACGCACATAGTAATTAAGCGTCTGAATTTTCGCTGGAATCGAGCCGGCTAACGGCTGCGCCGGGCTGCGCTGAAGCGAGGTTATGCGTGCCAGCGAACGGAACCGCGCGCGCAATTGGCGTAGTTTCGGGCTGCAACTCCGGGTGGCCGCAAGTGCGTCCAGTCAAGTTTTTTTCAAACAGTCAAAAGGAATTCCCATGAAGTATTCGATCGTGTTTTCAGCAGTACTGATGGCGCTGGCATTGAGCGCGTGCGACTGGCGGCCGTCTGCCGCGACTCCGGTGGTGGTTACCGTTCCCGTCCCGGGGCCGGCCGGCCCGACCGGCGCTACCGGATCAACCGGTGACACCGGAGCAAGAGGAATTACCGGCAATACCGGCGCAACCGGGAATACGGGAGATACCGGGGCCACGGGTGACACCGGCAAAACCGGCGGCGGCACGGTCGTGATTGTTCCTGCCAAGTAAACCCGGCCGTAACCAGGCCCGCAGCTGAAAAAGCCCGCGCGAGCGGGCTTTTTCCATTGGGCGCTTACTGTACGTCATCGCACATACGTCGCATATTCCTCACGTTAATCTTGCTCACCTTGATTGCCATCCGCCACGCAATGCAAATGGCCGCAGCCAGGTATCTTGCGGTGGCTGGGTTTTGCCTGCTCGCCGCGGCAGGCTGCGCGACTCTGCCTGACACCGATGCCCTCATCGAGCGCCATGCCGGGCAGGCAGCCCGGTTCGAAAATGCGAGCGGTCCGCTTTCCGTGCAGAGAAACGCCGCTATCCTCGCAGAGCTCAAGCGCAAGTCCGGCGACATCGATATTCTGGACAAGCAGATTGCGCTGGAACAGGCCATCGTCGGCAGCCCGCTCGTCCTGGGAAACAAAGTTACCCTGCTGCAGGACGGAGCGGCCACCTACCTGGCGATGTTTGCCGCGATCCGCAACGCCCGGGACCATGTCAACCTGGAAACCTACATCATCGAGGACGACGAAATAGGGCGGCAGTTCGCGGATTTGCTGCTGGAGCAGCAGGGCGGGGGAGTCCAGGTCAACGTCATCTATGACAGTGTCGGTGGTTTGATTACGCCGAAGGCCTACTTCGACCGGCTGAAGGCAGGCGGGATCGAGGTGCTCGAATTCAACCCGATCAACCCGCTCAAGGCGAAGACGCCATGGCTGATCAATAACCGCGATCACCGGAAGCTGCTCGTGGTCGACGGGCGCACCGCATTCATCGGCGGGATCAACATCAGCAGCGTTTATTCTTCGGGATCGGCCGCCAGGCGGACCGGAAATGCGGCCGACCACAATGTGGCATGGCGCGATACCCACCTTCAGATCGAAGGTCCCGTGGTCGGTGAATTGCAGAAGTTGTTCATGGAAACGTGGGAAAAGCAGCGCGGCAAGCCGCTTGCCCCGAAAGAATATTTCCCGGCGCTGGAGGCGCAGGGAAAGGACATTGTGCTCGCCATCGGCAGCACGCCCGACGATCCCTACAGCCTGATCTACCTGACGCTGATCTCCGCGATCGGCAATGCGGAAAAGCAGGTGTATCTGACCATTGCGTATTTCGTTCCCGACCCCCAACTGCTGAAGTCATTGACCGACGCCGCCGGGCGCGGGGTCGACGTGAAACTCATACTGCCGAGCCACTCTGATTCGGAGAGCGCGTTTCATGCCGGGCGCTCGCACTATTCCACGCTGCTGAAAGCCGGCGTCAGGATCTACGAGCGGCGCGGGGCGCTGTTGCATTCCAAAACCGCAATCATCGACGGCGTCTGGTCCACGGTGGGGTCGACCAATCTGGATTGGCGCAGCTTCCTCGACAACGACGAGGTCAACGCGGTGATCCTCGGGCGTGAGTTCGGCCGGAAAATGCTGGACATGTTCGCCGGGGACCTCGCAGTTTCGGAGGGAATCGATCTGGAGAGCTGGGAACGCCGGCCGCTGTCGTTCCGGCTGAAAGAGTTGATGGCGCGACTGTGGGGGCGGTTGCTCTAGCCGGTCTCCGCTATTTGCGCCCGACGCCGACGAGCAGGAACACGCCGATGGCGATCACTCCCGCGCTGACGATCAGCGGGATGCTTACCGTTTCCTTCTCCTCGACCTTGAGTTCGATCGGGCCCAGCTTCACGGCGGAGGTTTCCTTCGTATAACTGAAGCCGCCATACGCCAGGCCGAGGCAGCCGGCCACGATCAGGACGATGCCTATGATTTTTGCGGGATTCATTTGCGCTTGCCTCCAATGAAGTGAAAGGGTGAATCGAAAAAGTATATCGAACGGCGCGGCTATCGTTCAATTCTCCATTCGCGCGCTGCGCGCCGCTTCGGCGCAGAAAGCTGAAAGGGCTTCGAGCACGTTCTGCACCGCGCGGTTGGCCGCCACCACGCCTCCATGGGGGTCCTCGCTGGCGGCGGTTACGGTGGCATCGAACTCACGCGACGCAATAACCCGGCGCGTTGCGTTCTCCACGAGGTAGGCGCGCAGCGTGAAGCGCACCCGGCTCGGCACCTGCAGAAACTCGTGCTGCAGGCGCAGGATTTCGGTATCCAGCCGCATCTCGCCCGCCGCGGGGCTCGGCGTTTGCACGACGGCGCGAAACGCTCCGCCGCGCTCGACGGCCGCGACGATCAGTGGCGCCAGCATGCGCGCCGGCGTGTCGATCCATTCGTTGTGCGCGAAGTATTCGGGCTGGTCTGCGTGGCGCACGTACATGATGCGCCGGCTGTCGAAGCCGGCTGCCGCGTGCGGCGGGCTGACGGTCAGCGTCGGCGCCGTGGCTGCTGCCGTGGTGCCCGTCCGCGGCGCGGCCTGGGCGGCCCCCCGCGCATCGGCAAGCGAGAAGAAGCGGGGATGCTGCGCGACCGCAGGCGTCAGCGTCTCGCAGCCGCAGACCAGCGCAAGCGTCAGACCGCAGGCGCCGAGCCGCCACCCATGCGGCAGGGATGTCCATGACACTGTTGTTTTCATTTCGCCGCTCCTTTGCCCGCGGCTTCGCCCGGCCCGGGCGGCACCGGCCTGCGGCCCATCAGCAGGCCGCCAGGGCTGCCTTCCATCTTTTCGCTCAGACGCCGCAGCGAGGCCGCCAGCACGGACATTTCACCGAGCAGGCGTTCGAACTCGGGCAGTGCTTCCGAAGTGAAGCGTGCTATGTCGGCGCCGACGGCGTCAACGGTCTTGCCCGCGCTGGCGCTGGTGCGTTCCGCCTCGTTTGCCATCTTTTCGATGGCGTCGGCGCTGCGGCCCATGCGGTCGATCACCGGACCGAGCTGCGCCGTCACGCGGGCGCCGTTATCAAAGGTACGCGCCGCGCTGGCGATACCGGCGTCGAGCGTTTCCCTGCGCGCGGCGAGCGTGCGCGTGACGGCCGAGATATCGGCGAGCGCGCTCTTGAACGCCGCCTTGTTTTCGTCGCTGAGTATGGCGTTGATGCCGCTCGTCGTGCTGTCCAGTTTCGCCAGGACGTTGGTGAGAATGTTTTCCAATCGAGCGCTGAGCGAAGGCTTGGTGCGGATCAGCGGATACTCGTTTCCCGCGATTGCGGCGAGCGGCGGCGATTCCCGTGCGCCACCGCTCAACTCGACATAGGCGATGCCCGTCAGGCCCTGGGTTTTCAGAACCGCTACGGTGTCCTCCTTGATCGGCGTGCCACGCTCGATGGCGAAGAACAGGTTTACCTGTTCCGGGTTGCCCGGCTCGAGCCAGATTTTCTGCACTTTGCCCACGTCGACACCGTTGTACTTGACCGGTGCATTCAGATTGAGGCCGGCTACCGATTCATTCATGATCGCCAGATAGAGGTCGTATTTCTTCTGGAAAGCGCCGCCCGAGGCGAGCCAGAGCACGCTGGCGACCAGCACGGCGCCGAGGACGAGCACGAACGCGCCGATGACCGCATAGTTCACTTTGGTTTCGATGGCGGTTTCTCGCTTTTTGTATCGGCCTGCGTATCTGCTTGCCGTTTGCCCTGTTCCTGCGCCGCTCTCCCGCGCGGACCGTCGAAGAATTGCCGGATGGAGGGATTGTCCATGCGCGAGAGCTCGGACATCGAGCCGACGCCCTGCACCTTGCCCTCGGCGAGCACGGCGACGCGGTCGGCTACCTGCCACAACAGGTCGAGGTCGTGAGTGATCATGACGATGGTCAGGCCGAACAGGTCGCGCAGCTTGCGCACGAGTTCGTCGACGCCGCCGGCGCTGTCCGGGTCGAGACCGGCGGTCGGCTCGTCGAGAAACAGCAGTTCCGGATCGAGCGCCAGCGCGCGGGCGAGGGAGGCGCGCTTCATCATGCCGCCGCTCAATTCGGACGGATACTGTGCGCCGGCCTCCGGCTCGAGACCGGTCATGGCGAGCTTCCACGCCCCGATTTCATCGATCAACGCGTCCTCGAGCCCGGTGTGCTCGCGCAGCGGCAGGCCGACATTTTCGGCCACCGTCAACGAGCCGAACAACCCGCCGTGCTGGAACATCACGCCCCAGCGCTGGCGCAGCGCGAGGGCTTCGTCGTCCCCGAGCTCCTGCAGGTCGGCGCCGAGCACCCGGATGGAGCCTGAGTCCGGGCGTTGCAGCAGGATCATTTCGCGCAGCAGCGTCGATTTGCCGGAGCCGCTGCCGCCAATCAGCGCGAAAATTTCCGAACGGCGAACTTCGAGGTCGAGCTCGGAATGCACGACATGGTCGCCGAAGCGAGTCGATACTTTGCTCACCTCGATGACCGCTTCCTGCATTGGGTGCCGGCTCTCCACGTCAGAGATCCAGTGCGCTGAAAGCGATCGAGAACAGGGCGTCGGCAACGATCACGAGAAAGATCGACTGAACGACGGCGCGCGTGGTCTGACGGCCGACGCTGTCCGCGCCGCCCTTGGTGCGGAAGCCCTGGAAGCAGCCAACCACGGCGATGATGGCTGCGAACACCGGTGCTTTGCAGATACCGATCAGACAGGCGGTAATGCTGACCGCCTTGGCGAAGCGGTCGAGAAACTCGTCGAAGCCGACGCCCAGTTGCGCGTGCGCCATGATCATGCCGCCGAATACGCCGAGCACGTCCGCAAACACGGTCAGCAACGGCATCGCGATCACCAGCGCGATGATCTTCGGCAGAACCAGCAGATCCAGGGGCGCGATGCCGAGCGTGCGCATGGCGTCGATCTCTTCGGTCACGGCCATCGTTCCGATCTGCGCGGCGTAGGCGGAGCCCGAGCGCCCGGCGATGATGATGGCGGTAATCAAGGGCGCGAACTCGCGCAGCATGGACAAGCCGACGAGATCGGCAACGAAGATGTTGGCTCCGTATTGCCTCAACTGGTCGGCGCCCTGGTAGGCAACCACGATCCCGAGCAGAAAGGACAGCAGACCGACGATGGGCAGCGCATCGACTCCGGCGCTGCGGATGTTGTACAGGATCGGACGCCACCTGAATCGCTCCGGGTGCGCGACGCACCCGGCAAGCGCGACCGCACTTTCCCCGATGAAGGCGAGCAACGCAACGGTCTGTTCGACGGCGGCCTCGGCGCTCCGGCCCAAGCCTTCAAGCGTCGACGGGGGCGCGCTGGCAACGGTGGAGAGGGTGTCTGTTTGATCGGCTACCTGGCGCCCTACGACTTCAAGCAGTTTGGCGAACGCCGGGCGCAAGTCGCGCACCTGTACGGTGGTGCCTTCGTCGCGCAGCCGCCGCAGGAGTTTTTGCAGGACCCAGGCGCCAGAGGTATCGAGAGCCTCGATGCGCGCACCGTCGACGACCATCCCGGATCCGGAAGGCGCGGACAGCGCGTCGAGTTGCGGCTTGATGGCGCCGATTCCGCGCGCAGTCCAGGACCCCGACAGCGCGAGTTCCTGCGGCGTCGGCCGGGCGATTACGGCGGGTGCCACCGACAAGGGGTCCATAGGTGAACTGGAGGGTAGATGAAATGTTTCGGCCCGTTTGTGCGCCAACGTACAGAACTCCTCCATGGAAGGGACGACCATGGCGATCTCGTCGAGGCCTACGGCAATGGCCCGCTGCTCCGTTATTGATACCAGCGCGAGTTTTATTCACCTTAGTCTGGAGAAATCGACCATGAAACAATTTAAATACCTATCCGTAATCGTCCTCGCTCTCGTGTTCGCGTCGGTCCTGGGTTGCGCGGGCGGCCCGCAGCAGGAAAGCACCGGGGAATACGTCACCGACAGCTGGATCACGTCGAAAGTGAAGCTGGCGCTGGCCGACGACCAGCAGGTCAAGGCACGCGAAGTCAACGTCGAGACCTTCAAGGGCGCGGTGCAGTTGAGCGGCTTCGTGATTTCCCAGGCGGCCATGGACCAGGCGGTCTACGTCACGAGCGGCATCCAGGGCGTGACCTCGGTCAAGAACGACATGCGCATCAAGTAACGGCGTAAGCGCCGCTTGCAACCTGTTGCGGCAGGGGCCGTTTCAGCCGTGCTGAAACGGCCTCCTGGCGCACTCCAACCGTTGACCCACTGAAACCGGAGCACGCGATCATGATTACTCTTCGATTCGCAGCGAACATGACTCTCTGCCTGTGCGCGTTGGCGTTCGCCGGCTGCCAGACCACCACCTCGGGTGGGTCGGTCGGCGAGAATCGCTCGCAACTGATGCTGGTGTCGTCGGAACAGCTCGAACAGATGTCCGCGGACAGCTACGCCAAGCTGAAATCAGACGCGTCGAGCAAGGGTACGCTCAACCGGGATGCCGGGATGCTGCAGCGCGTGCGCGCGATCGCCAGCCGTCTCGAACCGCAGACCCGGGTGTTTCGTGCCGACGCGCCAGGCTGGAAATGGGAAGTCAATGTCATCACCAGCAACGAGCTCAACGCATTCTGCATGCCCGGCGGCAGGATCATGGTCTACTCCGGGCTGATCAATCAACTGCACCTCACCGACGACGAGATCGCGATCGTGCTGGGGCACGAGATTGCGCACGCGCTGCGCGAGCATTCGCGCGAGCAGGTGTCGCAGGCGATGGCCGCGCAGGCCACGATCGGTATCGGCGCCGCCCTGCTCGGCCTTGGCCAGGGCTCGGCCGATCTTGCCGGCGCCGGTTACCAGGCCCTGGTCGCCACCCGGTTCAGCCGTGGCGACGAGACTGAAGCCGACCGTATCGGCCTGGAGCTCACGGCGCGCGCCGGCTACGACCCGCGCGCCGGAGTCACGGTGTGGCAGAAGATGATCAATGCCAGTCAGGGCGGGCGTCCGCCCGAATTCCTGAGCAGTCATCCGACAGATTCATCCCGGATCCGGGAGATCCAGTCGCTGTTGCCCACCGTGATGCCGCTGTACGCAGCCGCGCGCCGGCCGGGCTGAGCAGGATCAGCTTGCGGTTCTAGCGGGGAGCAGGCGGTCCATTTCTTTTTTTACCACCGCGTAGCACTCGCATACCCGTTGCTCCAGCTTCGGGCGGTCGAGAACGCTGATGTGGCCGCGACTGTAATGGATCAACCCGGCCGCTTGCAGGTGTCCGGCCGCCTCCGTGACGCCCTCGCGGCGCACCCCCAGCATGTTGGCGATCAATTCCTGCGTCATGCTCAATTCGTTCGCGGGCAACCGGTCCAGGCTTAGCAGGAGCCAGCGGCACAGTTGCTGCTCCACCGAATGGTGCCGGTTGCACACCGCGGTCTGCGCCATCTGCGTGATCAGCGCCTGCGTGTAGCGCAGCGCCAGGTGCTGCAGCGCGCCGCCCTGCTCGAATTCCCTTTTCAGCGCCGCCGCCTTGAGCCGGTAGCCGTAGCCCGCGCTTTGCACCACCGCCCGGCTCGGCGTGGTTTCGCCACCCATGAATAGCGCGATGCCGACCAGGCCATCGCTGCCGGTCACCGCGATTTCCGCCGATGCCCCGTCCTCCATGACGTAGAGCAGGGAAATGATGCTGCTGGTGGGGAAGTAGACGTAGCCCAATTTGCCGCCGGCCTCGTAGACCGCCCAGCCCAGCGGCAACGGCACCAGTTCCAGGTCGGGCAGCAGGCGCTCGTAGTCGGCAGCAGGAAGAGCGGCCAGCAAGTGATTTTGGCGGGGGTTGTACTTTCCGGACGGGACGGGCGTGTTAGGCATGGGCGCACCTCACGCGAATGGCTGAGTCCAGCATTATGGCGAATAAATCATACCCCTTGTGTACGCTAACGCACAGAGCCGCTGGTTGCGGATGTAAATAATTCACGCTCCTCCCCCCCGCCAATTACCCCCTTCTAAATGATTGGC
>MERD01000089.1:65245-89042 GCA_001771935.1 Betaproteobacteria bacterium RIFCSPLOWO2_02_FULL_67_26
CTTTTTTCGTGGCGGACATCCGACCACCTCATTGCACCCGCCCAGGCAATGTGCGCCAGCGCACAGCGGACCCTGGAGCAGGAGCGGACAATCGCAAACGATAGCCTGCGCCCGGTACGAGTCGGGAAAAGCAGACAACAAGGAGTAACCATCATGACTGCAACCAGGACATTGATTCTTGCCGGAATTGCCGCGGCGTCATTGCCGGGTATGTCGATTGCGCAGGATTCCCGGAACCAGGGTTACCTGGTCGATACGTTCGGGAACCAAATCACGACCAGTGGCACGGGTCTGTGCTGGCACACCAGCGACTGGACGCCAGCGCGCTCAGTCGAGCCTTGCGACCCGGTTGCCCGGAGAGCGACGGCGCCCGCGCCCAGGGTGGTGGCCTCTGCCCCGCCGCCGAAACCCGCGCCGGCGCCGGCGAGATTGGCGCCGCGGAAACTCAATTTCTCCTCGGACGCGCTGTTCGATTTCGACAAGTCCGTGCTGAAGCCCGAAGGCAGGGCGATGCTGGACGACGTTGCGCGCCAGCTCAATGGCGCGCTGTACGAAGTGATCTTCGTGACCGGCCACACCGACCGCATCGGCAGCAATGAGTACAACCAGAAGCTTTCGGAACGCCGCGCGTATGCGGTGTCGGATTACCTGGTGAGCAGGGATATCGCGGCCAATCGCGTCAAATCGGAAGGCAGGGGCGAGACGCAGCCGGCCACCCGGTCCGGCGATTGCACGGGGCCGATCAGCAGCAGGCTTATCGCCTGCCTGCAGCCCGATCGCCGGGTGCATGTCGAAGTGACCGGCACCCAAGGCGTGACAACAAGCTCGCGATAAGCAAGGGATCGCGTGATTTGCCACTCCTTACGTGCGCCAACGCACAGCGCATCCTGGAGGCAGGGGTCATGATCGACGTGAGGATAAATGGCCTTCACCGGCCGCAAATTTCCGCTGTCGAGCGCTATTCAATCGGGGTCGGCTTCAATGCGCAAAATGTGGATTACGGTTCTTGCCGCGGGTATCGGACTCGCCGGCCCGGCAACTCCGGCATGTGCGGGGCTGTTTTCAGCGACGCGTGCGGTCATTGCGATACTGGCCGATGACCTGTTCGTGGGTGAGGCCGAAGGCCATCTCAGCGGCGCGGGAACACTCACCATAACGTCACAAAGGAATCCCGCTGTTTCCTGCCTCGGACAGTTCACTTCCACCGCCGAACGGGGTGGTTCGGGGAAGATGCATTGCACTGATGGCACCACCGCGACATTCCATTTTCAGCGTTTGAGCATGTTCCGCGGCTACGGCGCCGGCAGCTTCAGCCGGGGCCCGATGAGTTTTGCGTACGGGCTCACCGCTGAAGAAGCCGGGCCCTACCTGAAGCTGCCCGAAGGCAAGAAGCTCACGCACAACGGAAGCGAGCTGGAGCTGGTCAACCTATAGGAAGGACGAAGGAAGCAATATGCAAAAGCTTATTTTCACGTCTGCGCTGGTGCTGGCAACGTCGGTTGCTGCGCCGCTCTCACTCGCCCAGGACGCTGCGCCGGACGTGCTGGTGAAGACGGTCACTTCGGATGTGCTCGCCATCATCCGGCAGGACAAGGACATCCAGGCGGGTAACCCGTCGAAGGTCGCCGATCTGGTCGAGACCAGGATCCTGCCGCACTTCGACTTCGCCCGCATGACGCAGGCCGCCGTGGCGCGCAACTGGCGCCTCGCCACGCCCGAGCAGCAGGAGGCGCTCACCACGGAGTTCAAGACATTGCTGGTGCGCACGTATTCCACCGCGCTGTCGGGCTATCGCGACCAGGTGATCGAGTACAAGCCGCTGCGCGCGGCGCCCGACGCGACCGAGGTCACGGTCAGGTCCGACGTGCAGCAGTCCGGCAGGGAACGCATGACCATCGACTACGACATGGAGAAGACGCCGGCGGGGTGGAAGGTCTACGACATCAAGATCGCCGGCGTCAGCCTGGTTACGACTTATCGCGAAACGTTTGCCGGCAAGGTGCGCGATGGCGGGATCGAGGGTCTCATCAAGTCGCTCTGGGACAAGAACCGGCCGGGTGGATTCAAGACAGTGAATGTCGCGCGGTAAGCAGCCGTAACATGAAAAAGAGAGCCGACAAGTCCCCGTATTTCGACCGCACCGGCGCGGCGCGGGAGGTACTACCGCTGTTGATCTCAGGCATCGCAGTGATCCTGTTCAGCACCGCCGGATTTGCGCGCATGATGGGTTGGGGCCTGACTTCGACCGGCGATTCCGGCGACATCCTCGCGCTCGCTCAGGCGGCCCCGGCGCCGACGGCGAGCGAGGCTCGAGCCAGGCCGAAGTGCCCCGAATGCGGCGTGATTGTGTCGACCAGGGGCTACGAAATCACCATCCGCATGGCCGATGGATCAAGCCGCGTGATCAACGAAGCATACCCGGCGCGATGGCGGACGGGGGAACGCTTGATAGTGATCGCCGGCACAGACCCGTGGCAGCAATGAAGTTAGCGCCGGTCAGCGCCGCCGGGGCAATGCCCTTGCCCGATGCCGCAGGCGAGCCCTCGGTGGTGTCCGAGGCGCCGGTCCCGGTCGCGCAACCCATAGCCGTTGCGGAACGCAGGGTCCGCGACCGGCACACGAAAGTGGCGGTCGGCGTACTGGCGGTCATCGCGCTCGTCGCCGCGCTGTATCTGGCGCGCGCCTTTTTCGTCCCGTTGTTGATCGGCATTCTCGCGAGCTACGCGCTGAGCCCGGTGGTGGAGTGGCTCAAGGCGAATCGCATACCGCGTCCCGCGGCGGCGGCACTGGTGTTGGCCGTGCTGGTCGGCGGCTTGTCCTGGGTCGCATTCTCGTTGAGCGACGATGCGGCGGCGATGATCGAGAAGCTGCCCGAGGCCGCGCGAAAACTGCGGCAGAACCTGAGCGCCTCGCGCACCAGCGGCCCGACGGCACTGCAGAACATGCAGGAAGCCGCCAAGGAGCTCGAGGGAGCTACTGCCGAGGCCGCCGGCGAGAAAAAAGGGCCGGCCGCACGCGCGATCTCGGCCCGGGATACCGAACCCACCGCCTGGTTACGCGACTATATGCTCATGCAGTCCGCGTTGGTGATCACGGTCGCTGCGCAGACACCGATCGTGGTCCTGCTCGCTTATTTCCTGCTCGCTTCGGGCGGGCACTTCCGGCGCAAGCTGGTGGGCCTTGTCGGGCCGTCGCTGACCCGCAAGAAAGACGTCGTGCTGATCCTCGAAGAAATCGACGTGCAGGTCCAGCGCTATCTGTTCGCCATGCTCGTGTCGAATACCCTGCTCGCCGTAGTGACCTGGCTTGCGTTCGAGGCGCTTGGAATGGAGCAGGCGGGCCTGTGGGGCGTCGCCGCCGGCGTGCTGCACTTCGTTCCCTACCTGGGACCGGCGGTGATCGCGCTCGCCAGCGGCGTGGCTGCCTTCCTGCAGTTCGGCTCGCTGTTCCATGCGCTCGCGGTTGCGGGCGTGTCGTTGCTCGTGGCAGGCGCCATCGGGTTCGTGTTCATGACCTGGCTGCAAAGCCGCTTCGCACGCGTGAACGCCGCGGTGCTGTTCATCGCATTGTTGTTTTTCGGGTGGCTGTGGGGCGTGTGGGGCTTGCTGATTGGCGCGCCGCTGGTCGCCATCGCCAAGGTGATCTGCGACCGCGTCGAATCGCTCAAACCGGCCGGCGAGCTGCTTGGACGCTAGGAAGCGGCCGCAGCTGCAGCTGAAAAGTCTCTTCCTGTGCTCGCTAGCGCACAGACCGGGTCCCGGGCGAGGGTGATAATCGATTCAGATAGCCGTTTCATAACCGAAATATGAGAAAGAGGTATTCCAATGAAAACGATGCATAGGTTTGCAGTCAGTGCGGTTGCCGTGGCAGTGCTGCTCGGCGTGGGTGGTTGTAGCGGGATGTCGGCGCGGGACGAGAGCACCGCGATCGGCGCCGGCATAGGTGCCGTCGGCGGCGCGGTCCTTACGGGCGGCAGCACGGTCGGAACGGTCGGCGGTGCGGCGGTCGGCGCCGTGATAGGCAACCAGGTTGGCAAGAACAAGTAATAGCCTGGCAGTAGCACGCGCGCACGTTTTGCTACGTTCCCGGCGCGTGACGATGCTTGTGAAAAAGGCCGGCTGTTGTAGCCGGCTTTTTCCTGTCGCGCCCTATGCTCGCCAGCGTACAGACCGCGCCGCGAAATAGGCCGATGATCGTTGCTCAGCTTGAGCATCAAGAACCAGGACAGGGTACGACCTAACGGCATTCCAAGGAGACAGCGATGATGAATCAGGCAGTGGACGAATTCGATCGGGCCAGAGTCAGGATGGCCGGTGATCTCAGGAGCGTGATCGCCGACAGCGAGGATCTGCTGAAGGCCGCGGCGACGGTGTCGGGCGAAGGCTTTGCGGCAGCACGGACGAAATTCGAGGAGAAATTGAGGCGCGCCAAGGCCGCACTGGCGGACGCATCGCAACCGGTGCTCGAAAAAGCCAGGCAAGCCGATGGCTATGTGCATGGCAACCCGTGGACCGTTATCGGCGTGGCCGCAGCCGTCGGCATATTTATCGGCTTTCTGGCCTCGAAGCGTTCAGGCGACTGACGGGCGGGACGGCTGAGCCGGCCCATCGTGAACGAGGCGGCCCCCATGAATTCCCGCCGCCGTGTTCGGCATAGCGTGTGGAGAATCTGCGCGGCGGCGTTACTTTGCGCCGCCGCGGGCGTGCCGGCTCAAACGATCTACAAGCAGGTCGATTCAGCGGGGCGCATCACGTACACGGATCGACCCGACACCACACCGTCGCCGCGAGCGGCGACGGTCCCGGCGTTGGACGTGGCGAACGCGCTGGCCAGCAACACCGCCATGTCCTCGCGTCACGCCGCCACCATCGACGCGAACGAAGCGGCGCGCAGGCTTCGGCAGGCTCAACTGGAGCGCGAGCAAGGCGCGGAACGGCTGCCCGGCGAGCAGGCCCACGGTACCGGCGCAAGCGAGGCGAACCGGCGCTACTGGCAGCGCCAGGCAGATCTGCGGCGCGTGGTCGAGCAGGCGCAGCGCCGGTTGGACGAAACGGGCCGGTTGCTGCGCCCGCATTCCTGAGAATTCCGCGCTGAACCGCCTGGCTTGGGGCCACCCACCAGGGAAAAGGGCCCGTGGCGGTGCCTTTCTGATGGCGCACAGGCTATGGCAGGGCTATTTCGTTATATGTACGCTGTCGAACAGAGTATCCCGGCCGCGAAGAGGACAATCGCAATAACCCAAAAAGGAAATGATATGGAAACTCAAGACAGAAAATCCCCCCACACGCTGTTCTGGATCGCGGGCATCGCGGTAACCGTGTTCAGTGCCGTCGGCATTGCGGCCATCATGGGCTGGATTCCGACCTCGACCAGCAGCCCCAACGAGACCATTGCGCTCACCAAACAGCCCACGGCGCCGGCGAAGCCCGCCGCCGCGAGGACGCGTACGGCCCCGGCCAAGGCCCCGGTGCAAGTAGCTGACAGCACACCCGCCAGGTGGCGGTGCGCCGAATGCGGCGTGGTCGAATTGGTGCGCGAGATCGAAACGAAGGGCGAAGGATCCGGCATCGGCGCAGTCGGCGGAGCGGTCGTGGGCGGCGTTCTCGGCCACCAGGTCGGCGGCGGCAGCGGCCAGAAGATCGCCACGGTGGTTGGCGCGGTGGGTGGAGCAGTGGCCGGCAACGAGGTCGAGAAACGGGTGAAATCGAACAAGACCTATGACATCACCGTCCGCTTCGAAGACGGGTCGAGCCGGGTGATCAACCAAGCGAACGCGCCATCGTGGCGCGCCGGCGACCGGGTCAAGGTCATCAACGGCGTGATCCAGTCGAACGCCTGACATCCGGCTGACGCAAACCAAGCGAAGGAGTCTTGCCATGCTCTATACCATCGCTGTCGTCTTGCTGATCTTGTGGCTGCTTGGGCTGGTCACTTCCACCACCATCGGCGGCCTGATTCACGTGCTTCTGGTGATCGCCATCGTGGTCGTCCTGCTCAGGATCATCAGCGGGCGAAAACCCGTTTAATCCTTTTCACCTTACATAACGTAATAGGAGATACACCATGTTTCAAAGAATCTTGGCGACACTGATGTTGTTGGGCATGCTGGGCACCATCGCAGGTTGCAACACGGTTGAAGGCATGGGGAAAGACATCGAACGAGGCGGCGAAATGACGCAGGACACCGCAAAGGACGTCAAGAAAAGCATGTAACGCCTGTGGCCGGCTCCAGGGGGACAATACCCACGACCGATGTCCCGGCGGCCGGACCCCGGGGGCGCATACCCCGGGCAGCGAAGATCTGAACTACCTTACGGTTTGGACCGGGAGCAGGCGGTCCATTTCTTTTTTCACTACCCCGTAGCACTCGCAGACCCGTTTCTCCAGCTTCGGGCGGTCGAGCACGGTGATGTGGCCGCGGCTGTAGCGGATCAGCCCGGCCTCCTGCAGCTTGCCGGCGGCCTCCGTCACGCCCTCGCGGCGCACCCCCAGCATGTTTGCGATCAGTTCCTGCGTCATGGTGAGCTCGCTTGAGACCAGGCGATCCAGGCTCAACAAGAGCCAGCGGCACAGTTGCTGGTCCACTGCATGGTGCCGGTTGCAGACCGCGGTCTGCGTCATCTGCGCAATCAGCGCCTGGGTGTAGCGCAGCAGCATGTGCTGCAGCGGGCCGCCGAGCTCGAATTCCGTTTTCAGAACGGCGGCCTTGAGCCGGTAGCCGTGGCCGGCGCTTTGCACCACTGCCCGGCTGGGCGTGCTTTCACCACCCATGAACAACGCGATCCCGACCACGCCTTCGTTGCCGATGACCGCGATTTCCGTCGAGGCCCCGTTTTCCATGGCGTAGAGCAGGGACACGATGCCGCTGGCGGGGAAATACAGGTGCCGCAATTTGCTGCCGGACTCGAAGATCACCAGGCCCAGCGGCAGTATCACCGGTTCCAGATGAGGCAGCAGGCGCTCGTAGTCCGCGGCCGGCAGTGCGGCAAGCAGCTGGTTTTGCTCGGGTTTGAGGGACGCAGTCATTGCGGGCCGGCGCTTTCCGCCTTCAGGATGCCGTCGCCGGTGCGGCTGAATGCCGCACCTGACGACGGCGACAGGGTTCGAGCGGACAGCATACTCCCTTTAAGTGCGCTAGCGCACAGAGCGATCCGGACCGAAAGCAAATAATGGCGCAAGGTGAACATCAGCATTTTGTCTATTGAGGAGACGGTTATGCGGAAATTGATGAGTGTGATGATGGCGACTACGGCCGTGGCGGCGACTTTCGGTTGCGCCCAGAAGCCGCCGGCAACGATGGCGGTGATCGAGGACAAGGTCTACACGGTGACGCCGGACCAGGTCATGGTGAAGGCCGGGATCGTGAGCGGCGAGGTCACGGAGCTGAAGGTCACCGAGCGCGTCGAGAAGGACTCCGGCCGCGTTGATTCCCCGGCGAAGCTCACGGGGAAGCTCAAGCTGACGAACAGCTCCACCGACCAGACCGTGCGCCTCATCGGGGCCAAGATCCTGTACATCGATGACCAGGGCCAGCTGATCAAGATCGAGGAAGCGCGGACCGAGCCGGCGCTCAAGTTTTCCGGCTCGTACAACTCCACCGACCGGCTCGATCCGGGGCAGGATGCCACCCAGGCCGTGGACGTGGACTTCCCCGCCGAGGCCCTGAAGGCGAAGAAACTGAAGGAAATCCGCATCGAGCTCGTGTATATCCCGTCACCCTACAAGCTGCAGACCGCCAACTTCAGCGTGTCCATCGGCGGCCAGACAGCCATTCAGTAAACCGGGACCTTCAATCATGACACCAGCAGAAGAACAGCAGATGCTTGCCAGCCTTTCCGAGATCTCGAAGGACATCAAGGCGCTGTTGGCGATGCTCAAGGATTCGACCCGGAAGCAGGGCGAAGCCGATGAAAAGGCCTACGGACAACTCGTGAACATAGCGCACAAGCGGTAGCGGGCGCGGAGAAAACCGATATGCAATGGTGGGGCTATAGCAAAGAGCACGGCTGGGTGGTTCTCGACCGGCGGATTCCGGCCAATGTGCCCAATATCAAGACGGACCTCCTGTTTCTGCGCTGCCGGGATGCCGTGATTTTCGGCGCTAAGCGGGAGAACTGGAGGCCGCCTTCGTACCGCTTTGCGCCGAACTACCTACGCGACCTGGCGCCGCCCGCAGCGGAGGAGGCGGCCGCCGAGCTGGAGGGCTACAAGCTTCGATGGCCCGAATTCGAACGAGAGCTCCAGCGCGATCGCCGGGAGACCGAGGAGCGGGCGGAGGCGGTTCGGCTCGACGGAGAAAAGGCCCAGAAGCAGGCGGCATCGGAGAAAAGAAAACAGGCCGCGGCGGCGGCGAAGGCCTGAGCGACAAGGCGCGCTCAGGGTGATTGCTTGCCCTTTTCCAGGAAAGTGATCTCGTCTTCGGCGAATATCACGCCGAAGCGCTTGTTGCCAAAATCCACGGCGTAAGCGTTCTTGCCGTGCGGGCCGCGCGGAAACACGTGCTTGATGATGCCTTCGCCGCGCAGCGTTCGGACCTTGTCCTGAATGCCGTACGCTGCGCGCTTGGGTTTGCGCTTTGCGATCATCGTGCGGGTGGTATACGTTGATGTAAGTAAGTCTAGCTTACCAGCTGGCGATATTGTTTTTCCGGTTGAACCGGGTCGTCGCTGTCTCAAGCCACAGCGGCGACCGGTGAGGTTTTGCGATTTGACTGCCCGTCTTGCGTGCGGTCGTGCACGTTTTTGACGATCTGGTAGCACCGGCAGGAAGCGGCTTCGAGGCCCTTCCGGTCCAGAATTCGGATTCCGCCGCGGCTGTAGCGGATCAGGTTGCGCTGCTGCAGGGTGCCCGCCGCCTTGGTGACGCCGACGCGCCGCACGCCCAGCATTTGCGCAAGAAATTCGTGCGTGAGACGGAAATCGTCCGACCGCATGCGGTCGCGCGTCATCAGCAGCAGGCGGGCGAGGCGCGCTTCCAGCAGGTGGAAGCGGCTGCACACGGCGGTCTGCGCGGCCTGGGCCATCAATGAATGCGTGTAGCGGAACAGGTCTCGCCGCAGCGACGGGTTGCGATTGAATTCGTGGCCAAAGCGCGTTGATTCCATCCGCAGGGCGGCACCGCTTCCCTGCACCAGGGCGCGAACGGGTGAGACGCCGATCCCCAGTGCCAGGGGAACGCCGACCATCCCGTCGCTGCCGACCAGCCCGACCTCCAGTACCGTGCGGTCTTCCACTACCGCGAAGAGGGAAACCAGGCAGTCGTTGGGGAAGTAGGCATGGCGAATCTGCTCTCCGGGCTGATAGAGCACTTCCCCGAAAGCGAGCTTGACCTGTTCGAGGCCGGAAATCAGACGCTCGTACTCGGCGCGGGGCAGGGCGGCGAGCAGGCTGTTTGCAACGGGGATGGGGATCGCAGCCGGCATGACGCGAAGGCTATAGCAGCACTATTCGACCGTATGTGCGCTGGCGCACAGAGCGGCCCGGCCGCGCGGCGGACAATTGCCGGGACGATGCAATACCCTCGCAAGGAGCGGTGACAATGGACAGCCTGCTGTTTTCCGGCGTGTTCGACCTTCCGTGGTGGGGCCACGTGATCGTGGCCCTGGTGCTGACGCACGTCACCATCATCGCGGTCACGGTGTTCCTGCACCGCCACCAGGCGCACCGCGCGCTCGACCTGCACCCGGCCGTGAGCCACTGTTTCCGGCTGTGGCTGTGGCTGACGACCGGCATGGTGACGCGGGAGTGGGCCGCGATCCACCGCAAGCACCACGCCAAGGTCGAAACGCCGGAGGACCCGCACAGTCCACAGGTGCTGGGCATCAACCGCGTGCTGTGGGGCGGGGTCATCCTGTACGTCAAGGAGACTCGCAACCGCGCGACCATAGAGCGCTACGGCCACGGCGCGCCCGACGACTGGCTCGAGCGCCACGTCTACTCGCGTTACCTGAAACTTGGCCTGACGCTGATGGGCTTCACCGACGTGGTCCTGTTCGGCATCGTGCCCGGGGTGCTGATTTTCCTGACGCAGATCGCCTGGATCCCGTTCTGGGCGGCCGGCGTGATCAACGGCATCGGCCACTACTGGGGTTACCGCAATTCGTCCACCCCCGACGCCAGCACCAACATCGTGCCCTGGGGCATCCTGATCGGCGGCGAGGAGCTGCACAACAATCATCACGCCTACACGACGTCGGCCAGGCTGTCGAGCAGGTGGTACGAGTTCGACATCGGCTGGATGTACATCCGCATGCTCGAAGCGCTGGGGCTCGCGACGGTCAAGCGCGTCGCGCCGGTACCGCGTTTCGCCGCGCCCCGGCTGATCCCGAACCTGCAGATGCTGCAAGCGGTGATCACCCACCGCTACGACGTCCTGGCGAAGTACGCCAAGTCGTTGCAGCGCATCGGCGCCGACGGGCAGGACGCCCACGCACTGCAGACGATGCACGCCATGCGCCACGAGCTCATCGCGCTATGGGAGCGCTCGACCGCATCCAAGGAGCAGCTGGTGCGCCGGTTGCAGGACTGGTGCCAGCGCGCCGAGGCGAGCGGCATCCGGCCGCTGGTGGAGTTTTCGCAAAAGTTGCGGTGTTACGCCTAGATTTTTCACTGACCTGAGGGCCTCTCCAGATGTCGATCGATATCATGCAACTCGCGACGCAGATTTACGTTCAAACGGTTTCACCGGGAATCATGGAGCGGGTCGTCCAGGGTTCCAGCCTCGAGAAGCTGTTCAAAGGGGCGGCGGCACAGAGCATCGCCGCGGCCGAGGAATTCGCGCGCGCCTACGAGCAGACCACTCCGCCCGGTGACTAGCCTCGGCGTGTAACCCGGCGTGAGCGAACAGGGCACTGTTGCGAGGACCGCGGCCGCAGCGACCGAGTTGCTATCGGCGGTCCGGTTCCAGGAAGAGCTGCGGCGCGTCGCGCGCTCTCTCGCGCGCGTTCCGATCGGCGATCCACTGGCTGCCGCAGTGAGGAAGATCACGCAGAACCCCGCGTTCACGCAATCCCGCCTGCTTGCCCGGATACTGACCGCGCTGACCTACCAGATGGGCGAGTTCCGGCGCGCGGAAATCTCCGCCTTCGACTCCGATACGCTCGCCATGGTCATCACCCTGATGGATGCGCACGCTGCCGGGACGTCTCCGCGCGAGGAGTGGACCTCCGCCGTGGACGCGGCAAAAGCCGCCCTGCTCGGCGTGCAGTAACGCTCAGTTGAGCGGCCGCTTGCCGACGTATTCCAGCACGTAGAGCCCGCCGCACGCGCGGTCGGCGGCGTAGAGGATCGAGCGGTCGTCCACGAACACGTCGCTGATGCGGCACCCGCGCTGCCCCGCGGGCGTCTCCGGCAGGAACGCGGCGATCTCTTCCGGCCGGTACGGGTCGGCGATGTCGTAGACGCGGAGTCCCGCGCTGAACCACGTGGAAGCCACCGTGTTCTGCAGCTTCGCGGCCCCCGGCTCCGGCTCGTTCTCGTGGATGTTGTGGGCGCCGATGCGGCCGCCGATCCTGTGCAACTCGCCGAATTCGTGCGGCGTCGGCAGGCTCGAAATCATCACCGGGTTCGTCTCCAGCCGCAGGTCCACCATCCAGCAGCGCTTCGGCCAGTCGAGGCCGTGGTCCCCGGTCGCCTCGTCGGTGACGACGAGGAGATCGCGGTCGAACAGCGGCAGCACGGTATGGGTGAAGCCGGGGAACGGCGGGTGGTAGTCGAGGCGGCTCACGAGCTGCGGATGCGCCTTGTCCGCGATGTCGAGAATCACGATGCCGGCGTCGATGTAGCCGATGTAGGCGCGGTCCGGCCGCTCGGGGTAGCAGAGCGTGTGATGCGGCCGCATGGCGAAGTCGAGCGAGGGCGCGACGTGGCGCGGGGGCGCCTGCTCCTTGTCGCCCTTCCTCTGGCCCGGCAGCCACCAGCGTCCGGCCTCGGTGGGCTTCGACGGGTTCGCCAGGTCCACGATCATGTAGAACTGGTTGTCCTTGGGGTCGTTCGGCACGAAATCCGGGTGGGCGGCGCTGATGTGGGCATAGCGGCCGTCCATGAATGAAACGTAGTGAACGCCCACGGCATGGGAATCGGGTGGGCCCGACAGGTCGAAGAACGCGATCTCCCGCGGCTCCGCCGGCTTGGAGACGTCGTAGACCTGGAAGCCCGCGGGCTTGAGGCCGGGCTTGTTCACCTGGTAGGCCATCAGCAGGATGTCGCCGCGCAGCGCGAGGGAATTGCCGCGCACGTTGTGGTGCGGCAGCGGCAGCTGCCACAGCAGCTTCGGGTCGGACGGTTCGGTCACGTCGAAGATCGAGAAGCTCGCCGGCGCGTGCTCGTGTGCGATGTACAGATAGCGCCTCGAATCTTTTATCTTCATCGCCATGCCCTCGCCGAGGTTCGGCGCGCCGCCCGCGGTGTGCTGGGCGAGCAGTTTCAGATTGTGGGCAATCCTGACCGGCATGCGGATTCCTTCGCTCGTGATCCGAAGTGGCGGGGATGCTAGCACACCGCGCCGCTATAATCGCCGTTCCCCATGGCCATCGCGCTCGTCCTGCTGCTTTCCGCCGTCACGTTCGTGAGCCTGAAGGGAAGCCGCGTGCTGATGACGCTGTTCGCGGTCGAGCTCGGCGCCGGGCCGTTCGCGACCGGCATGCTGTTCGCGGTCTACGGTCTGTTCCCGTTCCTGTTTGTGGTTTACGCCGGGCGCGTCGCCGACCGGCTCGGCAACCATACCCTGATGCACGCCGGGCTTGCCGGGTTTGCCATCACGCTGGCCCTGCCGGCGCTGGTGCCCTCGCTCGAGATGCTGTTCGTCGCGGCGCCGCTGGTAGGTTTTACTAGCATGCTCTTCATCGTCGCGATGCAGAACCTGGTCGGGGTGCTTTCCCAGCCCGGCACGCGCACGCGCAACTACAGCTATTACAGCCTCACGGACGCCGGCGGCAACGTCGCCGGGCCGGTGCTGGTCGGGTTCACCATCGACGGGTTCGGCCACGCCATCGCGTACCTCGCGCTGGCGGCGATCGCGGCGTCGTGCCTGGCGTTGTTCCAGTTCGGGCGCGGCGAGATCCCGGCGCGCTCCGGCGCGGCGGAAGCACCGAAGCAAGGGGCCGCGGCGGACCTGCTGCGCCTGCCGGCCTTGCGCAACGCGCTCCTCACCAACGGCATCGTGATGACCGGAATCGATCTCTACAACATCTACCTGCCGCTCTACGCGCACGGCGCGGGGCTCTCCGCGAGCGCGATCGGGCTCATCGTCGGCGCGTTCGGCGCGGCCGGCTTCCTGGTGCGACTGCTGATCCCGCCGGTCACCGCGCGCCTGGGCGAGCACGGCATGATCGCCGTTACGATGGTGGTCGCATGCGCGTCCTTCGTCGTGATTCCCCTGACCGTGAATCCGTGGCTGCTCGGTGCCGCATCCTTCGTGGTCGGGCTCGGGCTCGGCTGCGGCCAGCCGCTGTCCATGGTGCTCTCGTTCAACGCGGCCCCGGCCGGCCGTTCCGGCGAGGCGATCGCGATGCGCATGGCCGTGAGCTACGGCGCGCACGTGGTGATTCCGCCCGTGTTCGGCGCGCTCGGCGCCGCGCTCGGGCTGGCGCCGGTGTTCTGGACCTGCGCGATGCTGATGGGCGGGGGCGCCGCGCTCAACCGCAGGAGCGCGACGGCTGACGACTGACGCTCAGGCGTGGCGCGCGAGGAATTCGAGCGTCGCGCCCGCGGTGGTGTCGGGATCGGTGCCCGCGGCGTGGTAGCCGTCCATCGGCAGGATGGCGAGCTCGGAGTTCGCGATCGTCTTCTGCCAGCTTTCGAACACCGATTTCCCGCGGCGCGCGGTATCGGTGCCGATGACGAGCGTCGGGCACCGGATGCGCTTGATGTCCTCGCGGATGTCGATCGCGCCGACCCAGCGCAGGTAGGCGTGCACGGTCGAGAGCGCCGTCCGGCCCATCATGTCCGACCACCACTCGATGCCCGCTTCGGGCATTTTGCTGCCCATCCGGTCGCGCTGCGTCCGCCGCGCCCAGCTCCGCACGCCGTCGCGCTCCATCTCCTCGACCCACCCGTCGGCCCTGGGCGGCGTGACGGGGGAGCAGGAGACCGTGATCGTCTTCACGAGCTCGGGATGCGTCGCGGCGAGCATCAGGACGCTGATGCCGCCGCTCTTGCCGCCGACGACGTGCACCGGCCCGTTCGCGACGTGGCGGATGACGCGCGCGAGATCGTCCACGAACAGCGCCGTCGTGAGCGGAAAATTCTTCGGCACCGCGCCCGATTGCCCGAAGCCGCGCTGGTCGATGCGCGCCATGCGGTAGCGGCGCGAGAAGTGCGGCACCCACGCGCGCCACGCCTCGGTGCACTCGGTGAAGCCGTGAACGAACAGCACCGTGTCCGGCCGCGTCCACGCGTCGGTGTGGTCGTCTATCGCGTAGTACAGCTTGCAGTCGGGCAGGTCGAGGAAAGGCATCGCTGATGAGTGATGGGTGATGGGTGATGAGTGACCTCAGTCGCTGATCACGCGCTCGGGAACGGGATCGACGGCGGGCCGCGTGCCGGCGGCGCGCCGCTGCCACATCAGCCAGATCGTCGCCGCCGCGGCGAGCAGCAGGAACGGCAGCGAGCCGTAGTTGACCGCGTGCCACCCGCTCTTGTTGAGCAGCAGGCCGGACGACGCGGACGAGACCGCCATCGTCGCGAATACCATGAAGTCGTTCGCGGCCTGGGTCTTGGCGCGCTCGGCCGGCGCGTGGCACTCGGTCAGCAGCGCCGAGCCGCCGACGTACATGAAATTCCAGCCGACGCCGAGCAGGAACAGCGCGACCCAGAAATTCAGGAGCGCGGTGCCGGCCAGCGCCGCCAGGATGCAGACGAACAGCAGCACGATGCCGGCGAGGACGATGTTCAGCACGCCGAAGCGCTGGATCAGCGAGCCGGTGACGAACGAGGGCCCGTACATCCCGATCATGTGCCACTGCAGCACGAACGCCGCGTCGTTGAACGGGTGCTCGTGCGCGCGCATCGCCAGCGGCGTCGAGGTCATGAAGAGATTCATGATGCCGTAGGAGAGCATCGAGGCGAGCGCGGCGACGACGAACACCGGCTGGCGCATGATCTCGGAGAGCGGCCGGCCGGATTCCCGGCGCTCGTGCTCCGAGAGCTGCGGGATGTCGAGGCGCGTCAGCAGCAGCGTGGCCACCAGGCAGACGAATATCAGCGACAGGTACGACCCGAGATAAACGTGATCGGCGAACAGGTGGGCCGTGCGCTTCGCCATCTCCGGGCCGATGATGCCGCCGGCGATGCCGCCGGCGAGCGTCAGCGAGATCGCCTTGGCGCGGAATTCCACCTTCGCCGCGTCGGCGGCGGCGAAGCGATAGTACTTGCCGAACGCCGTGTACACGCCCATCACCGTCATGCCGGCGCACAGCACCCAGAAATTCGCGGCCAGCATCGCGGCCGAGCAGACGGCCGCGCCGAGCATGCCGATCGCGGTCCCGGCCTGGAATCCCGCGCGGCGGCCGATCGCGCCCATCAGCAGCGACGCGGGGATGGTGGTGATGGCCGAGCCCAGCACGTAGCAGGTGAGCGGGATGGTGGCGAAGGCCGGGTCGCTGGCGAGCGCGAGGCCGGCCAGCCCGGTGACCGCGATCATCGTCACGCCGGTCGTCTGCAGCGTCGCCTGGCAGCCCGACAGCACGATCACGTTGCGAAACTGTTTTTCCATCATGCGGACGCTGCCGTTGCGCTATTCACGCCGGCGCGCTGTTCAACCGGCTGCCACTATACCTCGTATGGAACGGGCGGCCGCCGCGCGGGGCGCGCTTGTCGGTAGCCGCCGGTATCGGCGACAATAGTCGCCCGTCGAGCCGGGATGGCGGCATCGGGATCGTCGGAATCGGACAGGAGGGTAAACGCAATGGCAGCGAAGACGGAGCAGGAAGCCGCGGCGAAGCCCGCGGACGGGTTCGACCACACGTTCAAGGCGATCCACGACCACGAGGTGCCGTGGGAGAGCGACGACGTGCGCGGGATACTGAAGCTCCCGCCCGGCGTCCAGGTCAAGGTGCTGAACTACGACCCGGTGATGAAGCGCATCGACATGAAGCATCGCTTCCCGCCGGGATACGTCGAGCCCGCGCACACCCACAAGAGCTGGCACTCGATCCTGGTGACCAAGGGCCGCATGTGCGTGGCGGGCAAGGACCTGCGCCCCGGCGACTACGTGTTCGGCTGGGACATCCCGCACGGGCCGTACGAGTATCCCGACGGCTGCGAGGTGTTCATCGTCTACATGGGCGATCCGACGCACAACTGGGAGAAAGCCGGCCTCCTCAAGCACCAGAACGTCTGGAAGCCGGAAACCGACGAGGGCAAGAAGGGCGTCGAAACGCACATCGAGAAGCGCAAGTCCGGCAAAGTCTAACGCCGGTCCCGTAAAAAACCCCGCCGCGGCGGGGTTTTTTGTTATCCCGTCATCGGGCTTTGGCGAGCGCGAATACCTCCTCGCCAAAGCGCTTGCGCGCCTCGTCGTGCAGCGGCTTGACGTTGCGGGCGAACGCGGCGCGCTCCGCCGGCGTCAGCTCCAGGATCTCGCCGCCGGCGGCCTCGATCGCCTTGCGCGCGACGGCCTCCTCCTCGACGGCAAGATCGCGCTGCGCCGCGATCGCCTCGCGCGCGGCGGCCTGGATGCCCGCCTGGAATTCCCGGGGCCAGCTCTCGAACTGGGCGCGGTTGAGATAGAGGCCGCGCGAGAGATAGCAGTGCCCGGTCACGGTGTGGTAGCGATGGGCCTTGTGGGCGCCGTAGTCCACGGTGTTGGCGAACGGGTTCTCCTGCGCGTCCACCTTGCCGGCCATGATCGACTCCAGCCCCTCCTTGATGTCCACCGAGAAGGGGATCGCGCCCTGCAGCTCGAAGCTTCGCGCGTGGATCTTGCCGGGCATCAGGCGGATCTTCATGCCCTTCAGGTCGGCGGGCGTGCGCACGGGGCGCAGGCGGTTCGAGAGATGCCGGTAGCCGTTCTCGAAGTAGCCGAGGATGCGATAGCCGGGAATGCGCTCTTCGATCCTGTCGCTCAGCCACGCGCCGAACTTGCCGTCCATCGCCGCGCGCGCGTCCTTGAGGCCGTCGAACAGGAACGGGAGGTCGGCAAGCTCCAGCTCCGGGACCCGGTCGGCGAGGTAGCTGGTCGACTGGTAGGAGAGCGTCAGGATTCCGTGCTCGGCCATCCACAGCAGGTCGCTGCCCCTGTAGCCGAGATCCATGACGTTCCAGATGATTTTCACGTCCACGGCCTTGCCGAACGCCTGCTCGAGCCGCTCTTTCATGATCTGCAACCCGCGGCTGCAGGTCGTGGACGGGGGGCCGTAGCCGCCCATGCGGATCTGGATGGGTGTGTTCATACGGGAGTAAACTTATCACGCTTCGCTTTCACCAGTCACTTATCCGGAGGACGATCATGTGCGACGGCGGATACGTTGAACGGCTCCACATGATGCGGCGCATGGAGCAGTTGCGGAAAGAGATGGAGCAGGAAGAGCTGGAGCGGCAGCGCAAGGCCGCGGTTCCGGCAACGCCGGCGAAGGCGGAGACCGGCGCGGTGCAGCCGGAGCCGGTCCCGGTCTAATTCTTTCCGCTAAATGGTGACGACTGACGAGTGACGACTGACGGAGCCGAACCCGCTGCGCGGGTGACTCATCACCCACTACTCATCACGCATCACCGAAAAAAGGGGGGCTAATTCCCCTTTTTTCTAGGCGGCGGCGGCGCCGAGCACGCTCTGCGGCACGTACTTCGCCAGCCAGCGCTTGCGCAGGATCAGGTTTTCCTGCCACACCGCCTCGATGTTCGGCACGGTCGAGGCCTTCACCGCCGGCGCGTTGAGCAGCGCATCGCGCCACGCGGCGAGGCGCGCGAACTTCTCGATGATGCCGAGCGGCCGCAGCCGGTCCATGAACGTGTAGCGCTGCAGGAACGGCGCGTAGGCCGCGTCCACCAGCGACAGCTTGGGCCCGTTGAAATACGGCCCGGCATTGCCGCGCCCGGCGAGCGCCTCGTCGAGCTTGCCGAACGGGCCGGCGATCTTCGCCGCTTTCGCGGTGAATTCCTCCTCCGAGTCGGAATACATCGCGCTCGATATCGCACTGGCGAAGGTCGTCACGTAGTCGGTCCAGGCGCGGTTGCGCGCCCGCGCTATCGGGTCCTCCGGATGCAGCCGGGGCGCCGTGGTTTCCTCGAGGTACTCGGCGATGGCGTTCGACTCGAACAGCGCGTCCTTGCCGTCGATCTGCACCACCGGCACCTTGGCGTGCGGCGAGATCGCCAGGAACCACGCCGGCCGGTTGTCGCGGTCGATGTACGAGATGTCGTAAGGAATCTGCTTTTCCCGCAGCACGATCGCCGCGCGCTGAACCCACGGACAGGTCTTGAAGCTGCACAGCAGGAACTTGGATGCCATTTATCCTCCGGAAATCGATACCAGTGACGATTAAGGGTGACGATTACAGGTGACCCTCGTCACCCGTATCTCGTCACCCCTTCAGGTGCTCTTTAAAGAAGGCGAGGGTGCGCGACCACGCCAGCTTCGCCGCGGCGGCGTCGTAGCGGGGCGTCGTGTCGTTGTGGAAGCCGTGATTCGTGCCCTCGTACATGTACGCCCGGTATCTCACCTTGTTCGCCTGGAGCGCGGCCTCCCACGCGGGCCAGCCGGCATTGATGCGCTCGTCGAGGCCGGCGTAGTGGATCATGAGCGGGGCCTTGATCCTGGCGGTATCCGCGGCGTTGGGCTGAATCCCGTAAAAGGGGACCGACGCCGCGAGGTCCGGGAGCCGCACCGCCAGCAGGCCGCAGATGCCGCCGCCGAAGCAGAAACCCACCGCGCCCATCGTGCCGTTGCACTCCGGGTGCGCCTTCAGAAAGTTCGCGCCGGCCACCAGGTCCTCGATCCGCTTCTTGGGATCCTGCTTGGCGAACAGCGCCCGGGCCTTGTCCTCGTCGCCGGGGTAGCCGCCGACCGGCGTGAGGGCGTCCGGCGCGAAGGCCGCGTAGCCCTCCACCGCGAGGCGCCGCGCGACGTCCTCGATGTACGGGTTGAGGCCGCGGTTCTCGTGGATGACCGCCACGCCGGGCCGCTTGCCGGCCGTCGCCGGCCGCGCGAAATACCCCTTCATCGTGCCCGAGCCCTGCGGCGACGGGTAGGCCAGGGTTTGCGTCCTGATCCGCTGGTCGTTCTTCGCGACCTGCTGCGCCCAGGCGAAATTGGGGCTGAGGGCCTCCAGCATCGCGGCGGCGGTGAAGCCGCCGACCGAGTACATCGCGGCGCGGTCCAGGAACTGGCGGCGGGACAGCCCGCCGTGGACGTAACCGTCGAACAGCCTGAGGACTTCTTTCGGGAAATCGGTTGCTTTCATGCGTTCCATGGCGAGTGCGCCTCCAGCGTGATGGGTGATGGGTGATGAGTGAGGGGTGATGGGGGTCCAATCCCGGCCGAACCGCGAATATAGACCAAATGGGAAACGGATTGTAAGCCGGCTTTATTCCCTCATCCCTCATCCCTCATCCCTCAAAGAGCGGGGCCCGGCCCCGTCGTATCCCCATTTGATCTAGAACAACCCCCCCTGCGCGCGGGCCGCTAGCATGATGGTTCAACGCCATCGCGGTGGAGGGAGTCCCCATGAAGTACGAAGATCCCGCGTGCGCCTACTGCCCGCCGACGGTCCGGGCCTGCCGCCAGGGCGAGGCGGGCGAGCGCGGCCCCGGCTACTGCCCGACGAAGGTCGATCCCGGGTCCCAGGCGGTGGCGCTTGCGCGCTACGACGACCCGGAGGTCCGCAGGATCTCGCGCGAATCGGCGCTGGTCGAGTCCGAGGGCTACTGCAAGTGGACGCGGCTCGAGGAGGTCGTGCAATTCGCGAAGCGCATGGGCTACCGGAAAATCGGCATCGCGAACTGCATCAGCTTCGTCGATCACGCGTACGTGCTGAGCGGCATCCTGGAAAGCCACGGCTTCGAGGTGGTGTCGGCCGCGTGCAAGACCGGCAGCATACCGAAGGAGGACCTGGGCATCGCCGATCACGAGAAAGTCCGCCCCGGGCAGTTCGAGGCGCTCTGCAACCCGGTGTGCCAGGCCGAGCTCCTCAACGAGCACGGCTGCGAATTCAACATCGTGCTGGGCCTGTGCATCGGTCACGACAGCCTGTTCTTCAGGCACGCGAAGGGACTGACGACGGTCCTCGTCGCCAAGGACCGCGTGCTCGGCCACAACCCGGTGGCCGCGTTGCAGCTCGCGGATACCTATTACAGCCGCGTCTGGGGGCCGGCCCGGCCGGCGAAGCCGCCGAAGCTTCCGGTGGCGGGACGGCGCGGCGACAAGCTTTAGGCGGCTGCCGGCGCCGGGCTCTTCCTCGGCCGGCCGCGGCCGCGGTGGCGGGGCGGGGACGCGACCGCGTAGGCCGGAACGGGCTCCCGGACATCGAGCGTGAACGGGCTGCGCACCGTCACGCCGCCGTACAGCGCGCCGTCCTGCAGGTCCTCCGTCAGCAGCAGCGCACAGCCCTGCAATTGCGCCGCCGCCACGATCATGCTGTCCCACCACGACAGGCGCCAGCGCTGCTCGATTTCGCGCGCCCGTTCGAGCAGTACCGCATCGACCGCGTGCGGTTCCCATTTGAGTAGAGTCCTGGTGTCATCCCACGCTTCCTCAGGCGCGACGCGCGGCGCCAGCTTGCGTGTGACGTTGAAATAGTACTCCGACAGCACTTGCATGCTCGTGCGACCCGAACGGTCGCGCCACAGTCGGGCGGTCCAGTCC
Source organism: Betaproteobacteria bacterium RIFCSPLOWO2_02_FULL_67_26 (assembly GCA_001771935.1). GTDB lineage: Bacteria > Pseudomonadota > Gammaproteobacteria > Burkholderiales > SG8-41 > SG8-41. The sequence goes on from MERD01000089.1 coordinate 86,042, forward strand.
TCCGCGCGCGCCTGTTTTGCGGGATCCCTCGGGTCGCGCGCGTAAACGAAAACGTTGGTGTCTACGAAAACGGTAGCGGTCATGTGCCGCGTCCGGGGCCGACCGGCCCGCGCGCCCGGTCCACGATGTCGTCGGCCAGCGTCACGGTAATTCTAGTCATGGCGATGCGACGTCATTTCGATCGAAGAGCCGCTCGGTCGTGCAATTCGTCGCGAGTGGCGTAGCGCTGCGGGGCGCCCGTCAACTCCTTGAACGGTCCCCTGGACAAGTAGCGCTGCATGGCTTCCTGGTATTCAGCCGAATCGCGGATGTCCTTGTGCACCAGCTCGCCGATGTAGCGCGACACGCTCATGTCGCGCTCGGCCGCGCGCACGCGCGCGCGGCGCGCGGTGTCTTCATCGAGGGTAATGGTGATGTTCTTCATCGGCCGGCATCTCGCTTGAATTCACATGGCAGTGATATTACACGGATTACGTGTATTTACGCCACTCCGGGACGCATCAGAGGTAACCCTATGAAACAAATAATAGTTTACGTTATCTGATCGTGTTTGTCCGCACTGCGGACGTTGATTTAAGGTCATTCATCCTTCATCCTTCCGCCTTCATCACTGCCTCACTATTCGGAGAAAAAAAACATGCTTCGTCTATACGGCTCCGCCCGATCGCGCGGCCTGCGCGTGCTGTGGATGGCGGGTGAACTGGGACTCACCTACGATCACAAGGACTGGCTGCCGCGCTCGCCGGAGACGCGGACGCCGGAATTCCGCGCGCTCAATCCCAATCTCCGCGTGCCGGTGATCGACGACGACGGGTTCATCCTGTCGGAATCCATGGCGATCAACTTCTACCTGGCGAAGAAGCACAAGAGCCCGCTCTACCCGTCGGACCCGAGGCACGAGGCGCTCGCGCTGCAGTGGAGCCTGTGGGAGACCGACCGCCTCGACCGCCAGCTCGTGAACTACGTCCGGCACAGCCAGGAGCTGCCGGAGGCCGAGCGCAAGCCGGACCTCGCCGAGGCGGCCTGGAAGGAAATCGTGCCGGCATTCGACGCGCTGGAGGCCGCGCTCGCGAAATCGGAGTGGCTTGCCGGTCCCGCGTTCTCGGTGGCGGATCTCAACGTCGCCTCGGCGCTCTACCGCGCGCTGGTGGTCGATCTCGCGAAGTGGCCGCGGCTGAAAGCCTGGCTCCATCGCTGCTGGGAGCGCCCGCCGGCGAAGAAGGCGCGCGCCATGAGGGAAGGGAAGTAGCCGGCTTCCTCCTTCTACGTCGTCAGGCGGTCGATGCAGCCGTGCTCGAGCAGCCTGGCGCCCTTCGCGCCGTCGAGCGTGCCGAAGGGCCCGTCGACGTAGCCGCCCACCGAGCCGCTCAGCCCGAAGCCGGCGTTTTTCGACTTGGCGTCGGTCCGGTTCGGCCCCAGGTCGAAGAGCTTGTCCTCGTTGGTGAAATTGACGCCGGCGCTGTGGCTCGCGGTGATGCCGTCGCCCCCGTTCGCGGAAATCGCGTTGCCGAAGACATCCGCCTGCGAGTTGCGGGTGACGAGGACGCCGCTGCCCCTGTTGTTCTCGATCGTGTTGCCGACGATGCGCGCGCTCGACTGGCGGTTGACCGAGATCCCGTGCGCGCCGGCATTGCGGATCGTGTTGGGGCCGGCGCCCTGCGGGCGGAGCAGGTAGCCGACCCGCGCCACCGAGGCCTCGGCGACGTCGATGCCGCACGCGCGCACGTCCTCGATGGTGTTGCCCGCGATGCGGCCCACGCTGGTGTGATCGAGGTGGATGCCGTGCCGGCCGGTCTTGCGGATGGTGTTTCCCACGATGTTCGCGGAGGCGCCCGAGGCCGATCCGGACAGGTGGATCCCGTCGCGCCCGCCGCTGATGGCGAAGCCCTTGATCGTGATCTCGCGGCCGCGGACGAAGAACCCGTCGCCCTTGGGCGGCGCCTGCATCACGGTCTTGCCCTGGCCGTCGAGCGTGACGCGCACCATCTCGGCGGGGATGGCGACGTTCTCGCCGCAGTTGCCGCTGACGAGTATCGTGTCTCCCGGCCTGGCGATCGCGATCTTGTCCTGGATCTTCTCTCCGGCGTTGCAATCGACGGTGTGCGTGGCGGGCATGGCGGCGGCCTCTCGGCAATGGCGGGAGACCCGATTGTCGGGCAATTCAACCCGTTCGTGCCAGTGTCCCGTGAACGCCGGGCGGTGAATGACCCCCTGGTCCGGCGTAAGATTCCGGCATGGCGCGTATCCTGCCGTTGCTTTTCGCCGCGCTCCTGGCGCAGACCGCCTCCGCGCAGCCGTTCCCCGAGCTGGAATCACGGGCCGCGGCGCTCAAGGCGCTCGAGGACGCCGACGCCCGCTTCCGCCTCGCCGGCGTCGTCTATTTCGGGCGCAACGGCCTCGCCGCCGACGGGCCGCTGCTGGTGCAGCGCCTTGCCGACGAGAATCCCGCCGTGCGCGAAGTGGCCGGGCAGGCGGTCTGGCTCGCGTGGAGCCGCTCGGGCGACGCCGAGACCGACCGGCTGCTGGAAAGCGGCGTTGCGGAGATGGACGCGGGCCGCCACCCGAAGGCGATCGAGATTTTCAGCGCGGTGATCGCGCGCAGCCCGGAATTTGCCGAGGGCTGGAACAAGCGCGCGACCGCGTATTACCTGGCGGGCGCCCTGCAGGAGTCCCTCGCCGACTGCGACGAGGTGGTGAAGCGCAACCCGCAGCACTTCGGCGCGCTGTCCGGCTACGGGCAGATCTACGTCCGGCTGGACGAGTACGACAAGGCGATCGACTACTTCCGGCGCGCGCTCGCGGTGAATCCCAACCTGACCGACCTGGAGACGGTTATCCTGAAGCTCGAGGCGCTCGCGCGCGAGCGGCGGAGACGGTCAATCTAGGACCCATTACGGCATCCGGAGGAGGCCCCCATGACGCTGAAGCTCAACCACCTGCACATCAAGACGAAGGACCCGGAGAAAACCGCGAAGTTCTACGTCGACATGTTCGGCGCGAA
>MERD01000090.1 GCA_001771935.1 Betaproteobacteria bacterium RIFCSPLOWO2_02_FULL_67_26
CGGCACCGCGCTCGGCGTGATCCGCTCCGCGGTCGGCACCGCGCTCGGCGTGATCCGCTCCGCGGTGGCGGCGGGCAAGCGGATTTCGGTCATCGTGGACGAGACGCGCCCGTTCCTGCAGGGCGCGCGGCTGACCGCGTGGGAACTCGTGCAGGAGGACATCCCGGTCACGCTGATCACCGACAACATGTCGGGCCACCTGATGGGGCGCGGCGAGATCGATGCGGTCATCGTCGGCGCCGACCGCGTCGCCGCCAACGGCGACGTCGCCAACAAGATCGGCACCTACATGATCGCCGTGCTCGCGCGCCGGCACACCATCCCCTTCTACGTCGCGGCGCCGTTGTCCACCATCGACCTGCGCCTCGCAAGCGGCGCCGCCATCCCGATCGAGGAACGGGACGCATCGGAAGTGCGGGGCTATGCCGGCGTCGAGTGGGCGCCGACCGGTGTCAACGTGCGCAATCCCGCGTTCGATGTCACGCCCGCGGACCTGGTCACTGCGCTCATCACCGAGAAGGGCGTGGTGCATGCGCCGGATCGCGGAAAGATCGCCGCTCTTTTTGAGTAACGGGCCACTGGTGACGAGTAACGAGCAACGAGCAACGAGTAACGGAATCACACTGGTAACCGGGGCGAACGGCTTTGTGGGCCGGGCGCTCTGCGCCGCGCTCGCCGCGTCCGGGCGAGGGTTTCGCACCGCCGTCCGCGCGCCCCATCCCGATTTCCCCGGCGCCGCCGCGGTCGGCGAGATCGGCCCTGACACCGACTGGCGCGCCGCGCTCGACGGCGTGCAGTGCGTGGTGCACCTGGTATCGCGCACCCACGTGCTGCGCGAGACCGCGCCCGACCCGCTCGCGGAGTACCGCCGCATCAACGTGCAAGGCTCGCTGCGACTGGCGCAGCAGGCAGCCGGGGCCGGCGCGCGGCGGCTCGTATTCATGAGCAGCATCAAGGTGAACGGGGAGTCGACCGTGAAGCCGTACACCGAGGATGCTCCGCCGCGACCCGAGGATGCCTATGGCGCATCGAAGCTGGAAGCGGAGGAGGCGCTGACGCGGGTCGCCACCGAGACCGGCCTGGAGGTGGTGGTGCTGCGCCCGCCGCTGGTCTACGGTCCGGGCGTGAAGGGCAACTTCCTGCGGCTGCTGGAACTCGTCGCGCGCGGCGCGCCGCTGCCGCTCGCGTCCATCGACAACCGCCGCAGCCTCGTCCACGTCGGCAACCTGGTCGACGCCGCGGTGCGGGCCGTGTACGCGCCGCAAGCCGCCGGCCGGACCTTTCTTGTGTCCGACGGGGAAGACGTTTCCACTCCGGGGCTCGTGCGCGCGCTCGCGCACGCGCTCGGCGTCCGGGCGCGCCTGCTGCCCTGCCCGCCTGCCTTGATGCGTATCGGCGGTGCGTTGACCGGACGAGCAGGCGAGATCGCGCGGCTCACGGGATCGTTGCAGGTGGACAGCGCAAGAATTCGGCGCGAGCTGCAATGGCAGCCGCCCTTTACGCTCACGCAGGGACTGGAGCAGACTGCGCGGTGGTACCTCGAAACCCATCGCATGGCCCTGGTCCACAAACCGTAGCCCGGCCCCCCGTGACGCTCTCGGTCATCGTCATCGCGCGCAACAACGAAGCCACGCTGCGCCGCTGCCTCGAGTCGGTCGCGTGGGCGGGCGAGATCGTGGTGGTCGATTCCGGCAGCACGGATCGCACCATGGAAATCGCCCGCGAGTTCACGGCCAACGTCCACCAGACTCCCGACTTCCCGGGCCACGGCCCCCAGAAGAATCGCGCGCTCGACCGGGCCACCGGGGACTGGGTGCTCTCCCTCGATTCCGACGAGTGGGTAACGCCGGCGCTGCGCGCCGAGCTGGAGGGCGCCATGGCGGCACCCGGTGACCGGACAGCATTCACGATGCCGCGGCGCTCGAGCTTCTGCGGGCGCTTCATGCGCCATTCCGGCTGGTGGCCCGATTACGTCACCCGGCTGTGGCGGCGCAGCGCCGCGCGTTTTTCCGAGGATCACACCCACGACCGCGTGATCGTGGACGGCAAGCTGGGCCGGCTGCGCCAGCCGGTCATGCACGAGGCGGTCACCGACCTCGAGCAGATGCTGGTCAAGATCAACATGTACTCCTCGAGCAGCGCGGCGATGTTCCACCGGGAAGGGCGCCGCGCCTCGCTCGCCACGGCGCTCGCGCACGGCGGGTGGGCGTTCGTGCGGACTTATATTCTGCGCGCGGGCTTCCTCGACGGCCGCGAGGGCTTCATGCTGGCCGTGATCAACGCCGAGAATTCCTATTACCGCTACGCCAAGCTCATGCTGCTGGGCCGCAAGAACGTTACGGGTGATGAGTGATGGGTGACAGGACGCCGCCGCGCAGCGTCCTGATCATCGTGACGCGCCGCATCGGCGACGTGCTCCTGGCAACGCCCTTGATGCGCTCGGTCCGGCGGGCCTGGCCGGAGACCGCGCTCGATGCGCTCGTTTTCGAAGGCTCCCAGGGCGTGATCGCCGCAAATCCCGACGTCCGGCGCATCCTCACCGTGCCGGAGCGGCCGGATGCGTTCGCGCACCTCGCGTTCCTGCTCAAGCTCGCCCGGCGCTACGACGTCGCGCTGTCCACGCTCCACGGAGACCGCCCGACGCTCTACGCGTTTCTCGCCGGCCGCTGGCGGGCCGGACTGCTCAACGCCACGCCCAGGGAAGCCTGGAAACAGCGGTTCCTCCACCAATGGGTGCCGTTCGATAACTGGAACACCCACACCGTGCGCATGAACCTCGCGCTGGCCGGCGTGCTCGGCATCGAGCCCCGCCACGAGGTGGTCGTGTCCTGGAGCTCGGAGGAGGCGCGACAGGCGGAAGCGCTGCTCGGCGGCGCGGCGGCGGGACCGATCGCGGTGCTGCACCCTTTCCCCAGGTTCAATTACAAGATGTGGCACCGCGCGGGCTGGCTCGAGGCCGCGGCGTGGCTCGCGGCGCGCGGTCACCGCATCGTGCTTTCCGGCGGCGGCGAGCCCGCCGAGCTCGCCTACGTCGCCGATCTCGCGCGCGACATGCCGCCGGGGACGCTCAATCTCGCCGGCCGCCTCTCGCTCGGCGCGGCGGGGTGCGTGCTCGCGCGCGCCGCCGTCTACCTCGGGCCGGACACGGCGCTCACGCACATGGCGGCGGCGCTCGGCACCCCGACTGTCGCGTTCTATGGTCCGACCGACCCGGTCAAGTGGGGGCCATGGCCCATGGGCCACGTCTCGTCCGCCAACCCCTGGCGCCGCGTGGGAAGCCAGACGGTGGGGCGGGTGCGCCTGGTCCAGGGCAATGCGCCGTGCGCGCCGTGCCACAACGAAGGCTGCGAGCGCAACGTCGAGAGCTTCAGCGACTGCCTGCTCGATCTGCCCGCGGCCCGGGTCACGGCCGCGATTCGCGAGGTCACCGGGATGCCGGCCTGACGCCGGCCCGGTCGAGCCCGCGCAGCGTTCGTTTCAGGCCTTCCTCGAATGGCGTGGCCGGCTGCCAGCCGAGCTCGGCGCGGGCGAGGCGGATATCGAGCACGTTGGCGGGCACGTCGAATTTCCGCCCCGGCGCATGGCGCCGCTCGATCGCGCGGCCGATCACGCGCTCGATCGCGTCGGCGATTTCGTTGAGATCGCGGCCCACGCCGCCGCCGATGTTGATGATCCGCCGCTCGCCGCGGTAATCGAGCGCGCGTGCGAGGGCGTCGGCGACGTCGCCGACGTACAGATAATCACGCACGACGCGGCCGTCGCCCCAGATCTCGATCGGCTCTCCGCGGTGCGCCCGGTGCAGGAACGCCGTCACCGCGCCCTGCCCCGAGGCCACGCGCTGGCGCTCGCCGAACGGATTGGCGACCCGCAGCACGCAATAATCCATTCCGTGCAGCACGCGGTAGAGCTCGAGGTACTTTTCGACCGCCAGCTTGGTGATGCCATAGGACGTGATCGGATGGGTCGGGTGCTCTTCGGTAATGGGCACGCTGCGCGGGACGCCGTAGACCGTGCCCCCGGACGATACGAACACGATCTTGCCGGCGCCGTTGCGGCGCCAGGCTTCGAGCAGACGCAGCGTGCCGAGGACATTGCTCTCGACGTCGGCGCGCGGATCCTCGATCGAGGACTTCGGCAGCGTGGTCCACGCCAGGTGAAAAGCGGCGTCGCAGCCCTCCACCGCGGCGCGCAGGTCCCGTGGATCGAGAAAGCTCCCGCGCACCCACTCGATGTCGCCGCCGGCCGGCAGGTGGCCGGCCGCGCCCCGGTCCTGCAAATCGAAGACGCGGACCGCGTGCCCCGCCTGGAGCAGCCGTTCCACCAGGTGCGAGCCGATGAAACCCGCGCCGCCGAGCACCACGCACTTCATTGCCGCCATTATCCCCGTTTCTCGAGCACCAGTACCAGCGAGCGGCTGAACAGGAGCGGCGCGCGAAACGCCTGGCTCAACAACTCGCGGTTGCGCTGCGCGTGGCGGGCATCGCCGCCGCGGACCATCAGCAGCCAGGACGCCGCCCAGGCGAAGGGCAGCAGGCACAGATACAGCGGCATCAGCGCCTTCTTCTTGTAGCGGTCGCCAAGCACCGCCTGGACCCGCGCGCCGTGTTGCCCGAACAGGTAGCGAAGCTGGAAGAACGACAGCGGGAACACGTGCCCGCGATCGGCGGCGACGCCGGGCGCGAGATCCGGCGCCGCGGCAGGATTGAACTGGTAGGGCACGCCGGTCAGGAGCTGGTGCAGCCGGGAATAGAGGCTCGTCACGTTGGGGGTGGATACGACGATCTCGCCGCCCGCCCGCGTGACGCGCGCGAGCTCGGCGATCAGCTGCACCGGGTTCACCAGGTGCTCCACCCCTTCCAGGCAGATGACGGCGTCGAACGCTGCGTCGGCAAACGGCAGCGGCGCCGCCATGTCCACGTACTGGTAATCCGGCCGCTCGCGATTGATGTCGCCGCACGTCACCGTATGCCCCATCTGCCTCAGCGCATCCGCCAGCAGCCCGTTGCCCGCGGGCAGATCGAGGATCCTGAGGGGGTCGCGCCGCCCGGTGAAATGCCAGGCGACGACCTCCATGTAGCCGGTAAAATTCGCGACGTGGCTGAATGCTTTCGCGCTCATGGTCACCTGGCGCAAGCCGTGCCGCGGCACAACAGGTAGAGGTCCCGCCCGCCCACGCGGTATTGCGCGGCGATCCGGCCGACGGCCGGGTTGGGCTGGTAGGCGATGACGAAGCCGGTATCCCACCGCTCCGGCGGAAAGCCCACCGGCGGCGCGGGCAGCCGCAGGATGTCGAGGTGCGCGGCCACACTCAGACCGCTCGCGCTGTCATTGGTGGTGTAGAGCGGCTCGCCCGCGGTCCGTTCCAGGATCTGCCGCGCCACGTCCGCGTAGTTCACGCCGCGGTAGTGCAGCTGGTAGTAAGGATACGCCGCCAGGACCAGCACCAGCTTGACGGCCACCATCGCAACCAGCCAGCGCCGTGTCACCGCCACGGCCTGCGAACCCGCGCACCACAGCAGTCGCGCGATCACGAGGCCGGCCAGCGGATAGAGCGGAACGAGGTAGCGCAGCGAGCTGTGCGGCGCGAGCCAGTACGGCAGGTAGCCCAGGAGCGCGATCCACAGCGCGGCGCGGAAATGGCCGTCCTGCGCCGCGCCGCCCGTGCCGTGCCGGCGCCAGGCGTAGTACGCCGCCAGCAGCAGCGCCGGCGCCAGCGCCCAGGCCGTGCCGAGCGTATAGCTGGCCAGCTTGACCAGGTAGTCGAGCCATCCCGCCGGCACCAGCTTGGCCATGATCTCGCCGAACATGCGCTCCCCCTGCTCGGCTCCGGCGCGCACGACGTAGAGCCACAGCAGGGGCATTGCCGCCGCGACGGCATGCGTCACCCACGAGGCGGGTCCCAGCAGGAAGGGCCGGTATGCCCGGTTTGCCAGCAGCACCAGCGCTGCGGCAGCGTAGAACGCGTAGGCGGTCAACGCCTTCGTCATGAACGCGCACGTCAGCGCCGCGACAGCGAGCGCCAGCAGCGCGCGGCTTTGCCGCAGGCACGCGACCCACAGGCACGCGATCGCGCCGAACACGAAGAAGCCGAACAGCGGATCGGCGTAGGCGAGCCAGCCGCGGTAGAAGAACAAGTCGGCAAGCGTCAGGTAGACCAGCGCCGCGAAGGCCGCGAACGCCGTGTCGCGCCAGAGCGCGCGGGCAAGCCAGGCCAGGATCAGCCCCGCGCCAACCGTGGCGGCGATCGTGATCGCGCGCATGATGCCCAGCATGTGCTCCCATCCCGCGAGGCCCGCGAACAGGATGATCAGCCAGTTCGGCAGCGGGTTGTGCTGCACGTCCGCGCCGTAGAGCAGCTGCCGGACCCACTCGCCGCGGTGCCACATCTCGAGCGCGGAAACCGGCAGGATCGCTTCCTCGCCGACATAGTGGAAGGCGATGGCCGGCAGAAACGTCGCCGCCGCCGCCGCGTAGAGCATCCAGTGGCGCCGCGCCGCGCTCATGGAAACGCGTAGAGCCCCGGCGCGATGCCCCGCCGGTAGTCCGGCCAGAAGCGGGCGAACAGCTTCCGGTAGCACTCGCGCATGGCGTGATGCTCATCCAGGTACTCGAGCGGGAAACAGCCGTAGCGCTCCGAACGGCCGGCATCGATGACCACGATGCCCTCGCGCCCGGCCCACCCCGACAGCGCTTGCTTCAGCCGCGCCAGGTTCCCGGCCGAATGCGGCGCGGCGGCGAGCCGTTGCTCCAGCCCCGGGATCAGCGGGGGCAGGAGAACGATGACCTTGCCGCCCGAGCGCGCGAGGTCCCGGCTGAGCCGTGCCACCCGGCCCAGATGCGACGCGTTGGGACTGCCGCGGGTGGACTGCAGCGCGAGGGAGTACTTGGAGCTCGGCAGGCTCCCGGCGAGCACCCGCTGTTCCACGTCCTGCGGCCGGATGCGGTTGAATGCGGAAAACGTCGAGCTGCCGTCGTAATAGAAGCCGCCGCACTTGCCGCGGTACAGGACGTCGAAGTCCTTCGCGCGCGCGCCGTCGGGGCAGCGGTATTCGTCGCCCGACACTTCGAAAAACACCTGGTGGAAGGCCTTCGTCTTGTCCTGGGCGCGCAGCACGTCGCGCAGGATCGCCGAGAGATTCGCGATCTTCGGGTACGAAAGCGCGTCCACCAGCTTGCGGTGGAACGGGATTTCCTCGGCGGTCATCGCACTGAGGACGGACTCGGGCGCGAGGTCGATCCTGCCCGGGCCCCCCTTCTCGAACAGAAAGCCGATCGACCAGTCGAAGGGAACAATGAACCATTTGATCCGGTCCGCGAAATGGGCGGCGACGTATTCCGCCTCTCCTAGCGCCGCGGCGAGCGAATTGCCGGACTGGCTGAAGTTGTAGGCGCGGATCCCCTCGGGGAACACGCCGGCCGTGATCCCCATCACGCTCGATGCGCCGAATACCACGGCATTGATATGCGGCAGCCGGTCGTGCAGCCTCAGGGCCTTGAACGGGCGGTTCGTCCATATGGGTGGCGAGTAGGTCACGCCGCGCGTCGCCTGCTGCCAGTCGCTCGCCAGCCGGGTGATCTCGGGGCTGCCCTGCCCGCGCGCGCCCAGGGCCAGATTCAGCCCGATTACCGGCGCCAGGATGACCGTACACAATGACAGGAAAACGAGCAGATAGGTCCGGCCGGTCATGTCAGAACTGGAAATAGAGGAACTCCGAATGGCGGTGCAGGTTGATCAGCACGACGAGGGCCATGCCCGCGGCCAGCGCGGCGGTTGCGAAGGCCGGTCGCCACTGCCAGCGGGCGGCGGCGGACTCCGGCGGGATGCCGAGCGCGGGACGGCTCGTCGCCATGATCTGCTGGGTGTTGGGCGCGAACCAGACGATCAGCAACAGGATCCAGATCCAGTGGACGACGCCCGTGCGCGCGAGCGCCGGCGTTGCGGCGAACACGACGCCGTGGCCGGCGAGCCACTGTCCGAACGCGCCCCACCGCGCGAGCCAGATATCCGGCACCACGAAACCGTTCATGCCGGCCATCGCGCGCAGGATCGCCCAAGCCGTGTCCAGGCTGTCGGCGCGAAAGATCACCCAGCCGACGACGACGGCTGCGAAGGTCACGGCGCAAGCCGCCGCGCGACCGAGGCGGGTCGAGCGCGTCAGGTCGTGTCCCAGCCGCACGCGCAACGCGCGCCACGCGTGATTCACCGCGAGATAGGCGCCGTGCAGGCCGCCCCACACGACGAAGGTCCAGCCCGCGCCGTGCCACAGGCCGCCCAGCAGCATGGTCGCCATGAGATTGACGTAGCGCCGCGCGGGGCCCTTGCGGTTGCCGCCGAGCGGAAAATACAGGTAGTCGCGCAGGAAGCGCGACAGCGTCATGTGCCAGCGCCGCCAGAACTCGATGATGTTCACGGCCTGGTAGGGCGAATGAAAGTTGATTGGCAGCCGGATGCCGAAGAGCAGCGAGAGCCCCACCGCCATGTCCGAATAGCCGGAAAAATCGAAGTAGAGCTGGAACGTATAGGCGAGCGCGCCGCACCACGCCTCCAGGAACGTCAGCGCGACGCCCGCCTGCGGGGCGTTGAAGACCGGCCCGACGTAGGCGGCCACGCCGTCGGCGATGACGACTTTCTTGAACAGCCCGATGACGAAGATCGTGAGCCCGGCGGCGATCTTGTCGAAGTCCGGCCGGTAGGTCGCCGGCACCCCGAACTGCGGCATCATCTCGCGGTGGTGCAGGATCGGGCCCGCGATGAGGTGCGGGAAGTAGGTCACGAAGAGGGCATAGTGCGTGAGGCTGTATTCCTCCGCCTTGCCCTCCCACGCGTCCACCAGGAACGCGATCTGGGTGAACGTGAAGAACGAGATGCCGAGCGGCAGCACGATCGAGCCGAGATCGATCGCCGCGCCGGACAGCGCATTGAGATTCTCCAGGAAGAAATTGGCGTACTTGAAATAACCGAGCACCGCGAGATCAACGGCGACCGCGAACGCCATCAGCCGCCTGGCGCCGCGCCCGCCGTCCCGGGCGCGCGCGCGCACGATCGAAATACCCATCGCATAGTTGAAGAGGAACGAGGCCACCAGCAGTCCCACGTACACCGCGTTCCACCAGCCGTAGAAGAAAAGGGAACCGGCCACGAGCCATGCCGCGGCGAGCTTGCGGTTGACCGCGCCGAGCGCGAAGAACCCGGCGAGGGCGGCCGGCAGGAACAGGAAGATGAAGACGTGCGAGTTGAACAGCATCGTTCACACGGGACGGCGCGCCACCAGCAGCAGCGAGCCGCCCGCGGGCAGCCGGACTCCGGCGCGAATCAGGACGCGCTCGACGTCCAGCAGCCGCTCCAGCGGCCCGTTGAGCCAGCGTGAGGGCTTCAGGTCTGCAAGCGGATCGTAGTCCGCGGCGGGCCGGCGCTGGGCGTATCGCGACAACATCATCAGCGGCAGCAGGGCGGTGACGAAGGAGGTCATTCTAATGATCTCCAGGCCGGCAGCGACGGCCTTCGCCCTCAAGTCGCGGGCCCGGTAGCGTCGCACGTGGTGCTGGCGCACGTCGTATTCGCTCCACAGCCAGGGGTGCTGGGGCACCGTCAGGACCACGCCGCCGCCGGCGACCGTGGCCGCGCGCAGCTCCGCAAGCACCGCGCGGTCGTCCTCGATGTGCTCGATGACATCGAACGCGCCGACCACGTCGAACTCGTCGCGAAACGGGACGCGGCGCGCATCCATCTGCATGAGCGTCGCCCGCGGCACGCGTTCCGCCGCAAAGGCGAGCCCCTCGATTGCCGCCTCGCTGCCGGTGACGCGCATCGCCGGGAACGCCGTGGCAATGCCCGACAGCACGAAACCGGTCCCGCAACCCACCTCCAGCAGGCTTTTCGCCGAACCGAAATGACGGCGGATCGCCCAGACGATCAGGCGGTTCCTGGCGCGAAACCAGAAATGGTCCGGCTCGAGCCGCGCGAACTGCGCGAAATGCGCCGGATCGAACCCCACGCCGCCGCCCGCCAGCTCCGGGGCGAAAACCGGAAATCGCCCGCTAACGGCCGGTTCGTGGCCGCACCGCGGGCAGCGCCAGCTCGCGCCCGCGAAACCGGCGCCGCAGCCGAGGCATCGCCTCAACCCTGGCTCCCGATGAGGATGCCCGCGACGATCAGGGCGAGACCGGCCATCTTGGGCCCGGTGACGGGCTCCTGGAACAGCCAGCCCGAGAGCAGCACGACCAGCACGAACGACAGGCTGGTGAACGGGTACGCGTGCGAGAGATCGAGCTTGGTCATCGCCGCCATCCACGTGAGCGAAGCGACCAGCGCCGCGGCGAGCGCCGACACGATCCAGGGGTTGACCAGCAGTTTCGCCAGAAACCAGAGCTGGTCCGGCGTCGCTTCGGGAAACGCGCCGGCGCCCGCGACCTGCCATTTGATGACGAGCTGGCCGTAGACCGTGAGCAGGATGGTGCAGGCAACGTAGGCATAACTCATGGGGTCACCCGGTAGAAATGTTGTTCCGGTCGTCATCGAAGGTGGTATGCATGACGACGTAAAGCGGCCTTTTCTTGGTTTCATCGAAAGTCTTGCCCAGATAGATCCCGATCACGCCGAGAATGGAGATGATGATGCCGCCGATGAAGTAGATCGAAACGATGAGGCTCGCCCAGCCGGTGATCGAATAGCCGTAGAGCAGCGCGCCGATGATGATGTACACACCGTAGCAGAATGCGAGCAGCGCGAGGATGAAGCCGAGGCGCACGGCGAGCCGCAGCGGCTTGTCGGAATGGGCGATCACGGTGTCCGCGGCAAGCTTCCAGAGCTTCGCCATGGTGTAGGACGACTCGCCGTGGAAGCGTCCCGCCTGCTGGACGTCGACGTACGCCGTCGGAAAGCCGAGCCAGTTGACCATGACCCCCAGATGCCGCAGCTGCTCGCGCAGGCGGCGGATGTTTGCGACTACCTTTCGCGACAGTATTCGAAAGTTGCCGGGCGCGACGTACTCGACGTCGGCGAGGTAGCGAAACACCTTGAAAAAAACGTCCGAGGCCCGGCGCTTGAGCCAGGGGTCCTGCCGACGGTCGCGCCGCGCGTGCACCACGTCGTAGCCTTCACGGGCCTTCGCATAAAGCCTGGGGATCTCCTCCGGCTGGTCCTGCAGGTCGCAGTCCATCACCACCACCCAGTCGCCGTCGCAATGGTCCAGCCCGGCGGTGATGCCGTAGTACTGGCCGAAGTTGCGGCTGAACTGGATGCCCTTCACCCGCGCGTCCTTGCGCGCCAGACCCTGGATGATTTCCCAGGAGCGGTCACCGCCGCAGTCCTCCACCATGACGATTTCGAAATCCTGCGTGATGCCCGAGAGCGCCGCGACGAGCCGGCGATAGAGCTCCTCGAGGCAGCCTTCGGCCCGGTAGACGGGCGTGACGACGGAGATATGGGCCATCGCTAGCCTGAGGGCGCGAACTGGATGCGATACAGCTTGTCGTAGATCCCGCCGCGCGCCAGCAGCTCGCGGTGGGTGCCGGTCTCCGCGATGCGGCCGCGGTCGAGCGCCACGATGCGATCGGCCTTCTCCACGGTAGAGAGTCGGTGCGCGATGACGATGGTGGTGCGCCCGCGCATCAGCGCTTCCAGCGCCGCCTGCACGTGGCGCTCCGACTCGGTGTCGAGCGCGGACGTCGCCTCGTCGAGCACCAGCACCGGCGCGTTCTTGAGCAGCGCCCGCGCGATCGCCAGCCGCTGGCGCTGCCCGCCGGAGAGCTTCAGGCCATTCTCGCCCACCAGTGTCGCGAGCCCCTGCGCCATCTCGCGGATGAACTCCATCGCGTGCGCCGCCTCCGCGGCGGCGATGATATCGCGCTCCGCGGCGCCGTTCATCATCCCGTAGGCGATGTTGGCCGCGACCGTATCGTTGAACAGCACCACGTCCTGGCTCACCAGCGCAATGTTCGCCCGCAGGCTCGCGAGCGTCAACGCCTCCAGGTCGTGGCCGTCGAGGCGCACGCGCCCGCGCGTCGGGTGGTAGAAGCGCGGCACCAGGTTGGCGAGCGTCGTCTTGCCGGCGCCCGAGGCGCCGACCAGCGCCACCGTCTCCCCCGGCGCGATGGCGAGGCTGACCGAGTCGAGGGCGAGCCGGCCGGGATCCCCGTAGGAAAAGCTCACGTCCTCGAACCGGATCTCCCCTCGCGCGCGGCCGATCGCCACCGTGCCGCGATCGGGCTCCTCCGCCTGGTCCATCAGCCGGAACACGCTCTCCGCGGCGGCGAGCCCCTTCTGCAGGTACTCGTTGATGTCGGTGATGCGCTTCAGCGGCGCGGTGAGGAGCAGCATGCCGGCGACGAATGCCGCGAACTCGCCCACCGACAGCTGCGCCGCGCTCGATTGCAGCATCGCGTAATGGACGATGACCGCCAGCGCCACCGCCGCGATCAACTGCACGATCGGCGCGCTCGCCGCCACCGCCGCCACCTGCTTCATCAGGTGCCGGCGCACGCGATCCGACTCCTCGCCGAATCGCCGTTTCTCGTATTCCTGCCCGCCGAAAAGCTTCACCACCTTGTGCGCGCCGATCGCCTCCTCGATCACCTGCGTGATGTAGCCCATCGCCTGCTGCACCTCGCGGCTCGAATTGCGCAACCGCACGCTCAGCACCCGCACGACCAGCACGATCAGCGGCGCCATGACCAGCGCAAACAGCGTGAGCTTCCAGTTGAGCCACAGCAGGTACGCGAGCAGCCCGACGATCGCCAGCGTGTCGCGGAACACGATGGTGAGCGCGCTGGTCGCCGCCGCGGTGACCTGCGTCGCATCGAAAGTGAGCTTGGAAATGAGGCCGCCGGCAGGCTGCTCGTCGTAGAACGGCGCCGGCAGCGCCAACAGCTTCGCGAACATCGCGTTGCGCAAATCGGTCACCAGCCGGTTGCCGACCCAGCCCAGCGAATAGGCCGCAACGAACGCGGCGGCGCCGCGCACGGCGAAAAGCACGACGATCGCGACCGGCATCCACCGGATCAGCACCGGGTCCTTCTCGATGAACGTGCCTTCGATCAGCGGCTTCAGCAACGCCGGCAGCATCGGCTCGGTCGCCGCGACCGCCGCCATGCCGAGGACGCCGAGCGCGAACACGCGCCAGTGCGGTTTGACGTGCGAGAGCAGCCGCAGGTACAGCGCGGAATTCGACATGACCGTGCAACAATAACAAACCCCGGCGCAAAAGAGAAACGGCAACGCCTTGTAGCGCTGCCGTTTTTTGCCAGGTACGGCCCGTCCATGACGTTTATTGCGGGACCGTAATTGATAGCCGGGCGCTACCGGAAGGCGTACTCCGCGGTGACGGTGAAATTGCGCTCGGGCAGCGGGTAGGAATTGTAGCGGTCGGCGACGAACTGGCTGCGCACGGCGTAGTTGTAGTACTTCTCGCCGAGCAGGTTGTTGGCCGCAGCGGTGAACCGCCATCCGCCTTCCTGGTGCACGAACTTGAGATCGAACACCGTGTAAGCCGGTATTTTCGTGTAAAACGTGTTCCCTTCGTCATTGTCCATGTATTGCTCTCCGACGTAGCTCACTAGCGCGTTGAGCCGGGTCTTCGCGGTGATTGCCCACGAGGCGCTCAGTCTTGCCTGGTTGCGCGGCACGAGCGGGACCGTCTTGCCTGCCACCACGACGTTGAGCGCGGTAAAGGGCCCACCCGGCAGCACGCCCTCGCGGAACTTCGCCTCCGTCAGCGTATAGCTGGCGCCGAGACGCAGGGACGCGCCGACGGTATGGCTCCCCTCCAGCTCGAGGCCCCGGCGCCGTGACGGTGGCAGGTTCGTGTTGCCGATGCCGGTGCTGAAAATGTCGAGATGGATCTCGTCGTCGACATCGATCACGAACAGTGTCGCGCGCAGCGCGCCGGCTGCCGAGCGCCACTCCAAGCCCCCGTCATACGAGCGCGCCGTCTGCGGCCTCAGGAACTGGAACTCGCGGGCGAACACCGGTGAGAATTCGTAGACCTCGTCTACATTGGCGAACCGGTAGCTGCGTCCCGTGCGCGCGCTCGCCGCCCACTCCGCGGCGATCTGGTAGCGGGCCGCCAGCTCGTAGGCGTGCTGCGTGTCCGTGCGGCCCCCGGTTGGCGCGCCCGATCCGAACGCGCCGCCCGGCGCGGCCGGATCGAAAAAATCGCTGGCCTCGATCCGGTAGCGCTCGCTGCGGGCGCCGGCGACCAGGGTCAGGCGGGGCGTGATCCGCATCGTGTCGTGCAGGTACCAGGCCCGGTTCTCCTGTATCGCGTCGACGGTGTTGAACGGGCGCCCGATGTTGCCCGGGGAATTCGACAGCAGCTGCCGGTAGTCCCAGTGGTACCAGTCGAGACCCGCGATCAGCGTGTTGGGCAGGCCGAATAGCGATTGGGGGAACTTGATGCGCGGCGACACCGACCACACGCCGAGCTCGGCCAGCCGGTAGTCGGGAAATCCGCCCTGGTCGAAGTACGAGTTCTGCTCCTTGTCGCGATAGCCGAGGCCGAGGTTCAACTGGCCGATGGATGTTTCGTGGCGCCAGTCGAATGTCGCCCGGTTGCCGCTGCGCTGCGCGTAGTCGAGCGGGGTCGCGGCGCCACGCCGGTTCGTTTCGAGCAGGTTCAGGCCCGCGCTCGGCTGCACCAGGCGCGCCCCCGGCAGCCGTATGCCCTGGTTGTCGCTGGCGAGCTTGAGCGAGGCGTCGCCGCGGTCGGTGAGCAGCCTCAACTCGGTCTGGAAATTGGTCTGGCGGTTGCGGTTGTTGTCGCGGTAGCCATCGGACACGTAGTTGCTGGCGATCACGTTGATGCCGAGATTGCCCGCGACGGTGTTCGCGTAGAGTTGGCCTTCCCGCGTGTCATACGATCCAGCCCGGCCCTGGATCACGGCGGTGTTGCCGATCCTGGCCGGCGACTTCGTGATGATGTTGATTACGCCCGCCGTGGCGCCGTCGCCATAGAGCACCGCTCCCGAGCCGCGCACGATCTCGATGCGCTCGATGGCGGCTAGCGGGATCCCCGACCATTGCACGCCGGACAGATCGATATCGACGATGCGCCGCCCGTCGAGCAGGATCAGCGTGTTCTGCGTGCCGGTGATCCCGAAACCGCGCAGGTCCACGGTGGCGGTGGCCGCATTGTTGCCGAAGAAGTCGTGGATCGCGATGCCCGCCTGCTCGGCGAGCAGGTCCGGCACCGTCTTGGCCGTGCTGCGCTGGATGTCTTCGGCCGTGATTACCGTCGCGTTGACTGGCCGGTCGAGGTACGCCTCCTCGAAGCGTGTCGCAGTGACGATGACCGGCACGCCCACCGTGACCGGGCGCTCGGCCGCAATGGCAACACACGCCGCAGCCGACAGCGCCGCAGCGATTCCTTTCCTGCAAGACATGTTTTCCCCTCGCGCATGCCCGCCGCATGCAATGGATTCGACGAGGAGACGCGCGGGGACACAGCTCGGACACAGAGCCGGGACTGTCGCAACCCCGCGACATCACCTCAACAGTCGGCCCAGGCCGGTCTACGGGCTCGCGAGAACTTGATCCGCCGCCTTCCCAAGCGCACAGCGCTCAGTGGCGTAGTGGCGGAACCACGCTCGCTTACCGTTGCGGGGGCAGCACAGGCGTTTCACCTGTTTCCCGTTTAACCCGCCGCGAGACATCGCGGTCGGGCACCCGGTACCGAGTGCGGGTGGACGGTCGCTTACGGAAAGCGCGCCGCCCGCACGGGACCGATTGTAAGTGCCGGCTCGCCCCGGCTCAACCCGGGTGTGGCAGCGCCGCAAACACCGCCCCGCTCCCGGGCAAATTCCGCTTCTCCTCAGGCCTTTAAGCGCCGGTTTCCCGGACTGTGGCAACGCCCGCCTCCGGCCACTCACGATGACACCGTCAAGGCGCGGAATTCACTCATGACTTTGATGCCAAACAACATTCAAAAATGGTCGTTACCAGTTGACCTAACAGGATTTTTGAAACTATAGTGTGGCGCATGGACGCCGACCTGAAATCGCTCGAACAGAAATTGAGCCAGTTCGTCGAGCTATGCCAGCGGCTGCGCGTCGACAACCTGCAACTGCGCCAGCAACTCGATTCCGCGATGAGCGACAACAAGCAGCTCTCGGAAAAAATCGGCACCGCGACCAACCGCTTGGAGAATCTGCTTAATCAGATTCCTGAAGACGACGCATGAGCGCGGATCCAAAGGGCCTGCAGATCAACGTCATGGGACGCGAATTTCGCGTTGCGTGTCCGGAAAACGAGCAGAAGGGCCTGCTCGAGGCCGTGGATTACCTCAACAAGAAGATGCTCGAGATCCGCGAGAACGGCAAGGTGATCGGTCTCGAGCGCATCGCCATCATGGCGGCGCTCAACATCGCGCACGAGCTGCTCAGCACCAAGGTCGGCGGCTTTGACTTGGCGGACCTGAAGCGTAGA
>MERD01000091.1:0-1080 GCA_001771935.1 Betaproteobacteria bacterium RIFCSPLOWO2_02_FULL_67_26
CACACCTTCGAGCGCACGGTGGGCTATTACCTGCCGATGATGACCGGCAGCACGGTCGCCTTCGCCCGCTCAACGCAGGAACTGGCGCAGGACCTGCTCGACATCCGGCCGACCATGCTGGTGTCGGTGCCGCGGATTTACGATCGCGCCTACGCGCGGGTACAACAGGGGCTGGCAAAGAAAGGCATGGTCGCACGCGCCCTGTTCGCCTGGGCAGAGGGCCTCGGCTGGAGGCGGTTCGAGGCCGCGCAGGGGCGCGGCGTGGCACCCGGCCCCCTCGCGAATCTGCCCTGGCCGCTGCTGCGGCGCCTGGTCGCGGACCAGATTCTCGCGCGCTTCGGCGGGCGCTTGCGGCTCGCGATCAGCGGCGGCGCACCCTTGTCGCCCAAGCTGGCTCGCTGCTTCATCGGGCTCGGCGTGCCGCTGCTGCAAGGCTACGGCCTGACCGAAGCGGCCCCGATCGTGTCGGGAAACCTGGTCGAGGACAACATTCCGGATTCGGTCGGCGTGCCGCTGCCCGGCGTCGAGATCAAGCTCGCCGCACAGAACGAACTGCTGCTGCGCGGCCCCAACGTCATGCTCGGCTACTGGAACCGCCCGCAGGATACGCGCGAGGCGATCGACGCCGACGGCTGGCTGCACACCGGCGACCAGGCGCGCATCTCGGACCATCATCTCTACATCACCGGGCGGTTGAAAGAAATTCTGGTGACCTCGACCGGCGAAAAGATCGCCCCTGCCGATGTCGAGATGGCCATCACCTCGGATCCGCTGTTCGCGCAGGCGATGATCGTGGGCGAAGGCATGCCGCACCTCGCCGCCCTGATCGTTCTGGACCCTGAGACGTGGCCCGAAGCGGCGCAGGCGCTAAGCCTGGATGCGCAGGATCCCGCGTCGCTCAGGGCCGCGCCGCTGACGCAGATGGTGCGCGACAAGATCCGCGGATTGCTGCGCAGCTTTCCAAGTCATGCTCGCGTGCGCGAAACCTGGCTGACGCTGGAACCGTGGACCATCGAGAACGGCCTCATCACGCCGACCCTGAAACTGAAGCGGCCGGAGATCGAGCAGCGCTTCGCGCGC
>MERD01000091.1:1088-1287 GCA_001771935.1 Betaproteobacteria bacterium RIFCSPLOWO2_02_FULL_67_26
CGAACTCTACGCCGAGCATCGCGTCCCGGCATGAGACCGGCGGCGCGCACGCCCGATTCAGCGCGGCGCTTGGACGCGGTCAACCGCCGCTGAGCGCCTGGACGATCACGACTTCATCGCTCGCGGCAAGCGGCTGCGACAGCTCGCGCACCTGTGCGCCGTTGACGAAGATGCGGATGTGGCGCCGTATCCGGTCCTG
>MERD01000091.1:1346-1490 GCA_001771935.1 Betaproteobacteria bacterium RIFCSPLOWO2_02_FULL_67_26
TGTACGAGCGCAGCGCGCTGGGTATGAGCACTTTCATTCTACAGTTCGGCCGCTTCGACGGCGTAGATCTCGGGAAGGTGCTGCGCGATGCAGGTCCAGCGGCGGCCTTCATCGCGGCTCATCCACAGCTCGCCGCTGGTCGTG
>MERD01000091.1:1540-5131 GCA_001771935.1 Betaproteobacteria bacterium RIFCSPLOWO2_02_FULL_67_26
CTTCACGGTCCACCACGCCTGGCTGCGGGGCAGGCCGGCGTCGAGACGCTGCCAGGTCCTGCCGCCGTTGCGCGTGGCGTAGGCCGCGGGCTTGCCATCGGGACTCGTGCGCGGCCAGACCTGCGTGCCGTCCATGGGGAATACCCACGCCGTGTCCGCGTTGCGCGGATGCACGACGAGCGGAAAGCCGATGTCGCCGACCTGCTTCGGCATGTTCCTGCCGATGCGCACCCAGGTGTCCGACGGACGGTCGAGGCGGTAGATGCCGCAATGGTTCTGCTGGTACAGGCGGTCCGGATTGCTCGGGCAGAGGCGGACGCAATGCGGGTCGTGGAAGTTGGGCTTCAACGGATCGAACCCGAAACCCTCGACCACATCCAGCCCCTTGATGAGCGTCCTCCACGTCCGCCCGCCGTCAGCCGACTCGTGCACGCCGCCGCCCGACATCGCGATGTAGAAATGCCTGCCGTCGCGGGGGTCCACGATGATCGAGTGCAGCTTCGGCCCGTCCGGCGTGCCGTCCTGCACCGTGCCCATCCATTCCCGGAACTGCGGGTCGTCGTTGATGATGGAGAACGGCTCCCAGTTGACGCCGCCGTCCGTGGAGCGGAACAGGCCCTGCGGCGAGGTCCCCGCGTACCAGACGTCCCGGTCCGCGGCGCGCCCGGGTGTGAGCCAGAACGTGTGATCGACGGCGCGGCCCTTCTCGCCGTCCGCGACCTTGGCGAATGCGGGCGGTCGCGCGGCTTCCTTCCAGCTCTTCCCGAGGTCGGTGGAGCGGAAGATGGTGGGCCCGAGGTGCCCGGTCTTCGCCGCCGCGAGCAGCGTCTTCCCGTCGCGCGGGTCGAGCACGAGGTGGCTCACGTTGTGGCCGAGAAAATGCGGGCCATCCGCGCGCCACGTTCTCCGCGCTGCATCGCCGTGGTAGAGCCACGCGCCCTTGCGCGTGGCGACCAGCGCCAGCACCCGGCGCCGGGCCGAGGTTTGCCTGCGAACAGCCGTTTTCCGTGCTTTGCGTGCCATCGTTAGCTCCTCTAATGAAGTGCCCGTGCGCGCCGCCACCTTATTGCCGCCCGTGCGCGTGCGTCAAGCATTTCATGCAAATCCGGTGTTTTTGATGCCGGGAACTTCCGGTAGGATGTTCTCCTCAAAGCGTTGTTTTCGGGTTTATTGCAAAGGTGATCATATGAAACGACTCATCGTCGCGTTGTTGGCGCTGGCCTGGAGCGGGCTCGCCCAGGCCTACGGCGTGCCATTTGCCGTGGATTCGTTCAAGAAGGCCCAGGCGCTCAGCCAGCAGAACGCCTCGCGGCACGTGCTGGTCTTCTACACCAGCCCTGACTGAAGCCAGTGCCGGTACATCACCGGCGTGCTCTCCGGCGGAGAGCTGCGAAATCTGTATTCGAAGGACTTCGTCGTGTTCGAGGCGGAGCCGCCGACGAACTATCTTCCGACGGAGGAGTTGGGCAAGCTTTCGAAGGCGCGCTACACGCCGGTCTTCGTGTTCCTCGATTCCGGGGGCAAGAAGGTGCTCGAGACGCGTGGCTTCCGCAACCCGCGCGAGGCGAAGGCGCTGCATGAATTCGTCAGCAAGCGCTTGTACCGCAAGACCCAGTGGCAGGATTTCCTCGCGGCCTATCCCAAGAACTGACTTCCAGAGGCCGGCGGCGTGGACGGTGGACGGTGGACAGTGAACGCCGTTCACCGTTCACGATTCACTATTCACGCCTTCTTATTCTTGAGGGCATTCGCCCGAATGGCCGACAGCGTGGTGCGGGTGTTGACGGCCTCGGGGTCGATGCGCAGCTCGATGACGGAAGCCGTCTGCGCCTGCCACGCGCGCTCGAATGCGGCCTCGAAATCCGCGGTCTTCTCGACCGTCTCGCCGTGCAGCCCGTAGGCGCGCGCGAGCGCCGCGAAATCGGGGTTCTTCAGATCGGTGCCGCTGACGCGCCCGGGATGCTCACGCTCCTGGTGCATGCGGATCGTCCCGTACATGCCGTTGTTCAGCACCAGGAATATGACCTTGAGGTCGTATTGCGCCGCGGTCGCCAGCTCCTGGCCGTTCATGAGGAAGTCGCCGTCCCCGTTGAACGAGATCACCGGCCGCTCGGGTTGTGCCAGCTTGGCCGCGACTCCGGACGGCACGCCGTAGCCCATCGAGCCGACGGTCGGCCCCAGCGCGGTGCGGAATCCGGGGTAGGGATAGAAGCGGTGTAACCAGCCGGCGAAGTTGCCGGCGCCGTTGGTGACGAGGGTCTCCGGCGGCAGGCGCTTTCGCAGGAACGCCATGACTTCACTCGGATTGAGGTTGCCCGGCGCGGGAACGGGCTGGATCCAGGCCTCGTGATCCGCGCGCGCCGCCTTCGTCCAGTCTGTCCACGCCGCCGCGTTCACCGGCTCGATTCCCCGCGCCGCGGCCGCGAATTCCGGCATGCCGGAATGGATCGGCAGGTCCGGCTCGTAGATCCGCCCGAGGTCGTCCGCACCAGGGAACACGTGCACGAGCTTCTGCCTCGGCCGCGGCGGAACGATCAGCGAGTAGCCGCCGGTCGTCATCTCGTCGAGCCGCGCGCCGATCGCGATCAGCAGGTCCGATGCCTTGATGCGCTCGGCGAGCGCCGGGTTGATGCCGATGCCGACATCGCCGACGAAGTTCGGCAGCCGGTTGTCGTACAAGTCCTGGCAGCGGAACGCCGTCCCGACCGCGAGGTGGTTGGCTTCCACGAACGCGCGCATGTCGGCGCACGCCTGCGCGTTCCAGCCGCCGCCCCCGAGTAGCACGAACGGGCGCTTCGCCTGCGCGAGCATTTCGCGCAGCGTCCGCAGGTCGGCTGCGCCCGGGTGCGCCGCGATGCGCTTGTAGGGCCCCGTGTTTGCGACCGTGGCGGTGTCGGTAAGCATGTCCTCCGGCAGCGCCAGCGCCACCGGGCCGGGGCGGCCCGACATGGCGGTGTGGAACGCGCGGCTCACGTACTCCGGCACGCGGTCGGCGCGGTCGACCTGCGCGACCCATTTCGTGAGCGGACCGTACATGCGGCGGTAGTCGATTTCCTGAAATGCCTCGCGCTCGACGAATGCGTTGCCGACCTGGCCGATGAACAGGATCATCGGCGTCGAGTCCTGGTGCGCGGCGTGCACGCCGATCGCGGCGTTGGTCGCGCCGGGGCCGCGCGTGACGAAGCAGATGCCGGGGCGGCCGGTCAGCTTGCCGTAGGCTTCCGCCATGTACGCGGCGCCGCCTTCCTGGCGGCAGATGACGAACTTGATCCGGTCGCGCGCGTCGTGCAGCGCGTCGAGCACTTCGAGGTAACTCTCGCCCGGCACACCGAACGCGAGATCCACGCCGTGGACCTTGAGCGCGTCCACCAGCAATTGTCCGCCGGTGCGGGCGAGGGTGGTGTCGGAGGGTTTCATAGGAGAATCCTCTTGCGGAACGCAGGGCGCCAATCTAGCACGGATGCGCGCCGCCGGGGCGGACCGGGCGGCTGCTTCATATAGGATATGGGTTTTCGAGGAGGGACGCCGATGCAGGACCTGTGGAAGCTTACGGCTACGGAAGTCGTCGGGCTGCTCAAGAGGAAAAAAATT
>MERD01000092.1 GCA_001771935.1 Betaproteobacteria bacterium RIFCSPLOWO2_02_FULL_67_26
AGCCAACAGAGTTGCCGCATACGCCATTGACAGCAGCGCCGTTGCGATGAACACAATTCGTCTGATCGCTACCGGGTTCAAAGGCGTTTCCAGCTCCTGGCCGGATTGAACTTCGAGATCTTCCCGGCCGCGGCCGCCGTGTCCGGGCCGAGGTCCTTCTCGAAGACCACGCCTTCGTGATTGACCATGAAGGTCATGACGCCCGAGTTGCCGTACCGAGCCGGCCAGGCGACAAGCGCAAAGCCGCCGATCATCCTGCCTTGCGCCACATAGTCGTACGCGCCGCCTGGGGCGTCAGCGCCCTGGCCCTTCAGGATACGGTAGTAATACCCGTAGTACGGCACGGGCTTGCCGCCTTCGCCTTTTTGATAACCGGCGGCCTTGGCGCGGTCCACGAGCGGCCCGAGCGGGCTCGGTTTCTCACCCGCCTTGGTGGGAAAGTACAGCCCGTCTCGCTTGCCCTGGGCACTTGCGATCTTCTGCGCGTAATGCAGCAACTTGTCGCGCTGCGGATTGCGCAGGTAGTACTCGCGCTGCGCATCCACGTAGGCCTGGATGACCTGAATCACGGCAAGCTCGTTGCGCCCGATGCGCCGGTTGAGGATCTCCTCCTTCCCCGCCTTCGTGTCGAAGCGCCAGCCGGCGGCGCCCTTCACGACCGGAATCGGGAACGGCCAGTTGTCCTTGCCGATGCTGAGCACGGCCTTGGCATCGCCCGACTTTTCGAGTTTGCTCGCTTCTTCGTAGGACTTGACGAACCGCTCCCGCCCCGCCTTGTCGGCAACCGCGTCGCCGGACTGGACGATATCCTTTGACCCGGGCCCGAGGACCGCCTGCATCGCTTTCGCATCTCCAGCCTTCACCGACACGACCAACTCTTTCGCTGCCTCCTCCGGCGAAGCGAACCACTTCTGCTTGTCTGCCGCGAATGCCGTTCCTGCCACCGCAATCATCGCCGTCAATGCGAGCGCCGCAGCGAGATTGCGCCTCAAGAACCTGCATGAATTCATCTGAACGGGAAACATCTCGATTTCCTTCAATCAATACTACGAGTCGGACCGATTCGGAATTTCGTATTTGAGATTTGGTGCTTGGGATTTGGGATTTGGCTACCTGCGCCTGCCGCCACCACTGCCGGCACGCGCTCCACCGCCCGCGCTCGCCCGGCTCGACGCTCCGCGATTGCTTTGCGCGCGGGTCTGGCCGCCGCTGCCGATGCCGTCAAAACCGCCCGCTGGTCTGGCGCCGGCGTGCTGCAATCCGCCCTGACGATCGCCCATGCCGCCGGCCCGGTCCCGCTCGCTCATGCCGCCGGCACGATCGGCCACACTACCACCGCGCGCGATATCCTGCCGGCCCTGATCGGCGCGGCCGCGGAACGCTTCGCGCGAATCGGCACCCTGCCGCTGGCCTTTGCCGAATTTCTGCTGGCTCGCCTGGTCTCGGTACTGAACGCCCTTGCGGTGCTCCGGCTTGTGCTGCCAGTCACCGGTCTTGATATCAGTCTTGTTGAAGTTGTTGTAGGTATTGTGATTAATGTAGACGTTGCTGCCACCCCAGTTGCAGTTGCCCCACATGGCGTTGCCGACGATCACGCCAGCGGTAAACGCGAAGAACGTCGCACCTGCAACGTAGCCGGGCGGATAATAGTAGTACGGCGGATACGTGGGATACGGCCACGGGCCGTACACCACCGCCGGATTGTAGGTCGGGACGTAGACCACCTGCGGATCTGCCGGCTCGACCTTGATGACGGTCGTGCCCGCCTCCTGAGTGGTCGTGACCTTCTGCTCCTTGCTTGATTTCAGATTGCCCGCCTTGTCGGCTTTCGCGCGCAGCCCCTGTATCGCCGCCATCACATCCTTTTGCTGGCCGAGGAAAGCGTCACCCAGCTTCTGGGTCATGTCGAGCTTGTCGTTCAGCATCGCGAGCACGCTGGGAAAAGCCGCGAGCGACTTCACGCTCGGATCCCACGGCTGCTTCTGCATGGCGTCCTCGAGCGCCTTGTCCTTGACGTTCGGGTTGGCTTTCGACCAACGCGCGGCCGACACGATCTCGAGCGGATAGGTGGACGCCATGAGAATCTGCGCAACCAGCGCGTCGGGATAGAGTGCGATCGGCGCGACCAACTGCTCGATCTCCTCTTTTTTGAACGGCGCAGGTTGCGCCGCGTCCTGCGCCCATCCGCGCAGCGGCACGGCCACCAGCGCGACCATCAGCCACGCGACCAGGTATCTAGCTATACGCTCCATGTGCGCTCCGTCAGGAACCACGTCATTTCAATTGCGGATCGACCGAATAAATCGTGCCGCCCCAGCTCGCCTGCAGGGCCATACCGGATTCGGGAACCTGATAGATGTCTATGCTGGGATTGAAGGAACGCACGCTCCCATCCTTGCCCGTGCTGAAGGAAGCGCCGACGTCGCCGCCGAGCCCGCCCGCGAGGACGAACTGGTCCATCGCGCCCTTGCTTTTGAAAACGAAGATCTGATACACGCGCTGCTTGCCGATACCCGGACCCGTCCCGGCCCGGTTGCTCAGCATGTAGGTGGGCTTTTTGGTCGCGTTGTCGAACAGCACGCCCTTGCCCTTCTGCCCGACAAATAGTATCGCGTAGATCGCGGAAATATCGAACACTGCGTAGCCCGGTGCTTTTTCAACAGCCTGGCGCGCCTCGGGCTGCACCTTGTAGAGCTTTTCCAGCCCGGTGGCGGCCATCTTGAGCAGCGCCTTGCGCTCCGCCTCCTTCTGCTCGGGCGTCAGCTTCTGCTCCTGCTGCTGCTCGTCTGGTGACTGGGCGATCGCCTGGCCGCCGCTAATGAGGCCGGCCGCGAACAACCCGGCAATAACAATCCTGGTGACAGGGCTCATGATTCGTTGCTCCCTAGAGACATTCATCATTCCGCATTCATCATTGTTGCCGGGCACGTCATGGCGCCAGCGGCACTTCACCCGCGATCTCGTACTTCACGAGCGCGCGGATCTTGTTCTCGATCTGCATGTAACGCGCGACTTTGCGCCCCGGTAATACCTTGCTCAACTTGGGCACAGTCGCGCGCTTCAGCTTGATCTCGGACTCTTCGACCGCGATCGAATCATTCAACAACTTCTTCGCCTTGTCGTCGGTAAGGCTCTTGGCGTTGTACTCCTTGGCGTAGGCCACGATCACCATCGCCAGCCGGTCGTTGATCTTGTGGAGCGACTTCTGGTACTCCTCGTAGAGCGGCCAGAATCGCTTCGCTTCCGCCTCCGTCAGCTCCATGTTCGCCGCCACCAGCAGCTTCTTGTCGGCCTTGAGCTTCTCGCGGAGGATCTGCATGTTGTCCACCGGCTTGTCCGCCGCCGGCTTCCCCTGCGCGAAGGCAGGGACGGCAAGCAGCGCTACCGCGATGAAGAGGGCTATATTCACAGTTTTCATGTTGCTCCTTTTCGGTTTCGGGTTGATCGGTGCGTGCCGGATGCTAGCATGCCCATTCCGCACCGCGGCTCATTTGCCCGCTATGCGTTGGCGATCTTGCGAGCCATCAAACCGAGTTTGGCGGGAAATAGCCATTAAGCCGGACTCCGAAGATCCACCGCTGTTGCCTGCTCGTCTTCGCTTGTAAGCGAATAATTCATTGTCCCCGGATCCGTTGCCGATCCGGCCGATCACGGGCTTTTGCCCACTCGCAGGAACAATGCGCCTGTCTCGAGCACAGCAGCCAGTCGCGAGCCATCCCCGAATCGGACTGTCAGTTGATGCTTGAGCATCAGATCTTGTGATGCTATGATGCAGATCATGCGTACTACGGTGCGGGTAGATGACGAGACACTCGAGCGGCTTAAGGCGCAGGCGCGCAAGGAAAAAGTGAGCCTGACGCGGCTGCTCAACCGCGCCCTGAAAGCAGGGCTGCAGGCGGGCAGCGCGCGCCGGCGCGAGCAACCGGCCTACCGTGAGCAAGTCCATTCCATGGGGGCCCCTCGCATCGCGCTCGACAAGGCGCTCGCGCTGGCGGCGGCGCTGGAGGACGAGGAAATCGTCCGCGAGCTCGCGCTGCGTAAATGAGGATCGTCGATCTGAATGTCCTGCTCTACGCCGTGAACTCGGACGCGGCGCAGCACGAAGTCGCACGCACATGGTGGGAAATGGCCGTGAACGACGAGGAAACCGTGGGCCTTGCATGGGTCGTGCTACTCGGCTTTCTGCGATTGGCCACCAATCCCCGGGTGTTTCCGCGCCCCCTCGCGCCTGACGTTGCGGCCGCGAAACTTGGCACCTGGCTCGCCCTGGACAATGTCCGCGTGGTGCGCGAGAAAGACGATCACTGGGAGACGCTGAAACCCCTCCTGCGCGGCAGCGGCACCGCGGGAAACCTCACGACCGACGCGCATCTCGCGGCGCTTGCGATAAGCCACGACGCGGTGCTGGTTTCGTGCGACACCGATTTTGCGCGCTTCAAAGGGCTGCGCTGGGAAAACCCTCTCGAATAGGCGATTCCCGAATACCGTTTGGGTCCAGAACGCGCCGCGTATGGCGCGCGATCATCAGTTCCTCGTTGGTCGGGATGACCCAGGCTGAAACGCGGCTGTCCGCCGTGCTGATGCGCGGCCCGCCCCTGCCGTTCGCTGCCGCGTCAAGCTTCACTCCAAGCCACGCGGCGTCGCGGCATGCCCGGTCCCGGATTTCCACGCTGTTCTCCCCGATGCCCGCGGTGAATACCAGTGCGTCCATGCCCCCGAGCGCCGCGGCGAGCGAGCCCAGTTCGCGCCGGATGCGGTAGAGGTACACGTCCACGGCGAGCCGCGCCCGCGGATCGTCCGAGTCAAGCAGCTTGCGCATGTCGCTCGAGACGCCGGACATCCCGAGCAGGCCCGATTGGTGGTAAAGGAGATCCTCGATCGCGCGCGCGTCCATCTTGCGTTCGTCCATCAGATAGAGGAGCACGCCCGGATCGATCGCGCCGCTGCGCGTTCCCATCGGCAGGCCCTCGAGCGCGGTAAAGCCCATGGTGCTCGCGACGCTCTTCCCCGCCTCGATCGCGCACATGCTCGCGCCGTTGCCGAGGTGCAGCGCCACGGTCTTTCCGGCCGCGGCCTTCGCATCGAACGTCGGCAGGACGGAGGCGATGTATTCGTACGAGAGGCCGTGGAAACCGTAGCGCCGGACGCCCGCGTCGTGCAGCTCCTCCGGGATCGCGAAGCGCTGCGAGATTTCCGGATTGGTGCGGTGAAACGAAGTGTCGAAGCAGGCGACCTGCGGCACTCCCGGCTGGCGCGCGAGCAGCAGCCGGATCGGCGTCAGGTTGTGGGGTTGATGCAGCGGCGCGAGCGGCACGAATTTATCGAGCCGGGCCAGCACCCCGGCATCGACGCGCACCGGCCGGGTGTACTCGAGACCGCCGTGGACCACGCGGTGGCCGATCCCGGCCAGCCGGAACCCGGAGAGCTCGCCGCGAATGAAGCCGAACAGGTAATCGAGCGCGCGCTCGTGGTCAAACTGCGCGCCTTCGCTCCAGGACTTTTCACCGACGGTCGATCCGCTCGCGTCCTTCGCAATGAACCGCGGGCTCGCATAGAGCCCTTCGACCTGTCCGTGCAGCCCCACATCGAGGCCGCCACCGCGCTCGACGAACAGCGAGAACTTGATCGAGGACGATCCGGCATTGAGTACCAGTATGGAGTCGGCCATCGCGTCAGCTTACCGCGCGGGCGGCTTGATCGCGCCGCGCCTTCGCCACCAGCACCGCCACCGCGCACGAGGCGAGGCGCGCGAGCACCGAATCCGCGCGGCTCGTCAGTATGATCGGCACCCGCGCGCCGAGCACGATGCCGGCGGAGTCCGCGCCGGCAAGAAAGGTCAGACTCTTCGCCAGCATATTGCCGGCCTCGAGGTCCGGCACCACCAGGATGTTCGCGCGCCCGGCGACCGGGGAATCGATCTTCTTGACCCGCGCCGCGTCCAGGCTGATCGCGTTGTCGAGCGCGAGCGGGCCGTCGAGGATCGCGCCGGTGATCTGCCCGCGATCGGCCATCTTGCAAAGCGCCGCGGCCTCGATCGTCGAGGGCACCTTGGGACTGACGGACTCCGTGGCGGAGAGAATCGCGACCCGTGCCTCCACGATGCCGATGGCGTGCGCGAGATCGATCGCGTTCTGCACGATATCCACCTTCTCTTCAAGAGTCGGCAGGATGTTCACCGCCGCGTCGGTGATGATGAGGGTGTCCGCGTGGCCCGGCACGTCCATGATGAAGCAATGGCTGATGCGCCGCGCGGTGCGCAGGCCGGTGTCGCGCGCGACCACCTCGGTCATCAGTTCATCCGTATGAAGGCTGCCCTTCATCAGCGCCTCGGCCTGGCCCATACGAACCACTTCCACCGCCTTCTGGGCCGAGGCATGACTGTGCGGCACGTCGACGATATGGTACGGGCTGACGTCGAGGCCGAGGCTCGCCGCCAGCGCCCGGATGCGGGCCGCCGGCCCGACCAGGATCGGTGCGATGAGATCGAGCCGCGCCGCATCGAGCGCCCCCGCCAGCGAGCTTTCGTCACAGGGATGAACGACCGCCGTCGGCGCGGGCGGAAGGCCCTTGCACATCTCGATCAGCTGTTCGTACTTCTTGTGCTTTTTTTCCATCTTCGGAATATATCCACCTGGAGCCGGGGGAAATTGATCTAGGTCAAGCAGGCGCCATCGGCCCGCTTCCTTCATCGCGGGGACTTCGCCCCTGGCCCGCTCATGGTGAAATCAGCGAATGGCGGACTGCGCCGGTGGGGATACCGGATGGCCGCCTTCTCAAAACCGCTCGGGGATGAACTTGAACGGGTAATGGGTTTCCTTGTAGCCGTGCGCTTTCCCCCGTTTCGGCAGCTTCACTTTCTCGCGCGGCGCCTTTTTGTACGGAATCCGGCTGAGCAGATGGATGATGAGATTGAGTCGGGCGCGCCGCTTGTCGTCGGACCGCACCACGTGCCACGGCGCCCACTTCGTGTCGGTTGCCTTGAACATGTCGTCGCGCGCCCGCGAATAGTCGTGCCAGCGGCTATAGGACAGGAGGTCCATCGGCGAGAGCTTCCAGATCTTGCGCCCGTCGTCGATGCGCGCCTTGAGCCGGCGGGTCTGCTCCTCCATGCTCACCTCGAGCCAGTACTTGATCAGGATGACCCCGGATTCGACCACGAGCTTTTCGAAGGCCGGCACCAGGCGGAGAAATCGCTTCACCGTCTCCTCCGGGGTGAAACCCATCACGCGCTCGACGCCCGCGCGGTTGTACCAGCTGCGGTCCCAGATCACCACCTCACCGGCCGCCGGCAGGTGCGGCAGATAGCGCTGCACGTACATCTGGCTCTTCTCGCGCTCCGTCGGCGCCGGCAGCGCAATGACGCGAAACACCCGCGGGCTTACCCGCTCGGTGATGGCCTTGATGGTCCCGCCCTTCCCCGCGCCGTCGCGGCCCTCGAAAACGATGCAGACCTTGAGGCCCTTGTGCTTGACCCATTCCTGGAGCTTGACCAGCTCGACGTGCAGCTTCCTGAGCTGCTTGTTGTATTTCTTCGTCTTCAGCTTCCGCGAATCCCCGGATCCGTCCTGCTTCCCCGCATTCTTGCCTTTGGCCATGGCGTCATTCCTTCCCGGCTTAACTGTCGCCTGATAAACCGGCTCAGCGGACGACCGTCTGGACGAACAATTCGCGTTCCTTCCAGTACATTCCGTGGAGGCGCATGGAAATCTTCTCGACCGAGCCGTAGGGCGTGTCCACGAATTCGATGGACGCCGCCGGGCGCGAACCGTCGCCTTCGACCCGCTGGATATTCTTGATCTCGAGGTCGGGAGCATATTTCTTGACGAAGTCGCGCACTTCGTCATCGGTCGTTCCGGGTGCGATATTGCCTATCCAGAGCTTCATGTTCGCCTCGCGCGAGCCAGTGTTGCATTCGAAAATGCAGGTTACGCTGCAGTCTCGCGCAAGTCTTGACTTGAATCAACCGGTGCCGCCATGACCTCCCCGATTCCCGCGTGGCTCGGCGCGCTGCTGTTCGCGGTCGTCGTCTGGCAGTAATACGACCGCGCCTCCCCATCTCGAATCAGGGACAGTCGGGGCATTTCCCGTGCATCGCTGCTTACAGTTGGTCGATGTATTCTCGCCATGGAAGCGCGCGAACACCCGGCGCCACCGCGGAAGTCAGGACGCCCGCCCTTGGCGCCAAGTGAAGAAGAACCATCGATACCGTGGTGCCTTTGCGCCGCCTGCCTTGCATCGCCGAAGCAAGCCGCCGCATCGGTGCCGCCATCGCCGGGGTTACCGTAGCGGCAGCTTTGCATTCGATCAGCGAGACGGAGCCACTGCGTCCCGGTACCAGAAAGTCCACTTCGAGGCCCTGCTCGTCCCGGAAGTGGTATAGCTCGCGCCGCCGTCCCGCGTTAGCCTGCGCTTTGACGATTTCCGCCGCGATAAAGCCCTCGAACAAAGAGCCTCGAAAGGGCGACTTGTGCAGCTCGCTCGCGGTATCAATGCCCAGCAAGTGGCAGGCGAGGCCAGAGTCGGCCAGATAAATCTTCGGCGACTTGATCAGCCGCTTTCCGAGGTTTTCGTAGAACGGCGGCACGATCAGGATTTGGGCCGTCGTTTCCAGCACGCCCAGCCATTGCGAGATCGTGGGCACGCTGACGCCGATGGGCGCGGCAAGCGCGCTCCGGTTCAGCACCTGCCCGTGGCGGGTGGCGAGTAGCGCCAGGAACCGCCGGAACGTGGCCAGGTCCTTTACGGCCGTCACCGCGCGGACGTCCCGTTCCAGGTAGGTCTGCACGTACGAGCTGAACCACAACCGCGCGCCTGCGGGGCGTGCGATTGCCTCGGGATAGCCGCCGAGCAACAGCGTCACCTTCTGCGTTTCGCGCGAGGACAGCGGGAGCAGCTGAAACACTGCCGCGCGCCCCGCCATCGACTCCGAAACGCCCTGCATCAGCGGCGCCTCCTGCGAGCCGGTCAGCAGCCATTGGCCGGCAAGCCGCCGCCGGTCGATGCGCGAGCGGACGTACGCGAACACCTCCGGTACGTTCTGCACCTCGTCGAATATCGTCGGCGTCTTCACGGCATCGAGGAACCCCTGTGGGTCGGCCCGCAACCGGGCCACGACATCAGGATCCTCCAGCAGGAAATAGCTCGCCTTCGGGAACAGGCGCCGAAGCAGCGAGGTCTTTCCGGCCCGGCGCGGGCCGGTCAGCACGACCGCCGGGAAACCCCTGACGGCACGCGCGACCTGCTCTTCCAGCTCCCGCTTGATATACCGCATGGTTGAGAATTATAAAGTATTACTTTACAATTCTCAATATGCTGCGCGCCCCCGGAAGCTGCCGCCCGCGAGCGCTCCGGCAGTCAGCGCGACGCTGACTCGCCGGACAGCGCTGGCCGCGGCGCGAGCTTTTCAGCCTCGTCCACCCAGCCGCCGCCGAGCGCGAGATGGAGGCTCACACGCTGAACTAACCGTTCGCCCTGAACCCGCAGCAGCGCAGTACGCGCGGCGTAAACGGCAATTTGCTGCTGCTGGACCGCACGCAAATCGCCTGCACCCACGCGGAGGCGCACGTTCGCAATTTCGAGCGCGCGCTCGTTCTCCGCGACGGCGCGAGCAAGGATGGACGCCCGCTCGTCAAGCGTGAATTCCGACGACAAGGCGTTTTCCACCTCCCCGAACGCCCTCGCCCCCACGCGGCCGTACTCGGCCACCGCAATCTTCTGCTCGGCCGTGCGGATCTCGACCTGCGACTCAAGCGCGCCGCCGGTGAAAATCGGAGCGAGTATGCTCGCGCCCAGGCCCCATACCGGGTTGCTGTGGTTCTTGAGCACGATCAAGTCGCTCGATATGCTGGTGCCACTCAGGCTCAGCGAGATTCGCGGCAAACGCGCCGCCTTGGCCTCCTCGACCCGGAAAAACGCCGCCGCCACGCGCCGCTCCGCGGCCACCACGTCGGGCCGGCGCTCGAGCAGCTCGGAGGGCATGCCGGCTGGAACCGGCCCCGGTTTCGCGGGAAGCCGGTCGGGTACTTCAGCTGCCGCGGCGGGATAGCGACCGGCCAATGTCTCGAGCGCGCGCAGCGACTGCCGGTACGCGAGATCGAGCTGCTGCACGGCGTCACGGTAGCTCTGCAAGCTCGCTTGCGCGAGCGTCACGTCGTAATCGTCGCCCTTGCCGACGCGTTGACGATCCCGGGCCAGGGTGACGAGGCGCTCCACCGAACGCACCATTTCCTCGGCGATGCCTTTTTGAAGCCGCGCCTCGGTGGCGAGGAACCAGCTCCTGGCGACCAGCGCGGCGATGGACTGCCGGGCGTACTCGGTGTCGAGCTCCGCCGAGAAGTACTGGAGCTGCGCCGACTCGCGCCCCGCGCGCACGCGACCCCACAGGTCGAGTTCCCAACTGACGAAGATTCCAGCCCCCTGCATGCCGCTGCCATCGCCGCTCAGCTTGCCCCCGCCACGGGCCATGAGGTTGACCTGCGGGTAGAGCGTCGCGCCGGCAAGCCGGGCGTGGCCTGCGGCCTGCTCCACGCGTGCCGCGGCCACCCGCAGATCGGGGTTATTCAAAATCGCTTCGCGCACGAGCGTATCGAGCTTCGGATCGTTGAACTCCGCCAGCCAGCCATTGGCGACGCCCCCGGCCCCACCGCCCTTTGCCGCCCACTGCGCCGGGACCGTCAGGTTCGGCAGCGCCTGCCCGCGAATTTCACCTGGTTCCGGCGGCGCTTTCAGCGCGCAACCGGACGCGACCGTGGCGGCAAGCATGGCGTAGGCGATTCTGCGCATGCGAGGAGCCTTAATGCAGCTTCAGGATAAGGTAGCTGGTGTATGCGCCCACGCGCAGGATCACCTTGCGGATGATGTGGATCATCTCGAGATGCTCGGTGTAAATCGCGGCGTCGCCCGCCGCGCCGGCCGCCATGAATACTTCCTTGTCCTTGTCGGCGATATCGAACTTGACCGCGAATCGGCCCGGGCGCTGCGTCAGCACGCCGGTCATCGGGATCGTCCCGCTCTGCGGCAACTGGCCCTGGCCCTGCGCCCAGATCACCGAGTCCACCTTGGCCTTGATGACGCGCCCTGGATGGGTGTACAGCGAGAATTCGGCCTCGTTTCCGGGCTTCACCTGGTGCAACTCATTCTGGTGATAGAGCGCGACCACCTGCCCCTGCGCTTCCACCAGCGTCATCACGGCGGCAATCGGAAACGCGGCGACGAACGCGCCCGGGCGCAGTTGCAGATTGATGACGTAACAGTCGCACGGGGAGCGCGTCACCGTCTGGTCGAGATCCCAGCGCGCGTTCTCGAGCTGGGCGCGGATCTGCGCCACCTGCGCGAATTCGCCGTTCACCTTGGCGCCAAGCTTCTGCAAAATCTGCTGCTCACCCGCCAGTGCCTGAACTTCGGCGGCCCGGGCCTGCGCCTCCACGCTGCGCGCGCCATCGATCTGGCCTTCCTGCTCCTTGACGTTAGTCTCCGCCTGCTCGAGGTCGAACTTGTTGCCGGCGCCCGTGCCGACGAGCTCGCGGTTCTGCTCGACCCGCTTGCGGGCTAGCTCGAACCGGGCACTGACCTCGCTGATCTTCGCGGTTGCCTGGCTGATGGCGCCGCGCGCCTCCGCCACCTTGCCCTTCGCCCCCTTGAGCGATTCCTCCAGCTCTTTCTGGGACGCCCGGGAGCTCGCGAGCTGCGCTTCGAGTTGCCTGACCGCGAGCTGGTAGGGCGTGGGATCGATCTTGAACAGCACATCGCCCTTCTTCACGAGGCGGTTGCCTTCCTCGACCGGTACCTCGATCACGCGGCCTTTGACCTGCGACACGATTGGAACCGTGTACTTGAATACACGCACGTCGGACGAGGATGGCGCGAAGATATTGAGCAGCAGTATCAGCGCAGCCATCCCGACGATCGGGATGATGACGACGATGACCTGGGTCTTGGTATTCCACGGCAGCCACTTCAGCTTGATGAAGATCAGCCAGACGAAAAACGAGTAAATCGCGAGTAGCAGTGCTTCCATTACGACGCGCTCCGATTCGCGTCCGCTGGAGCGCCGCCGGAGAGCACCGCCTCGAACTCGGCGCGCACGGCCTTCAATTCAGCGGACAGCTTGTTGCTCGCCGCAACATCGTCGAGCTCGCTCTTGAGGCGCGCGATTTCCGTGCGCGCGAGCTTTCCGGCCCGGGCCTCGTGGGCCATTTCCAGGTAATAGTCGTCGTGCTTGTCCGTGCCGTAGGCGATGCGGTAGCCGACGGGCTTGGTGTAGGCCCAGATCCACGCAAATGGCCACAGCATGCCCCCGAACACGAGCGATAGCAGACACAGTGTCTTGATCGCGCCTTTCTGCGGATGATGCCGCTTTTCCGCAATCACCTCGGGCAGGATGTGCACCAGCCAGAACACAACGATGGCGCCGATCGGGACCGCGAACAGCACGACGAGCGCGACGACGTCGGCCATGGTATCGAGCGCCTCGCCCGCCAGAAACGATGCATGGACCGGCCCCGGCAACAACATCATTGCCCAGACAGCGCGGTTAGCCCTGGTGAAACCTCGACTCACGGCAGCCTCCCCATTCTGTGGCCGAGCAGAAAGCTGCGATTATGCCCTCAACAAGGGTAATCGTCATCGGGGCGTTGGTCGAATCACGCTATTTCCGGAGTTGGCCGTCACCGAAATTGGCGTCCCCACGGCGACCCGCGCCATGCGCTTCAGAGGGGGATATGCCAGAAAATCGCTGCCTAGAACCCCCTACGCTCGCGCTACCGGCAGCTCATCCCACCGCGTGGTGTAGGCCCGCGTCATCTTCTCCCGCTTCATCGCCCAGGCATTGCGTATCCCGGCAGAGGCAAGCCGGAGCCTGCCCCTGCCCGTGCGGTGGTTTACGCGGTCCATGGCGACCATGAGCCGCGCGCGGGCGTCGGTCTGCGTGCCCGGGGCGCGTCCGGCTGCGTCATCCCCGAACAACTGGAGCTGCCGGACGGCGCCAGGTTGAATCTCGGTGAACATCACGCCCGCCTTGATGTAGCGGAACCCGGCTCTATAGATACGGCGCAGGCCCGACAGGGCGGCGCCGGTGAGGCGCAGCGAGTCATCCGTGGGCGCCGCCAGCTTGACCGTGGCGAGCGGGTGATACTGCGGCTCCTCGGGCTTGTAGGAGTTGGTCTGCAGGAACACTTGCAGGGTCGAGCAGACGCCCGCCTGGCGGCGCAGCTTCTCGGCCGCGCGGCAGGTGTATTGCGTCACGGCCTCCTGCAGGTCTTCGAGCGACTGCGTGACCCGTCCGAAGGAGCGCGACGACACGATCTGCTTGCGGTCGGCGCCGACTTCCTCCAGCCCCAGGCAGGAGATCCCGCGCAGCTCGCGCGCGATGCGCTCCATCACCACGCCGAAGCGATCGCGCAGCAGCGCCGCATCGGCCAGGGCCAGGTCCCGGGCGGAGCGTATGCCCATCGCCAGGAGCCGGGTTCCCCAGCGGTGGCCGATGCCCCAGACGTCGCCGGCCGGGAAAGTGGACAGCAGCTGCTCGATCTGAGCGGGATGCAGCCGGCTCCAGTCGCACACCCCATCGTATTCCGGCCGCTTCTTCGCGCAGTGGTTGGCGAGCTTGGCCAGCGTCTTGGTGGGGGCGATCCCCACGCACGTCGGTATGCCCACCCATGCCCGCACGCGCCGGCGTATTTCCTGGCCGTACTCGCGCAGGTCGAGATGCCCGAAGCCCGCCAGGTCGAGGAAGCTTTCGTCGATCGAGTAGATTTCCTGCCGCGGGCTGAACTGGCCGATGACGGCCATCATCCGCTGCGACATGTCGCCGTAGAGGGTGTAGTTGCTGGAGAGCACGACGACCTTGTGCTGGCGGAGCAGGCCGCGCGCCTTGAACACCGGTATGGCCATGTCGATACCCAGTGCCCGCGCCTCGTTGGAGCGCGCCACCACGACGCCGTCGTTGTTGGAGAGCACCACGACCGGCCGCCCTTCGAGCCGGGGGTTGAACACCCGCTCGCAGGACACGTAGAAGTTATTGCCGTCTACGAGGGCAAAGACTTCAGCCGAAGGAGTGGACGACATGCTGCACCACGCCCCACACGACGAGCTCGCCTTCCGGCTTGACGAGGATTTCCGGGAACGCCTCGTTCTCGGCCAGGAGCTTCACCACGCCACCGCGCCGGTAGAGGCGCTTTACCGTCAGCTCACCGTTCACCACGGCCACCACGATATCGCCGTGTTTCGGCTCGGCCGCCCGGTCCACGATCAGCAGGCTGCCGTCGTGGATATTGGCCCCCGCCATGGAATCGCCCTTGACCCGCAGGAAGAACGTGGCTTCCTTGTGCCTGACCAGGTATTCGTTGAGGTCGAGGCGCGACTCGATGTAGTCGTCCGCCGGCGAGGGAAAACCGGCATTGATCTTGCAGCCGTAGAGCGGGTAAAGCTGGACCGGGACGAGCTTGGCGGCGGCTATCGGCTTCATGCCGACACTGTAGCACCCGGATCAGGGTTCCTGGAACGGATCCGTAATTCCGGGATCGTTGTTGCGGGGCGAGTTGACGCGCGGGCTGATGCGGTGCGCCGTCATTTCCCCGGCGGGATAAGGCTTTAGGATGTCGGCCAGGGCCGCCGGATCGGTCACGGCGGGATCCAGCCAGCGCTCGTAGTCGGCCGGCTTCACGATCACCGGCATGCGGTCGTGGATGGAAGCCACCAGCTCGTTGGCCTCGCCGGTGATGATGGTGAAAGTGGCGAGCTCGCCGGGCTGGCCCTCGTGCCAGATTTCGTACAGGCCGGCGAAGAAGAACGGCTCCCCGCTTTTCATCCGGATCATGTGCGGCTGCTTGCCGGACGCCGTCCGTTTCCACTCGTAGAAGCCGTCGCAGGGCACCAGGCAGCGCTTGCGGCGCACCAGCGGGCCGAACAGCTTGTTGGTTGCCACCGTTTCCTTGCGGGCGTTGATCGGCCTGGGGCCCGCGTCCGGCGCCTTTGCCCAGCGAGCGAGCAGGCCCCAAACCACGGGCTCGAGCCAGACGTTGCGCCCGTCCCGGCGCGCGACCCAGACCGCATTGGTGGGAGAGACGTTGTAGTTGGGCGGGATCGACTGCGGCCCGCGACCGCGATCAGGCGTCAGGCCCCCGGACGCCTCGAGGGCGTTCTCGTAGTCCATCCTGGAGCGGTAGAGCCCGTAGCGGCCGCACATTCGGGCATTCTAGTAAATGAAACAGCCGCCAGTGGCGGCTGTTTTTGTTTGGCGTCCCCAGGGGGATTCGAACCCCCGTTACCGCCGTGAAAGGGCGATGTCCTAGGCCTCTAGACGATGGGGACGACGGGCAACAGAAAACAATGGACAGGATTTACATGATTTACAGGATCAGATCAAAAGAACCGGGGAAAGTACTCCGGTTTTTCCGTTTGAATCTTGTTAATCCTGTTAATCCTGTCTATTCGGGTATTGCTGGTGGAGGTAGTCGGGATCGAACCGGCGACCTCTTGCATGCCATGCAAGCGCTCTCCCAGCTGAGCTATACCCCCACGAGAGAGCGCGCATTATACCGGCGGCCCCGCGGGCTGTAAATTCGAGCGGCCGTTCAAGATGTTTTCGTTGGCGGGCAGGACCGCACAGGCGGCGCCTGACCCGCTGCCTGCCGCTCCATCTGGGCGCCCCGGAGCCGGGCGATGCGATTGGCGTTGCCGCGATCGTCGATCAGGAGATTCTCCCCGCAATTTCTTTCGATATCTTCGTCCTCGAGGTACAGAAACACCGGAAAGAACGCGTCTGCGCCTTTTCTTCGTCCTTTTGCAAGCGCAATCCTGCGGTAGCACTCGTCCATGGTCTGCGCGTGACCGCAGCCGACCAGGTGGTAGAGCTCGTGCCGGGCCGCCTCCACCGGCGTAAGCGACAAGCCTCGCATGCTTTCAGCGGACGCGACCACGAACCCATGAATCAGCGACACCCCGCCCACCAGCCGGGGTTGACGGCTATCGGACTGACCCAGAAACGCCAACAGGCGGTCGCACCCGGGCTCAACGGGCACCTTCCGGACGCTGCTCATGATGGCCTCGATATCGTTTCCCTCACTTTTCCACGGTGTCGAGGACACGACTTGCAGCTTCAGTGCGAGCGCCCTGGCCTCGGTATCGTTCCAGGCCTCGTCGATGAGCCGGCGCGCC
>MERD01000093.1:0-386 GCA_001771935.1 Betaproteobacteria bacterium RIFCSPLOWO2_02_FULL_67_26
CGAAATTCTGCTGGCACGAATGCGTGACCGGGTCGGCCATGCCGTCGTTGATGTCGTCCGTCTTGCCGGCGTAGTGCCGGCCGATGCGCGACAGCGCCTGGCGCAGCGGCGTCGCGCCGTGGTTGTCCTGCGCATAAAGCGTGGTATAGAAGTCAAGCTTTTGGGTGGCATCGAAAGTCTGGAGCGGCAGGTAGCGGGTGTCGGTCGGGGAGCTGACCGGGTCCTTGACCGGGTCGCCGGGATTGATGGTGATGAAGCCGACGCGGTAGTTGTCGCCGATCGGCCGGAAGGCGCGGCCGGTGGCGGTCTTCATCATCTGCATGCGGGTGCGGTAATAGGTGTACCAGTTGGCGAAGTTCTGGATCTCCTCCGCGTAGGTGCACACG
>MERD01000093.1:402-15988 GCA_001771935.1 Betaproteobacteria bacterium RIFCSPLOWO2_02_FULL_67_26
GTAATAGGTGTACCAGTTGGCGAAGTTCTGGATCTCCTCCGCGTAGGTGCACACGTTCGCGGTCGTGGTGCAATCGGGCCGCACCGCGGTCGCGCTCTGGGCGAAGGTCGCGGTCGAGGAGGTGATGTCCGTGCGCGTGAAGCGGCCGTAGCGCGGCTCATCGTAGGTGTCGGTGAACTTCTTCTGGCACTTGGGCGTGGTCGAGCTGGCGGTGTCGGAGACCGCGGCCGTGGAGGCGGCGTTCGCCCGCCCGCTGCACCACCGCACCGGGGCGGGAATGTTGAAGGTGGCGTCCTGCGTGAGCTGGCATTCGATCAGGTTCGCGTCCTTGCACCATTCGTTCGCGCTGATCGTGTAGTAATACGGATGGTTGTTCGCGATGACGCGGTGCCGGAACGCGAGCGCAGTCGAGGAGCCCGCGGGATAGCCGCCACCGGACATGTCGTTCGGAAAGTAAAGGAAGTAGCCCCCCCCGACGTTGTCGATGCCGTTGCGCCGGCAGACGGCCGTGCTCGCGAGCTGCGCCGCCGATGCCGAGCTCGTGGCGCAGTAGAAAACGTCCTTGGAATCCGTCTTGAGGTTTATCGTCGTCGCGTCGAGGTAGTAGTCAATTTTCGCGGCAGCGGGGTCCGAGTTCCCGAGGCTCCCGCCGGTGGAGTTGACGCCCGGTTCGAAGTAGATGTCCGGGTTGTAGTAGACCTGGTTGAACTGCGCGCTGAAGTACGGGGGGTCGCCCCAGTCCGAGGTGCTGCCGCCGTCATGGCATGACGTGCTGCCCACGCTGCACCCGCCCGCGGTGCAGTTCACGCTCTTGCACATGTTGCTGTCGTCGACCTCCTCGGGCATGAAGCCCCGCAGCATGCTCCCCGAGTCGTCGAGGATGTACATGAGGTTGGGCAGCACCGCGTCCGACGGCGAATTCGCGAGCGGCACGTCGGCGAGGTCCGCGAGTTCCGCGAGGCCCGGCCCCGGCAGCGTGGCCGCCAGCCCGCAGGCGGCGATCATCGCGGGGATGACCCTCAGCTTGAACGGGTCCTGGCGCTGGCGATGGGATTTCATGCTCGGCTTCCTTTTGTGTGCCTGCTTGCGCGTTCGTCAAACCTGGATCAGGACCGTCACCTGGGTGATGCTGATGGTGTTGCGCGGCCCGTCGACGCGGGTGGTGACGCGGTAGTAGATCTGCGGGATGCCCTCGAACTTCGCGGCGCCGACGGACATGCTGCCGCCGGAAGCCCCGCCGGTGGGGGGGTAGTAGAGCGCGCACACGTTGGACGTCGCCGACCCGGTGCACACCGTGTTGTACGGGATATCGGCGCAGTTGCACATGCGGTGAATGATGTAGCGCACGACGTTGCCGGCGTTATCGGGCTGGCCGACGAAGCCGCCCTCGTTGGCAAGCTTCACGGCATTGGTCCATTGCGCGATGTCGAACCAGTCCGGTTCGTTCGCCGGCTTGGCGGAGAAATAGCCGACGGCCGCGTTAGTGGTCTGTAGGGTGGTCCCGCTGCTGTTGGCCGCGAGCCAGTCGAAGGCGACCTTCACGCCGCGGTCGGCGCCCTGCACGGTCGCCTGCTTGAACGCCATGTTGCCGGCGATGCCGAGCGTGGTGTCCACCGAGCGCATCAAGGCGATGCCGGCGAGCGTCATGGCGACCAGCACGATCAGCGCGATGAACAGTACCGCGCCGGCCTGGCGGCGCGGGCGCGGCAGGGTAGTCCGGGGACGGGCGGGAATGCGGCGGCAGGGTCTCATGTTATCGGGTACCAAATGGCGTTGCGGACGGGGATGGCGGTCTCGAATACGCGGAAGCGGTAATTGCGCCAGTTGTTCGGATTGGCGTTGAGCACCGGCAGCGCGTTGGGCGTGCAGGCCGCGGCCCCGGTGTACGAGTCCGCCGAGCCGTCGATGTTCGTCATGAGGAAATTCGTCGCCGTGCCATTGCCCTGGGTCCACTGCGGGTTCGGGCTGCAGTAGGTCTTGTCGAATTGCGAGCTCCGGGCGACGATGGCGATGCGCAGCGCCAGGACCCTCGACCAGCCGTCGAAGTCGGCGGGTTGCGTGGTGTCCCACACGTCCACCGTTCCGTCGGCCGTCCCGCTGGTGTCCCTGCCGTACTGCGCCTGCAATTGCACGATGCCGTCCATGATGGCGCTCGCCGTGCTGGTGGTCAGCAAGTTCCGGTGCATCAGCTGCCCGGTCGTCGTGGCAATCGAGTAATCGATTACTCCGGGCGCCTGGCCCAGGTTGTAGACCACGCCGCCGCTCTGGTTGGTGTTGCTCCAGCCGGGGTAATCCACGCCGTTGCCGCCGGCCTTGTTGTAGCGCGCGGTCGCGGAGCCCCCGGACGGCGGCGTGTAGGTGGCCGCGCTCACGTGATGGACTTCCTCGGCGGGCGTATCCGGCACGTCCGTGACCTGCTGAATGCTGCACTTGCTCGCCGTGCTCGTGTCGCAGGCGAGCACCAGGTCGCCCGGAAGGAACCCGAAACGGATCGCCACCTTGTGCACGGTCGAGGCGGAGGCGCTCGCCGAGTTGAGCCGCACCGGCGCCACCGACAGGTCGGAATTGCCGTACACGAACCGGAGGCCGTCCGGCGCGCCGCCCACGCCATCGGTGATTTCAATGGCGACCATCTTGAACTCGCTGTTGGCGGGGAGGATCGGATCGCGGGCGGGCGGGCCGTCATCCGAGGCGAGCACCTGGCGGCCGAGCAGCGGCGCGTAGTTGATGCCGTAGCCGGCCATGCGCGCGTCACGCTCGATCGAGTAGAGCGCCAGCAAGCCGGCCTGCTGCGCGTCGCCGCCGCCGGTGGTGGTGCGCTTCTGGCTCTCCGAGACCGCGAACACCTGGAAGATCACGACCGAGCCGATCAGCCCGATCACGGCCGCGACCATGATCTCGACCAGGCTGAAGCCCAGCGCGCGCGAGCGTAAGGATGGGGTTCGATGCGGCATGCCGGTTTCCTAGGGGGCGGCGATCAGGGCGATGGTGCGGTGGGTGTGCGCCGACTGGGCATTGGGCGGCTGCCAGCGCACGTCCACGGACACCTGCCCGGTCGCCGTGTCGACGTCGATGATCGGCAGGTTCGCCGCGGCTCCCGGCAGGCCGTTCCCGCCGGTGGTGCCGGTGATCTTGTCGACCCAGGGCTGGATAGCCGTCGGCGGCGTGCCGCTGCCCGCGAATTCGTAGTTCGCGAGGTTGGCGCGGTCCACCCACATCTGGGCAATGATCTCGTTGGCGAAGAAGCTCGCGTCGGCGCGGTACTTGGCGTCGGCGACGTGGGCGATGGCCAGTGCCTGCATGCCGATCAGCGCCAGGATGCCGGCGGAGAAGATGAGGATCCCGATCAGCGCCTCGAGCATCATCGCGCCGCGCTGCAATTTCGCTTTCATCGGCAGTGTCATGTCGGTCTTTCCCTGCGCGGGTGGCGGCTCACGCGCAATACGCCGGCACCTTGGCCGGGCAGGCGCGCGTGTCACCGCTGCTGACCGCCGGGTCGCACAGCTTGAGCAGCCCGGCGGCACCCACGGCGACGCACAGCTCGCGGCTGTCCGCCGCGGGGATCGCGTTCGTGTCGATCTTGATTTCCGTAATCGGCGCGCTCGCGTCGCCGTTCGTGGTGATCCGGCCCGTGCCGTCGAAGCTGGCCTTGG
Organism: Betaproteobacteria bacterium RIFCSPLOWO2_02_FULL_67_26; assembly: GCA_001771935.1. Classification (GTDB taxonomy): domain Bacteria; phylum Pseudomonadota; class Gammaproteobacteria; order Burkholderiales; family SG8-41; genus SG8-41. The sequence continues at coordinate 4,056 of MERD01000093.1, forward strand.
TGGCGCCGTCGGGCTTGATGGTGATCACGGCGCTGTCCGATCCCTCGGAGGCGGGCCGTGTCTGGATCACCTCCCCGGTCGTGACCACCTTCAGCGTCCAGCCCGAGCCCGAGGCCAGCTCCAGCTCGGTCTTGACGTTGCGGCGGACCGCCTCGGCGCGCGCAAGCTGCAACCCGTTGAAGATGCCCTCGGCCGCGGTCCGGACCTGGGTGTTCTGTATCCAGATCCGGAAGCTCGGCAACGCGGCCATCATCAGGATACCGAAGACCGCGATCGCGATCATCAGCTCGATCAGCGTGAAGCCCGATGCGGATTTATCGCTCATCAGCAGCGGCCGTCCTTGGTGCGCGCCCAGCAGTTGTTGGTGCTGGGGTTGGTCCAGTCGGCGGCGGTAATGTTGGAGGCCTTGGCGTTCGACTGGTTGACGGTGTACTCGAACCCGGTCATGCCCTCGCCGCCCTTTCCGGTTGCCGTCACGGTGTAGGTCTGCGCCATAGTCGCCGCATCGGTTGCGCAGGCGAAGTCGAAGTAACGGGAAGTGGGCAGGGCCGCCCCGCAGGTCGTCCCGGCGGAGTTGTACTTGCGGTTGTCCTGGAAGTACTGCTCCATACGCACGCGCATGTCGCCGAGGCCGGTGAAAGCTTCCGAGAGCTTGCCGCGAATCACATAGTCGCGGTAGGCGGGCAGCGCGAACGCGGCGATGATGCCGATGATGGCGACGACCGTGAGCAGCTCGATCAAACTGAACCCGCGGGAGGGCTTCATGCATTGCTCCTTGTGGTGTCAAAGATTATGGGGTTTCGCGGCGCAAGCCAAAGCCAGCCGACGAGAGGACGGGCGGGCGTAACGAGCGGCCGACGGCAGCGTCATTTTTGCATAGTGTTCAGTGGGATGTGTGCAATAAGTCACGATTAGACTCAGTCCAGATCATGGTCTAGAATTAGTCGCATGATGCCAATGCCTTACACGCGCGACCAGCTCGTCGAGCAGCTGCGGCGCCACGACATCAATCCCACGCACCAGCGCATCGAGATCGCCTTCGCCCTGTACTCGCGCGGCGAGCATCTCTCGGCCGACCAGGTGCTGGCCATCGTCAACGATCGCCACTCCGAGACGTCCAAGGCGACGGTCTACAACACGCTCAACCTGTTCCTGGAGAAGAAGCTGATCCGCGAGGTGATCGTCGACCCGAACAAGGTGTTCTACGACCCCAATACCGAGCCGCATCACCACTTCTACAACGTCGACACCGGCGAGCTCGCCGACATCGACGCCGCCGGAGTCGAGGTCCATGGCTTGCCGCCGCTGCCGGACGGCATGGTCACCGAGGGCGTGGACATCATCGTGCGCGTGCGCTCGCGCTAGGTCCAACACCCGCGGGGTATAATTCGCGCCTTTCGCTGGCGTAGCTCAGCTGGTAGAGCAACTGATTCGTAATCAGTAGGTCGGTGGTTCGAGTCCACTCGCCAGCACCAACAAAAAAAGCTGCCCGCGGGCAGCTTTTTTCGTCGGGGCTTTCATAGAGTGCCCGAGATTCCGCCATCGAGATTGACGCTGGTTCCGGTGACGTAGCTCGCGGCATCCGACACGAGGAAGGCGATCACGTTGGCGACCTCCTCGGCCTCGCCCACCCGCCCCAGCGGGATGTCCTTCGCCGTCTGGCGGTAGTACTCCTCCGCGCTCCTGCCGTCCCGCGTGTAGCGCCGCTCGTGCTGGCCGGACTTGATCTTGCCGATGCAGACCGTGTTCACCAGGATGTTGTCCGGGGCGTATTCTTTCGACAGCGCCTTGGTGAGGGCAAGGCCCGCCGCGCGCGAGACCGATGTCGGGTAGGACTCCGCGCCGGGCTGCTTGGCGCTCGAGATGGTGATGTTGACGATGCGGCCGCCCCCGTGCATCTTCATGTGCGGCACGGCGAGCCGGGTGCAGCGGATCGCGCCGAACACCTTGAGCTCGATGTCGGCGCCCCAGGTCTTGTCGTCCACCTCGAGGAACTTGCCGCGCGCGGAGGTTCCCGCGTTGTTGACGAGGATATCGATGCGCCCGAAGCGCTCGATGACCGCCTTCATGAAGCGCTCGACATCACCGGCCTTGCTCATGTCGGCGGCAACCGCGAGCGCCTCGACACCGGCTTTCCGGATCTCGGCCGCCGTCTTGTCGAGCGGCTCCTGCCGGCGCGCGCAGATCGCCACCCTGGCGCCTTCCTGCGCGAGCTTGAGCGCGGTGGCGCGCCCGATGCCGTCCGTGCCGCCCGTGACGGCGGCGACCTTGCCTTTCAGTCCCAGCTCCACGTTGGACTCCCGAAAATGAAAACCGGATTGTAAGTCATGCGCGAAAGGTCGTAGGATACGGCGTACGGGAAACCGATCATATGATGAGCTCATCAAGCCGCTTCCTCGCCGTCCTGACGGCAACGCTCTTCGCTGCTGCGGCGGCTGCGCAGGAACAGCCGCAGCCCGCTCCGCCGGCGCTCCAGGGCCGGCAGGACCTCACCGTTGACGCGCTCTCGGTGGTGAAGGTGCGCAGCAAGGCGCTCGCCAACGCGCGCTCCATGCGCACCCTCGGCCCGCAGCGCGAGGGCACGGGGGTGGTGATCGACTCCGAGGGCCTGGTGCTCACCATCGGCTACCTGATCGTCGAGGCCGAGACGGTGGAGCTGTCCACCACTGACGGGCGCGCGGTCCCGGCCACGGTCGTCGGCTACGACTACGGCACCGGCTTCGGCCTGCTGAAGGCCCTGCGCCCGCTGCCGGTCAAGCCGGTGCAGTTCGGGCAATCCGCCGGCATCAGCGAGCGCGAGCTGGTCCTGATCGTCGGCTTCGACGGGGTCGCGCCGGCCTACGTCGTGTCGCGGCGGCCATTCGTCGGATACTGGGAGTACCTGCTGGACGAGGCGATCTACACCGCGCCGGCCACCGTGAACTGGAGCGGCGCGGCGCTGCTGAACCGCGAAGGGAAGCTGCTCGGCATCGGCTCGCTCGTCGTGGGCGACGCGATGGGGACACGGACCCAGGTCCCGGGCAACATGTTCGTGCCGATCGACCTGCTGAAGCCCCTGCTCGGCGACCTCATCGCCACCGGCAAGTCGTCCGCGCGGCCGCGCCCGTGGATCGGCATCAACACGCAGGAGGTGCAGGGCAACGTGATCGTCATGCGGGTCTCGCCGGAAGGCCCGGCCGAGGACGCCAGCATCCGCACCGGAGATGTGATCGTCGGCGTCGGCGGGCAGCAGATCACGGGGCAGGCCGACTTCTACACCAGGCTGTGGAAGACCGGTGATGCCGGCGTCGACGTTCCGCTCGAAGTGCTGCGCGCCGGCCGGGTCGAGACCATCACGGTGAAATCCATAGATCGCGACCGGTATTTCAGGCCCAAGCCCACTTATTAGGACAGGAACTCGCGCACGGCCTTCACGCACTGGTCGGGCGCGAGAAAGTGGATGCCGTAGTCGACCCCTGCGAGGCTCACGAGCTTTCCCCGCGGCAACGTCCTCGCCATCTCGGCGAGCTGCTGCTTGCGGAGTTCCGGACAGTTGTCGCCGACGATCAGCAGCGTCGGCGCCGTGATTTCCTTCAGCCGCGGCCACAAGTCGGCGGTGGAGAAGCAGCGGAACACCGCGGCCGCGACGTGGCGCGGCGTGCGGTCCATGTCGCGGGCCCACCATTCCCCCAGCTCGGGCGGAATCTTCGTGATATCCACCCGGTACTTGAGCGTCCGCTTGCACCACTCGTAGACGCCGTACTTCTCGATCGCTGCGGCCTGGTCCTTTTCGCCGATGGCATAGGTGTCCACCGTCTGCTGCGCCATCTTGGCGGTGGTATTGCACGCCGTGATGGACGAGATCCGCCGCGGCGCGAGCAGCGCCGCGGCCATGCCGACCGCGCCGCCCGTGGAGTCCCCCACCCAATGCGCCCGCTCGATGCCCAGATGATCCATCAGCCCGAACGCATCGCGGGCGAGCTGGTCGATCTCGAACCGGTAGCCGGGCGCGGGCTTGCCGCTCGCGCCGTAGCCGCGCGGGTCCATGCGCAGCACGCGGTAGTCCCGGGCGAGCAGCGGCACCCACGCGTGCCAGAACTCGAGGCTGCGGCAATAGCCGGAATAACAGAGAAAAGTTTCCGCGGGCGGATTCCGCCACGGGTCGGTGAAATCGGCGAGGTGGTAATGAATGTCGATGTCGCCGATGCGCGCCTTGTCGAAGATTCGCGGGGAACGTTCCATCAATACATTCCCATGCCCGCGACGCCGGTCGCGAGGTCCATCTGCTCGACCAGTTTCCTGCCGACGAGGTTGCGCAGCGTCTCGGTGGTGCCGCCGCCGAGGCTGCCGTAGCGCGTGCCGCGGAAATAGCGCGAGACCGGGAACTCGTCGGTGTAGCCGTAACCGCCGTGGACCTGGATCGCTTCCGACGTGACGCGGATGCTCATCTCGTTGCAGTAGATCTTGGCCATCGCCGCGAGCGTGGGATCGGGAAACCTGTCGCCGCTCACCGCGGCGCGGTAGAGCAGGCCGCGCCCGGCCTCGATCTCGACGTACATGTCGGCGACTTTCCAGCGCATGCCCTGGAATTCGCCGATCTTCTGCCCGAATGCGGAACGGTCGCGCATGTAACGCACGGCCTCCTCGAGCGCGCCTTCGGCGAGCCCGAGGCAGATCGCGGGATTGAGGCAGCGCTGGGTATTGAACGCCGCAAGCAGCTTCTTCATGCCGTCTTCCCGCAGCACCAGGTTTTCGAGCGGCAGCTCGACGTTGTCGAAGACGACCTCGCTCAGGTACTCGCCGCCCATGGTGTGGAAGCTCGACTTGACGGTCATGCCTTTCGCGCCGCCCGGCACCAGCACGCAGCCGATACCCCTGGCGCCGGGGATCTTGTTGACCCGCGTGAATACCACGAACATCTCCGCGATGTCGGCGCGCGAGATCAGCGTCTTCACGCCGTTCACCGTGACGCGATCGCCCCGGATGTCGCAGTTCGTCGAATAGTTCGGCACGTCGGTGCCGGCGTTGGGCTCGGTCATGCAGATGGCGAGGAATGCCTCGCCGGCGGCGACGCGCGGCAGGATGCGGCGCTTGATGGGTTCCGGCGCGTAGGTCGAGATGACGCGCGCCTGGACGCCGACCTCGCCGAGCGCCGCCATCGCGGTCACGTAGCACACCTTGCCGATCTCCTCGAGCACCAGCACCGTGTCGAGGATGCCGAGGCCGGAGCCGCCGTACTCCTGCGGCACCGCCATGCCGAGCACGCCGATTTCCGCGAGCTGCTTCATGTTCTCCGCGGGCCAGGTGCCGTCGAGATACCGGATCGCGCGCGCCTTGAAGTCCTTCTGGCACAAGCGGCGCACGGTGTCCACGAACGCGCGCTGCTCGTTGCTGATGCTGAAATCCATCGCGCTAGATTAAACGCCTATTTGACGCTGCTCAAGTCCGTAACCTAGACTCTGGCTTCGCTCACCGTTTCATCTCCATTCTAAGAGGTCATCGTGGATCAACCGCAAGGCGGCAAACCGGTCACCGGGCAGGAGCACTGGACGAGCAAGGGCGACGTCAGGCTCTTTCTGTGGGAGAAACGCGCGGCCGGCCCGCAACGCGCACAGGGAACGGTCCTGTTCGTGCACGGCTCCTCGATGGGCTCTCAGCCCACGTTCGACCTCCAGGTGCCGGGGCGCCCGCATTCCTCCGCAATGGACTATTTCGCCGGGCGCGGCTTCGACACCTGGTGCGTGGACATGGAAGGCTACGGGCGCTCGGACAAGAAGCGCGACATCAATTGCGACATCGCCAACGGCGCCGACGACCTCGCGGTGGCGACCGCTTACATCATGAAGACGCGCGGGACGAAGCAGTTCCTGACTTACGGTATTTCGTCCGGCGCGCTGCGCGCCGCGTTGTTCGCGCAGCGTCATCCGGACCGCGTGCAGCGCCTCGCGCTCGACGCCTTCGTCTGGACCGGCGAGGGCAGCCCCACGCTCGAGGAGCGGCGCAAGAAGCTGCCGGAGTTCCGGTCGAAAAACCGCCGTCCCATCGACCGCGCCTTCGTGCGCAGCATCTTCAACCGCGATCACCCGGGATCAGCCGAGGACAAGGTGGTCGAGGCGTTCGCCGATTACATCCTCAAGCTCGACGACTCGGTGCCCACCGGCACCTACGTGGACATGTGCTCGAAGCTGCCGGTGGTGGACCCCGCGAAGATCACGGCGCCGACGCTCGTCATGCGCGGCCAGTTCGACGGCATCGCGGGTTTCGACGACCTCATGGAATTCTTCAAGCGCCTGCCCAACCCGGACAAGCAGTTCGCGGTGATGGCCGGCATCGCGCACGCGAGCTTCCACCAGATCAATTACCTGATGGCCTACCATATCCTGCATTCGTTCTTCACCCAGCCCGAGCCCATCTATCGCGGCTGAGCGCGGCCCGGGTTGCAGGTCCGTCCAATCCGTGGAATCATAGTCCAGTAGCACATAACCAGACCGAGGAGGGAATCATGAGGAATCGTGCAGCATCAAGGTCGGTGGCGGTCGCTTTGACGAGCGCGCTGCTGCTGGCGGCGGGGCCCCTGTTTGCGCAGAGCTGGCCGACGAGACTTGTGCGGGTGATCGTACCGTTTGGCACCGGCGGCGGCACCGATATCCAGGCGCGGCTGCTCGCGAATAACCTTCAGAAGCTTACGGGCCAGAGATTCATTACCGAGAACCGGCCCGGCGCGGGTGGCCTGATTGGGGCAGAGATAGTCATTAATTTGCCTGCTGACGGCCATACGGTGCTGTTCACCACGGCGACGCTGGCGATCAACACCACGCTCTATTCCAAGAGCCTCAAGTTCGATCCGCGGACCGATCTGCTGCCGTCCACCCTCGTGTCCAACGCACCGAACGTGCTGTGCACGCATCCCAGCGTGCCGGCAAAGACGGTCAAGGAACTGGTCGCGCTCGCCAAGAGGACGCCGCAGGGGCTCAACAACGGCGTGAACACTCCCGGCAGCACCAGCCATCTCGCCGCGGAGATGCTGGCGCAACTGGCGAAGGTCAACACGACGATCGTTCCCTACACCGGGGGCGGGCCGGCGATCCAGGCATTGATGACGGGCGACATCGACATGCTGTTTGCAACGGGCCCGGTTGCCGCGGCCGCCCTGAAGTTGGGGCGCGTGCGTTGTCTCGCGGTAACGACTGCGGAGAAGAACATATCTTTTCCGGAACTTCCGCCGATCAGCAGCGCCATTCCGGGCCTGGTAATCGGCAACTGGTACGCGATGTTCTTCGCGAAGGGCACGCCGCCGGAAGCCATCAACCGGCTGAGCGCGGTGATGAAGCAGGCGCTGAACGACGCCAAGATCAAGGGCTTCTACGCGCGTGAGGGCCTGGAACCCGTCGGTAGCTCGCCGGACCAGTTACGCACGCAATTCCTGGCGGATGTCGAAAAGTACGCGAAGGTGATCAAGACCCGAAAAATTCCGCTGCGGTAAGCCGCGTCCCTCGGAGCGTTGCGTAACAACAGCCCTGGCCAGCGCCGGCCGGCGGCGCTATTCCGCGTCCGGCTGCTTCTCGGGTGCGGCGCGCTGGAACGCCTCGAGCGCCTGGCAGCTCTTCTCGATCCTCAGCAACGTGGGGTAGGGGGACACGTCGCACTTGAAGCGCCGCGCGTTGGCCAGTTGCGGCACCAGGCAGCAGTCGGCGAGCCCGGGTGTGTTGCCGTGGCAGTACGATCCGGTTTCCGCGTTTCCCGCAAGCGCCGCTTCGAGCGCTCCGAGCCCCTCGGCGATCCAATGGCCATACCAGGCCTGCTTCGCACCATCGGCGAGACCCATGGGCCCGGTCAGGTAGTTCAGCACTCGCAGGTTGTTCAGCGGGTGCAGGTCGCAGGCGATCGCCTGCGCCAGTGCGCGCACCCGCGCGCGGCCCGGCGGATCCTTCGGCAGGAGCGGGACCTGCGGGTGGACCTCATCCAGGTACTCGATGATGGCGAGCGATTGCGCGAGCAGCCGCCCGCCGTCCTGCAGCACCGGCACCAGCGCCTGCGGGTTCAGCTCGCGAAATTCGGGCTTGAGCTGCTCGCCGCCTCCGCGCGTGAGATGCACCGGGACGGATTCATACGCGAGCCCCTTGAGATTCAACGCGATGCGGACGCGGTACGACGCCGAGCTGCGGAAATAGCCGTACAGCTTCACGCATCGCAGGGCGCGTGCTCGCGCCACAGGCCAAGCGCCTTCTGCGCGGGGCGGTCGGAGAAGCTGAACAGCACGGCGTCGCCGTCCGCCTCGTGCTGCACCTTGCTCCACGACGGCGCGACGAACACGTCCTGCGCTTCCCACTCCAGTACCTTGCCGTCGACGCGGGTGCGGCCGCGGCCTTCGACCGCGCAATACACGGTGCCGTCGGTCGTCCGGTACGGCCGGCCGCGGTAGCCTTTCGGGAGCATCTGGACGAAGGCGCCGATGGTGGGCATCGGATAGCCGCCGGTGGCGGGATTCGAGTACTGGAGCTTCAGGCCATGGCACGGGTGCAGGTCGTTGCCGCGGCGCAGCTGCTCGAGCGCCTCGCGCGTGCGCGCGTAGGGGTAGCAGAACACCGGCGTCGTGAGCGACTGCGGCGTGTATCCGACCGGCAGCAGGTTCGACCCGTAGCGCGCCCGCGAGTCGCCCTCCGCCCGCATCACGGGCTGCATTGCTTCCGGGTAGCGCTCCATGAAGCCGGCATCGAAGTACGCCACCATCGGCACATCGAGCCCGTCGAGCCACACCACCGGCTCGCTGCCCGGGTTGCCGTGATCATGCCAGGTCCACGAGGGCGTGATGACGAAATCGCCCGGAACCATCGTCACGCGCTCGCCGTCCACGGCGGTATAGGCGCCGGTCCCCTCGATGATGAAGCGCAACGCGGTCTGCGTGTGGCGGTGGCTCGGCGCGACCTCGCCGGGCAGGATCAGCTGCAACCCGGCGTACAGCGTGTGCGTGATGGCCGATTCGCCGCGCAGCCCCGGATTTTCCAGGACCAGCACGCGCCGCTCGGCCTCGGCGGCCGAGATCAGCTCCCCGGCCTCCATGACATACGAGCGCACGTCGCGGTATTTCCAGAGCGCCGGCACGCAGGGCGTGGCGGGAGTGGGCGGCGCCAGCTTGCCGAGCACTTCCCACAACGGCGCGAGATCATGCCGCGAGATACGGTCGTAGAACTCGCGGCGCTTGGGATTCTGCTGCGGTATCGCTGACATGGCCCGTCTCCGTTGCTGCCTACTATATCTCAGGCACTGCGCGTCGTGCGCAGCGTGTCCTGGTCGTAACCGGCGACCTTCGCGTAACCCTTCGTCAGCGCGGCAAGTTCCTCGCGGCTGATCACCTCGTCGATGTCCTTAAACGGCTTGTCGCCGGTTCTCAGGTAGACCTCGCGCAGGATCGCGTCGGGCGGATTCTTGCGGTTCATTCGTACGATATTGGCCGTCGCTTCGAGCCGCCGCGCCTCGTATTGCTTCAGCGCCTCGACCGTGTCCTCCCGCTGCGCCAGGCACTCCGCGAGCGCCACCGCGTCGAGGATCGCCTGGCCCGCGCCGTTCGATCCGCGCGGGACCATCGGGTGCGCGGCGTCGCCGAGGAGCGTCAGGCGGCCGAAGCTCCAGCGCGGGAGCGGCTCCTGGTCCACCATCGGGTACTCGAGGATGGTCTCGGCGTTGCGGATCAAGGCCGGCACGTCGAGCCAGTCGAACGTCCAGTCCTCGAAGACGTGGATGAAATCCTCGAGCTCGCCGGCGCGGTTCCAGTCGCGCCGCTTGTATTTCGGGGTGAAAAACTCGCCCACCCAGCTCACGAGCTGGCGGCCTTGAGCGTCGCGCCGGCTGCGGATCGGGTAGATGATCATCTTCCCGGACTCGAGCCAGCCCGCGCGCACGAAACTCTCGCCGGTGAGGAACGGGGTCCACCAGGTCGCCCCGCGCCACATGTTGACGCCGGAGTAGATCGGATCCCCTTCGTCCGGATAGAGCTGCTTGCGCACCACGGAGTGGATGCCGTCGCAGCCGATGGCGATTGCGCCGTGCTGCGGCGGCAACGCTTCACCGGTCGAAGTGCCGGTGAAGTGCGCCGTCACGCCCTTGCTGTCCTGCTCGACGCGCGCGCAGCGCCAGCCCGGGAATATCCGGTCCGCACCGATGCGGCGGCTGCACGCTTCGAGCAGCACGGCCTGCAGGTCCCCGCGGTGGATCGAGAACTGCGGCCAGTCGTAACCGGCATGGCGGCCGAGCGGCTCGCTGTAGACCAGCTGCCCGAAGCGGTTGTAGAACGCCGCCTCGCGCGTTGTCACCGCGGTGCCGGCGAGCGCGTCCTGCAGCCCGAGACCGGCGAGCTCCTTCGTGGCGTGGGGCAGGAGGTTGATCCCCAGGCCGAGCCCCTTGATCTCCGGCGACAGCTCGTAGACCCGGCACGGTATTCCGGCCCGGTGCAATGCCAGTGCGAGCGTCAATCCGCCGACGCCGGCGCCGATGATGATGACGTCGTTCTTCATGTTCACAACCTGGACGTATTTTACAGTGGAGCTCCGCAAGAGCGGCCGCGATTTGTCCTATACTTCCGCTTCCCCGACATCAATAAATGACCGTTTCGGTACGACTGAAACGGCCCCTGGTCACCATGTCCCCGCGTTCAAATACACGTCCCGCGCCCGACAAGGTCCTCGTGACCATTGCCGATTACGTCGAGCGCTACCCGGTGAAGAGCGCCCTTGCGCTGGAGACCGCGCGGCTCGCGCTGATCGACAGCCTGGGTTGCGGCTTCGAGGCGCTGTCCTATCCCGCCTGCACCAAGCTGCTGGGGCCGGTCGTTCCCGGGACCGTCGTGCCGAACGGCGCGCGCGTGCCGGGCACGCCTTTCGTTCTCGACCCCGAGCGGGCAACGCTCAACATCGGCGCGCTCGTGCGCTGGCTCGACTTCAACGATGCGTTCTACGGCGCGACCGTGATCCATCCTTCGGACACGTTCAGCGGCATCCTTGCAGTCGCGGACTGGCTTTCCCGCACGCGAGTGGCGCAACGGAGGCCGCCGCTCACCGTGCGCGACGTGCTGGAATCCGCGGTCAAGACCTACGAAATCATGGGCGGGCTCGCGCTCGAAAACGGCTTCACCGCGGCCGGGCTCGACCACACGATCCTGGTGAAGATCGCCACCACGCCGGTGGTGACGAAGCTTCTCGGCGGCACCCACGAGGAGATCGTCAATGCGCTTTCGCAGGCGTGGGTGGACGGGCACGCGCTCGCGACCTTCCGCCGGAAGCCCAACACCGGCCCCCGCAAGTCGTGGGCCGCGGGCGACGCGGCGAGCCGCGGCGTGCGTCTTGCGCTGATGGCCGTCACGGGAGAGATCGGCTGCCCGTCGGCGTTGACGGCGAAGACCTGGGGCTTCTATCACGTGCTGTTCAAGGACAAGCCGTTCCGGTTCCAGCGCCCGCTGGGCGCCTACGTGATGGAGAACGTGCTGTTCAAGATTCCGTACCCCACCGCGTTCCATGGACAGAGCGGGGTGGAGGCGGCGATCAGGCTGCATCCGCTGGTGAAGGACCGGCTGGACGACATCAAGCGCGTCGAGGTGCGGTGCCACAACTCGACCATGGTGATACTCGACAAGACCGGCCCGCTCCACAATCCCGCGGACCGCGACCACTGCATGCAGTACATGATGGCGGTCGGCATGATTTTCGGGACGATGACCGCGGAACACTACGAGGACCACATCGCGGCCGATCCACGCATCGACAGGCTGCGCGCGAGGATGCATCTGGCGGAATCGAAGCAGTACGAGCGCGAGTATCACGATCCCGCCAGGCGCACCAACGCCAACTCGATCCAGGTCTTTTTCAGGGACGGGACGAAGACCCCGCTGTCCGAGGTGCTGTATCCGCTCGGCCACCGCCGCCGCCGCAAGGAAGGCATCCCGGCGCTGATGAAGAAGTTCG
>MERD01000094.1 GCA_001771935.1 Betaproteobacteria bacterium RIFCSPLOWO2_02_FULL_67_26
GTGTCCTTGTAGGGGTCGCCCACGGTGTCGCCGGTGACCGCCGCCTTGTGCGCGTCGGAGCCCTTGCCGCCGTGGTTGCCGTCCTCGATGTATTTCTTGGCGTTGTCCCACGCGCCGCCGCCGGTGGTCATCGAGATCGCGACGAAGAGGCCGGTCACGATCGTGCCCATCAGCACGCCGCCCAGCGCCTTGACGCCCGCGCCCGGGCCCATCAGCCAGTTCATGCCCAGCGCCACCACGATCGGCACCAGCACCGGCAGCAGCGACGGCACCATCATCTCCTTGATCGCGGCGCGCGTCAGCATGTCCACCGCGCGCGAGTAGTCGGGCTTGGCCGTGCCTTCCATGATGCCCTTGATCTCCTTGAACTGGCGGCGCACCTCGACCACCACCGAGCCCGCGGCGCGCCCGACGGCTTCCATCGCCATGGCGCCGAAGAGGTAGGGCACCAGGCCGCCGATGAAGAGCCCGATGACGACCGCGGGATCGGCGAGATCGAACGACACCGTCTTGCCCGCGGACTCGAGTGCGTGGGTGTAGTCGGCGAACAGCACCAGCGCGGCGAGGCCGGCCGAGCCGATGGCGTAGCCCTTGGTGACCGCCTTGGTGGTGTTGCCGACCGCGTCGAGCGGGTCGGTGATGGCGCGCACCTCCTTCGGCAGGTCAGCCATCTCCGCGATGCCGCCCGCGTTGTCGGTGATCGGGCCATAGGCGTCGAGCGCGACGATGATGCCGGTCATCGAGAGCATCCCGGTTGCGGCGATCGCCAGCCCGTAGATTCCGGCGATCTGGTATGCGGCGAGGATGCTGGCGCATACCGCGATGACCGGCCACGCGGTCGCCCGCATCGAGACGCCGAGGCCGGCGATGATATTGGTCGCATGCCCGGTCGTGGAAGCCGCGGCGATGTGGCGCACCGGCGCGAACTCGGTCGCGGTGTAGTACTCGGTGATCACCACCATGAGCGCGGTGAGGACCAGTCCCACTACCGACGCGCCGAAGAGCCTGGCCCACGTGAGGTCGGGGTACTGAACGCTGATGCCGCCCATCATCAGATAGGAGATGACGGCAAACCCGGCAGCCGCAATCAACCCGGATACGATGACGCCCTTGTAGAGCGCGTTCATGATCTTGCCGCCGGGCGTCGCCTTGACGAAAGTGCAGCCGATGATGGAGGCGATGATCGAGATCCCTCCCAGCGCGAGCGGGTAGGCGACCGCCAGCGGCGCGACCTCCGGCTTGGACAGGAGCAGGGCGCCGAGCAGCATCGTGGCGATGATGGTGACGGCATAGGTTTCAAACAGGTCCGCCGCCATGCCGGCGCAGTCGCCGACGTTGTCGCCCACGTTGTCGGCGATCACCGCGGGATTGCGCGGGTCGTCCTCGGGAATGCCGGCTTCCACCTTGCCGACGAGGTCGGCGCCGACGTCCGCGCCCTTGGTGAAGATGCCGCCGCCGAGACGCGCGAAGATCGAGATCAGCGAGCCGCCGAAGGCGAGCCCGATGAGGGGATGGGCGATGTCCTTGATCGAGGCGCCGTGCGCGGCCGACCCGTGCAGGGCCCAGAAGAAGCCGGTGACGCCCAGCAGCCCGAGCCCCACCACCAGCATGCCGGTGATGGCGCCGCCGCGGAATGCGATAGTGAGCGCCTCGTTCAGCCCCTTGCGCGCGGCTTCCGCGGTGCGCACGTTGGAGCGCACCGAGACGTTCATGCCGATGTAGCCGGCGAGCCCCGACAGGATCGCGCCGATCGCGAAGCCAACCGCGGTGGACCAGGACTTCAGTCCGAACCCGATGACGACGAAGAGGATTACGCCGACGATCGCTATCGTCCGGTACTGGCGGTTGAGATAGGCGGTCGCGCCCTGCTGTATGGCGGCGGCGATCTCCTGCATGCGCGCGTTGCCGGCGGGCTGGGCGAGGACCCACTTGATCGAAACCGCGCCGTAGGCGAGCGCGATGATCGAGCAGATCAGGGCAAACAACAGTCCGTATGACATGACGATTCCCTTGGGTAACTTTTTCTTAGATCTTGAAGGCGGCGAGCTTCCTCGGCACCGCCGCGTTCTTCAGCTTCACGTAGGCCGGCAGGCCGTTCTGGTACGGCGGGTAGTCCTCGCCCTGCACCAGCGGCGCGAGGTACTCTCGGCACTTGGCCGTGATATGGAACCCGTCTGCCGTGATGTAGTCGCGCGGCATCATCTTTTCCGCGTTGGCGATGTCCTTCAGCTCGGCGACGCCAATCGCCCAGCGGTACGGCCTGCTCGACTTCCTGACGATGATGGGCATCACGCCGCTGCGGCCTTTCACGGCCAGTTCCACCGCCGCTTTTCCCACGGCGTAGGACTGAAGGGCGTCCGTTTTCGAGGCGATGTGGCGCGCGGAACGCTGGAGGTAGTCGGCCACCGCCCAGTGATATTTCTGCTTGAGCTTGTCCTTGACCAGCTGCGCGAGCAGCGGCGCGACGCCGCCCAGTTGCGCGTGGCCGAACGCGTCGCGCAGCCCCGATTCCGACAGGAATTTTCCGTCGGGCGTACGCACGCCCTCGGAGACGCCGATGGCGCAGTAGCCGTGCTTGCGGATGATCTCGTCCACCCGGGCGAGAAACCGGTCCTGGTCGAAGGGGATCTCCGGAAACAGCAGGATGTGGGGCGCTTCGCCGTCCTTGTCCTGGGCGAGCCCGCAGGCCGCCGTGATCCAGCCCGCGTGGCGTCCCATCACCTCGAGTATGAAGACGCGGGTCGAAGTGCGCGCCATCGAGGCGACGTCGTAGCCCGCCTCGCGGATGCTGGTCGCGACGTACTTGGCGACCGAGCCGAAGCCGGGGCAGCAGTCCGTGATCGCGAGATCGTTGTCCACGGTCTTGGGTATGCCGACGCAGACGAGGGGATAGCCGAGCTTCTGCGCGAACTGCGACACCTTGTACGAGGTGTCCGCGGAATCGTTGCCGCCGTTGTAGAGGAAATAACCGATGTCGTGCGCGCGGAATACCTCGATCAGGCGCTCGTACTGGGCGCGGCTTTCTTCGAGGCCCTTCAACTTGTAGCGGCAGGAGCCGAACGCGCCGCCCGGCGTATGGCGCAGCGCGCGGATCGCGGCCGCCGGTTCCTTCGAGGTGTCGATCAGGTCCTCGGTCAGCGCGCCGATGATGCCGTCGCGGCCGGCGTAGACCTTGCCGATGCGGTTGCCGTGCTTGCGCGCGGTTTCGATGACCGCGCACGCGGTGGTGTTGATGGTGGCGGTCACGCCCCCGGACTGGGCGTAAAAGGCGTTCTTTCGGGCCATGCTACTTCCCGAGCGCGGCGAACATGCGGTCGCGGATTTCCCCGACCTTGCCGATGCCGGGCACATTGACGATGCGCGGCGCGCGCTTGTCGCCGGTCGCGGACCATTTCGAGTAAAAAGCGATCAACGGCTGCGTCTGCGAATGATAGTTGGCGATGCGCCGCTTGACCGTTTCCTCGTTGTCGTCCGCCCGCTGCACCAGGTCCTCGCCGGTCAGGTCGTCCTTGCCGGCCACCCTGGGCGGATTGAATGCGACATGATAGGTCCGGCCCGACGCGAGGTGCACGCGCCGGCCGCTCATGCGGCGCAGGATCTCGTCGTCGCCCACGGCGATCTCCACCACGTAATCGATGTCGATTCCCGCGTCGCGCAGCGCCTCGGCCTGGGGGATCGTGCGCGGGAAGCCGTCGATGATGAATCCCCGCGCGCAGTCGGGCTCCTTGACGCGCTGCTTGACGAGCTCGATCACGACCCGGTCGGGAACGAGCTCGCCCTTGTCCATGAAGCCCTTCGCTTCCCTGCCGAGCGGCGTGCCGGCCTTGATCGCGGCGCGCAGCATGTCGCCGGTCGAGATCTGCGGGATCCGGTGCTTGTCCATCAGGAACTGCGCCTGGGTGCCCTTGCCGGCGCCGGGCATGCCCAGCAGGATTATTCGCATGTCATTCTCAGGGAGCGAAAGGCAATCAGAAAGGCAATCACTGTAGCACCGAACCCGACCGGGTCACAACGCCGCCGCTACGCGATCCTGCGCAACAGGCGCTTGAGATCGGCCGGCGTATCCACGCCGGGATGGGGCGCGGCGCGCGTGACCACGCAATGGATGCGGTAGCCGTGCGCGAGCGCGCGCAGCTGCTCGAGCGCCTCGAAGCGCTCGATGGCGGCGGGCGCGAGGCGCGTGAAGGCGCGCAGGAAGCCCACGCGATAGGCATAGATCCCGAGGTGGCGGTAGGCCGGCAGCCCCGGCGGGATGCGCGACACGCCGCGCGCGAACGCGTCGCGCGCGTACGGGATGGGCGCGCGGCTGAAATAGAGCGCGTAGCCGTCACGGTCGAGCGCCACTTTCACCACGTTCGGGTTCCGGAGCTCGCGCGCGTCCGCGATCGGGTGGCAGGCCGTCGCCATTGCGGCGGCGCGGTGCCGCGCCAGGCCCGCGGCGACTTGCCGGATCAGGGCGGGCGCGATCAGCGGCTCGTCCCCCTGCACGTTGACGACGATGTGCCCGGAGCGGTAGCGGCGCCGGGCCGCGACTTCCGCGATGCGGTCGGTGCCGGAAACGTGGCCCCTGCGCGTCATCACCGCGGTGTAGCCGTGCTGGCCGACGGCCCGCGCGATGCGCGCGTCGTCGGTGGCGATCAGCACCTCGGCGGCGCCGCTCCTCGCCGCGCGCTCCGCCACGCGCACCACCATCGGCTTGCCGGCGACGTCCGCGAGCGGCTTCCCGGGAAAGCGCGTGGAGGCGTAGCGGGCGGGAATGATGACGCTGAATCTCAAACTTCCTCTTCCGGAGGAAGTTTGCGCGCTTCGTCCTCGAGCATCACCGGGATGTCGTCCTTGATCGGGTAGGCGAGGCGGCACGGCTTGCAGATCAGCTCGGCCCGGGGCTTCTTGTGCAGCAGCGGGCCCTTGCACAGCGGGCACACCAGTATGTCGAGCAGCTTGGTATCCAATTCAGTCGCCCCTGTTCAGTTTGCGCAGCACCCGCTCGCCGAGCGCCGGATCGACCTGCGCGTCCACGCGCAGCGCCCAGTGGCGCTCGTCCGCGCACGGCTGGCATTTTACCGCATCCTTTTCGGTCATCAGCACGGCGTCCGCGCCCGGAAATGCCAGCTCGGCTGCGCGGTACGCGTGGTGATCGGGAAACGGGTGCGCGGTGAACTCGAGCCCCAGCCCCTCCAGGTGGCGGAAGAAGCGCCGCGGATCGCCGATACCCGCCATCGCGTGCACCCGCCTGCCATGGAAATAATCGGCGCCGACGGCGTGCGCGGGATTGAGCAGGTTGCGGAACTCGCGGCCCTCGACCGTCATCGAGTAGCGCGCGGCCGCGCCCGGTATCCGGTCGAGGGTCGGGTGCAGGGCGCCCGCGGCGCCGGAATGGATCACCACGGCGTCGACCGCCGCCAGCCGTGGCGGCCGCTCGCGCAGCGGCCCCGCGGGCAGGAGCCACGCGTTGCCGAAGCCGCGCGCGCCATCCACCACGCAGATCTCGAAGTCGCGCGCGAGCCCGTAGTGCTGCAGGCCGTCGTCGCTCAGCACGACGTCGCAGTCGCGCCGCGACTCGAGCAGGGCGCGCGCGGTGGCCGCGCGGTCCGCGCCGGACCACACCTCGCAGCCGCTGCGGCGCGCGAGCAGCACCGCCTCGTCCCCGTTGGCGAGGGGATCGGAACCGGGCAGGACGCGCCGCGGCGCGCGCAAGCTGCCGCCATGGCCGCGGCACACGATGCCCGGCGCGCGGCCGCGGGCGCGCAGCCATTCCGCCAGCCAGAGCACGAGCGGCGTCTTGCCGGTCCCGCCGGCCGTGATGTTGCCGATGACGATGACCGGCACCGGCAACCTGACCGGCGCCGACGCGGCGCGACGGGCCGCGGCGACCGCGCCGTACAGCAGGCTGACGGGATAGAGCAGGGCGGAGACCGGCGTGACGCTTTGCCAGTGGCGTTCTATCCACGCCATTTGAGGTTACTTCTTGCCGGCCTCGGTGGTGAAGGTGATCTTCCCGTAGCCCGCGATGCGCGCCGCTTCCATGACGTTGATCACGGACTGGTGGGGCGAATTGGCGTCGGCGCTGATCACGATCACCGGGTCCTTCATGTCGCCGGCCGCGCGGCGCAGCTCGGCGCTGAACGCCGCGGGGCCGCTGAAGCCGACCGGGCTGCGGTTGATCGAGTAACGGCCCTGCGCATCCACCGCGATGTCGATCTGGTCGCGGGTGTCCTGCTGGCGCGTGGCATCCGCGGTCGGCAGGTTGATTTGAAGCTCGGCGTAGCGCGAATAGGTGGTGGTGACCATCAGGAAGATCAGGATCACCAGCAGCACGTCGATCAACGGGATGAAATTGATCTCCGGCTCGTCACGGTAGGCGCGCGGTCTGAATCGCATCGTGCCGGAGGCGCCTTACCGCCTTTCCCCGTGGATGATTTCCACCAGCTTGATCGCCTGCATTTCCATGTCCACCAGCATGACGTCCACCTTGGCGCGGAAGTGCCGGTAGAAGATCATGGCGGGCACGGCGACGACGAGCCCGAACGCGGTGTTGTAGAGCGCGATCGAGATGCCGTGGGCCATCTGCAGCGGGTTGCCGCCCTGCGGGGTCTGCGAGCCGAAGATCTCGATCATGCCCACCACGGTGCCGAACAGCCCGAGCAGCGGCGAGATCGTCGCGATGGTGCCGAGGCTGGTGAGGAAACGCTCGAGCTCGATCGCGACGGTGCGCCCCGACTCCTCGATCGCTTCCTTGATGATGGGCGTCGGGCTCTTGGCGTTCCTCAGGCCCGCGGCGAACACCTGTCCGAGCGGGGAGCCGTTGGCGAGCCGGGCGAGCATCTGCGGCGTCACCCCGTTCTGGCGAAAGTCCTGCACCACCTGCGCCAGCAGGTTGCGGGGCATGACGATCGACGCGCGCAGCGACCACCAGCGCTCCCCGATGATGGCGAGCGCGACGATGGACGCGATGACGATAAACCAGATGGGCCAACCGGCGGCCTCGACGATGGCGAACACGCGCTAGACTCCTCGAAATTCGCCGTAACTGTATCCGGCGCGTGGGTTTTCAGCAACCATGGGAAGCGGCTTCGCCGCCGCACGAGCGCGCCGGTCTCGAGTTTGAGTAGAATTAGCCATGGCCGAACGCCTGCCCGAGCCCGTGCTGCCGCAAGTCATATCGGTCGCGGAGTTGAACCGCATCGCGCGCGACCTGCTCGAGCGCAGCCTGCCGCTCATGTGGGTGGCCGGCGAGATCTCCAACTTCAAGCGCTACGAATCCGGGCACTGCTACTTCACGCTGAAGGACGGCGCGGCCCAGGTGGATTGCGTGATGTTCCGGCACCGCGCGCAGCTCGCCGGCTGGCTGCCGCAGGACGGGATGCGGGTGGAGGTGCGGGCGCTGGCGACGCTCTACGAGGCGCGCGGCAGGTTCCAGCTGAACGTCGAGGCGATGCGCCGCGCGGGGCTCGGCGCGCTCTACGAGGCGTTCGAGCGGCTGAAGGCGAAGCTCGAGAAGGACGGCCTGTTCGATCCGGCGCGCAAGCGGCCGCTGCCGCGCTTCCCGCGGGCGGTCGGCGTGGTGACCTCGCCGCAGGCGGCCGCGCTGCGCGACGTGCTGGCCACGCTCGCGAAGCGCATGGCGCGGCTGCCGGTCATCCTCTACCCCACGCCGGTGCAGGGCGAGGGCGCGGGCGGGCGCATC
Organism: Betaproteobacteria bacterium RIFCSPLOWO2_02_FULL_67_26; assembly: GCA_001771935.1. Taxonomy (GTDB): domain Bacteria; phylum Pseudomonadota; class Gammaproteobacteria; order Burkholderiales; family SG8-41; genus SG8-41. The sequence continues at coordinate 7,688 of MERD01000094.1, forward strand.
GCGGCGGCGATTGCCCTGGCCGGCGCGCGCCGGGACTGCGACGTGCTGATCCTGTGCCGGGGCGGCGGCAGCATCGAGGACTTGTGGGCGTTCAACGAGGAGGCCGTGGCGCGCGCCATTCGCGATTGCGCGGTGCCGGTCGTGACCGGCATCGGCCACGAGACCGATTTCACCATCGCCGATTTCGCCGCCGACGCGCGGGCGCCGACGCCGACCGCCGCCGCCGCGCTGGCGAGCCCGGCGCGGGACGAGCTCGCGAAGCTTCTGGCGCAGGACGCGCACCGGCTGCTGCGCGCCGCGCGCAGGGCGCTGGAATATCGCATGCAGGGCGTCGATCTCCTGTCGCGCCGGCTGGTCCATCCGGGAGAGCGGATCCGGAACCAGCTCGGCGAGCTGCGGCACCTGGCCACCCGTCTCGCCGGGGCGTGGGAGCGCGGGCGGGAAGACCTGGGCTGGCAGGCGCGCGAGCTGCGACTGCGGCTGAGGGAAGGGATCCGGCGGCGGCTCGCCGCCGAAGCCGTGCTGCTGGAGCGCCTGGAGGCGCATCTCAGGCACCTCAACCCGCAGTCGGTGCTGGAGCGCGGCTACAGCATCACCGAATCCGCCGCCGGCGGCATCGTGCGCGACGCCGCGCGGCTCGCGGTCGGGGAGGACGTTACAATATCCTTTGCCAGGGGGCGGGTCGGCGCGCAGGTGAACCGGAAGGCGTGAGGCGGGGGTGGTCACCCCGCGAGGAGTGGACATGGAACTGGAAATGGAAAAGGACAAGGGCGACCCGAAGTTCGCCCGGCCGGCGCAGAGCAAGCTCTATCAGCCGGCGGTCGCCCTGGAGTTTTTCAAGTCGGTCGGCAAGGCCGAGAGCTTCGCGCCGGGCAAGTCCATCTTCGTCGAGGACGAGGGCACCGCCAGCGTGTTCTCGGAGGGCGCCCGGATGTACCTGCTGGTCGACGGCGAGGTCGCCCTGAGCGTCAAGAAGAAGCAGATCGGCACCGTCGCCAAGGGCGAGGTGTTCGGCGAGATGGCCTCGATCAGCCAGCTGCCCCGCACCGCCACGGCGGTCGCCAGGACCCCGTGCAGCGTCATCTCCCTCAACGAGAAGCAGTTCCAGGCCGCGCTCGCGAAATCGCCGGAATTCGCGTTGATGCTGATGAACATCATCATCAGCCGCATCCGCGAGACGCTCTTCAATCTCACCAGCGGCGGCGGGCTGTCGGAAAAGGACCGCTGGAACAAGGCGGCCGTGTTCGACAAGAAGCTCCTCGCCGACCTGGAGCGCGAGTTCGACGACAAGCCCGCAGCCATGCACCCCCTGAACAAGGTCATCATGAAGGAAGGCGACCGGGGGGTATTCATGTACGTGGTGCGGGACGGCGTGGTCGCGATCTCCATCAGTGAAAAGGTCATCGAGAAAGTCGGGCCCGGCGGCGTTTTCGGCGAGATGGCGCTCGTCGACCAGTCGCCGCGCGCCGCGACCGCCAGCGCGGAGACCGATTGCACGCTGCTCGCGATCAACCGCACCGACTTCATCGACCTGGTGAAGACCAGGCCCGCCTTCGCGACGTCCCTGCTGAAGGCGCTCTCGGACCGGTTGCGGTTCATGACGTCGAAGTACAAGTGAGCCGGCGCCGCGCGCCGCGGGCGATCATCATTTTCTGACGGGCAGACATGGACGAACTGGACTTCACGAGCTCGAACCGGCCCTCGAAGAGCGCGATCTACGACCCGGCGGTCGCGCGTGCCTGCTTCCAGTCGGTCGGCAAGGTGGAGGTGATCGCGCAGGGCGGGCAGTTCTTCACCGAGAACCAGAACAGCGACCGGATGTACCTGCTGGTCGAAGGCGAAGTGGGCCTGATCCGCGGCAAGAAGGTGCTGGATGTCGTCAAGGCCGGAGAAATATTCGGGGAGATGGCGGCGATCAGCCAGTTGCCGCGCAGCGCCACGGCCGCGGCCAAGACCGCCTGCCGCGCGCTATCGCTCGACTCGAGGCAGTTCCTGGGCGCGATCCAGAAGGCGCCGGAATTCGCGCTGATGCTCATGAACATCCTCATCAACCGCCTGCGGCTGACCGCGGCGATCGTGAGCCGGAACGTGGCGGACGATGGGAAAGCGCCGGAGAGCAGGGTGTTCGACGACAAGCTGCTGGCCGAGCTGGTGGACCGGGTGCCCCACCCCCCGGCGCACAACCCCCTCAACAAGGTCATCATGAAGGAGGGCGAGGGCGGGGTGTTCATGTACGTGGTGATCGAGGGCCGCGTTGCGATCTCGATCAAGGGCAAGTTGATGGGGCGCATCGGGCCGGGCGGCATCTTCGGCGAGATGGCCCTCGTCGACCAGTCGCCGCGCGCCGCCACCGCAACGGCGGAAACCGACTGCGACCTGCTGTCGATCAACCGCAACGATTTCCTGAACCTGGTGAAGACCAACCCCGCTTTCGCCGTGGCGCTGCTGAAGGGGCTGGCGGACCGGCTGCGCTACATGACTTCCCATCACAGGTGACGGGCTCCGCCTGCTGATCAGGCTTCGCTGATGAGCATGGCCTCGAGTTCGCGGCGCAGGTATTCCAGCACGAGGTCGGCGACGTCCTCCCCGAGGCAGTCGAATTCGGTCACGCCCTCCATCGAGCGCAGCCAGGTGAGCTGCCGTTTCGCGAACTGGCGGGTCGCGGCGATGCCCTGCTCGAGCAGGGCCGCCTTTCCGATGCGGCCCTCGAGGTGGTCCCAGGCCTGGCGGTAGCCGACGCAGCGCATCGCGGGCATGCCGGGCTCCAGGGCGTACTCCTCGCGCAGCTTCGCGAGCTCCGCCACCAGTCCCGCCTCGAGCATGGCCTCGAAGCGCCGCGCGATGCGCAGGTGCAGCACCTCGCGGTCGCTCGGGACCAGCGAGACCCGGATCGGGGTGTAGGGGAAGTAGACGTATTTCGGCTTCTGCAGCAGCACCGACAGCGGCTTGTTGGTGAGGTAATAGACTTCCATCGCGCGCTGGATGCGCTGCGCGTCGTTGGGCTCGAGCCGCGCCGCCGTCTCCGGGTCCACCCGCCGCAATTTCGCGTGCACCCCCGGCCAGCCCTCTTCCGCGGCCATGGTATCGATCATGAGCCGGATCATGGGATCGGCTTCCGGCAGGTCGTTGAGCCCCTCGGTGAGCGCCTTGAAGTAGAGCATGGTGCCGCCCACCAGGAGCGGGATGCGGTCGCGCTCGGTGATCTCGCGCATCAGCGCCAGCGCGTCGTCGCGGAAGCGCGCCGCGGAGTAGCTCTCGTGCGGCTCGATGATGTCGAGCAGGTGGTGCGGCGCCTGCCGCAGCAGCTCCGCCCCGGGCTTCGCGGTGCCGACGTCCATGCCCTTGTAGATCTGCGCCGAGTCCACGCTGATGATCTCGCACGGCAGCGCCCGCGCCAGCCGCAGGGCCACCGCGGTCTTGCCGCTGGCGGTCGGGCCCATAAGCAAAATTGCCGCAGGCAATTTTGCGGAGGGATGAGGGCGGAGGGATGAGGGATGAGGGGCGAGCGGCGCCGCAAGCTTTTTCCGCGCGGTTTTGGCCTTCGTCTTGCGCTTACTGGTCACGGGTCGCCGTTCTCCTCACCGACTCTTCCTCATCCCTCATCCCTTGGCACCGGTGACGCGTCGCGCTTCATGCGCGGTCAACGCCCGCGCATGAATAGCTTGTCAAGCTCCGCGAGCGTCACCTGGTGCCAGGTGGGCCGGCCGTGGTTGCACTGCCCGGAGCGCTCGGTCGCTTCCATCTCGCGCAGCAGGGCGTTCATCTCCGGGACGGTCAGCTTGCGGTTGGCGCGCACGGCGGCGTGGCAGGCCATGGTCCCGAGCAGCGCGTTGCGCCGCTCGGTGAGCACGCGGCTCGCCCCGGTCTCGCGCACTTCCCGCAGCACGTCGGCCGCGAGGCTGCGCGCGTCGGCGTCGGCGAGCGGCGCCGGCACGGCGCGCACGATGAGCGACGTGGGCGACGCGGGCGCGATGTCGAAGCCGATGGTGCGCAGGACCTCCCCGTGCTCCTCCACCGTCGCCACGTCGAGCGCCTCGGCGGCGAAGGTCACCGGCACCAGCAGCGGCTGCATCGGGATCGCGCGCGCGTCGAGCATGTCTTTCATCTTTTCGTACAGGATCCGCTCGTGCGCGGCGTGCATGTCCACGATCACCAGGCCGTTGCGGTTCTGCGCCAGCACGTAAACCCCGGACAGCTGCGCCAGCGCGTAGCCCAGGGGCGTATCCCCGGCGTCCGGCAGGGGCGCGGGAGGCGCGCTCCGTTGAAACAGGGTGTCGTAGAGCGCCAGCGGCTCGGCGCCGTGCAACGCCATCGCGGCCTGGCGCATCGGCGCCGGGGCGAACCCGCCCGCGGCGGCGGCAACCGTGCTGCGCGGCGCTTCGGCCCCGGCCACCGCGCCGGCGAGCGCCTTGTTCAGCGCGTGGAAGATGAACTGGTGGATGCCGCGCGCGTCGCGGAAACGGACCTCGGTCTTCGCGGGATGGACGTTGACGTCCACCTGTCCCGGCTCGATCTCGAGGAACAGCACGTAGGCGGGATGGCGCTCGTGGTGCAGCACGTCCTGGTAGGCCTGGCGGATGGCGTGGGCGGCGAGCTTGTCGCGCACGTAGCGGCCGTTGACGTAGAAATACTGGGCGTCTCGGGTCGCGCGCGCGTGCGCCGGCAAGCCGATCGCACCGGTGATCCGCAATCCGGCGCTAGATTCATCAACGTCGAGGGCGGCGGCGCGGAATTCGTCGCCCAGCAGCACGCCGATGCGCGCTGCGAGCGGCTGCGGCTTGAGGTGCCACTGGGTGCGCCCGTTGTGCTGCAGCGTGAAGCCGGTGTCGGGCCGCGACAGCGCGATGCGCGTGAAGGCTTCCTGGCTGTGCGCAAACTCGGTCGCATCGGACTTCAGGAACTTGCGGCGCGCCGGGGTATTGAAGTAGAGGTCGCGCGCCTCGATGCTGGTGCCGGCCGCCAGCGCCGCGGGCGATGCCCGGGAGATCTCCGATCCGGTGGCGGTGACAGTCCAGGCGTGCTTCTCGCCGGCGCGACGGCTGGTGAGCGTGAGCCGCGCGACAGCGGAGATGCTGGCGAGCGCCTCGCCGCGAAAGCCGAGACTCGCGACCCGCTCCAGGTCATCGAGCGAGGCGATCTTGCTGGTGGCGTGCCGAGCGAGCGCGAGCCGCAGCTCCTCGCGCGCAATGCCGCCGCCGTCGTCCGTGACCTTGATGCCCTTCGCGCCGCCGCCCGCGAGCTGGACGGAAATCTCGCGCGCGCCCGCGTCGAGGCTGTTCTCCAGCAATTCCTTGAGGGCGGAAGCGGGACGCTCGACGACTTCGCCGGCGGCGATCTGGCTGACGAGTAATCCAGGGAGAACGCGGATGCTGCTCATCCCCGGATTATAAGTGAGGGATGAGGGCGGAGGGGTCACGTCTCCGGGCGCTGATACAATGCGCCGTCCCCACCCACATCATCGGAAGAACAATGGATCAGGTGACCAATCACGCCAAGCAACGCCTCGCGGCCGGCGAGCTCGCGCTCGGCATGGGCGTCCGGCAGAGCCGCACCGTGGACATCGCGACTATCGCGAAGACCTGCGGGTTCGACTGGCTGTTCATCGACATGGAGCACAGCTCGCTCGACGTGGACCTGGCTTCGCAGCTCGCGATGGCCTCGCTCGGCGCCGGGATCACGCCGCTGGTGCGCGTGCCGGGGCACGAGCACTACCACGCCTCGCGCCTGCTCGATAACGGTGCCCAGGGCATCGTCGCGCCGCACGTGGACACGGTCGAGGAGGCGAAGCGCATCGCGAGCGCGTGCCGCTACCCGCCGATCGGCCACCGCTCGATCGCCGGCGCGCAGCCGCAGCTCGGCTTCCGGAGCGTGCCCGTGGGCGAGGCCACGAAGCTGGTGAACGCGGCGACGCTCGTCGTCGTGATGCTCGAGACGCCGAAGGCCATTGCCAACGCGGACGCGATCGCCCAGGTCGAAGGCGTGGACGTGCTGCTCATCGGCACCAACGATTTGTGCGCCGAGATCGGCATCCACGGCAATTTCACGGATCCCCGCATCGAGGATGCGTACCGCACCGTCATCGCCGCGTGCAGGAAACACGGGAAGTATCCCGGCATGGGCGGCGTCTACGAGCCCAAGCTCATGGAGAAATACGTGGGGATGGGGATGCGCTTCATCCTGAGCGGGAACGATCTGTCGTTCCTGATGGCCGGCGCGCGGGCGCGCGCGGAGCTCCTCCGCGGCGTCAAGATTTGAACCGCTGAGAAAAGACACGATTGAACCGCCAAGACGCCGAGAGAAACAAGAATACACACTCATCACCCATCACCCATCACCCATCACGCTTCATCAAGCAAATGAGTCACGATACGCCGATATCAACGCCCCGCCTGCCCACGCCGCCCAACGCGTGCGACACGCACATGCACATCTACGAGCCCGGCTACACGCTGCGGGCCGGGGCGAGCCATCCGAGCCAGCCCGGCACGCTGGCGCACTACCGCGAGCTGCAAAAGAAGCTCGGGCTGACGCGCACCGTCATCGTCGCGCCGTCCGGCTACGGTTCCGACCCCGCCTGCACGCTGGAAGCGATGGCGAAGCTGGGTGACACGGCGCGCGGCGTTGCGATCGTGGACCCGCAGGTATCGGACGTGGAGCTCGACCGGCTGACGAAGCTCGGCATCCGCGGCGTCCGCTACCACATGCGGGGCGGCGTGCTGACCTGGGAGAGCATGCCGACGCTGGCGGCGCGGGTCGCCGCGTTCGGCTGGCACGTGCAGCTGCAGTGCGAATCGAAGGAGATCGCCGCGCACGAAGCGATGCTGGCGCAGCTCCCCTGCGACCTGGTGATCGACCACATGGGCCGCTTCGACGCCGGCGTCGATTTCAACGACCCGAGCTGGCGCGCGATGCACAGGTTTCTCGCGACCGGCCGCTGCTGGGTCAAGCTTTCGGGCCCGTACTACGGCTCGAAGAGCGGTCCGCCGCGCTACGAGGACAAGGACCGCATCGCCAGGGCGTTGATCAAGGCCGCGCCGGAGCGCATGGTGTGGGCGAGCAACTGGCCCCATCCTTCCTTCAAGAAGAATTTCCCGGACGAAGGCAGGCTGCTCGATCTCGTCGCCGACTGGACGCAGGACGCGGGTTTGCGCGCCAAAATACTGGTGACCAATCCCGCCAGTCTGTATGGGTTTTGACGCTTGATCTGGATCAACCCGGCAGCGTGCCGCGGAATCTATTCTCCGGACGAATGAAGAAAGGGAGTTCATGCCTCAGGTCATAGGGGTGCCCAAAGAGACGGCGGCGGGGGAAAAACGCGTCGCCACGGTGCCGGAAATCGTCGAAAAGCTCATCAAGCTGGGCTTCAAGGTCGTCGTGCAATCCGGCGCCGGCGATGCGGCGAATTTCAGCGACGACGTCTACCGCGCCGCGGGCGCCGGGATCGCCGGCACCGCGGCCGAGCTGTGGAGCGCATCGGACATCGTCTTCAAGGTGCGCGCCCCGAGCCCTCAGGAAGTCGAGATGATGCGCGACGGCGGCACCTCGTCTACTACTTTGGTCAGCTTCATCTGGCCGGCGCAGAATCCCGAGCTGCTGAAGCAGCTCGCGGCGAAGAAGGCCACCGTGCTGGCGATGGACAGCGTGCCGCGCATCTCGCGCGCGCAGAAGCTGGACGCGCTGTCCTCGATGGCCAACATCGCCGGCTACCGTGCCGTCATCGAGGCGGCGCATCACTTCGGCCGTTTCTTCACCGGCCAGATCACGGCCGCGGGCAAGGTGCCGCCGGCCAAGGTTTTCGTCATCGGCGCCGGCGTCGCGGGCCTGGCGGCAATCGGCGCGGCCTCGGGCCTGGGCGCCATCGTGCGCGCCAACGACACGCGTCCCGAGGTGGGCGACCAGGTCAAGTCCATGGGCGGCGAGTTCGTCCCGGTGGACTACCAGGAAGAGGGCACCGGCGTCGGCGGTTACGCCAAGGTCATGAGCGAGGGCTTCCTCAAGGCCCAGGCCGACGTTTTCGCGAAGCAGGCGAAGGACGTGGACATCATCATCACCACCGCGCTCATCCCGGGCCGGCCGGCGCCGAAGCTGATCACCGCGGACATGGTGAGGTCGATGAAGCCGGGCAGCGTCATCGTCGACCTGGCCGCGGAGCAGGGCGGCAACTGCGAGCTGACGGTGCCGCACGAGGTGACCGTGAAGCACGGCGTGACGATCATCGGCTACAGCGATCTGCCGAGCCGCCTGTCCCGGCAGTCGAGCACGCTCTATGCGACCAACCTGTTCCGGCTTGCCGAGGAGCTGTGCAAGACCAGGGACGGCATCTTCAACGTCAACATGGAAGACGAGGTGATTCGCGGCACCACGGTGGTGAAGGCGGGCGGCATCACCTGGCCGCCGCCGGCTCCGAAGCTCACCGCCGCGCCGCCGGCGGCAGCCAGGCCGGCAGCGGCCGTGCCCGCGGCGCAAAAGGGCCACGGCGAAGCCGCCGCGCCGGCCTCGGCCAGGTCGATGGCGATCATGTTCGCCGTCGCCGCGGTGCTGTTCTGGTTCATCGGCGCCAACGCGCCGGCGGCCTTTCTCAACCACTTCACGGTGTTCGTGCTGGCCTGCTTCGTGGGCTACATGGTGGTGTGGAACGTCACGCCCGCCCTGCACACGCCGCTGATGAGCGTCACCAACGCGATCAGCAGCATCATCGCCATCGGCGCGCTGGTGCAGGTGGCGCCGCCCATGCTGGAGAATGCGGCGGCCGCCGGCGACCGGCCCGAGGCCTGGATACTGGGGCTGGCGGTGGCGGGCGTCGCGCTCACCTCGATCAACATGTTCGGCGGTTTCGCCGTGACCCAGCGCATGCTGCAGATGTTCCGTAAGTGAAAAGCGTGGTGAATTAAGGCGCGATCAATGTCCGCAACCCTGGCAACGGTTTCCTACATCGGCGCGACGATACTGTTCATCCTCAGCCTCGGCGGCTTGTCCAATCCGGAGTCCTCGCGGCGCGGCAACCTGTACGGCATGATCGGCATGACCATCGCGGTGCTGGCGACGGTCTTCGGTCCGCAGGTCACGCCGGCCGGCTACGTGTGGATCATCGCGGCCATGGCGGTCGGCGCCAGCGTCGGGCTGTATGCCGCGCGCGTCGTCAGGATGACGCAGATGCCCGAGCTGGTCGCGCTGATGCACAGCCTGGTCGGTCTCGCCGCCATGCTGGTCGGCTACGCCAACTACATCGATCCGGCGGCGGCGGGGACGTTCAAGGGCGCCGAGAAGACCATCCACGAGCTGGAGATCTATCTCGGCATCCTGATCGGCGCCGTGACCTTCTCGGGTTCGGTGATCGCTTTCGGCAAGCTCTCCGCCAAGATCAGCGGCAAGCCGGTGCTGCTGCCGGGACGCCACTGGATCAATCTGACCGGCCTGCTCGTGGTGATCGGGTTCGGCTGGAGCTTCATCAACACGCACGCGGTCGCCGATGGCATGATCCCGCTGATCGTGATGACCGTGATCGCGCTCGCCTTCGGCATCCACATGGTGATGGCGATCGGCGGCGCCGACATGCCGGTGGTGATTTCGATGCTGAACAGCTACTCCGGCTGGGCGGCGGCGGCCACGGGCTTCATGCTCAATAACGATCTGCTGATCGTCACCGGCGCGCTGGTGGGATCGAGCGGCGCCATCCTCTCCTACATCATGTGCCGCGCCATGAACCGTCACTTCATCGCGGTGATCGCGGGCGGATTCGGCACCGAGGGCGGTGTCCCGGCGGCTGCCGGCGGTGTGCAGCCGGCGGGCGAGGTCGTGCCAATTCTTGCCGCGGAGACTGCGGAACTGCTGCGCGAGGCCAAAAACGTGATCATCGTGCCGGGCTATGGCATGGCCGTGGCGCAGGCGCAGCACGCGGTGTACGAAATCACCCGGCACCTGCGCGAGAAGGGCGTCAACGTGCGCTTCGGCATCCACCCGGTTGCCGGGCGCATGCCGGGCCACATGAACGTGCTGCTGGCCGAGGCCAGGGTGCCCTACGACATCGTGCTGGAGATGGACGAACTCAACGTGGACTTTCCGGAGACCGATGTCGCCATGGTCATCGGCGCCAACGACATCGTCAATCCGTCCGCCCAGGACGACCCGGCCAGCCCGATCGCCGGCATGCCGGTGCTGGAAGTGTGGAAGGCCAGGACCTCGATCGTGATGAAGCGCAGCATGGCCTCCGGCTATGCGGGCGTCGACAATCCGCTGTTCTACAAGGAAAACAACCGCATGCTGTTCGGCGACGCGAAGAAGATGCTGGACGAGGTGCTGGTCGCGCTGAAGGGCTGAGCGCCTTCGTCCATTCACCATTCACTATTCACCATTCACGCTGTTAGAGTGTGGCGTATGGCGAAGCAGGACAAGGCGCCGGAGCAGCAGTACATGGAGTCCCTCGTCGGGAGCCTTACCGACTGGGACGATCCGGAAGCGCGGCTCGCCCAGGCGTTCAAGCTCGACGAGTTCATCCTGTTCGGCCAGCGCATCGTCCCGCTCGACCCGAAAGCCAATCTGCCGCCCCGCCTCGAAGTCCTGATCCGGCTGCGCGAGGAGGAGGAGCACCTCATGCCGCCGGGCGCCTTCATCCCGGTCCTCGAGCATTGCGACATGATGCCGGCGCTGGACCGGTGGGTGGTGGAGCACGCCATCCAGTGGTGGCAGTCGAAGGGCGGGCAGGCGCCGGCGCTGAACGTCAACCTTTCGGTGGAGACGCTGATCGATCCTTCGTTTCCCGTGTTCGTCCAGCGGCAGATGCGCAAGGCCGCGATGCCGGGCGACGTGCTCTATTTCGAGGTCGAGGCGGTGGACGTCGTGACCTACCCGCAGAAATCCCGGAGCGCCGCCGACAAGCTCAGGGCCGCGGGCTGCCGCATCGCGATCGCGGGGTTCGGGCGCGATCTGGTCTCGTTCGACGCGCTGAAGGAAGTCTCCGCCGGGATGATCAAGGTGGACGGCGGCCTGGTGATGGAGATCCACCGCGATCCCGTGGCGCTCGCCAAGATCAAGTCCATCCAGGGCGTGTGCGCCAAGGTCGGCATCCAGACCGTGGCGGAATTCGTCGAGCAGCAGGAAACGATCGAAAAGCTGCGCGCGATCGGCTTCAACTACGCGCAGGGCTACGGGGTGGCGCGGCCCGAACCCTTGAACTGAGGGATGAGGGATGAGGGATGAGGGCGGAGCTCAGTGGCCATTCCGGCGCCAGTTCCAGGGCGGGACCGGCGCCGGGTCGGTCCACAGGCCGCGGTTGGCGGCGCGCGCCTCGTTCTGCATCGCGTGCAGCGGCGAGCGCGCCGGCGCGTAGCGGGTATAGGTCCAGGCGTAGCCGCGGCGCACCTGCTCCGCGTTGGCGTCCTTGCCGTCGCAGGTGACCTGGGCGATGGTGCGCCGGTAGCGGTCCCGCCCGCGCACGTCGAGCGACGCCATTTTCCCGAAGCACAGCTCGGACAAGGACTGCTTCGAGCGCGTGCCGAACGGCTGCCGCAGCTCCGGCGCGTCGATGCCGGTCAGCCGCACCTTCACCTGCCGGCGCTCGATCAGTACCGTCAGCGTGTCCCCGTCGTGCACGGAGACGACGCGCGCCAGAACGTCCGCGTGAGCGGGAATGACTGCAAAAAGTAGAGGGAATGCGGCTGAAGCGAGTAAGCGGGGAAGGGCGGCATCACCCATTAAGAGCGCCTAACAAAATGACGCTTGTACATTGATGAAGGTCTTGGTACGGTGAGGCATCGCATGTTCGGGAGGGACGCGGATGCCGAAGCCGTTGATCGAAGACGAGTTATGGGCGCGAATCGAGCCATTGTTACCGAAGAAGCGAAGGCGCAAGCGATACGCGGGGCGCCTGCCGCTGGAGGACCGTCGGGTGCTCACGGGCATTCTGTTTGTGTTGAGGTCGGGCATCCCCTGGGAGATGCTGCCCAAGGAGATGGGTTGCGGCTCGGGGATGACCTGCTGGCGCAGGCTGAAACACTGGCAGCGCCGCGGGGTATGGAACCGGCTGCACCGGGTGCTGCTCTCGGAGCTGCGCGGGGCGAAGCAACTGGACTTCTCGCGGGCGGTGGCCGACAGCTCCTCGATTCGCGCCGTGGGGGCGGGAAAAAAAGTGGACCGAACCCAACCGATCGCCGTCGTGCGGGCAGCAAACACCACCTTCTCACGGATGCGCAAGGTGTCCCGCTTTCGGTAGTGCTCACCAAGGCCAACCGCAATGACGTCACGCAGGTGATGCCTCTGCTCAATGCCATCCCGCCGGTCGCTGGCCAGCGCGGAGCACCCAGGCGCAAGCCCGATCTGATCCAGGCTGACCGCGCCTATGACTCCAACCCCCTGCGAAAGCTGCTGGCCGAGCGTGGCATCGACACCCAAATCGCTCGGCGTTACACCCCGCATGGCAGTGGCTTGGGCAAGACCCGCTGGGTCGTGGAGCGCACCATCGCATGGCTGCACCAGTTCCGCCGGCTGCGCGTGCGCTACGAGCGACTGCCTTCCATACACGAGGCATTCCTCAAACTCGGCGCTTGCCTGATCTGCTGGCGCTTCGTTAAAGCCGCATGAAGTCATTTTGTTAGGCGCTCTTAGGAATTGGCACCCACGCCTTCCCTACATTGGGTCGCCGCCGTGGAGTGGTGGCTGGCTATCCTGCGGGTGTAAAATGACTCGGTAACCAGATCAGGTGCAAGATTATGACAGCAGCGACAACCGCGCGGCGACCGGCAACCAACCACGCCGGAGCACGCGAAGCAACGCCGGCCCCGAAATCGACCGCTTACGGGCGAGCCGTGCTGCGCGCCATTGACCGCATGAAAGCTGCTGGCTCGTGGACATTCGCCCCGAAATCGAGTGACCGCTACTTCAAGCGGTGAAGTACCTGCTCGACACCTGCATTGTCGAAGCGCTGCTCAAAGCGGAACCGGGCCACGAGAATATTCGCAACCGCATTGCCGCTGCTCCGCAGGGTTCCCTGGCAATCTCCGCCCTTACTGCGGTTGAAATCTGGACTGGTATCACCGGCGCGCGTGAACCGCGAGCGAAGCGCCTCGCGTTCGAGGCATACCTCAAGCTGATGCGCGTCACGGCATTCGATGCGGCGGCGGCCCGCCAGGCGTTTGTGATTCAACGCTACCTTCGTCAGACCGGGCAGCAGATCGGACGCACAGATCCCCTGATCGCTGCACAAGCTATCGCCATGGGCGCCGTGTGCGTCACCGACAACCTCCGGCACTTTCTCCGAATTCCCGGTCTTATTGTCGAGAACTGGCTGCAGCCGATTGAGTAGAAATATCCAGACGATCCGAGTCAAGCAGTCCTTCACTGAAAAGGTGCGTCCCCTTTCAGTGGGCGCGTCTTCGAAAAGCAAGGATGAAGGCGAAAGGCGAAAGGCGGAAGGAAAGCAGGAAATACTTCTGTCTTCCTACTTCTGCCTTCTGCCGTGGAAACTGGCGCCCCAGACACGAATCGAACGTGCGACCTGTCCCTTAGGAGGGGACTGCTCTATCCACTGAGCTACCGGGGCCCGGCATGATTCTATCGCAGGTGCGTTAGAATCATCGCCATGAATTGGTTGATATTCGCGGCCGCGGCGCTCGGCGGCTTACTGCTGTGGCGAGTGGCGATCGCAGCGATCGCGCCGAAGCCAGGCGACCCCGCGCCGGAGTTCGCGCTGCCGGATCAAAGCAGCACGACGCGCAGCCTGGCGGCGTTCCGCGACAAATGGCTGGTGCTCTATTTTTATCCCCGTGACGACACGCCTGGCTGCACCGTGCAGGCCTGCTCGTTCCGCGACGCCTGGCAAAAATTGACTGCGCTCGGAGCCGAGGTGGTGGGCGTCAGCGTGGATGACGTGGCCCGCCATTTCGCTTTTGCGAAAAGATTCGAGCTGCCGTTTCCCCTGCTGGCGGATACGGGCGGGGCGGTCGCCAGCCGCTACGGATCGGCGCTGAACCTCGGATTGTTCAAGATCGCCCGGCGCAACACCTTCCTGATCGACCCGCAGGGCCGCATCGCCAGGGTTTACCTGTCCGCGAGCACATCGCGGAACTCGCAGCAGGTGATCGAGGACCTGCAAGCGCTGCGTAAGAGTGAGGTTCCAGAGTGATCCGGACATTCGACCACGTCGTCCTGACCACCGCCGATCTCGAGCGCTGCCTCGATTTCTACACCCGCGTGCTCGGGATGCGCGTCGAGCACTATGGCAAGGGCCGGGTCGCGCTCGCTTTCGGCGAGCACAAGTTCAACGTCCACCCGCCGGGCTTCGACGCCGGCATCAAGGCCCGCACGCCCACGCCGGGCTCGCTCGACCTGTGCTTTCTCGCCGACCGGCCGCTCGACGAGGTGATTGCGCAGCTCAAGCGGGAGAGCGTCCCGATCGAGGAGGGTCCGGTGGTGCGCACCGGCGCGCGCTACCCCATCCGGTCGGTCTACGTCAGGGATCCCGACGGAAATCTCGTCGAGATTTCCGAGAAAGCGTAATGCCCGATTTCTGGCCCGGTTGCGGCTACAACCTGCTCAAGCGCGGGCCGGGCGGCCGGCTGTATGTCACCGACGGCTATCTGCGGCTGTATTACGGGCGGCCGGAGCTCGCCCCGGTGCCGGAGTCCTGCGCGGCGGAGCGCGCGTTGCACGCGTCTTTGCTTTCGGATCCGAGGCGGGAGGTGCCGGAAGCCGAGATCGCGGCGCTGGCCGATCCTGACGCCCGCGAGAACTACCGGGTCGTGCTGCGCTTCCGTGGCCAGCTGCTCGCCGCGGAAACGCTGGAGGCGTTTTACGCCGGACTGTTCCGCCACGACGTCGCGGTGCCGCCGGACTTCATCCACCACACGGTGCAGGTCATCCTGCGCGGCATCCTCGATGGCTCCAGTGACGGGCTCGAGGCGCGCGCCGCCGAGTTGTTCTTCCGCAAGCAACGCGTCACCGTCAACGAGGGCTCGATCATGCTCGCGGACGCTGAAACCGTGGAGCTGCACGCCGGCGGCGGCAGCTTCGGCAGCCTGGGCAAGCTGCTGCAGGAAGGGCAGACGCCGCTGCGCACCATCGAGCTCGACGTGATCGACGACCCGAGCGCGGGACGCTACTTCGAGCGCGATGAGCGCCACGACACGGTGCTCAACCTGAACCACGGGCGCCCCGGGTGCCTGGCGCTGGCCCGGGTGCTGGAGCGCTGGATGGCGCATTTTCACGGCGTGCGCGCGACGGTGAAGCCGGTGCGGGAGATCCCGGACGAGGAATGGGTATGGCATGTCGGGCTCGATACCGAGGCGACCGCCATGCTGAACGACCTTTACAATGGAGGCGACGTGGAGGAGGAGCGGATGAAGCGCATCATCGGCCTCTACCGGGTGGATTTCCGCGATCCGGTCGTGCTGCGCCCGGAAGTGGCGGGGATGCCGGTGTTTCTCGGATTGGCCATGGCCCCGGACCGGACGCTGCGGATGAAGCCGCAGAACCTGCTGACCAACCTGCCGCTCGCGTCGCGGTCGTGAGGCAACCGTTTTCCGGGACTCCCGTGCAAAACGACCTCCGGCTTGCGCGGAAGCCGCTTCGCGCCGGTCCCGGCACGGCCTCAGCGGTCCGACAGAATCATGAACCGTCGGGCACCAGGCGGCGCAGGGCCAGCATCGTGCAATCGTCCGCGAGCACCTGCGAGCCGGTGTGGATGACGAGCCTTTGGTGCAGGGAATCGAGGAGATCGGGCAGCGGGGATTGCGCGCTGCGGCGCAGCGCCTCGAGACAGCCTTCTTCGGACAACGGGACGCCGGCCCGGCCCTCCGCTTCGGTCACGCCGTCGGTATAGCAGAAAAGCGTTTCCCCGATCGCGAGGTTGCGCTGCATGCTGGAGTAGCGCCGGCCGCTCGCCGCGCCGACCAGCATGCCCTTCGGCAGCGGCACGACCGCCGCTTCGCGACCGCTGCAGACGATCGGCGCGCAGTGGCCCCCATTCGAGTAGACGAAGGTGCCGCTCTCCACGTCCAGAAAACCGCAGAACAGGGTCACGAAGAGGTTCGCGTCGTTGCCGATGCACAGGCGGTCGTTGAGCGTCTGAAGAATCGTCTCCGGCTGCATGGTCTCCATGGCCAGGATCCGAAGCAGTCCGATAACCCGGACCATGAACAGGGCGGCGGCGATGCCGTGGCCCGAAACGTCTCCGATGCAGACGAACAGCGTGCGGTTGTCGACGAAGAATGCGTCGAAGAGGTCCCCCCCGACTTTCGAGGCCGGCTCCATGAAACCGCAGACTTCGATGTCCGAGCGCCCCGGAAACAGCGGCCGCTGCAGCGGCAGCATGCTGGCCTGGAGCTGGCGCGCGACCTCCAGCTCCTTCCTGAGATGCTTGAGCTCCAGCCGCTCGCGCTGCAAGGCGAGGGCCTTCTCGTTTGCACGGCGCATGCGCTCGGTCAGGGTGGTCATGAGGTTTTCGGGGACACCGCGCAGGCGCATCAGGCGGTTCCAGAACACCTCGCGGTCGAGCCGGAGAACGCGGGCATCCGAAACCGCGCTCACCAGTGCCGAAATCGGCTTGCCATCGATCGCCGAGAGCTCGCCAATGCACTCGCCGGGAAGGATGTCGATGTCGATGGCGGTGTCCGCGCCGGGGTCCGGCCCCAGTTGCGCGACCAGCTTGCCCGACAGGAGGATGAAGACGTTGCGGTTGGCCTCGCCAGCGCGCAGCAGCGGCGTGCCCGCAGGCAGCAGCAACACCTCGCAGCCGGCGAGCGCTTCGGAAAGGCCGGGCAGGTCTGCGTTCCGGAACAGAGGAATCCAGTGGATTTCTTCCATGCGCCGGTCGCCGCGCCGCCGTTCCTGTGGGCCCCGAACGTTCGCGACCCTGCGATCAGGTCCACGGCGAAAACGCGCGATCCCCGGGGCTTTCATCGCGGTTTCCAGCAGGCGCCGAACGTGAAATGGTTGCGCCCGTCTTGGTGGCGGTAGTCCAGCCAGTCGGCGCAGCGGCGGATCATCACCAGTCCCAGCCCGCCCGGCGAGGCCTCGTCGAGCGACCTGGGAGGTTCTCTCTGAGGGATGGACAGGGGATTGAACGCCGTGCCGGCATCCGATACCGTCACGCTGGCCTTACCGCAGTCCGGGTCGAGCCGGACCTCGAGCAGCAGCCTGATCGGCATAGCAAGCGCCAATCCGCCGCCATGGGTGAAGACGTTCGCCAGTGCTTCGTTCAGGCAAAGCGCAAGCTGCTCCACCAGTGCCGGCGGCACGTTGCGCTGCCGGCAAGCCGCTTCGAGCCATTCCGAAGCGCGCCGTACCTCGGCGCCACTGGCGCCAATCGTGAGTTCGTCAAACTGCGACAACGCGTTATGTTTGGTGGCCACCTGCCGGTCAGGCGAGTGCTGCCCTTTCGGCATCGGCAGCGTTCCTGAAAACCGGGATCAATTCGTTGACGCCGGTTGCCTCGAGGCTCATGATGACTGTCGAGCTGTCATCGACAACCAGCACCATCTTGCCCCCGCGCTGCTGGACCACCTTGGCGCCGGCGATCAGCGCGCGTATGCCGATCGAGGCGAGGAATTTGACGGAAGTCAGGTCAACGACCACGCCCTTTTTCGGAGCGGCAGCCAACTCCACGAGCTTTGAGGCGACCCTGTCGGTACCCGGTACGTCGAGGCGCCCGGAGATCACGATCCGACGAAGGCTTTCGCCGAAGTCTTCGTGGCTGATGGACATGAGTACTTCCCCCTTCTTGTTCGAAGACACCGCGGCGGCAAGTATGACATAGGCGCGTCCACGGTCTCGCGTCTCCCGCTCGTGCCGATGGGCTCACGCGGCGGCGGATCGTTAACTCATTGGTATTATTGATGATCTTGGTGGCTAGTTCAGAATCATGAATCCTGCGGTGCGCTGGAACCAGATCGCTGCCGGGCCCGAGGAGGATATCGACCTCGCCGAGGCCGCGCTGGTGATCGCCGCGCACGAGAATCGCGACCTCGATATCGCAGCCTACCTGGCACGGATCGACGAAATAGGCGCCGCGCTCAGGAACCGGCTGCGGCAGGACATCGGGTTCACCGAGCGCATCCTCGCGCTCAACCGCTACCTGTTCGACGAGCTCGGCTTCAGGGGCAACGTGGCGGATTTTTACGATCCGCGCAACAGTTTTCTCAACGACGTCCTCGACCGCCGGCTCGGCATCCCGATCACGCTGTCGCTGATCTACGTCGAGGTGGGGCGCCGCATCGGGCTCGCGCTGCACGGGGTTTCTTTTCCCGGGCATTTCCTGGTGAAGTGCACTTTGCGGGACGGGGTGGTCGTACTCGACCCGTACGCGCGCGGTGCTTCGCTGGGCCTGGACGAGCTGCAGCAGCGGTTGCGCGTGCTGCGGGGCGGCGCCGAGGCGTCGCCGGAGGATGCGCGGCGCATGCTGGCGGTTGCCGGCAAGAAGGACATCCTTGCGCGCATGCTGCGCAACCTGAAGGCGATCTACCTCGAGCGGCGCGACGCGCCGCGGGCGCTGGCGGCGGTCGAGCGCGTCATCGAGCTCGAGCCGGGGGTGGCGGAAGAGTATCGCGACCGCGCCCGGATCTATCTCGACCTGGAGTGCTTCCGCGCAGCCTTGTCCGATCTTCGCAGCTACCTCATGCTGAAGCCGGGCGCGGAGGATGCCGCGGTGGTGCAGCGCAGCGTGGTGGCGCTGCAGCAGGTCGCCGCCAGGCTCAACTAAAGAGAGTGATACGTTGCTCGTTTTTCGTTACTCGATCCAGGACCCGCCCAAGCCGGGCTATCCGCGACCGACGACTTACGGAAAACGAGAAACGAGAAACGCAGCGGCACTACACGCCGCTCAGTTGCCGCGGGCGGGCAGCCAGACCTTCACCACGCGCGTCCTGGCTTGAGGCGCCGGCTCGGCGCGCGGCTCCGTCACCGGTGCCGGGGGCGGCGCCACAACCCTGCGGGCCTCGAGTTCAGCGGGCGTTGGTGAAATGTCGCTGGTCAGTACCGCACCCGGGCCTTCCTCCCCGGGGGACGGGAAGGACGAGGCTCCCGCGCCGTTCCGACGGGGCTTGACCTTGATTTCAATGTTGTTTTCGTCGGGCGGATTGCCGTCGTACACCAGGTTGCGGCGCCGCTGCAGGTAGCCGTCGCGCACGAACTCGTACGGGTCGAGCGCAGCGGTCTCGAGGATCTTGCTGGCTTCGAGCAGCTCGGAGCGCCGGCTGATGAAAAACGTCCCGTAGAACTGGTTCCGCGTGCGGCTGTGGCTGATATAGGTCATCGGATCGGTTTTCAGGTCCACGAGCAGGCCGAGGCCGTCGCGTATCGAGCTGGGGCCGAGGAGCGGAAGCACGATGTAAGGTCCGGAACCAATGCCCCAATAGCCGAGTGTCTGCCCGAAATCCTCGTTGTGCTTTTCCAGGCCGAGCTCGGTCGCGACGTCGAACAACCCGAGTATGCCCGCGGTCGTGTTGACCGCGAGGCGCCCGACGTCGGAAACGGCATTCAATAACTTTCCCTGGAGAAGGTTATTGAGCGCGATCAGCACGTCGTTGATGTTCGCGAAGAAGTTGCTGACGCCGGTGCGCATGAAATCCGGGACCAGGTCGCGGTAGGCTCCGGCCGCCGGCATCACGATCAGGTTGTCCACGCCGTCATTGACCTTGTACATGCCGCGGTTGAATCCCTCGAACGGGTCGCGCGGATTGCCGGAGCTGGCGCAGCCGCCAAGCAGGAACAAGGCAACCGCCACGCACATGATGGCTGCACGCAGTCGTGACAGGGGGCAGGCGGTCGAGGACATCAGCATAAGGAACCGATAAGGCCTGATTATATCAAGCCTTTTCCGAGTTGGCACGGCGGCGCGGACGGCCACGGATCGGGCCTCTCTGCTATACTCCATTTCCCGCACCCGCGGGGGTTTCCCGCCCGCTTTCTCCCAATCCTACACGAGGTGCCCTGTCATGCTGCAGAAGGTGAAACCCGCGGTACAGCTCAAGGACATGGGCCTGTTCCGCCAGCAGTGCTATGTCAACGGCCACTGGGTGGACGCCGACGAAAAGTCCACCCTCGCGGTCTACAACCCGGCGGACGGCCAGCAGATCGGAACCGTGCCCAACATGGGCGCGGCCGAGACCCGGCGCGCGATCGAGGCGGCGCACGCGGCGTGGCCGGCGTGGCGGTCGAAGAGCGCCAAGGAGCGGGCCGCGATCCTGCGCAAGTGGTTCGACCTGATGCTGGCCAACCAGGAAGACCTCGCGGTGCTGATGACCGTGGAGCAGGGCAAGCCCCTCACGGAATCGCGCGGCGAGATCGCCTACGGGGCGTCCTTCATCGAGTGGTTCGCGGAGGAGGGCAAGCGCATCTACGGCGATACCATTCCGGCCCAGGCGCCCGATAAGCGCATCGTCGTAATCAAGCAGCCGGTGGGTGTTTGCGCGGCGGTGACGCCATGGAACTTCCCGAACGCCATGATCACGCGCAAGGCCGGTCCGGCGCTCGCCGCGGGCTGCACCATGGTGATCAAGCCCGCGAGCATGACGCCATATTCGGCGCTCGCGCTGTGCGAGCTGGCCGAGCGCGCCGGGATACCCAAGGGCGTGCTGTCGGTGGTGACCGGCGCTTCGGGCCCGATCGGCATGGAGCTCACCACCCATCCCCTGGTGCGGAAATTCACCTTTACGGGCTCGACGGAGGTCGGAAAGAAGCTGATGGAGCAGTGCGCGAGCACGGTCAAGAAGGTCTCGCTCGAGCTGGGTGGCAACGCGCCCTTCATCGTGTTCGACGACGCCGACCTCGACGCCGCGGTCGAAGGCGCAATGGCGTCCAAGTTCCGCAACACGGGCCAGACCTGCGTCTGCGCCAACCGCATCCTGGTGCAGGATGGCGTGTACGACCAGTTCGCCGCCAAGCTGGGCGAGAAGGTCGCCGCGATGAAGGTCGGCAATGGGCTGGAGGCGGGCGTCGCGCAGGGGCCGCTCATCGAGAAGAAAGCAGTGGAGAAGGTCGAGGAGCACATCGCGGACGCGTTGGCGAAGGGCGCGAAAGTGCTCACCGGCGGCAAACGGCACGAGAAGGGCGGCCAGTTCTTTCAGCCTACCGTGCTGACCGGCGTCACCACCGCGATGAAGATCACGCGCGAGGAAACCTTCGGTCCGGTCGCGCCGCTCTATCGCTTCAAGACCGAGGACGAGCTGCTGAAGCTTGCCAACGACACCGAGTACGGGCTGGCGGCCTACTTCTACAGCCGCGACATCGGCCGCGTGTGGCGCGTGGCGGAAGGGCTGGAATCCGGGCTCGTCGGCATCAACGTCGGCATCATCTCGACCGAGGTCGCCCCGTTCGGCGGCATGAAGGAATCGGGCATCGGTCGCGAGGGCTCCAAGTACGGCATCGAGGAGTTCCTCGAGGTGAAGTACCTTTGCATGGGCGGGCTCGACAAGTAGGCCGCTGGCCCGCGATACACGACGCCACCCGGGGGGTGGCGTTTTTTTGCAAGTTACGGAGTCCCCATGTTCGAAGGATTCAAGCGATTCGAAATCCAGACCTCCGACCCGCAGGTGAAGATCGTGGGGCGCGTCGGCGGCAAGGGCCCGGCGGTGCTGCTGCTCCACGGCAATCCGCTGACGCACGTCACCTGGCATCTGATCGCGCCGCGGCTGGCGCAGGAGTTCACCGTCGTCTGCACCGACCTGCGCGGCTACGGCGACAGCGGGAAGCCGAAGGGACTGCCCGACCACACGAACTACAGCTTCCGCCGCATGGGGCAGGACCAGATCGACGTCATGGAGCACCTGGGCTTCCGCGAGTTCATGGTCGCGGGGCACGACCGCGGCGCGCGCGTCGCGCACCGCCTGGCGCTGGACCATCCCGGGCGCATCCTCAAGTTCGCGAGCATCGAGATCATCCCGACGCACTGGCAGCTGGAGAAGATGCCGTGGACCTACGCCGCGAGCAGCTATCACTGGTTCTTCTTCGCGCAGCCGTACGACTATCCCGAGCAGCTGCTGGCGGGCAAGGAGGAGTACTACATCCGCTGGAAGTTCAGGAAGCAGGGCGAGGGCAAGTTCAGCCCGGAGACGCTGGCGGAATACGTGCGCTGCTGCACCGCCGAGCACATCCACGGCATGGCCGAGGACTACCGCGCCTGCCTGAGCGTCGACTACCCGATGGACGATGCGGACTGGAAGGCCGGCAAGCGCGTCACGTGCCCGCTGCTGCCGCTGTGGGGCGAGAATACCCACACGCACAAGCTGTTCAACATCAGCGAGGCCTGGGCGCCGTACGCCACGAACCTGCTCCCGGCCGTGAAGCTGCCCTCGGCGCACTACCCGATGGAGGAGGCGCCGGAGGAGACCTACCGGGCGCTCTACGACTTTTTCAGGAAGTGACGCAAGGAAGCCGCGCCGGCCTCAAGCGAGACCGTACAATTTCTTGCCGGCGACCGGCATCGTCGCGGTCAGCACGTCGCCCGACAGCGCCTCGGTGATGTAGATCGTCTTGTTGTCCGGCCCGCCGAAGGCCAGGTTGTCCAGATGGTGGTGATGGTGGCCTTCGGCGTACACCAGGTGGGTCGGCAGCATGTTGGCGTCGAAGCGCCAGATTCCCACTCCGAGGTGGCAGACGAGCAGGCCGTTCTCGGCGTCCATCTCGATGCCGTCGGGTCCCGCGGCGCCGCCGGAGAGTTGTATCGCCACACCGGTTTTCGACACGCTGCCGTCGGCCATGATCGGCAGCCGCCAGACCGAGTTCGAGCGCGTGACGCCGACGTAGCAGTGCTTTTCGGTGGTGGATAGCGTGATGCCGTTCGGGCTCGGCACGTTGCTGCAGAGCCGGTCGAGCGCGCCGTTCGCGCGCAGCCGGAAGACCCGCCCCGTGGGATCGGCGATCCCGGTCTGGCCCTGATCGGTGAAATAGAGGTCGCCGTTCGACGCGAAGTGGAGGTCGTTGAGGCCCTTGAATCCCTCGCTGAACGCAGTCTCGAGCAGGGTTTCGAGCTTCCCCGTTTTCGGATCGAGGACGAGCAGCCCCTTCTTGTAGCAGGTGATGAAGGCGCGCCCGTCCTGGTGGAACTTCAATCCGTTCGGCCAGCCGTCGTACTGGACGACCAGCTCCCAGTCCTTCCTCGGCGAGATGCGGAAGATGCGGCCGAAGGGTATGTCAACGATCCACAGATTGCCGTCGCGGTCGAAGGAGGGGCCTTCGAGAAAGCACTCGACCTCCGCGCCCTGGCGATTGGGATCGGACCACGCGGTGCGGCTCTTCTTGCGGAACTTCGCGGGCATCGAGGTGTGGACCTCGGCCTTGATCTTCTCGAGGGGCTGGAACGGGTTGTACATGGGGCTACCTGGCCTTTATGCCGGTGTCCTTCAACACCTTCGCCCACTTGGCGTTTTCGGACCGGATGTGGGCGCCGAATTGCTCGGGAGTGCTGGCGACGGCTTCGTGGCCGTGATCGCCCAGGAATTTCACGACATCCGGCGTTTTGAGGACCGCGGACGCATCGCGGTTGAGCCGGTCGATGATGGGGCGCGGCGTGCCTGCGGGGGCGACCAGCCCGTACCAGTTGTTCACTTCGTATCCCGGGTAGCCGCCCTCGGCGACCGTGGGAACTTCCGGCAACGCCGCCGCGCGCAGCCCGGTGGTCACCGCGATCGCCTTGAGCTTGCCGTTCCTGACGTGCGGTATTACGACCGGCACCGAAGCGAAGAATACCGGGACGTGGCCGGCCAGGGAGTCGACGATGGCTTGCCCGCCGCCCTTGTAGGGGATGGGCACGATGTCGATGCCGGCCGCTTTGCGCAACAGCTCGCCGGCCAGGTGCGCGGAGCTGCCGACGCCCGGGTGCGCGTAGCTGATCTGGCCGGGCCGGCTCTTCGCCAGCGCGACGAACTCCTTGAGCGTCTTCGCCGGCAGCACCGGGTGCACCACGATGATGTTGTTCATGGTGCCCGCCTGGGTGATCGGCGCGAAGTCGCGGACCGGGTCGAACGGCAACTTGGCGTAGAGCGAGGGGTTGATCGCCAGCGATGCGATGCTCCCCAGCAGCAGCGTGTAGCCGTCGGGCCCCGATCTCGCCGCGATTTCGGCGGCGATGTTGCTGCCCGCCCCGGGGCGGTTTTCCACCACCACCGGCTGGCCGAGCGCCGTGGTGAGCCGGGGCGCGATCGCCCGCGCGACGATGTCGATGCCGCCGCCGGGCGCAAAGCCGACCAGGATACGCACCGGTCTTGCCGGATACTCCTGTGCGGAGAGCGGGAATCCCGCGGTAATCGCGGCCGCGGCGAGCACGACGGCCGCCAGCGTACCGCGCCCCGCGCTCGAGCGAACCCTGATGCATAGGCTCAACATGTCGCTCCTCCAGTCTGGCTGGTTTTTGGCCGAAAGACGGCGAACACCTTGTCGGACATCGTGATCCACGACTCGAGAAACACCGATTCGTCGGGCCGCGTGCGGCCGAGCGCGTGCATCGCGCCGGCCAGGCAGAACCAGTTGAGCAGCTCGTGGTGCCCGCGGTCCTCGACCTCCGCCAGGGTGGTGTTGCGCCACAGGTCCCAGTCGCCCTCCTTCAGCGCCTGGTAGTAGCGCTTGTCGGCTTCGACGTCCGGGAACAGCAGGGCATGCTTCTGCACCAGGAACGAATGGCTCCAGCTCGAGGAAGCGATGACGGCGACGCGCCAGGGGCTGCGCTGCAGCGCGCGGGCGATCGCGCCGCCCACCTGGAAGCAGCGCCACGGCTGGGGTGCCGGGGGGTCGTAGGGGCTCTCCGCCTGCGCCAGCAGCGCCGCGACCTCCGACGGTGGCATGGGCGCGCCGCGGGCGGAAATCAGCCGGCGGCCGTAGGCGTTTACCGCGAACGGCACCACCGGGTACGGGAAACCCTTGCGGTCGTAATCCAGGTAGAGCACCGAATTGGTGAAGGCGTGGCCGAGCGGTTGGTGCAGCGGCTTGTAGGCGTAGGCCACGTCTATGCCTTCCTCCAGCAGGGCGGTCGCCAGGTACTTGCCGCCGGCGCGGTGGCCTTTTACCGTGAAGGTCTGCTCGTCGGGCTCGTCCCACACATTGCGCCCCCGGCGGTAGCCCTTCCACGGCTGGATGTCCACCGAGTCGTAAGCGAGGACGGAGAAGGCGGGCACGCAGTCCTCGCGGAAATTCTCGTACTGATCGTCGCCCCAGATGAGCAGGAAATCGGGTTTGAAGGCGTCGAGCTCGGCCCGGACCTTGCGGAACTGGTCGATCATGTCCTGCCGGTGGCGGTCGGAGTGGGCCTGCCCCCGGTCGTTGCTCCATTGCTCGCGCATCGCGGCGGGCCAGTTCTCCACCGAGCGAAACGGCTCGGCGAGCGCCGGATCCTCCAGGAACTTCTGCGTGCGCCAGCACATGTTCCACCGCGTCGAAAGATTCGGGTAGTGGGTGATGCCGAGTCCCAGAATCTGGCCCATGACAACTCTCCTCTCGCGATGGGCCGCGAGGACCCGCCGTGAAACACTGTGCGACGCCGCATTCTACGCCGTCGCCCGGCGCTACCGCGGTCAGGTCGCGGCGGCCCCGGTTCCCGGCTTGGCAGCGAGCCGGGCCGCCAGCCTGAACGCATGCTCCAGGGCGCCGGCGTCGGCACGGCCCTGGCCGACGATATCGTAGGCCGTGCCGTGCGCGGGCGTGGTGAACACGGTCTTGAGCCCGGCGGTGACGGTGACGCCCTTGTTGAACCCGAGCAGCTTGGTCGCGATCTGGCCCTGGTCGTGGTACATCATCACCACGCCGTCGAATTCGCCGCGCGTCGCCTTGATGAAGATCGCGTCGGAGGAAATGGGGCCGGTGCAGTTCACCCCGGCCGCCCGCATCCGCTCAACCGCGGGCCGGATGATGCGGATCTCCTCGTCGCCGAACAGGCCGTTCTCGCCGTTGTGCGGATTCAATGCGGCGACGCCGATGCGGGGTTGCGCGTGGCCGGCCGCGCGCAGGGTGCCGTCGGCGAGGCGTATCGCGCTCTCGATGCGCTCGGGCGTCACCAGGTTGACCGCCTCCCGCAGCGAGACGTGAGAGGTCACGCGGAACGTGCTGAACTCCTTGATCACGTTCATTTCGCCGAAAAAGCCGCTGTGATCGGTGAGCTTCGCGAACATCTGGTGCTCGTCGTTGAACTTCCAGCCGCCGCGGTGCAGGGCGCCCTTGTTGAGCGGCGCGAAGCAGATGCCGTCGAGCTTGCGCGCCAGCGCAAGGTCGATCATGGCCTTCAGCGTCTCTCCGGTCAGGCGGCCGGATTCGGCCGAGGGCTCGCCCTGCTCGAAGCGCGCCGGATCGATATTGCCCAGGTCGATCACCGGCAGCGTTTCGGACGGCCAGCGTATGTCGTCCACCGACGCAACCGTGCGGTAGCCGAGCGTGACCCCGGCGTCCCGGATGCCGAGGTCCAGCACGCGCTTGTCGCCGATCACGACGACGCGCGCGACCGCGTTGGCCGCGCCCGAGGCCAGCAGCCTCGCGCTGATCTCCGGGCCGATGCCGGTGACGTCGCCGAGCATCAGGCCGATGACGGGCTTTTTCATGAGGCGTGAATCGTGATTCGTGTGTCGTGATTCGACTAGCGTCGCTTGCGCGTGGGGCCAATGGCGAGCAGGCGGGTCAATTCGCGCACGCTCTTCAGCTTTTCCAGGCTGAGCACCTTCTCCACCACCCTGTCGGCGCCGGCTTTCGGCAGCTTGCCCCACGCGGCACACTCGCGGAATTTGCCGGCGAGCTCATCATCGCTCATCGGGTTGGCGGGGCTGCCCTTGCCGAAGTCGGCGCGGCCGCTGATCCGGCGGCCGTCCGCCAGCTCGATCTCGATGAGGGTCGTCATTTTCTCGTAGCCGGCCGCCTCGGCCTCCGGGTGCACGCCGAAGTCGACTTTCTCGATCATCCTGCGGACGTCAGGTCGATTCACCACCGCGTCCGTGAACTCGGCGAGCCCCGCCTTTCGCTCCAGCAGCAGGATCGCCATGCAAAACTCCATGCTGAACTTGGCCTGCAGCTCGTTCGCCGGGCGGTGGTGGATCAGCGCGTTCGGCATATGGCGGTTCGTTCCCACCTTGACCTTCACGACCTCGCCGGGGCGGATGTCGTGCCTGCGGATGAGGTCGAGCATCAGGCCCATGCCCGGATGGGTGAGCGAACCCGATGGATGCGGCTTGATCGAGACACCGGGGAAAGCGAAGGTCCAGGGCTTGCCGAGCTTGCTTTCGATCGCCGCGCGATCGTAGCCGCCGCCGGCGGCCTGGAAGAACCCGCGGCCCGCCTCCAGCACGATGGGTGTCGCGGTCCAGCCGAGCCTGGCGAATTCCGCCGCGACAACGCCGCTTTCGGCCGAGCGACCGGGATGGAACGGCTTGGTCATGGTGCCGAAATTCTCGCGCAGCCCCGCGGACTGGCTGGCGCCGATGCCGAGGGCGCGCCGCGTCTGCTCGGTATTCAACCGCAGCATCCTGGCCGCGCCGGCGGCGGCAGCGATCGCGCCGATCGTCGCCGTCGAATGGAACCCGTGGTCGTAATGGCGCGGGTTGATCGCTTCCGAGATCTTGGTCTCGACCTCCACGGCGACCTGGTACGCGGTCAGCACGTCGAGCCCGGACCGGTTGCCGAGTTCGCCCAGCGCCAGCACCGGCGGGAGTGCCGGCGCGGTGGGATGGGTCAGCAGGCCATAGACGCGGTCCTTGGCCACCGCGAGCTGGGTGTCGTCGTAGTCGTCGGCGTGCATCGCGATGCCGTTGGCGAACGCCGCGAAGCGCGCCGGCACCTTGAGATTCGTGCCGATGACGGTGCATCCCGCGTCGGTCGGCACGCCCAGAGTCCCGAGGTAGGCGCGAACGATGCGCCCGGACTCCGCGGCGTTGCCGGCAAGCGCGAGCCCGATGCCGTCGAGGATCGAGCGCTTGCCGAGATGCATGACATCCGCGGGAATGGACGATGCTCTGGTCGAGGTGATGAAGTCGGCGACGTAGGCGGTAAGTGGAGGAGTTTCAGCCATGGCGGAATTTCTGCTGGAGAGCCCGTTTATAGCAAATTCCCATCCCCTCTGCCACGTTCCCGCCCGGCGCTTGCTCCGGGGCGCCGCTCATTCAGGGATGTCGCGCGGCATATCTCGCAAGCCGGTCCCGGTCGCGAATGCTGATCTTGCGGTAGCGCACCGACAATACGCCGCGCTCGGTGAACCGCCCGAGGATGCGCGTCGCGGTCTGGCGCTGGACGCCCGTGATGTCGGCGATTTCCTGGTGCGTGAGGCCGATGGGGCGTGCGGCGCCGTCGGCCGGGTCGTGATAGCGCGCGGCGAGATCGACGAGGAATTTCGCGATGCGCGCCTCGGCGTTATCGGCCATGAGGTAGACCAGCCGGTTGGCGAGCATGCCAAGCCGCGACGCGATGATCTGGACGAGCAGCTGGGACACCTCCGGATGCGCGACCAGGAACCCGCGGAATCGCGCACTCGAAATCTCGGCCACCTCGCTCGGCTCGCAGGCCTCGACGCTCACCATGCGCCCCTTGTGGTGCGGCGCTTCCACCAGCCCGAATACCTCGCCGGGGAAACCGAACCACAGGATGACCTCGCGCCCGTCCGGGGTGAGCTTGTAGGTCTTGATGCGGCCGGCGAGCAGCAGGTACACGGCGTCGCCCGGGTCGCTGACGCGGTACACAAAAGCGCCCTTGCCCAGCCGCCGGCGCATCGCGCGCGCGAGCAGGGTGCGGCGGGTTTCCTCGTCCAGCCTGCCCAGAAAGTCGGTTGTGGCCACGGGATCGTTCCCTGCGGCGCCGGCCGCCGGGACATTGTAATCGCTACGGGCTCAGGCGCTGGTGCCGCCAATTGTCACCCAGATGGCAGATTTCCGGGGCCACCGCGGCGACACTCCTGCAACCGGCGGTCCCGCGCCCGGACGGAGGAAGAATTGAAGTTCGAGGACAGGATCAGGGAGCACGCCGAACGCGCCACGCGCGCGAAGGCGATGGGCGGGCCCGGGAAACTCGCCCGGCGCAGGCAGGACGGGGTGCTCAACGTGCGCGAGCGCATCGACCGGCTGCTCGATCCCGGCACGTTCCGCGAGTCGGGGCTGTTCGGCGTGTCCTACATCCCGGAGATGCGCGAATCCACGCCGTGCGACGGCAAAGTGACGGGCTTCGGCAAGGTCGAGGGACGCCGGGTAGGTGTCGTCGGCTACGACTTCACGGTGAAGGGGTCGTCCTCGAGCTACACCAACAACCGCAAGATGGCGCACGTCAAGGACATCGGCGGCAAGCGCGGCTTCCCGGTGGTGTTCCTCGGCGAGTCGACCGGCGTGCGCATGCCCGACATCATGGGCGAGGGCATGGGCATGAACTTCGAGGGGCCGCGGTTCCTGCGCACCCGCGAGGCGCCGTGGGCCGCCGCGGTGCTGGGCAACGCCTTCGGTTCCTCGGCGTGGCACGCCTGCTGCTCGGATTTCTGCGTCATGCGCAAGGGCTCGGTGATGGCGGTGGCGAGCCCGGGCGTGGTCTCGATGTCGCTCGGGCGCGAGGTGACGGCGGAGGAGCTGGGCGGCTGGCAAGTGCTCGCGGAGCACTCGGGTTTCGCCGACGCGGCGGTCGACACCGACGAGCAGGCGATCGACACGATCAGGCGGTTCCTGTCGTATCTGCCGACCAACAGCCGCATGCCGCCGCCGGTGGCGGCGGTGCCCGAAGGGTCGGATGAGGCGGTGAAGGGCCTCCTCGAGCTCATTCCCGAATCGCCCGCGCAGGTCTACGACGTGCGCAAGGTGATCAGGGCCTTCGTCGACTGCGACAGTTTCTTCGAGCTGAAGGATCGCTTCGGGCGCAGCATCACGACGGCGCTGGCGCGGCTGGACGGGCGCACGATCGGCGTCATCGCGAACAACCCGCTCTACAAGGGCGGGTCGATGGATGCCGACGCGTGCAGCAAGGCAACCGACTTCATCGTGCTGTGCGACTCCTACAACGTGCCCCTCGTGTTCCTGCACGACCAGCCGGGCTTCCTGATCGGGCCCGACGCGGAGAAGGCCGGCGTCATCGGCCGCGTGATCAACTGGATGAACGCCGTGCTGCAGGTGACGGTGCCGCGGATCAGCATCATCCTGCGCAAGAGCTACGGTCGCGGCTTCATCAACATGGGCGGGGCCGGCATTGCCGACGAGATCTCTGCGTGGTGGACCGCGGAAGTGAGCTTCATGAATCCCCGCACCGCGGTCAGGGTGGTGCATGGCGTGAAGGAAGAGGACGAGCCCGCGCGTTTTGCCGATCTCCTGAAAGAGATGGCGCGCAACGGCGGCGCCTACGACCTGGCCGCAGTCTACGGGGTCAAGGAGGTGCTCGATCCGCGCGAGACGCGCGAATACCTCAAGGAAGCGCTCGACGTGCACGCGTTGCGCCTGTCCGGCGGGGTGGGGCAGCACCGGCTCGCCAACTGGCCGACCAGTTTCTGATTCACGAGGACTCAATGAAAATCACCCGAGTAGAAGCCATTCCCGTCTGGTTCAAGCCCACCGACGAGTACCACGCGTTGTTCGGCTCCGGCAAGAAGAAGGGCACGATGGTTCACGCGCGCGAGACGTGGTTCGCGAACATCGAATACAAGGAGAACGTATTCGTCAAGATCACCACCGGCGAGGGCATCGTCGGCTGGGGCGAGGCGTGCGCGCACCCGGTCACCAGCGAGACCCAGGCCGGGATCGTCGCGACGGTCGAGCTGTTCGGCCGCATCATCACCGGGAAGAGTCCTTTCCAGATCGGCGCGATCCACGCCGCGCTCGACAGACTCTTTCTCCAGGGCAACGCCGGCGCGAGGAGCGCCATCGACGTTGCGCTCTACGACATCATGGGCAAGGCCTCGGGGCAGCCGATCTACAACCTGCTCGGCGGCGCGCACCAGACCACGTTCGGCAAGCTCGCCACCATGCCGCGCGCGGAGCCGAAGCGCATGGCGGAACACGCCCGCGCGCTCCTCAAGCGCGGTTACACGTGCTTCGAGCCCAAGATGACCGGCCACCTCGAATCGCTCGACGCGGACGCCGACCGGCTCGAGGCGATCCTCGGGGACGTGCCCGCGTCCTGCCTCGTGATCGCCGACCCCAACCAGATGTGGGGCACGGCGAAGGACACGATCGGGCTGCTCGCGCGGCGTTTTCCGGGCGCAGGCAACCTCGCGATCGAGCAGCCGGTCTGGTACTACGATCTCAATGGGCTTGCCGCAATCACGCAGGCGGTGCCGCAAAAGGTGGTCGCGGACGAGGCGATCCAGAACCTGTCGACCATGATCGAGATCGCGTCGCGCCGCATCGCCGACATGGTGAGCCTCAAGATCGGGAAATGCGGCGGCTTCTACAAGGCAGTGCAGATGATGCGCATCGCGGAAGCCGCGGGCTTGCCGGTGCGCATCGACTGGACGCAGGGGAGCCACCTCCTCGACACGGCGACGGGGCACCTGCACGCGGTCGTGCGCAACGTCGGCTGCGACCCGGGGATGGATTACCAGCTGCGCATCGAGGACAAACCGGTGAAGGAGGGCGGCGTGACGCAGGACCGGAACGGATACTTCGTCATGCCGGATAAGCCCGGCCTCGGCCTTACGGTGGACGAGAAGTTGATCAGAAAGCTGTCGCAGCGCCGTTGACCCTGCTGCGGGCCCGATCACGCCTCGGCGCGGCACGCGATCGTCGCCGTGGCGCGCCGGCCGCGCCCGGAAAAGCTGGTAGACTAGCCCGAGCCGCGCCGCCACGGTCCCGCGGCACGGCACGCATACGGATTTCCGCTTGGAGCATCGATGGGCGCGACCATTGCAGAGAAGATTCTTGGCGCGCACGCCGGCGGCGCGCCGGCCAGGGCCGGCGACATCGTGGTCGCCGGCGTGGACTTTGCGATGCTGCACGATGCCCGCGCGAGCAACGCGTTGCGGCGCATCGAGCAACTGGGCGCGAAGAAACTTCCTTTTGCCTCGCGCACCGCGTTCGTGCTCGACCATTACTCGCCGCCGCCGCATGCGGAGGCGGCCAACATACACCGCGAGATGCGCGCATTTGCCGACGCGCACGGTACCGTGCTCTACGACGTCGGCGACGGCATCTGCCACCAGGTGCTGCCGGAAGGCGGCCACCTGACCTGCGGCGACCTGGTCGTCGGCACCGACACCCATTCAACGACCTATGGGGCGTTCAACGCTTTTGGCACGGGAGTGGAAGGCACGGACCTGTCGGCGGTCATGATGACGGGCAAGCTGTGGTTCCGCGTGCCCGAAACCATCCGCGTCGACCTCAAGGGGCGGTTGCAGCCGGGCGTTTGGGCGAAGGACGTCACGCTGCACATGCTCGGCCGGCTCGGCGCGGAAGGGGCGAACTACAAGGCCATTGAATACGCGGGACCCGCCGTGCGCGCGATGGACATGGACGACCGCATGACGCTCGCCAACCACGCCGCGGAGCTGGGCGCGAAGGCGGCGTTGCTGGAAGGGGACGAGAAGACGTTTGCGTGGCTCAAGGCGCGCGGCGCGCGGGACCCGCGGCCGGTCAAGGCCGACGCCGATGCGCGTTACGGTCAGCGTATCGAAGTTGACGCCGCGAAACTGCCGCCGCAGGTGGCGCGCAAGCACAAGATCGACGACGTCGTCGGCGTGCCGGAGGTGCGGGGCCTGCGCGTCAATTACGCGCTGATCGGCACCTGCACCAACGGGCGGCTCGATGACATCCGCCAGGCCGCCGCGATCCTGAAGGGCAAGCGGATCGCGAAGGGCGTGCGCATGATCGTCACGCCCGCCTCGCGCAACGTGTACCTGCAGGCGGCGCGGGAAGGGTTGATCGAGATACTGACACAGGCGGGCGCCTCCTTCGAGGCGGCCGGATGCGGGACGTGCGTCAATATCACGGGCCACCTGATTACGGGGGACGGCGACGTCGTGATCACGAGCGCGAACCGCAATTTCAAGGGCCGCCTGGGCAATCCCGATTCCGAAATCTACGTCGGCTCGTCGGCCACGGTGGCGGCGTCCGCGCTGGCCGGCAGCATTACCGACCCGCGCGAGGTCATGGGTGGCGACTGGCGGCCTGTATCCAAAGCAGCGTGATGGGTGATGAATGATGGGTGATGGGAAGTTTCCCATGTCTGCCTTGATCAAGGGCCGGGCGCACTTGCTCGGCGACGACGTCAATACCGACCTGCACTGCTCGAGCAAGTACCACCCGGGCCGGGACAACGCCTACGTGGCGCAGCACGCCTTCGAGCAGCTTGCGCCGGGATTCGCGGCCCGCTTCGGGAAGCGCGGCGTCATCGTCGCGGGCAGGAACTTCGGGAACAATTCCTCGCGCGAGCAGGCGGTGCACATCCTGCGCATGATGGGCGTCGGCGGGATCGTCGCGGCTTCGTTTGGCCGGCAGTTTTACCGCAACTGCATCAATAATGGACTGACGGCGGTCGAATGCGATGTGGCGGGCGTTGCCGATGGCGACGAAATTGAAATCGATCCCGCCGCGGGGCGTGTCGCGGTCCGCGCGCGCGGCATCGTGCGCGAGGTCCCGCCGCTGCCGGAGGCCGCGCTGGCGATCGTCGCCGCCGGCGGGCTGATTCCGTTCCTGAAGGCCCATCCCGACTGGAAGATTCCGGTGACGACTGAGGGGTGACGAAGTGATGAAAATTGAGCGCGTGGAGATTTTCGGCGTCGCCGTGCCGCTGATCGGCGAGTACAAGAACGCCTATCTCTCCAAGACCGTCCAGAAAAGCGCTGTCGTGCGCATCACCGCGAGCGGCGGCGTGACGGGTCTCGGTAATATCGATCCCACGCCGGGCTATTCCAAGGAGCAGACGGTTGATCACCTCCGGGTGCTGGAAACCACGATCGCGCCGCGGCTGATCGGGATGGACCCGGTCAACGTGCACGCGGTGCTCGCAGTGATCGAGCCGGCCGTAAAGGGATACCTGGACTCCAAGGCGGCGATCGAGATGGCATGCGTGGATCTTGCGGCGCGTGTCGCCGGCATGCCCGTCCACGCGTACCTGGGCGGGGCGGTGAAGGAGCGCCTGCTGTTCAACGCCTGGATCGGCATTCTGCCGCCGGACGAGGCGGCGAGGGAGACGCTCGACTGGAAGAAAAAGGGCTTTCGCTCCGCCAAGATCAAGGTCGGCGGCAACATCGAGGCCGACCGCGACCGCGTGAAGGCGGTGCGCGAGGCGGTGGGGCCCGACTTTCAGCTGCGCATCGATGCCAATGCCGGCTACGACGCGGACACCTCGATCAAGCTCGCGGGAATGGTCGCGCCGTTCAAGCTGCAGCTCTTCGAGCAGCCGGTGCCGGACCACGACATCGCCGGCATGGCGCGAGTGCGGAAGGCAGCGAACGCGGTGGGCTTGCCCGTCATGGCGGACGAGTCGGTGCTGGACCACGCGAGCCTGATCCGGATCATCAAGGCGGACGCGGCCGACATCGTCAAGGTCAAGGTGATGAAACAGGGCGGCTTCATCAACACGCGACGGATGATCGCGACCGCCGAGGCGGCGGGCATCCGCTGCGTCGTCGGGCACGGTTTCGGGCTCGGCGTCAACACCATGGCCGAGATCATGCTCGCGGCGACCTCGAGCAACGTGATCGATGGCCTGGAATGCGTGGGTCCGCTCAAGACCGCCGACGACGTCGTGACCCGCAAGCTCGACCTCTCCAGCGGCAGCCTGCCGCTGCCGCCGGGCCCGGGCCTCGGCGTCGCGCTCGACGACGCCAAGCTCGAGAAATACCGGCTGGACGTGAAAGCCGCTGCCTAGGATCGGCGGCGGCGATCGCGAGGATTGGACATGATGTGCCGTGTCTTCCTCGCCGCCTTCATTCTGGTGCTGGCGAGCTCGCCGGCCGGCGCACAGACCTATCCGGCAAGGCCGATCACGATACTCTGCTGGTCGGCGGCGGGATCTCCCGGGGACCTGTATGCCCGCATGATGGCGAAACTCCTCGCCGCGGAGCTCGGTCAGAACGTGGGGGTCGACAACCGCGCCGGCGGCTCCGGCATCGTCATGGTGAACACGCTGCTGCGGGCGGCGCCGGACGGCTACACGATCGCGGCCGGCACCAATGCGCTCGCCGCGCTGTTCGGCGGCACGGGCGTGGTGTTCAAGCCCGAGGACCTGCAAATGGTCGCGCGCTCGCAGGTGGACCCGTACGGCCTGATCGTCCACGCGTCCACGCCGTTCCGCACTATCGACGATTTCATCGGTTACGCGCGCCGCAAGCCCGGGGCCGTCAACGTCGGCGGCCCCTTCGCCATGAGCGGCCACCGGGTGGCGTGGGAGCTGTTTTCGGACATCGCGAGATTCAAGACCACGTGGGTACCGTACCAGGGCGGCGGACCGGCGCTGACGGCGGTCGCCGGCGGCCACGTGGACGCAGCCGCGACCCATCCCGGCAGCTTTAGGCCGTTCCTCGCCGCCGGCAAGGTGCGCGTGCTGGCGGTGTCGTCCGACCGCAGGATCGAGGATTTTCCAGACGTTCCGACCTACCGGGAGCGCGGCTGGAACCTGGTGCGCTATCAGTGGCGGGGCATCATGGCCAAGGCGGGTACGCCGAGGCCGGTCGTGGAGCGCCTGGCCGCGGCCGTGCAGAAAGCACAGCAGGCCGCTGAATGGAAGAGCTACCTGCGGCAGGTGACGCAGCTCGATGGATTCCTGGGGCCGGATGCGTTCCGCATCCAGCTCGTGCAGGACATGCAGGAGATGGAGGCGGTCAGGAACAAGCTCGGCCTTTAGCCGAGCCTGGCTAAAGGCGGTGATGAGTGATGGGTGATGAGTGATGGGTAGAGAATCCGCCCGCAAGCGCCTGCGCGCGAGACTGGCTACGGGCCCGGTGATCGTTGCGCCGGGGATCTATGACGCCTACGGCGCGCGGCTGGTCGAGCAGGCGGGTTTCGAAGCGGTGTACATGACCGGTAACGGCGTCTCGGCGAGCCTGCTGGGCCGCCCCGACGTCGGTCTGGTGGACCTGACGCTGATCACGAGCCATGCCCATCGCGTGGCCGCGGCCGTAGATATTCCTCTCGTCTGCGATGCGGATACCGGCTATGGCAACGCGGTCAATGTGCGGCGCACGGTGGAGGAGTTTGAGTCGGCGGGGGTCGCGGCGATTCATATCGAGGACCAGGCCTCCCCGAAGCGGTGCGGCCAGCTTCCCGGCGCGCGTCCGGTGATCGAGCTGGCCGAGGCGGTGGGCAAGATCGAGGCGGCGGTGGCGGCACGGCGCGATCCCGACTTCGTCATCATCGCGCGCACCGATTCGGCCGAAGCGCATGGGCTGGACGAGGCGATCCGGCGTGGACGGGCATTCCGCGCGGCGGGCGCCGACGTGATCTTCGTCGAGATGAAAAGCGGACCGGGTATCCTGGACGAGCTCAAGCGCGTGACGGCGGAGGTGGACGCGCCGTGTCTCGTCAACATGGGAGCGGGCGGGAAGCTCGACGAGCTCGACGCCGGGGGGATCGGGCGCCTCGGCCTGCGCATCGCGATCTATCCCGGGCTCGAGCGGGCCGCGGCGGGCCATGCCATTCGCGAAGCGCTCGCTGCCCTCAGGAAGGACGGCAACACGCGGGCGATGCGTGGCCGCATGCTCGGGCTCAAGGAGTACAACGAAGCGCTCAAGCTCGATGACATCGAGGAGTGGGAGAAGAAATACTTGAAGTGATTCGTTTCTCGTTTTTCGTTTCTCGATCCAGCCCGAGACGACGAACAACGAGAAACGAGGAACGGAGTTTGCAATGGAAGTCACACGCACATTGGCTAGATTCATCGTCGGGCATCGCTATGCGGATGTCCCGGAAAAAGTCCGCCACGAGGCGGCGCGCGCGTTCCTGAACTGGGTCGGGTGCGCGGTGGGCGCCTCGCGCCATGAAACGGTGGGGCGCGCGCTCGCGGCGCTCTCCGAGTTTTCGGGGCCGCGCGAGGCGACGGTGCTGGGGCGCGGCGACAAGCTCGACATCATGCTCGCCGCGCTCATGAACGGCACCACCTCCCACACCTTCGATTACGACGACACGCACCTGAAAACGGTCATCCATCCCAGCGGCCCGGTCGCCTCGGCCATCCTCGCGCTGGCCGAGCGCAAGCCGCTCAAGGGGGAGGATTTCCTGCACGCATTCATCCTGGGCGTGGAAACCGAATGCCGCATCGGCAACGCGGTCTATCCGTCCCACTACGACATCGGCTGGCACATCACCGCCACCGCCGGCGTGTTCGGCGCCGCGGCGGCGGCCGGTCGGCTGCTCGGCCTCAACGAGCAGCAGATGGTGTGGGCGCTCGGGATCGCCGCCACGCAGTCCTCGGGACTGCGCGAGATGTTCGGCTCCATGGCGAAACCCATGCACCCGGGCAACGCGGCGCGCAATGGCCTGCTCGCCGCGCTGCTCGCCTCGAAGAATTTCACCAGCGCCGAACAGGGCATCGAGGGCCGGCGCGGCTTCGCCAACGTGCTGGCGACGGAGCGCAACACCGCGGCGATCACGGAGCGGCTCGGGCAGACCTGGGAGATCGCCCTCAATACCTACAAGCCGTACGCCTGCGGCATCGTCGAGCACCCGGCAATCGACGGCTGCATCCAGCTCCGCAACGAGCACAAGCTGAAGGCGGAGGATATCGAGAGCATAGCGCTCCGGGTGCACCCGTTGGTGCTGGAGCTGACCGGCAGGAGGACGCCGCAGACCGGACTCGAAGGAAAGTTCAGCGTCTACCACTCGTGCGCTGTGGCCATCATCCACGGGGCGGCGGGGGAGGCGCAGTACAGCGATGACGCGGTGCGCGACCCGAGGGTCGTCGCGCTGCGGGACAGAGTCACTGCGGCGGTGGAGCAGGGCGTGCACGAGGACCAGGTGCACGTCGCGATCCAGCTGAAGAGCGGCAAGGTGCTCGAGCGCTTCGTCGAGCACGCCGCGGGCAGCCTGGACCGCCCGATGAGCGATTCCGACCTCGAGGCCAAGTTCCGCGGCCTGGCGGACGGCATCCTTTCGACAACCGAGGCTGACAGGCTGATCCGCCTGTGCTGGGACGTAGGCAGGCTCAAGGATGTGGGCGAAGTCGCGCGCGCCTCCGTCCCCGCCGCCGTAATGAAGCGTGACGAGGTGCGGCGTGACAAGGAAAAACGTGACTCGAATTCGAAAGGAAATCAGTGTTGAAGATCGGTGTGTTGATGGGCGACGACATCGGGCTCGAAGTCGTGCCTGAATGCGTCAAGGTGCTGAAAGCGGCGGCGGCGGCGAGCGGGCTGCAAATCGAGTGCCAGGAGCTGCCGATCGGCAAGCGCGGGCACGAGCTGCACGGGAACACGTTGCCGCCGGTGACGGCGAAGGCGCTCGAGGCCTGCGACGGCTGGGTCATGGGCCCGATCGGGCACAGCGCCTACCCGCGCAACGATCCCACGTGGGTCATGCCGCCGGTGCGGAAGCGCTTCCAGCTCTTCGCGAGCATCAAGCCGGTCAAGTCCTATCCCAACCTCAAGTCGGTGCACAAGGACGTGGACATCGTGTTCCTGCGCGAGGTGAACGAAGGCATGATGTCGAGCAGCGTCGTGCTTGCCGGCAGCGGGGAATTCCGCCCGAACGACGATATTTCCATCGGCATGCGCGTGATCACGCGCAAGGGCGCGAACCGCGTGGCCAGGGAGGCGTTCGAGATCGCGCGCACGCGTCCGCGCCGGAAAGTGAACGCCGTGCACAAGGAGCCGGTGTATCGCATCTGCTGCGGCATGTTCGCGGAAGAGTGCCGCAAGGTGGCGAAGGAATTCCCGGACGTGAAGTTCGAGGAGACCATGGTGGACACGATGTGCATGAAGCTGGTGATGAACCCGCAGCAGTACGACGTGGTGGTCACGTCCAACCAGTTCGGCGACATGATCACCGACGAGGGGGCGGGGCTGGTCGGCGGACTGGGGCTCGCCCCGGGCATCTGCGCCGGCGAAAAGCAGGCGATGGCGCAGGCGACCCACGGCTCGGCGCCGGACATCGCCGGAAAGAGCATCGCCAACCCCTACGCCATGATCATGTCCGGGAAGATGCTGATCGAGTGGCTGGGCCGCAAGCGCAACGAGCCGAAAGCCACGCAGGCGGCGGCGCTCATCGACGGCGCGATGGACAAGGTGATCGCCGAGGCGAAGCACCTCACCCCGGATCTCGGCGGAAGGGGGTCGACGAAGGAAATGGGCGACGCCGTCGCAGCCGCGGTTTGATGATGGCGTGGATGGCATGCTGAAGATCGGAATCCTGCCGGGAGATGACATCGGCCTGGAAGTCGTGCCGGAGGCCGTCAAGGTGATGAAGGCGGCGGCGGCGAGGACCGCGCTGGAGGTCCGGTGGCAGGAGCTGCCCATCGGCAGGCGCGGGCACGAGCTGCACGGGCACACCATGCCGCAGTCCACGGTCGCGGCGCTGGAGCAATCGGATGGCTTCCTCTGCGGGCCGATCGGGCACGCCGCCTATCCGCGCAACGACCCGACCTGGATCATGCCGCCGCTGAGGAAGCGCCTGGACCTCTACGCCAGCATCAAGCCGGTAAAGTCCTACCCGAACATCCGGTCGGTGCACAAGAACGTGGATATCGTGTTCCTGCGCGAGGTGACGGAGGGCATGCAGTCCTCCGACACCGTCGTCGCCGGAGCCGGCGAGTTCCGACCCAACGACGAGATCACCATCGCCCAGCGCGTCATCACGCGCGCGGGCTCGAGGCGCGTCGCGCGCGAAGCATTCGAGATCGCGCGCACGCGCCCGCGCGGGAAAGTCACCTCGGTGCACAAGGAGCCGGTATACCGGCTCGCCTGCGGCATGTTCGCCGAGGAGTGCCGCAAGCTCGCTCGGGAATACCCGGACGTGAAGCTCGATGAAGTGCTGGTGGACGGCTTCGCGATGAAGCTCGTCATGAACCCGCAGCAGTTCGACGTGGTGGTCACTACCAACCAGTTCGGCGACATCCTGACCGACGAAGGGGCGGGCGTCGTGGGCGGACTCGGGCTCGCCCCGGGCCTGTGCGTGGGGGACCGCCTCGCGATGTCCCAGGCGACCCACGGCTCGGCGCCGGACATCGCCGGAAGGAACATCGCCAATCCCTACGCGCTGATCATGTCGGGCCAGATGCTGTTCGCCTGGCTCGGCAGGAAGCGCGATGAACCGAAAGCAACGCAGGCGGCGAAGTTGATCGACGCGGCGGTGGACAAGGTCATCGCGGAGGCCAGGCACCTGACCGCCGATCTCGGCGGCCAAGCCAGCACGACGGAGATGGGCGACGCCATAGCCGCGGCGATCTGAGCAGGACCCTGGTCGATGACGAACATCCTGACGATAGACCTCGAAGACTGGCACCAGTTGATCCGGCGCCGCGTGTCCGGCAACCTGTCGCCGGCCAGCGCTGCCGTTGCGCGCCAGGTCGATGCCCTGCTCGAATTGCTGGAGCGGCACAGGACCCAGGCCACGTTTTTCACCCTGGGCATGCTGGCCGAGGCCTATCCGAATGTCGTCAAGCGGATCGCGGCTCAAGGACACGAGATCGCCTCGCATGGCTATGCCCACCTGCCCACGCATCGTCTCTCGAGGCAGGAATTCACGGATGACTGCAAGCGGGCCAAGGCATTGCTCGAGGATCTCACGGGCCAGCCGGTTCGCGGCTATCGGGCGGCCGAGTTTTCCGTTCGCTCGCGGACCCTCTGGGTCCTGGAGGTCCTGGCCGAACTGGGGTTTCTCTATGATTCGAGCATCTTCCCGATTCGCCATCGGCGATACGGGATCCCGGGTTTTGCTCCCCGCGTCG
The DNA here is from genome assembly GCA_001771935.1 of Betaproteobacteria bacterium RIFCSPLOWO2_02_FULL_67_26. Lineage (GTDB taxonomy): Bacteria > Pseudomonadota > Gammaproteobacteria > Burkholderiales > SG8-41 > SG8-41. The sequence goes on from MERD01000094.1 coordinate 48,416, forward strand.
TGCAGTATGCGCTGCGCGGCGGCAAGCAGCTCTTCGAGATCCCGCTGGCGACAGTGTCTCTGGGCCCGGCGACTATCCCGGTGGCCGGAGGAGGGTATTTTCGCTTGATGCCCGTTTGGCTGATCCGGCAGGCGATGGGAAAGCTGCATGCCGACCAGCAGCCGATCGTCGCGTACTTTCATCCGTACGAATTCGATTCCCGTCCCCTTGATGTCTTCGAAGACTGGCAGCCGTCGAGCTGGGCGCACCGGTTGCGGGGCGTCCGGTTCAACTGGCATCAGAATCTGGGACGGGGCACGATGCCGGGCAAGCTGGCCGACTTGCTGTTACGGCACCGGTTCACGTCCTGCCTGGCGTTCTTGCAAGGAGCCCATCAGATTGAGCGTCGAGCGCTATTTTCAGAAGCGGGCTGACGAGTTCGACGCCCTGTACGACGAGTCCCGGTGGTGGTACCGCCTGGACCGGTTATTGCGCCGCGGCCTCTACGAGCGCGTGGAGCTGACGCTCGGGGAGATGAAGGAACTCGGGAATTTCAGTGTTCTGGACGCCGGTTGCGGCTCGGGACGCAATGCGGTGCTATTCGCAGGCGCGGGGGCCCAACGGGTGGTGGGCATCGATTTCTCGGCCCGGATGATCGAGCTGGCGAAGGCATTGAGCCGTAACCGCGGCATGGACACGCGGTGCGAATTCATCCAGGCTGATTTTCTGGAGTACTCCGCGTCGGAACGGTTCGACGTGGTGGTCGCGCTCGGGGTGTTCGATTATCTGGCGGATCCCCGGAGCTTTCTTCAGCGGATGATGCAACACGCCACCCGCAAGGTCATCGCCAGTTTCCCGCGCGCGTCACTGATTCGGGCGCCGATCCGGAAGCTCCGCTACGGCCTGAGGAACTGCCCCGTCTATTTCACGACGGAGGACAGACTGGGTGAGTTGTGCCACCAGGCGGGTTTGCAGGGCTTCCGGCTGGTGCCTTACGCGTCGTCCGGATTGCTGCTGGTCGGAGACGTCGCGGGCGCAAAGCAACCGTTGGATGAGATATGAGGTGGAGGAACAGGGCGGCGCGCTTGTTATAATCGCGAGGCAGGCGATAACTCGACCCCAGGCACGGGGCTGGCCGGAGGAGAACCCGAGGATGAAGGTGCTGGTGGTGGCATTGTGCGCGGCCGCCCTTGCGCTGGCGCCGGCGGCGGTGGCGCAAAAGAAGGGCCAGAAGAAAGGCCCGAAGCACGTCCGCCCCAAGGTCGAGAGGCTGGCTTGCAGGCTGGGCACCGAGGACCAGCATGCGCGCATCGCGGTCGAACTCGTCAACGGCAAGGTCAACCGCTTCGCCTACTACAGCAAATGGAAGCCGCGCACGTGTTCGATGGAGGTTGAGCGCGGCGACGCCTACAGCTCGTGGGCGGAAACCGGCAACACGATCGTCGTCACGCTGATCGAGGACAAAGGGGCGTTCCTGATCGACCATGAGCGCAACCGCTACCATTTCATATTTCGGGAGATCGACCGCATGCGCTACTGCGGCATGGAGGGCAAGGTGAGCGGCAGCCTGACGATCTTCCGCGGCAAGCCGCAATGCCTGCTCGAAGGCGTGATGGAGAAGGGTGAGGATATGATCGAAATCGATAAGACCAGTACCCAGGCGACTACACCGAAGTAGCGGGTCCCCGGATGGTTCTTATTCAGGGAGGCGGGGTGGGCGAGATCGCGGAGAAGCTGGTCGGCGGAATCCCGCTGTTCGCCGGCATCGAGCATGCCGAGCTCGCGGGTTTCCTGCGCATCTTCCAGCCCGTCGCCTTCGCCGCCGGCGCGCACCTGGTGCGGCAGGGGCAACCGGCCGACAGCGCATTCATCATCGAGTCCGGATCGGCCGAAGCGGTGACCGCCCTCCCTGGCGGCGGCGAGTTGACGCTGGCGACGCTGGGCTCGGGCAGCATGCTGGGCGAGATGGCGCTGCTCGATACCGCGGTGCGCGCGGCGACCGTCGTCTCCCGCACGCCGGTGTCGGCGTTCCTGATCGAGCGCGACGGTTTCCGCATGCTGCTCGCGCAGCGCGACCGCGCCGCGTTCACGGTCCAGAATCGCGTGACGCGGTCGCTGTGCCAGAGATTGCGGGAGCTGAATGCCAGAATCGTCGCCGCGGATGCGCCTGAAAGCGCGGCGCCGCCGCTATCCGGCGAGTCCGCCGATCCAGCGGGCATGCGCCGCGGCACGTGCTCGTTCGATTACCGGGCGTTCCTGCCCATCCTGCCGCTGTTCAGGCGCTTCAACGCCGGCGAGCTGGAGGATTTCGTCAGGCGGACCGGGGTGATTGAGCTCGACCGCGGCCAGGTGCTGTTCCGGCAAGGGGACCCGGGACAGTCGGCGTTCGTGATCGTGCGCGGCGCCCTCGAGATCCAGCATGCCGAGAACGGCCGACGCCACCGCATCGGGATCCTGGGACCGGGCCGGCTGTGCGGGGTGCTCGCGCTGATCGAGGGCCAGGTCCACAGCATGAGCGCCACGGCCCGGGAGGCAACGGTGCTCCTCGAGATCGCCAAGCCGGCCTTCGACGGGCTGTTCAACGGGCACGACCCGGTGGCCGCGAAGTTCCAGGACGCGATCAACCGCGAGCTTCTCCAGTCGCTCGCGCGCACCACCATTCATCTCACGCGCCTCATCAGCCAGGCGCGCATCCGCGGCGGGCGGCAGGAGCAGAAAAAGGCGGAAGCGCTGCAGCGGGCGCTGGGGACGACCGAGTGTCGTGCCGCCTGAGGGCGAGTGCAGAAGGATGAAGGCGGAAGGCGCCTAGTCGAGATAGTGGATCTCGACCGTCGGCCGTCCCGACCGCGTGTCGGCGTAGATCATCGAGTACTCGGGCACCTCGAGCCAGGTGGAGATGTCGCGGGTGAGCGGCTCGGAGGCGATCATGATGGAATCCGCGTGGTCCGCGCCGCCGATCATCTTCCATTCGCCGTCGTGGTGGCCGTATTCACTGCCCGAGGTGTACCACAGGCTATGGTAGTTGAAGCTCGCCTGCGGTACCAGCCTGGGATCGTCCGTACGGTAGCAGCCGAAGTCGAAGCAATAGCGCGCCGCCGCGAGCTGCTTCCCGGTCGTGATGAACAGATTGACCGGAGACCATCCGGCGATCCCCAGCTGCCCGCGCACCTTGCGGATCACGGCCAGGGTTTTCTCCAGCGCCAGCGCGATTTCCCCGGCGCTCGCGTAACGCCCGGGGTCTTCCAGGTGAGACAGCAGCAGCGCGTAGATCCACTCGCTGTCCGTGGTGCCGTCGATCATCCGCGCGAATTCAGGGCGGATGTACTCGAGGAGCACCGGTTTCATCTCGCGCATGCGCTCGAGATCGCCGTTGTGGGCGAGCGCGATGCGGCAGCCGGGGAACTGGAACGGGTGAATGTTCTGCTGCGAGATGATGCCCTCGGTGCTGAAGTGCACCCCGCGCACATGCGCGAGCACGCAGGTGGCGCGGATCTTCTCCGAAAGCGCCTTCAGATTGCGGTCGTAAATAGGAAGCGAAGTCGAGGCGTAACTGTACGGCCGGTCGGCATCGAATGAATCGCGGTCCCACGCCTTGAATCCGAACCCGGCCAGGTTCAACAGGCTCAGCATCTGCGGCATGTACGACTGCTTGACCAGCGCGGAGTCGGGCTGGAACAGGAGGTGGTCCAGCACGACGGGCTGGCCGAGGTAGGCGAGGGCGCGGCACATACGCTCAGGCTGTCGCCTTCTCGCGGTACTTGTCGTACACCACGCCGTCGGCAAACAGCGCGGCAATCTGCCCGTTGTCGAAGCCGAGGCCCTGGAGGACTTCGGCGCTGTGCTGGCCGAGCCACGGCGCGGGCGCGCGGGAACGCTGGAGCTCGCCGCTCGCCTTCACGGGGTTGCCGATGATCTTCATGCGCCCGATCTTCGGGTGGTCTATTTCGGAGACCATGTTGCGCGCCCGCGAGTGCTCGTTGTCGAACGCCTGCACGTAGTTGAAGACCGGCCCGCCCGGGACGCCCGCCGCGTCGAGCTTTTTCACCCAATGCCCGGTGGGCTGCCCGCCAAATACCGTCTCGATCTCGTCCTGGAGCGCGTCGATGTTCTTCAGGCGCGCCGCCACCGTTTTGAAGCGCGGATCCTCCATCAAGCCGGGGCGCTCCAGCACCTGGGTGCAAAAGGCCGTCCACAGCTTTTCGTTGTTGGCTCCGACCGTGACATAGGCGTCCTGCGTGCGGTATGCCTGGTACGGCGTCGAGCGCCGGTGCCGCGTGCCGGTGGCAACGGGGATTTCGCCGCCGCCGAAATAGGCACCGAACTCCCAAAAGGTCCACGCCATGCCGGCCTCCATCAGCGAAGTTTCCAGGTACAGGCCTTCGCCGGTCTTCAGCCGCTTGATGTAGGCGCCGAGGATGGCATAGAGCGCCGTCGTGCCGGCCGCGATGTCGTTCATCGCGATGCCGACCTTGGCGGGGCGCCCGCCCGGCTCGCCGGTCATGGTCATGATGCCGCTCATGCCCTGGGCGATGATGTCGAACCCGCCTTTCCGGCTGTACGGCCCGGTCTGGCCGAAGCCGGAGATCGAGGCGTAGATGATATCGGCGTTGATCGCCCGGATGGCGTCGTAGTCTATGCCGAGCTTGCGGGTGACGCCGGGCCGGTAGTTCTCGATGACGATATCGGCGTCCCGCGCGAGCTTCATGAAGACGTCCTTGCCGCGCGGGTCCTTCAGGTTGAGCGCGACGCTCTTCTTGTTGCGATTGAGCACCGCGAAGCAGTAGCTCTCGCCGTTGACCTTGGGGTCGAAGCGCCGCGAGCCGTCGCCCTCGGGGAAGGTCTCGACCTTGATGACGTCCGCCCCCATGTCGGCGAGCATCAGGGTGCAGTAGGGGCCCGCCATGATCGCGGTAAAATCCAGCACCGTTACCCCCTCGAGCGGTAGCGCCATTCGATCCTCTGGTCCGGGCCGACCGGATATAATCCCCGGCTCGACAGCAATGCGCCAAATGTGGTGGAATTGTAGCGCGGAACACAAACGATAACGAAGGAGGGAAGCCATGAAAGGGTTGCATCGCATCGCAGTGCCGGTCGTTCTTGCCACGCTGCTGTCCCCGCTGCTTGCGCAAGCGCAGGCCTATCCGTCGAAGCCGGTCCGGGTGATCGTCGTGTTTCCCCCGGGCGGATCCAACGACGTGACGGCCCGTATCGTGTTCGCGAAGCTGCCGCAGATCATGGGACAGCAGTTCATCATCGACAACCGCGGGGGCGCCTCCGGCACCATCGGCGCCACCGTCGTGGCGAAGAGCCCGCCCGACGGCTACACGGTCATGGTGCAGTCCACCACTCACATTGCCAATGCCTACGCGTACAAGGGCAAGCTGCAGTACGACACGCTGGGTGATTTCATCGGCGTGACGCCGCTCGCAAGACAGGTGGGCATGCTGGTCGTGCACCCGTCGCTGCCGGTGAAGTCGATCAAGGATCTCGTCGCGCTGGCGAAGAAGCGGCCCGGCCAGATCAACTACGGGTCCGCGGGCCTGGGGAGCTACGTGCACCTGAACATGGTGATGTTCATCTCCATGACCCAGACCAAGATGACCCACGTGGCCTACAAGGGGGGCGGTCCCCTGTCGATTGCGATGATTTCGGGGGAAGTCCAGACCACGATCAGCACGATCGGCTCGGTCTTCAACCATATCAAGTCGGGAAAAATGCGGCCGCTCGGCGTGACCTCGCCCCAACGGGTCAGCCAGTTTCCGAATGTGCCTGCGATCGGGGACAGCGTACCGGGCTTCGATTTCACCGCCTGGGTGGGCTCGTTCGTGCCGGCCGGAACGCCGAAAGCGATCGTCGACAGCCTCAACGCCGGCCTGAAGAAAGCGCTGGCCGACCCCGACGTATCGAAAAAGCTCAGCAGCCTGACGCTCGATCCGATGTACATGACGCCTGAGGAATTCGCGACGCGCCTGAAGTCCGACCTTGAGCGCTACGGGAAGCTGATGACGGCGATCGGGATGAACTAACGGGCGCGCGCCCTAGCGCAGGCGTGCCGCCACGCCGGCCACCATCTCGTTGAGCGTCGCGAATACACGCACGCCGGCGGCCTCGAGCGCGGCGCGCTTGGCGGCGTGGGTGCCGTGGCTGCCGTGCACCAGCGCGCCGGCGTGGCCCATGGTGACGCCTTCCGGCGCGCTGCGGCCGGCGATCAGGGCGAACACCGGTTTCGCGAAGCGGTATTCGGTGAGCGCCCGCGCGAATTCCTCCTCGTCGGAGCCGCCGATTTCCCCGATGATCAGCAGCGCCCGGGTCCGCGCGTCGGCCGCGTAGAAGGGCACCAGGTCCGCGAATCGCGTGCCTTTCACCGGGTCGCCGCCCACGCCGACCCAGACCGAGGTGCCGACGCCGCCCTGGGCGAGGCGGTAGCCGGCTTCGTACGACAGGGTGCCTGACCTGGACATCAGGCCGAGCGGTCCCGGCTTCAGCGAATCGTCAGGAAGGAATCCGAGCTTCGCTTCTCCTGCCACCGCCATGCCCGGAGTGGACGCGCCGACCCAGACCGCCCCCGTGTCGCGGCAGAGTTTCCAGGCTTTCAGCGCGTCGTGCACCGGCATGCCCTCGGTCGGCGTGACGAGGTAGCGGATGCCGGCGGCGATCGCGTCCCGCATCGCCTCGAGCAATTGCATCGCGCCCACCAGCAGCACGCTTGCGCGCGCGCCGGTTTTCTCGACTGCCGCGCCGCAGTCCGCGAGCACCGGGACCCCGTTGACCTCGCTCACGCGGGCGCCGGGCGACACGCCGCCCACGACGTTCGTGCCGTACTGCTTCATCAGCCGGCTGTGCAGCTGCCCGGCGCGGCCCGTGATCCCTTGCACGATCACCGGGGTATTTCTATCGATTCGGGGATTGATGTTCATCGAAGTTCCTGCGAAAGGTGCGAACGCACCTCGGCGAGCGCCGCATCGAGATCGGTGTGGAGCGCGATGCCGGCCGCGGCGAGCACCTCGCGTGCGGCCGGCAGGCCGTTGCCGACCAGGCGCGCGACGACCGGAACCTTCAGCTGCGGGGCGGCAGCGATCGCCTCGACCAGCAGCCGCGAAAACTCTCCCAGATCGGTGATGCCGGCGAAGATATTGACCAGCAGCACCTTGACGCCTTTCCCCCGGCCGATCCAGGTCAGCACCTGGATGAGCCGTTTCGTCTCGCCGCGCAGGCCCCCGGTGCGGATGTCGAGGAAGTTGTACGGCTTCATTCCCGCCTCGCGCAGCTCGTCGATCAGCATCATCGAGAGCCCGGCCCCGGTGGTGAGCAGCCCGATCTCCCCCCTGGTATCCACCACCACGTAGTCGAAGCCGTGCTCGTGCTTGCGCGCGACGTCGGGGTACGTGCCGGCGCGCGCCTTGACCAGGAGCTCCAGCGCCTTCTGGCGGGGCAAGGCATTATCGTCGGTGACGAGCTTGGCGTCGCCCGCGATCCAGCGCCCGCCGTCCAGCACGAACAGCGGGTTGATCTCCAGCAACACGGCCTCCAGCTCGAGGAATGCGCGCGCCAGAAGTTCGCCAGCCTCGCGCGCCGCCGGCGCAATTTCACGCGGCAGGCGGGAGGCGAGCCGCTGAACGCACGCCGCAAGCGGCTCCGCGGCGGCCGGGGCGACTTCGGAGAAGATGCGCTCCGGGGGAACCTGCTCGATGTCCACGCCGCCGCTCTCTGAGAGGATCACGCGCACCCCGCCGGCGGCGGGATCGAGCAGGAAGGCGAGATACGCTTCGCGCGCAGCATCGACCTGCTGCTCGATGCGGACTTCCTCGACCACGCGCCCCTTGATCGTTGCCCCAAGGATGGCGCGCGCGTGATCGGTGAGTTCCTGCGGCGTCGCTGCTTTGCGGATGATGCCGGCCTTGCCGCGGCCGCCGGTGGGGACCTGGCCCTTGACCACCCAGGGACCGGGGGGCAGGGCGGAGCGATGGATGGTTTCGTCGCGCCCGATCAGGCGGCCGGGCGGGATCGGGACGCCAAGGCGCGCCAGGAGTTCCTTGGCGTCGTGCTCCAGCAGATACATAGGGGCGTGATGGGAGATGTGTGACGGGTGACAGGCGCGTCACTTCGTCAGTTCGTCCCCCGTCACTTCTTCTTCCGGTCGAGAAAGGCCTGCATGAGCCTGCGGGGCTCGTCGGTGCGGCGCGCCGCATTGCAGGCGCGGATGCCTGCCTGGACGGCCTGCGCGATCGTCATGCGCTCCCAGTCGCGCACGAGCTGCTTCTGGAGGCGGACGGCGCGCGGCCCGGCTGCAAGGATCGAGGAAATCCACTGTTCGACGCCGGCATCGAGATGCAGCGGATCCACCAGTTTTTCCAGGAAGCCGCAGCGGTGGGCCTCGGCGGCATCCATGTGATCGCCGGTATGGACCAGCTCGCGCGTCTTGCCCCAGCCGATCAGCTGCGGCAGGAGGCACGCTTCCATGCCCGAGGGGATGCCGAAGCGCACCTCCGGCATGCCGAATTTCGCGGTGCTGACGCCGATGCGCATGTCGCACGAGGCGGCGAGTTCCATCCCCGCGCCGAAACAGTAGCCATTGACGCGCGCGATGACGGGGACGGGCAGGGCCCGTATCGCCTCGCACGCGCGGTGGACCCACTCGTGCACTTCGCGGGCGCCCCGCGCCGACACGCTCTTCATTTCCACGATGTCTGCGCCGGCGATGAACGATCGCCCGCCCGCGCCGGTCAGCACGGCTACCCGGAGCGCCTTGTCCCTGGCCAGGTCGCGAAAGGAGGCCGCGAGTTGCATCTTCCCGGCGATGCCCAGCGCGTTGCGCTTCCCGGGGTTGTCGACGGTGACGAACGCGACATTTCCCGCCTCGCGCGCTTCGAGGCGCACGGTAATAAGCGGGCCGGACACTGAACTACGACTCACGAACCACGCTTCAGAAGGGAGCCGTTCCGCGAACGGTGGTCCGGTACATCAACCTGCGCAGGGGCAAACGATAATCAAAAGTCGCCTTGTGCTGAACTGCGACGTTGTCCCACATGAGGAGGTCGCCCCGCCGCCAGCGATGGACATAGCGGAATTCCGGGCTGGTGATGTGCCCGCACAGGAAGGTCATCAGGCGCTCGGCCTCGTCCCGCGGCAGCCCGGTGATGCGCGAGGTATGCCCCTCGTTGATGAACAGCCCCTTGCGGCCGGTGACGGGATGCGTGCGCACGATCGGCGCCTCGGAATCCGGGACCGTCTGGATCTGCGATTCGGACAGCTCGTACTCGGTGACTTCGCTCGCGCCGCGCTCGCGCTCGGCGAGCTGCGCCCGGCGGTTCTTCGCGCGGTAATGGACGTAGCTGTGGACGTTCCTCAGGGGCTGGAGCCGCCGCTTCATGTCTTCCGGCAGCGCGTCGTGGGCGGCCGTCGTGCTCGCAAATTCCGTGTCGCCGAGCACCTTGCCGTTCTGGACCGGGACTTCGACCGCGTAGAGCGCCGAGAGCAGGCTCGGCTCGCGCTTGTAGGACTGGTCGCTGTGCCAGAAGCGGCCCGCGTCCTGGGCGCCGATCGGCGTCCCGTCGTCCCCCACGATATTCGACACGACGAGGATTTCCGGATGGCCGGAGAGGCGGCTTTCCTTGCGAACGTGCGGCTCCAGCGTGCCGAAGCGGCTCGTGAACGCCACTTGCTGCCCCGGCGTGATGTCCTGGTCGCGGAAAACGACGACCTCGTTGTCGAAGAAGGCCTTCGAGATCTGCGCGAAGGTGTCGTCGTCGATCGGTTGCGAGAGGTCGATGCCCGAAATCTCGGCGCCGCAATGCTTGCCGATGCGGTTTACGGTGATCATGGGCGTGTCTCGCTGCGGGGAGGGGCGGCGCCGCCGGCCTGTGAGCCGCAATGCTACCTGAGGATGAAGGGATTGGGCACTTCGGTGGCCGTCGAGATCCACACGCTCTTCACCTGCATGTAATCCTTGATCATTTCCTGCCCGCTCTCGCGCCCGAGGCCGCTCCGCTTGTAGCCGCCGAAGGGGGAGAGGTAGGACACCGCGCGGTAGGTGTTGACCCAGACCGTGCCGGCCTGCAGGCGCTCCGCCATCATGAGCGAACGGCGCATGCTTTGCGTCCACACGCCGGCGGCGAGGCCGTATACGACGTCATTGCCGATCGCCACGGCTTCTTCCTCGTCCCTGAACGGGATCACGGCGAGCACCGGGCCGAACACTTCCTCCTGCGCGATGCGCATCGAGTTCCTCACGCCGGTGAAGATGGTGGGCTCGACGAACCAGCCGCCGCCGCATTCGGGTCGCGTCGCCTTGCCGCCCCCCAACACGGGCTTCGCGCCTTCACCCCGGGCGATGTCGATGTAGTCGAGTATCTTCTGGTACTGGGGCGGATTGGTGACCGGCCCGACCTGGGTGTCGAGGCTCATCGGATTGCCCATCTTCGCGGTCTTTGCGAACGCGACGAGCTTCTCGACGAATGCGTCGTGGACACTTTCCTGCACCAGCAGCCGCGAGCCGGCAATGCAGGTCTGGCCGGTGGCGGCGAAGATCCCCGAAACCACGCCCTTGACCGCGTTCTCCATGTGCGCGTCGTCGAACACGATATTGGGCGACTTGCCGCCGAGCTCCATGCTGACGCGCTTCATCCCCCTGGCGGCGGTCTGGTAGATCAACGTGCCGGTCCGGTCCGAGCCGGTGAATGCAACCTTGGACACCAGCGGATGCTCGACCAGCGGCATGCCGACGTCTGCGCCAAAGCCGGTGACGACGTTTACCACGCCGGGCGGAATTCCCGCCTGTTCGATCAGCTTCATGAGTTCGAGCACGGACGCGGAGGTGAATTCGGAGGGCTTGAACACCACCGTGTTGCCGGCGGCCAGCGCGGGCGCGAGTTTCCAGGCGGTCAGCAGCAGGGGAGAATTCCACGGCGTGATGGCTGCGATCACGCCCAGGGGTTCGTAGCGCGTGTAGTTGAGCATCTCGGGCTTGTCGGTGGGGATGACATGTCCCTCGATCTTGTCGGCGAGCCCGCCGTAGTAGTAATACCACTGCGCCATGTACGCGGTTTGCGCGCTCATCTCGGCATAGAGCTTGCCGTTGTCGCGGACCTCGACCTCGGCGAGGAATTTCGACTTCTCAACGACAAGGTCGCCGAGCTTGCGCAGCAGCGCGCCGCGCTTCGAGGGGTTCAGCTTCGGCCAGTCCCCGGAGGTGAACGCCTTGTGCGCCGCGCGCACCGCGCGGTCCGCGTCCTGCGCGCCGCCCTTGGGGATCAGCGCCCACGGCTTGCCGGTGAAGGGATTGTCGCTCTCAAAATGTTCCCTGGAGGCTGCTTCAACCCATTCGCCTCCAATGAACATTTTGTACCGGGCAAGCGTGCTGGCTGGGGTGTCCATTGCTGTTCCTCTGGTCTGAGCGTGCATGCCCTATTCGAAGGCCTTGGCGCCGAGCAAGGCTTCGCGAAAACGATTCTTGAGAGCCGGTCCCTCGCGTATCGGCAGTACCAGAGGCGCGGACTGCGTCGTCACCTTGATGTCGGCGAACACCGGGCCGGGCTGGCGGTAGAAGCGCGGAATCCAGGCCTTGAGCTGGGCGCCGCCGTATATCGTGCCGGACGCGCGGAAACCGGCCGCTTTCGCGATGCCGGCAAGGTCAACCCCGAGCCGGGTATGGGTCTGCTGCATGCCGGTCTCGCCGTAATGCTCATTGTCGATGACGATTACCGCCAGGTTGCGCGGCTGCTGCACGCCGAGGGTCGCGAGCGAGCCGAGTCCCATCAACAGTTCCCCGTCACCGGTGATGACGAGCACCCGGCGCTTCGGCTGCGCGAGCGCGAGCCCCAGGCCGATCATGGCCGCGCCGCCCATGCCGCCCCAGGTGTAGAAGTTGAGCGCGTGGTCGCCGGCGGCCGCCGTATCCCACGTCGGCGCGCCCAGGCCGGGCACGACCAGGGCGTCACCGCGGTGCTTGAGGATTTCAGCCGCGACCTGGCGCCGGTCCAGCGTCGGTTTTCTATGCTTTGCCATCACTCGTCACTTGAATTGCTTGGCGCCGACGATCCGTTGCGAGATGAGCACTGCGACCGCACGGCAAGTGTTGAACGCAAGCCGGCCCGCGGCGGCCACCGTCTCCTCGACCTCGGCCGCGTGTTCCACCTTGTGCACGACGACGCCGATCGCCTCCAGCGACGGGACCGTGGCCTGCGACATCGGCACCTGCCACGGGTTGAACTCGCCCCAGTGTCCGCGCATCGTGACGAGCGCGAGCAGCGGCACGCGGCACTCGTTGACCATCCCGAGCATGTTGATGCAGTTGCCCGCGCCGCTCGACTGCATGAGCAGCACGCTCTTCTCCCCGCCGAGCCAGGCGCCGACGGCAAGCGCCACGCCTTCCTCCTCGGTGGTGAGCGGAATGGCGCGCATGCTCCGGTCGGCGCGCACCAGGTTGATCAATCGCGCATGGCCGGAATCCGGAACGTAGGAAACCTGGCGCACGCGCTGTTCCGACAGGACCCGGTGCATGGCGTCGGGCCACGCGGGCGATGCCCGCGGCTCGCGGCTTGCCGCTCGTGACTGGATCTTATTCATCACTCGTCGCCCATCACTGGGGTTTGATGCCCGCCGCTTTCATCACCTTCGCCCATTTCGGGATCTCCCTGCGTATCAGGGCGGTGAAATCCGCCGCGGAGCCCGGCGTCGGCTCGATGCCGCGCTGTGCAAGTCGCGACCGCGTTTCAGGGTCGCCCAGCACCCGGCGCAACTCCGTGTTGATGCGGTCCACGATGGCGCGCGGCGTCTTTCCCGGCGCGAGAATGCCGTACCACCCGGTCACGTCGTAATCCTTCAGTCCCGATTCCATGAACGTGGGCAGCTCCGGCATGGCCGGGGAGCGTTTGGGGGTCGTCACGGCAATGCCGCGCAGCTTGCCGCCCCGGATGTGCGGGGCGAGCGTCGAGACCGACCCGAAGAACATCGGGATGCGGCCGGCGAGCAGGTCCGGCAGGACGGCGCCGCCGCCCTTGTACGGGACGTGCACGATGTCGAGGCCGGCCGTGTTGCGAAGCAGTTCCGCGGCAAGATGCGGCGGGCTGCCGATCCCGGTGGAAGCGTAATTCACCTGGCCGGGCCGCGCCTTGACCCACGCGACGAACTCGCTCACCGATTTCGCCGGGACCGATGGATGGACCGCCAGCAGGTACGGCCCGCTGCCGACCAGCCCGACCGGGGCGAAGTCGCGCAGGCTGTCATAGGGGAGCTTCATCCTCAGGCTCGGGTTGACGGCAAAGCCCGCCGCCACGATCACCATCGTGTGCCCGTCGGGGCTGGCCTGCGCCACGATCTCGGAGCCGATGATGCTGTTCGCGCCGGCCCGGTTGTCCACGACGATGGGCTGCCCAAGCCGCGCGGAGAGCTTCTCGGCGACGATGCGGCCGACGGTGTCGTTGGTGCCGCCCGGGGCGAACGGTACCACCAGCCGGAGCGGGCGGCTGGGGAAGCCCGCCGCGCCTTGACCCAGGCAGGCCCCTGCAACGGCGAGCGCGGCGAGCGCGGCCAGGATGCGATATGGCGTTCTCATGATGTGTCCTCCTCGTGGTGTGATCGGCGTCCGCCGCTCAATCGCTCGCCAGGATTTCGGCGATCTCGACCCGCCGCCCTTCTCGCGCGGAGCGGATTCCGGCGAGCAGCACCGCCAGCGAGGCCGTCCCTTTCTGGCCGTCCATCTCGGGCTTGCCGTTCCCGCGTGCCGCCGCGGCGAACTCATCGAGTTCCTCGACGATGGTGTCGTTCTGCGCACACGGGACCGGGTTCGCGGTGCGGGTGCCGCGCTTGAGAAAGCGCAGCCCCTGGTGCAAGTCGTAGTAAGCGGTGGCTTCCTTGCCGTAGATGTTCATGAGGTAGTACTCGGACGCGGAGGCATAGCACGCATTGAGCGTGGAGCGCGCGCCGTTCTCGTGCTCCAGTATAAGGCTTGCAATATCCGGGTTCTCGCCGGGAAGCACGAGCTGCGCCAGGCTGCCTTGCACCGCCTTGACCGGTCCCATCAGGTACTCGAGCACGTCGGTGTAATGGATGCCGATCTGGAGCATGACGCCTCCCGGCATGCCGTCCGCGGTGTAGCGCCACGAGCCGGCCTCGAATTGCCCGAGGCGGTCGCGGCTGATGTTTGCCTCGGCATTGACGAGCTTGCCGAACACGCCATCGTCGATCTGCTTGCGGATCCACCGGAAGTGGCTTTCCTTGCGCCTCTGGTAGCCCAGCGCCAGCACGACACCGGCCTTGCGGCAGGCTTCGGTCAGCGCGCGGGCGTCGGCGACGGTGTTGGTGATGGGCTTGTCGAGGAACACGTGCTTGCCGGCTTGCGCGGCGGAGCACGTCGTTTGCCGGTGCACGTTGTTCGGCGTCGTATTGACGATCGCCTCGACGCCATTGTCCTTCAGGATCGCCTCGTAACTCGGCGCCGCCGCGCAGCCGTATTTCCTGGCGAACGCCTGCCGCTTCGCGTCCGAGCGCGTGTAGCAGGACACGATCTCGAACTTGTTGGAACGCTTCATGGCGTCGGCGAGCACGTCCGACCACCAGCCCATTCCGATACTTGCAACCCGCAGAGGTTTATCAGCCATTGTCATCAAATTTTGTAGGTGGCGCCGATCGCCTCCACCGCCTCGCGCGCGAGCTGGTCGTCCACCTCCCAGTTGGCGCCGGAGACGCCGATGCCGCCCACGCATTCGCCGTCAAAAATGATCGGGTAGCCGCCTTCCATCGCGGTCCAGCGCTCGGCGCCCGCCGCGAGCGCAAGTCCCAGAGCATGCATGGTGTCGAGCGACTGACCGGCCGCGCCCTTCATGGTCGTGGGCCGCTTGTTCGAGGCGGCGCACACGGCCTTGGTCGTGGACGAGTGGACCGTGTGAAAACGGCCCCCGTCCATGCGCTGGACCAGGATGGAATGCCCGCCGGCGTCCACGATCGCGGCGGCAACCGCATAGCCGGCCTTCCCGGCGCCGGCGGTTACGGTATCCATCATCCTTCTCGCGCCGGCGAGGGTAAGTTTCTTGCTGCTTGTAACGTACACTGGGTTCCTCCCCTGCTGGAAACGGCCGGAACCCGTTTCCATCTATAATCGGCTGTATTTTCCAGAATTCGCGGTGCCCGTCAATGAAGCAATCCGCCGAGGAGTCCCACATCGATTTGCGCGACGCGGTGCGCGAGTTGTGCAAGCGCTTCGACGGCGAGTACTGGCGGAAGGTAGACGAGAACCGCGGCTATCCCGAAGAATTCGTCAAAGCGCTCACCGAAGCTGGCTGGCTTGCGGCTTTGATCCCCGAAGAATACGGCGGCTCGGGACTTTCCGTCACCGAAGCATCTATCATACTCGAAGAGATCAGCCGTTCCGGGGCTTTTGCCGGCGCGGTGCACGGCCAGATGTACGTCATGGGATGCGTGCTGCGGCACGCGTCCGGGGAGCAAAAGCGGAGCTATCTGCCCAGGATCGCGAGCGGCGAGCTGCGCATGCAATCCATGGCGGTCACGGAGCCCACCACCGGGACGGACACCACCAGGCTGAAGACCGTGGCGGCAAAAAAGGGCGACCGCTATGTCGTGAATGGGCAGAAGGTGTTCATCTCGCGGGTGCGGCATTCGGACCTGCTGCTCCTGCTGGCGCGCACCACCCCGATCGACCGGGTCAAGAAGAAATCGGAGGGACTTTCGGTTTTCATCGTCGATCTGCGGCAGGCGGTGGGGAACGGCCTCACCGTGAAGCCGATCCGCAACATGGCGAACCAGGAGACGAACGAGCTGTTCTTCGACAACTTGCAAGTCCCGGCCGCGAACCTGATCGGCGAGGAGGGGAAAGGGCTCAAGTACATACTCGACGGCCTGAATGCCGAGCGCATCCTGATCGCGGCCGAGTGCATCGGCGACGGTTACTGGTTCATCGACAAGGCGACGGCCTACGCGAAACAGCGGGTCGTTTTCGACCGCCCCATCGGCCAGAACCAGGGAATACAATTCCCGATCGCGCGCGCCTATGCGAACGTGCAGGCCGCGGACCTGATGCGCTACAAGGCGGCGGCGCTCTTCGATGCCGGCAAGCCCTGCGGCGCGGAAGCGAATATGGCGCTGTTCCTCGGCGCCAATGCGTCATGGGAGGCGGCGAACGCCTGCCTGCAGACCCACGGCGGCTACGGCTTCGCCGCCGAGTACGACGTCGAGCGCAAGTTCCGCGAGACGCGGCTCTACCAGGTGGCGCCGATTTCAACCAATTTGATCCTGTCTTATATCGGGGAGCACGTGCTCGGCATGCCGCGATCGTTCTAGTGACGAGTGACGAGTGACAAGTCCCGGAACGCGCCCGCTTGATGGAATAACGGTCGTCTCGTTGGAGCAGGCGGTCGCCGCTCCGTTCGCGACGCGCCACCTCGCCGACCTCGGCGCGCGGGTGATCAAGATCGAGCGCCCCAGGGTGGGCGATTTCGCACGCGACTACGACCGCACGGTCAAGGGCATGTCGTCGCATTTTGTCTGGCTCAACCGCAGCAAGGAGAGCCTGACGCTCGATGTCAAGCACCCGAAGGCGAAGGACATCCTGGACCGGCTGATCGCGCGCGCCGACGTGTTCATCCAGAACCTGGCGCCGGGCGCGGCGCAACGGCTGGGCCTGTCGGCACGGGAATTGCTGGCGCCACACGCGCGGCTCATCGTCTGCGACATATCAGGATACGGCGATAGCGGGCCGTTTGCTTCCAAGAAGGCGTACGACCTTCTGGTTCAAAGCGAGGCGGGCGTGCTGTCCGTGACCGGAACGCCGGAAACGCCCAGCAAGGTCGGCATCTCGATTGCCGATATTGCGACCGGCATCTATGCCTACTCGGGAATCCTGACCGCGCTTTACCGGCGGGAAAAAACCGGCAAGGGCGGGCGCGTTGAGGTCACCATGCTCGAAGCGCTCGGGGAATGGATGAGCTACCCGCTGTATTACGCTCATTTCAGCGGCAGCGCGCCGCCACGCACCGGTCCGGACCACGCGACCATTGTTCCGTATGGCCGCTTTCTGACCGGGGACGGCAAGAGCGTGATGCTGGGCCTGCAGAACGAGCGCGAATGGGCCAGCTTTTGCGACAAGGTCCTCGGGCAGCCGGCGCTCGCCACCGATGCCCGTTACGACACCAACTTCAAGCGCAACGAACGGCGCGCCGAGATCGTGGCGCTGATCGAGGGGGCTTTCTCTGCCTTGAACGTGGAGCAGGCCGTGGCGAAACTCGACGCTGCGGGTATCGCCAACG
>MERD01000095.1:0-15461 GCA_001771935.1 Betaproteobacteria bacterium RIFCSPLOWO2_02_FULL_67_26
GTCGGTGTCACGCCCGTCATCATCGCTCATGGCGTCGAGTGGGCCGGCGCGGGCGAGGCCAAGGCGTTGCGCAAGGAACTCGCCCAGCGCGTCGAAAGCTGGCGCCACGAATGGGAAAGTCTCGATACCGGGAAATACCTGACCCATTACGCCGCGAATTTCTCCACGTCCACGATGGATCTTGCCCAATGGTCGGAACACAAGCGCAAGGTCAACGCCGGCAAGGAGTGGATCCGGCTCAAGCTCGACAAGGTGACCATCTTCCTCTATCCGGGGCGCGACGATCTCGCGGTGGTGAGCTTCGACCAGGATTACGCGAGCAGCAACCTCACCAACCAGATGCGCAAGCGCCAGTACTGGATCCGGGAACGCGGCACATGGCGGATCCTGTACGAAGGTACCGCCTGACATACGGTGACTGGTGGCTCGTGACTCGTGACTGGATCGGTCGGCACTTCGCGCCTCCCGCAATCACTTTCAGAATCATCGCCGCGGGGTTGTCGCTGCTCGCGTCGTTCGCTACCGGTGCGGCGAATCCGCAGGTGGAGCTGAAGACCGCCATGGGGGCGATCGTGGTCGAGCTCTACCCCGACCAGGCACCGCTCACGGTGGAAAACTTCCTCCAGTATGTAAAGGCCGGCTTCTACGAGGGCACCCTCTTCCACCGCGTGATCCCCGGCTTCATGATTCAGGGCGGCGGCTTCACCCGCGACTTCCAGCAGAAGCCCGTGCGCAAGCCGGTCCGCAACGAGGCCGGCAACGGGTTGCGAAATGAGCCCGGCACGATTGCGATGGCGCGCACCCGCGAGCCGCATTCGGCAACCGCCCAGTTCTTCATCAACGTGGCGAACAATGAATCGCTCAACTTCCGGTTCCCCACGGTCGAGGGCTACGGCTACACCGTGTTCGGAAAGGTCGTGAAAGGCCTGGACGTGGTGAACCGCATCGTCAAGGTGCCCACCGGCCAGGGACCCCCGCCGCACGCCAACGTGCCGGCAACGCCGGTCGTCATCGAGAGCGCGCGCGTGCTCGAAGCCGCGGCGAAGCCAGCGGGCAAATAGAAAAATGGTCAAGCTGCATACCCATCACGGCGTCATCGTGCTCGAGCTCGATGAGCAGCGCGCGCCGCTGACCGCAGCCAACTTCCTGCAATACGTGAAGGACGGCCATTACGCCAACACCCTGTTCCACCGGGTGATCGACGGGTTCATGATCCAGGGCGGCGGTTTCGAGCCCGGCATGCGCCAGAAACCCGCGCGCGCGCCGGTGAAAAACGAGGCGGACAACAAGGTGAAGAACGCGGCCTATACGATCGCCATGGCGCGCACCTCGGAGCCCCACTCGGCGTCCGCGCAGTTCTTCATCAACGTCGCCGACAATACCTTCCTCGATTTCACCGCAACGACGGCGCAGGGCTGGGGTTACTGCGTGTTCGGGCGTGTCGTGGAAGGCGCCGAGGTGGTGGACCGCATCAAGGGCGTCAAGACCGGCCGCAAGGGCGTGCACCAGGACGTGCCGCTCGAGGACGTGGTCATCGAGCGCGCCGAGGTAGCCTGACCGAAAATGCACAGCATTTTCGTCTCCGACCTTCACCTCACTCCCGAGCGCCCGCAGGCCAGCCAGATTTTCTTCGAGTTCGTCCAGGGTCCCGCCGCGCAGGCGGGGGCGCTCTACGTCCTCGGCGACCTGTTCGAGTACTGGGTGGGTGACGACGACCTGGGCGATCCCTACAACGCCGCGGTCGCCGACGCATTGCGCGCGTTGAGTGGCAGGGGCGTCGCGCTTTCATTCATGCACGGCAACCGCGATGTGCTGGTCGGACAGGCGTTCGCGGAACGCTGCGGCGCGCAGTTGATTGCGGATCCCCTACTGCTCGACCTCCATGGCACGAAGACGCTCCTCATGCACGGCGACACGCTGTGCACGGACGACGTCGACTATCAGAAGTTCCGCGTCTACGCGCACGACCCGGACAACCAGCGCAAATTCCTCGCCCAGCCGCTCGCGGAGCGCCGCAAGCAGATTATCGGTTTCCGCGCGGAGAGCGAGAAGAGCAAGGCCGGGAAAGCGGCGGAGATCATGGATGTGGCGCCCGCCACCGTGGACCAGACGCTGCGGGCATTCGGCTTTCCCCGGCTCATCCACGGCCACACGCACCGGCCCGCGCGGCACGTGCACGTCGTGGACAGCCACGCCTGCGAGCGCTGGGTGCTCACCGATTGGTACGGCCGCGCCGGCTACCTGCGCTGCGACGCCAGCGGCTGCACACCGGTTGCCCTTTAAGCCTGATCCACCCTGCCCTCGACGGCGTGCCGTCGCCGGGGGTTGATCCAAGTCAAGCTCAAGCGCCGGCGCGATAGGACAATGGGCTCGACGATGGAAACGATAAGAACGGACGTGGCCATACTGGGCGCCGGGGGAGCCGGGCTGCGCGCCGCGATTGCTCTCGCCGAGAACGCGCCGGGGCTGCGCATTGCATTGATCTCCAAGGTCTACCCGATGCGCAGCCACACCTGCGCGGCGGAGGGCGGCGCCGCCGGCGTCATCAAACCCGGGGACAGCCTCGAGCAGCATTTCGACGACACCGTCAGCGGCGGCGACTGGCTGTGCGACCAGGACGCCGTCGAGGCGTTCGTCGACGAGGCGCCGGGAGAACTCCTTCAGCTCGAGCACTGGGGCTGCCCGTGGAGCCGCGAGCCGGACGGCTCCGTCGCGGTGCGGCCGTTCGGGGGCATGAAGCGCGAGCGCACCTGGTACGCCGCCGACAAGTCGGGTTTCCATATCCTGCACACCCTGTTCCAGACTTCGCTCAAGCACGCCTCCATCCGGCGCTTCGACGAGTATTTCGCCACCGATCTCCTGGTGGACGACGGCCGCTGCCAGGGGCTCACCGCGATCGAGATGCGCACCGGACAGCTCAAGCTCTTCCAGGCGCCGGCGGTCATCATCGCGACCGGCGGGGCCGGGCGCATGTTCCGGTTCAACACCAACGGCGCGATCAAGACCGGCGACGGCATGGCGATGGCCTACCGGGCCGGGGTGCCGCTCAAGGACATGGAGTTCGTGCAATACCACCCGACCGGGCTGCCGAGCACGGGCATATTGCTGACCGAGGGTTGCCGCGGCGAAGGCGGCATCATGCTCAACCGGCACGGGCGCCGCTATCTCCAGGATTACGGCATGGGACCGGAGACCCCCGTCGGCCGGCCGGTGCTGAAGACGATGGAGCTCGGCCCGCGCGACCGCCTGTCCCAGGCGTTCTGGCACGAGCAGAAGAAAGGCAACACGGTCGAGACGCCGTGGGGCGACTGCGTGCTGCTCGATATGCGCCACCTCGGCGAGAAGCTGATCGACGAGCGCCTGCCCTTCGTGCGCGAGCTGGCGACGAGCTACCTCGGCAAGGATCCGGTGACGGACCTCGTTCCGGTGCGGCCGACGGTGCATTACATGATGGGCGGCATCCACACGGATATCGCGGCGGCGACGCCCCTGCCGGGATTGTTCGCGGCAGGAGAATGCGCGTGCGTGAGCATCAACGGCGCCAACCGCCTCGGCTCGAACTCGCTCACCGACCTGCTGGTTTTCGGGCGGCGGGCCGCCCTCAGCGCGCTCGATTACGTGCGCGCGGCGCCGCGTGTCGCGAACGAAGCCACCCTGGCAGCACTCGCCAAGGCGGCGCAGACGCGCATGCGCCTGCTGTTCGAGAAAACGGGCGGAACCGAATCCATTGCCGGGCTGCGCGCGAAAATGATGGATATCATGGAAGAGCAGGCCGGCATCTACCGCACCGGGGACGGCCTGGAGAAGGCCCGCGCGGCGCTGAACGAGCTGCGCCGCCGCCATGCCGGCATCGAGCTCAACGACAAGACCAATGTCTACAACACCGAATGGCTGCAGTGCCTGGAGCTGAAATCCCTGCTCGATTGCGCGGAAGCCGTGGTCGCCGCCGCACTGGCACGGCGTGAGTCGCGCGGCGCCCATCAACGCCTCGACTACACCGAGCGCGACGATCGCAATTATCTCAAGCACTCCCTCGCCCACCATCACCCGACCGACGCGCCCCGCATCGGCACCCTCGACGTGGTGATCACCCGCTCCCAGCCCGGGGTGCGGGATTATTCGGGAGCGCATCGATGAGCGAGCGGCGGATCGAGCTGGAAGTGCTGCGCTACAGCCCCGAGCGGGATCGAGAGCCCCGCTTCCAGTCCTATACGGTACCCTGCCTGGACGAATGGGTAGTGCTCGACGCCCTGAACCACGTGAAGGACCATCTCGACACGACCTTGAGCTACCGCTGGTCGTGCCACATGGCGGTGTGCGGAAGCTGCGGCATGATGGTGAACGGGGAGCCGACGCTCGCGTGCAAGGCGTTCGTGAGGGACTATCCCGACCGCATCCGGGTCGAGCCGCTCGCCAACTTCCCGATCGAGCGCGACCTGGTCACCGTCATGGACGATTTCATGGAGAAGCTCGCGCGCGTCAAGCCGTGGCTGATCCCGGGCGAAGACAAGACGCTGGGCTCCGGGGAACACCGGCAGACGCCGGCCGAGCTCAAGCGCTTCAAGCAGTACACGATGTGCATCAACTGCATGCTGTGCTACTCCGCGTGCCCGGAATACGGACTCGTGCCTGAATTCCTGGGACCGGCCGCGATCGCGCTCGCCCACCGCTACAACCTGGATTCGCGCGACGGCGGGCGCGCCGAGCGGCAGGAGATCATCGCCCGGGACGAGGCGGTCTGGCAGTGCTCGTTCGTCGGGGCCTGCTCCGAGGTCTGCCCCAAGCACGTCGATCCGGCGGGCGCGCTGCAGCAGGTGAAGCTCGCGAGCACCGTGGATTGGTACCGGGAGCACCTGCTGCCGTGGGTGAAGAAATGAGCCGCAGGCCGTACGTCCGCGAGATGCCGACGACGCATTGGTTCCTGCGGCAACCGCGCTACCTGCGCTACATGGCCCGCGAAGTGACCTGCGTTTTCATCGGCGCCTATGCCGTGCTGCTGGTGATCGCGCTCGCGCGGCTGGCGGAGGGCCGCGAGGCCTACGAAGGGTTCCTGCGGGCGCTGGGAAGTACCGCGGGCATCGCGTTCCAGGTCGTGGTTCTCGCGTTCGCGCTCTATCACACGGTCTCGTGGTTCAGCGTCACCCCCAAGGCGATGCCGATCCAGCGCGGCGAGGAATTCGTCCCCGGGGGAGTCATCATTGGCGCCCATTACGCCGGGTGGATCGCCCTCTCGATCGTCGTGCTGGTCCTGGCCGGAGTGCTCTGACATGCCCAAGTCGAACAAGCCGATCGTCTGGGGATTGTTCGCAGCCGGGGGCACGGTCACGGCATTCATCACGCCGGTGCTCGTCGTGCTGACGCTGCTCGCTGCTGCCGGACACGTCCCCGACCTCCTGACCTACGACCGGCTGCACGCGTTCGCGGCCCATTGGATCGGCAAGGCGGTGCTGTTCGGCATCGTGTTCCTGTCGCTGTGGCACGCCGCCCATCGCCTGCGCATCACGCTGCACGATTTCGGAATCCGCGGTGACGCGCTGGTCGCCGTCGTGGTATACCTCTTCGCGGCAGCGGGTAGCGTGGCAAGCGCCGTCACCCTGCTGCGGATATGAACCCATGAAAAGAACAGCAGTCCCGTTGCCCCGCTACCTGGAGCAGACCTACTGGTGGGCGTACCTCCATCCGCAGGGCGTTCGCCTGTTCGAACGCCAGTGGCTGGTCAACCTCATCCTGTGGGGCAATTACCGCAAACTGCGCGACGCCGCCCTCGCGGCAATGGGGACGCCGATCGACGGCAACGTCCTCCAGGTCGCCTGTGTCTATGGGGACTTCACGGAGCAGTTGGCGCGGCGCCTGGGCGGCACGGCGCGGCTCGATGTGGTGGACGTCGCCCCGGTCCAGCTGGACAACCTGCGCCGGAAAATCGGCTCGCGCCCGGGCGTGACGCTGCACCACCGCGACTCGGCCAACCTCGGGTTCCGGGATGCAAGTTACGACCGGGTGATCCTGTTCTTCCTGCTGCACGAACAGCCCGACCACGCCCGCGCCCGGACGGTCGAGGAAGCGCTGCGGGTGGTCCGGCCGGGCGGCAAGGTCGTCTTCGTCGACTATCACCGGCCGGCCCGCGGCAATCCGTTCCGCTACCTCATGCAGCCCGTGCTGACGCTGCTCGAGCCTTTTGCCATGGATCTGTGGCTCAATGACATCGCCAGCTGGTTGCCGCCCGCCGTGCGGCCGGCCGCGATCGAGAAGCGGACCTACTTCGGCGGGCTCTACCAGAAAGTCGTCATCACCCGCTGAGCGCCTGCTGGAAATCGCCCACCAGGTCGTCGCTGTCCTCGATGCCGATCGACAGCCGGACCAGCGAATCGACGATGCCCATCTCGGCGCGGCGCTCCGGCCCCATTTCCCAGTAAATGGTGTGGGCGATCGGTATCGCGAGCGTCCGGTTGTCGCCCAGGTGGCTGGATGAGATCACCAGCTTCAGCCGGTTGAGGAAGTCGAAGCAGTCGATGCCGTCCGCCAGCTCGATGCTCATCAACGCGCCGTAGGTCTTGAACAGCTCGCCGGCGAGCTGGTGCTGCGGGTGATCTTCGAGCCCCGGGTAGTAGACCTTCTTCACCTTCGGGTGCCGGGCGAAAAAGCGCGCGAGCTGCAGCGCGTTGGCGGAGGCCCTTTCCATCCGCAGCGCCAGCGTCTCGGCGCCGGTCGCCAGGCGGTGCGCGACTTCGGCTGCCAGCGTGCCGCCCACGTCGCGCAGGCCCTTCTTGCGGATCTGCAATATGCCCCACTGTGCGGCATTGGCCGTCTTGTAGTTGTCGTAGATGTTCGGAAAGCGCGTCCAGTCGTAGAGGCCGGTGTCGGTCACCGCGCCACCCAGCGCATTGCCGTGACCGCCGATGTACTTGGTCAACGAATTGATGATGAGCCCGGCCCGGTTCTGCTTGGGCCGGTACAGGTAGGGTGACGTCATCGTGTTGTCCACGATATAGAGCAGACCGCGGCTCGCGCAGAGCTCGCCGATGCGCGCCAGGTCGGCGATCTGGGTGCACGGATTGGCGATGGTCTCGACGAAAACGAGCCGCGTGTCGGGCCGGATGGCCCGCGCCACGTTCTCCACGCGGGTCGCGTCGACATAGCTGATCTCGCAGCCCAGGGTACTGAGAGTGCCGAACAGGCTGTTGGTGTTACCGAACAGGAACGAGCTCGAAACGACGTGATCGCCCGTGCGCAGCAGCGCGATGAACGTGGCGGCGATGGCGGCCATGCCGGTGCTGAAGGAGGCGGTGGCAATCCCGTCCTCCATCTTGCTGATCTTCGCTTCCAGCGCGGCCGTGGTGGGATTGCCCTGCCGGCCGTAGACGTAGCCGGGCGCCTCGCCCTTGAACACCTTCGCCAGCTCGCGCGCATCGGGATAGCCGTACGCCACGGCAGCGTGCATCGGCTTGTGCACCGCGTAATGCTCGATCGGCGACTCGAGGTCGGAATGCAGGATCGTGGTCGTGAATCCGCGCTTCATGATGCTCGCTCCATCCAGCGGAACCGCGCCCCCGGCAGGCGGCCCCGAAAACAAAAAACCCGGCCAGCTAACGCGGACCGGGTTCTCCGTCGCTTTAGCTGCACTTTTAACGCGCCCGCAAGCTGAACCTCAAATCGGCGCGGAACGAAACTTACACTGCACGGCGAAAATTGTCAAACCTCGCCCTCCAGATGCAAGAGCGGACAGCGTCGTTCACTCGACAAGCTCGAGCCCCAGATCCAGCTGCGCGCTCGCGGCCGCGGCCATGTCGGCCATCTTCGCGCCGTCGCGCCGCTGGGCCTCCACGCCGTCGAGATACTCCTTCGTCACGTCGCCGGTCACGTAGACGCCGCTGAAGCAGGAGTCCTCGAAGTTGACGACCTTCGGATTGACGCTGCGCACGTCCTCCCGCAGCGCGTCCAGGTCCTGGTAGATCAGCTCGTCGCAGCCGACCTCGCGCGCGATCTCGGCTTCGCTCCTGCCGCAGGCAATCAGCTCCTCGCGCGTGGGCATGTCGATGCCGTAGACGTTGGGATAGCGCACCGGCGGCGCGGCGGAGGCGAAAAACACCCGGCGCGCGCCGGACTCGCGCGCCATCTGGACGATCTCGCGGCTGGTGTTGCCGCGCACGATCGAGTCGTCCACCAGCAGCACGTTCTTGCCGCGGAACTCCATCGCGATCGAATTGAGCTTCTGGCGCACCGACTTCCGGCGCATTCCCTGCCCGGGCATGATGAAGGTGCGGCCGATGTAGCGGTTCTTGATGAAGCCCTCGCGGTACGGGAGGTTGAGCTGTTTCGACAGCTCCATCGCGGCCGGCCGGCTCGAGTCCGGAATCGGGATCACGACGTCGATGTCGAGGTGGCGATACTGGCGGCGGATCTTCTCGGCCAGGCTCTCGCCCATGCGCAGCCGCGTCTCGTAGACCGAGATGCCGTCGATCACCGAGTCCGGCCGCGCGAGGTAGACAAACTCGAAGATGCACGGGTTGAGCGAGGCGTTGGGCACGCACTGGCGGCTGTAGAAAGTGCCGTCGGGGTCGATCAGGATGGCCTCCCCCGGCGCGACGTCGCGCACCACCTGGAAGCCCAGCGCGTCGAGCGCCACGCTCTCCGAGGCCACCATGTACTCGGTGCCGCTCTCGGTCTCGGCGCGGCCGAAGACGAGCGGCCGGATGCCGTGGGCGTCGCGGAAGGCGAGCAGCCCGTAGCCGGCGATCATCGCCACCACGGCGTAAGCGCCGCGACAGCGGCGGTAGACGCCGGAGGCTGCCGCGAAGATGGTCGCGGCGTCGAGCTTGTAGTTGGTGGCGCCCTCCTGCAGTTCGTGCGCGAGCACGTTCAGCAGCACTTCCGAGTCGGAGTTGGTGTTGACGTGCCGGAGGTCCTGCCGGAACAGCTCCTGCTTCAGCTGCTCGGTATTGGTCAGGTTTCCGTTGTGACCGAGAACGATGCCGAACGGCGAGTTGACGTAGAACGGCTGTGATTCCGCCGCCGACCACGCCGAGCCCGCCGTGGGATAACGCGTGTGGGCGATACCGGAGAACCCCGCCAGCGCGCGCATGTTCCGGGTGCGGAACACGTCGCGCACCATGCCGGGGCCCTTGTGCATGTGGAAGGTGGGGCCCTCCGCCGTGACGATGCCGGCCGCGTCCTGGCCGCGGTGCTGCAGCACCATCAGCCCGTCATAGAGCAGCTGGTTGACCGGGTTCTTGGCGACGACCCCGACTATCCCGCACATCGCGCGCTCTCAGTCCCAGTAGCCACTAATCGTAAGTGATGCGTTGCGACAGGTCCGCCGGCAGCCAGGTCTTGATGCTCCCGGCAAACGCGACCAGCGGATCGCTCAATACCGCGTTGCGCCACACCGGCTGACGGGGCAGCGACGTCAGCCCCGCCAACAATACCAGAATCATCACCACCAGCACGCCCCGCGTCAAACCGAAGACACCCCCCAACAGGCGGTCTTCCATGCCGAGACCGGCGCTTTTTACCAGTTTGGAGGCCAGAATGGCAAGCACGCTTACCGCAATCAGCACCACCATGAAGACCGCCACGAAACCGGCCAGGAACCGCAGCGTCTCGGTGGGTATCGCCTCCGGCATCCACGATGCAGCCTCCCCGGCCAGCACGTTCGCGGCGAGAAACGCCATCACCCAGGCGGCGAGCGCCAGCACCTCGCGCACCAGGCCCCTGATCAAGCTGAGCAGAACCGACAACCCGACAATGACGACAACGGCGAGATCAAAAAGGGTCATCTCGTGGTGATGTTGCCGTTCATTCCGAGCGCCTTCAGCTGCCCGCGCGCCTTCTCCGCGGCCGCGCGCGTGGCAAACGGGCCCGCCCGCACCCGCGTCACGTCCCCCTTCGCGGTCTTGACCACCTCGGTATAGGACTTGATGCCCGCGGCGGCGATTCTCTGCTGCATGCTCTTCGCCTTCGCGGCGTCGGCGAGCGCGATTACCTGCACCACGAACTGTCCTGCCGCCGGCTTGGGCCTGGCGGCGGGCCTGGCCGTCTTCGTCGCGGGCCTGGCGGGCGCCGCGGCGGCCGGCTTGGCCGGCGCGACGGGTTCCGGCCCGGCTTTCGGCGCGGGCGCTTCCTTGAGTGATTCCGTGGCTGGCGCCGGCGCCACGCCGACGGCAGGCGGTGGCGTGTCCGCCGGCTTGGCTACCGGCGCTTTCGATGCCGCCCTGGAGTCCGGCGCCGCGGGAAGCGGCACCACCCGGGACGTGAAAACCCCCGAATCGGGAGACGGAATCTGGACTGAGACTTCCTGGCGGGGCGGGCGGGGCTCCGAATCGAGCACCATCGGCAGCACGACCACGAAGGCGGTTACCAGCACGATGGCGCCGATCAGGCGCCGCCTTGCGCGTCGCTTAAGCTGGTGCTCTTCGTCGCTGATCGTTCGCGCCATCTGCCGCCGTTACCCCGCCGTCCGTCTGCCGCAATGGCCTTCGGATCACCCGGGTCTATTCCCTGGCGCGGGATGCTCGCAATTGCATCACCGCGGCCACGGTGTAAAACGATCCGAACACCAGAATTCTATCATTTTCCGTCGCCTTATCGCAGGCTTGCGCGTAGGCGGCGGCAACGGTGTCGCACGGCGTGACCGTGCCGACCGCGGCGCCAGCCAGCACCTTGCCCACCTCGTCGACAGGCGCGCCACGCGGGCCACCCAGGCCGGCGATGAACCAGTGCCCGACGCGTGACCCCAGCGCGGCGACGACGCCGGCGATGTCCTTGTCCTTCAGCATCGCGAACACGGCCAGCGTGCGTCCCCCGCCGCCCATGGCATCGAGGCTCGCGGCGAGCGCTCGCGCCGCCTGCGGATTGTGCGCGACGTCGAGTATCACGGCCGGCCGCCCCGGCAGGACCTGGAAACGGCCAGGATTCTCCGCCTGCAGCAGGCCCGCGCGGATATCGTTCATGGTCACCGGCAGGCGTTCGCGCAGGCACTCGAGCGCGGTGAGTGCCGCCGCCGCGTTTCCGAGCTGGCACGTCCCGCGGAGCGCCGGGTGCGGCAGCGCATTGCGTTTGCCGCGAGGACCCCAGTACTGCCACTGCCGCGCCTGCGGCGTGGCGCCGAAGTCGGTGCCGATCCTCAGCAGTTGCGCCCCGATCTCCTCCGCGTGGCGCGTGAGGCTTGCCGGAGGCGCGGGATCGGCGCACACGGCCGGCCGGCCGCGGCGGAATATGCCCGCCTTTTCGCGCCCGATCGCCTCGCGGTCCCCACCCAGGAAATCCACATGGTCGATATCCACGGTGGTGACCACGGCGCAGTCGGCGTCGAACGCATTGACCGCGTCGAGCCGGCCGCCGAGCCCGACCTCCAGCACCGCGGCGTCGACGCGCTGTTTGGTGAACAGCCAGGCTGCGGCCAGAGTCCCGTACTCGAAATAGGTGAGGGCCACGTCACGCCTCTCCCGCTCGACGGCGGCAAGGCCCCGCACCAGTTCCTCGTCGGGGGCTTCGGCGCGCCCGACGCGCACGCGCTCGTTGTAGCGCAGCAGGTGCGGCGAGGTATAGCACCCGATGCGGTAGCCGGCATGGTGCAGGATGGACTCCAGCATCGCGCAGACCGAGCCCTTGCCGTTGGTCCCGCCGACCGTGATGATCGGGAAGGCCGGGTCGAGACCGAGCGCCTGCTTCACGCTTTGCACCCGATCGAGCCCGAGCGCTATCGCCTGCGGGTGCTGCCGCTCGATGTATTCGAGCCAGCCCGCGAGCGATGTCGGCACCGGACTCATGGTGCCCGGCTGGAAAGACTCATGCTGCCGGCGGCAGCCTGAGCAGCATCGTCAGCATGGCGGCGAGCCGGTCGCGCATCTCGCGCCGGTCCACGATCAGGTCGATCGCGCCGTGCTTGAGGAGAAACTCGGAGCGCTGGAAGCCTTCCGGCAGCGTCTCGCGCATGGTTTGCTCGATGACTCGCGGCCCGGCGAAGCCGATCAGCGCGCCGGGCTCCGCGATCACGACGTCCCCGATCATGGCAAAGCTCGCCGATACCCCGCCCATCGTGGGATCGGTCAGCACGCTGATGAATGGCAGCCGCTCGTGCGCGAGCTGCGTGACCGCCGCGCAGGTCTTGGCCATCTGCATGAGCGAGAGCAGGCCCTCCTGCATGCGCGCGCCGCCGCTCGCGGTGATGCAGATGCAGGGCAGCCGCTGCTCGAGACAGGCCTGCACGCCGCGCACGAAGCGCTCCCCCACCACCGAGCCCATCGAGCCGCCGAGGAAGCCGAACTCGAAGGCGGCCGCGACCACCGGGATGGTCTTGATCGAGCCCTGCATCACCACCAGGGCGTCCTCTTCGGAGGTCTCGTTGCGCGCCTCCTCGAGCCGCTCGAGGTAGCGCCGGCTGTCCTTGAACTTGAGGCTGTCCACCGGCGCAACCTCGGCGCCGATCTCGTAGCGCCCCTCGCGGTCGAGCAGAACATCGAGCCGCTCGCGCGCCGAGATGCGATTGTGGTGCGAGCACTTGGGGCAAACGTGGAGATTCTTCTCGAGGTCGGCGCGGTAGAGCACCGCTTCGCACGATTCGCACTTGCTCCACAGCCCTTCCGGCACCACCTTCCGCGGGCTGCCGGCGTCGCGCTTGATCTTGGGCGGGAGCAGTTTCTGCAGCCAGCTCATGGGGTCTCCGCGCGCCCGCTCACGCTTTCACCGCCGACAGGCTGTCGAGCCCCTCGCGTATGGGCGCGAGAAACCGCGCTACCCGGGCGAGGACCTGGTCGCGGGGCGCCTTCTCGATCTCCTGGATCAGCGCGCTGCCGATGACCACCGCGTCGGCGACCGCGCCTACCGCGCACGCACTCTGCGCATCGCGGATGCCGAAACCCACGCCCACCGGCAGCCGCACGAAGCCGCGGACATGCTTGACCCGTGCGGCGACGTCGGAAATATCGATATTGGCGGCCCCGGTCACGCCCCGCAACGATACGTAATACAGATAGCCGCGCCCGAGCTTCGCCACTTGCGCCAGCCGCTCGTCAGTCGTGGTCGGCGAGAGCAGGAAGATCATGTCAAGCCCCCTCTCGTCGAGCATCGCAACCAGCGGCCGCGCCTCCTCGGGTGGGTCGTCCACGACCAGAACGCCATCGGCGTCGGCCGCTCTGGCCGCATCGGCGAAGCGTTCGGCGCCCATCGCCTCGATCGGGTTGGCGTAGCCGAACACCACGACCGGCGTCGTGCGGTCGGTCTTGCGGAACTCGGCGACATAGCCCAGCACGATCCGGAGCGATACGCCGTGCTTCAGCGCCCGCTCGCTCGAACGCTGGATCACCGGGCCGTCGGCCATCGGATCGGAGAACGGCACGCCCAGTTCGATGACATCGCACCCGGCCCTGGCGAGCGCGTGCATCAGCGGCACGGTGAGCTGCGGGTCGGGGTCGCCCGCCGTGATGAAGGGAATGAGGGCTTTCTTGCCCTGCTTCTTGAGCGCGTCGAATGTGGCGGCGATGCGGGACATCAGAATTTGATGCCGGACTTTTCCGCCACGGTGTGCATGTCCTTGTCGCCGCGCCCGGAGAGGTTGATGAGCAGGATCTGGTCCTTCCTCATGCGCGGGGCCATCTTGGCGGCGTAGGCGAGCGCATGCGCCGACTCGAGCGCGGGCATGATGCCTTCGAGGCGGCACAGGTCGTGGAACGCCTGCAACGCCTCGGCGTCGGTCACGGAGACATACTCGGCGCGCCCGCTGTCCTTCAACCAGGCGTGCTCGGGGCCGACGCCGGGATAGTCGAGCCCGGCCGAGATGGAGTGCGTCTCGATGATCTGGCCGTTCTCGTCCTGCAGCAGGTAGGTGCGGTTGCCGTGCAGCACGCCGGGCTTGCCCGTGCACAGCGTTGCCGCGTGCTTGCCGCTCTCCAGCCCCTCGCCAGCCGCCTCCACCCCGATCAGCCGCACTTTCTCATCCGCGATATAAGGATGGAATATGCCCATCGCGTTGGAGCCGCCGCCGACGCAGGCGAGTATGGCGTCGGGCTGGCGCCCGGCGAGCTCCAGCATCTGCTCCCTCGCCTCGCGCCCGATCACGGACTGGAAGTCCCGCACCATCATCGGGTACGGATGGGGTCCGGCGACCGTGCCGATGATGTAGTAAGTGTTCTCCACGTTCGTCACCCAGTCGCGCATCGCCTCGTTCAGCGCGTCCTTGAGCGTCTTCGAGCCGCTCTCCACCGGCACGACCGTGGCGCCGAGCAGCTTCATGCGGTAGACGTTCTGCACCTGCCGCCTGACGTCCTCCGTGCCCATGTAGACCACGCACTCCATGCCGTAGCGCGCGGCGATGGTGGCCGCCGCCACGCCGTGCATGCCGGCGCCGGTCTCCGCGATGACGCGCCGCTTGTCCATGCGCCGCGCGAGCAGCGCCTGGCCGATGACGTTATTGATCTTGTGCGCGCCGGTGTGGTTCAAGTCCTCGCGCTTGAGGTAGACCTGGGCGCCGCCGAACCGCTCCGACCAGCGCCGCGCGTGGTACACCGGGCTCGGGCGCCCGACATAGTGCTTGAGCTCGTAGGCGAATTCGGCCTGGAATTCGGGATCGTTCCGGTAGCGGGCGTACGCGGCCTTCAGCTCGTCGAGCGCCTGCATGAGCGTCTCGGCGACGAATACCCCGCCGTAGGGCCCGAAATGCCCGCCCGCATCGGGGAGGTCAACCATCCGCATTGCGCACCCCCTTGATGAACGCCGCGATCTTCGCGGCGTCCTTTACGCCCTTCGCGGACTCGACGCCGCTCGACACGTCCACCGCGCTTGGCCGCACGCGGCGCACGGCATCGGCGACGTTCTCCGCGGTCAGGCCGCCTGACAGTATGACCGGCAGCGGCAAGCCGCCCGGGATCAGGCTCCAGTCGAAGGCGGCGCCGCTGCCGCCATGCAACCCTTCGACGTAGCTATCGAGCAGCAGCGCCTTGGCGTCGTGATAATCCCGCGCGTATTGTAGCAAATCCACTCCCGGCCTCATCCGCACCGTCTTGACGTAGGGCCGCCCGAACTGGCGGCAATACTCGGGCGTTTCCGCGCCGTGGAGCTGCAGCATTTGCACCGGCGCCTGGCCGAGCGCCACGCGCACCTCGCCCGCCGGCGCATCCACGAATAGCCCCACTGTCGTGATGAACGGCGGCAGCACGCGGATGATCTCCGCGGCCCGCGCCGGCGCGACGCAGCGCGGGCTCGGCCCGTAGAACACGAGCCCGATCGCGTGCGCGCCGGCGCGCGCAGCCGCCAGGGCATCTTCCACCCGCGTGATGCCGCAAATCTTGACCGCCGTCGCCATACTTTCGTGACTCGTTGCTCGTTGCTGGTGATTCGACTATATCGCGCTTCCGTTGCCCATATCGATTAGCGAACGGCGCGGCGCTTCAGGCAGACCCCAGCGCGGCTCGTAGATCACCCGGAACAGATACAGACCGGCGGCCTCGAAGGTCGGAGCGGCGCGGCTG
>MERD01000095.1:15506-19434 GCA_001771935.1 Betaproteobacteria bacterium RIFCSPLOWO2_02_FULL_67_26
AAATCGAACACCACGTAGTCGCCGCGGCGCGTGATATCGAGCCGCTCGAGCGCGCGCACCGGCGTGCGGGCTTCGCACTCCGCGCTGCGGAAGGCGCTGAAATCGTGCTCGCCGATCAGCAGGCGCGCCGCGTGCTGCATCATTTCCAGGTCGAGCGGAACGTGAAACCACCCCACGCGCGCCTGGTCCGCCGCCGGCCGCACCGGATGGTTGAGCAGCACGTAGCGATAGCAGCGCGCGAGCGCCGAGTAGCGGGCATGGAAATCCGTCATCACCTCGCGCGACCAGTTCACGGCGCAAGCCGGGGGCAGCAACGCATTGACTCCCCGCACCCATGCGGACTCGGGACGTGCCGCGCCGGTGTCGAAGTGAACGACCTGGCCCAGCGCGTGCACGCCGGCATCGGTGCGCCCGGCGCATACCGTGTCGACCGGCCCGCCGGCGATCTCCGCGAGCGCCCGCTCGAGCGCGTCCTGCACCGCGCAGCCCTGCGGCTGCGTCTGCCAGCCGCAGAACCGGCTGCCGTCGAATTCCACTCCCAATGCCACTCTCACGCGTCTGTCCCGCCCGTTGGTCCCTTACAAAAACAAAAACCGCGACAGCTCGCACTGCCGCGGTTCGATCTGCCGCCCTCCCCTTCTATCCCAGGCTGTCCAACAGGGTCTTTGCCTGCGCCTTCTGTTCGGTATCGCCTTCCTTGATGACTTCCTGGAGGATCTCCTTGGCGCCGTCCTTGTCGCCCATCTCCTGGTACGCCTTGGCCAGATCGAACTTGGTCTGGACGTCATACCAGTGACCGTCCTTGTCTCCACCCGCGGCGGGTGCTCCAGCTTTGGGCTCGTCGAGGTTCAGGCTGAGGCCGTCGAGCTTGAAATCGAGGCCCGCATCCGCGCTCGCGGGAGCGGGTGAAGGCGCTGCCTCCGGCGCGGAAGCTTCAACCTTGGGCAACTCGATCTGGAAGTCGATAACGTTGGCGTCCTGGGCCGGGGCGGCGGCTTCGAGCGCGATATCCGCCTGGTCGGCCCCGGTCGACGGCACTTCGAGCGTGAAATCGGGCGTCGCAGCCGCCTGGTCTTCCGGCTTCACCGCCTGGCCCAGGTCGAGTATCTCGGAGTCGGTGCCGACCGCCGCTTGCGCCGAACCCGCGTCGAGCGTGATGTCGGTCGCGGTGCCGGTATCGCCCAGCCCGAGATCGAGGTCGACATCGGTCGCGCCTGCAGCCGCCGTCGTGGCGAGCGTGGCAGCCGCGTCCTTGCCGGCCGCATACAGTGGATTCGCCGCATCGAGGGCATAACCCATGGCCGCGGCCTTGATCCAGTTGTCGCCGGCGCCGCCGGTCAGCTTGTTCAGGCCCGCGGCCAGCTTGCCGAAGGCGTCCTTGTCCTTGCGCGCGGAATAAATCTCGAGCAGTTTCAGCTGCGCATCCTGGCGTTCGGGATTCCTGGCAAGCGCATCCTTCAGGATTTCCTCCGCCTGGCCATCGCGCCCGTAGGCAATATAGACCTCGGCTTCCGCCAGCGGGTCGACATCGTCGGCGGCCGCAGCGGCGGCAGGTTGCGAGGCGGCGGCTTCCCCGGTCATGGCGGCTGCCCCCGCCGCAGCGGCAGCCGCCTTGCCCATCAGGGGCGCCGGCGGCTCGTCCTCCGCCTCGGCGCGCGCGCGGCGCCGGCGCGCCAGCACGAACGCCGCCAGCCCGCCGAGCACCACCACGCCGCCTGCACCGAGATACAACGGGTCGGCCAACGCCTCAAGGATCTGGTCCACCAGATCGGGTTCGGGCGGCGGTGCCGGAGCGGGTTTGGGTTTCGGCTTGGCTTCGGTTGCGGGTTTGGGCGCCGCAGCTACTGCGGGCTTCTTCTCCTCGGGCTTTGCGGCCTCGGGTTTTGCGGGTTCTGGTTTTGCCGCTTCCGGCTTGGGCGCCATGGCCTGCTGCTGGGCCGCGGCCATGCCAGGGCTCTTCAGCTCGGCCAGCGTCTTCATGTCCTTGAGGGTCTTCTCGAGCTGGGCAATGCGTGAATTGGCCTCGGCAAGCGCCTTCTCGCGCGCCACCGCCTCTTCTTCCAGCATGCGGATGCGCTCGGCGGTGCTGCGCGGCTTGCCCTTGCCCGCCGCCGCGCCGGGTGGCTCGCCTTTCGACAGCCGCACCACGTCCTTGGCCGCGCCGGCGGCGGCCTTGTCCTCGACCTTGGTGGTGATCTTTCCGCTGACGGCGGTCCGCCTCTCCGCCGGAACGGTTCCCGCCGTATCCGCGAGCTTCTGGCGATATGAGTTCCAGTCGGCGACATGGGTGCGGTACTCCTTGACCGCCTCGCCCCGCGCGATCGCCGCGACCTCGTCCCGGTCGGGCACGCGCAGTATCTTGCCGGTCCGCACCAGGTTCAGGTTGTTCCGGATGAAGGCCTCGGGATTGTTGCGGTACAAGGCGACCAGCATCTGTTCCAGCGTTACGCCTTCGGGCATGACGCTCGTTGCGATCTTGCCGAGCGTCTCGCCCCGCTGGATCGGGCCGTATTCCTTGCCGCCCGCCATCGGGCCGGCAGGCGTCACCGGCCGGCTGACCGCGGGGGGCGCCGCCGCTACCGCGGGCTCGGGCGCAGGGCGCGATTCGGGAACGGCGGAAATCACCGGCGCGGGAGGCGGTGCAGGAGCGGCGCTCGGCGGATCGAGCAGCGCGGTGTATTCACGGGATATGCGGCCCGAGGACCAGAGCAACTCGACCAGCACATCGATGAAGGGCTCCGTCACCGGCCGGGACGAGGTGATCTTGAGGTAATGCTGTCCGTTGGGCCGCCGCTCGATGCTCACGCGCGCGCCGGACAGCGCCGTGTTGTACTGCAGGTTGGCCGCTTGATAGGCTTCGGGAGGCAACAAACGCGTACTGAGCGAGGAGAGTTCCTCCTTGGTCACGGATAACAACTCGATCTCCGCGACGAACGGCTGACCCAGTGCGGACAGGACGTTGAGCCGCCCCAGACCCGCCGCCCCTGCGACGCATGGCAGCAGCAGCACCAAAAACGCCACCAGCCACGTCCTCAGGATGAGATTGCGCACGACGACACCCTTATGATTTTTCAGGGGTAAACAGGCTAACATCAATCAGTTAGCGATGCAAGCTAATAGTTCCTCTAAGTGTTTCACCTGACAGGACTATTTCTAATCAAATTTCAGGCCCCAACCGTCGACTTGCGCCGGGAGCCCCCACCCCGGAAGCCGGCAGACCGCGGCGCGGCCTCCGTTTCGAGCAGGATACGCAACATGCGCCGCAGCGGCTCGGCCGCGCCCCACAGGAGCTGGTCGCCCACGGTAAAGGCCGCAAGGTACTCGCCGCCCATCGACAGCTTGCGCAACCGTCCGATCGCAACGTGCATGCGGCCGGTGACGGCGGCCGGCGTCAACTCGCGCATCGAGTGCTCCCGGTCATTGGGTACGACGCGCACCCATTCATTGGCGGAAGCGATGATCCCGGACACCTCGTCGAGCGGAACGTCACGCTTCAGCTTGATCGTCAGCGCCTGGCTGTGGCAGCGCATCGCGCCGATGCGCACGCAGAGGCTGTCTATCGGCGTTGCGGGAGTGCTGCACGATGCACCACGGCCGAGGATCTTGTTGGTCTCGGCTCCGCCTTTCCATTCCTCGAGCGAAACCCCGTCGCCCAGGTCCTCGTCGATCCAGGGAATCAGGTTGCCCGCCAGCGGGACGCCGCCGAAATTTTCCATCGGCAGCGTGCCGCCGGTCTGCTTGCCGAGCACCTTGCGGTCGATCTCCAGAATCGCGGATGCCGGATCGGAAAGCAATTCCCGGACTTCCGCGTTGAGAAGGCCGAACTGGGTCAGCAATTCACGCATGTGCTGCGCGCCGCCGCCCGAGGCCGCCTGGTAGGTCATGCAGGTCATCCATTCCACGAGGTCGTGCTGGAACAGGCCGTGCA
>MERD01000096.1 GCA_001771935.1 Betaproteobacteria bacterium RIFCSPLOWO2_02_FULL_67_26
GCTGATCCAGCCGATCGCGATGGAGGAGGGGCTGCGCTTCGCGATCCGCGAGGGCGGCAAGACGGTCGGCGCGGGCGTGGTTGCAAAGGTTATTGAATAGGCCAGTAGCTCAATTGGCAGAGCGTCGGTCTCCAAAACCGAAGGTTGGGGGTTCGAGACCCTCCTGGCCTGCCAGATTGCGTTGCTGAAAATATGGCGGACAACATCAAGATTGCCGTGGCGGCATTGCTGGTTGCGGCGGGCGTGGCGGGATTCTATTACCTGGACCAGAGCCCGATGATCCTCCGGGTGGCTTCGGTCCTCGCGGGCTTTGCGGCCGGGGCGGTGGCGTTCTGGATGTCGGCGCCGGGCAAGCAGTTCCATGCGTTCAGCCAGGAGTCGATCGCGGAAACGAAGAAAGTGGTGTGGCCGACGCGCAAGGAGACGTTGCAGACTACCGGCGTCGTGTTCGCCTTCATGGTGGTGATGGCGCTGTTTTTATGGATGGTCGACGCGAGCCTGCTATGGGTAGTGAAGAAGCTGCTAGGTCAGAGTGGATGATGAGCAAGAAATGGTATGTCGTGCACGCCTACTCGGGGTTCGAGAAGAGCGTGCAACGCGCCCTGCAGGACCGCATTCAGCGCGCCGGCATGCAGGGCAAGTTCGGGCAGATCCTGGTGCCGGTCGAGGAGGTGGTCGAGATGAAGGGCGGGCAGAAGAACATCAGCGAGCGCAAGTTCTTCCCCGGCTACGTGCTGGTCGAGATGGAAATGACCGACGACACCTGGCACCTGGTCAAGAATACGGCCAAGGTGACCGGCTTTGTCGGCGGCACGGCCACCAAGCCCACGCCCATCTCGGAAAAGGAGGTGCAGAACATCCTGCACCAGATCCAGGAGGGCGTGGAGAAGCCGCGCCCGAAGGTGCTGTTCGAGGTCGGCGAGGCAGTGCGCGTGAAGGAAGGCCCGTTCGCGGACTTTCACGGCAACGTCGAGGACGTGAACTACGACAAGAACAAGCTGCGCGTGTCGGTGACGATCTTCGGCCGCTCCACCCCGGTGGAACTCGATTTCAGCCAGGTCGAAAAGGCGTAGAGAGCAATTTAGGATTGGTGCCCGGTCACCGGTCACCAGTCACGAGTCAATGTAGTGGGATGGGGAGGGCGCAAGCGGCGCCCGTTTGCACCCGTAAGGAGCGGTCATGGCGAAGAAGGTAGTCGGCATCATCAAGTTGCAGGTGCCGGCGGGCAAGGCGAACCCGAGCCCGCCGATCGGCCCGGCGCTCGGCCAGCGCGGGTTGAACATCATGGAGTTCTGCAAGTCGTTCAACGCCCAGACGCAGAAGATGGAGCCGGGGCTGCCGGTGCCGGTGGTGATCACCGCGTACCAGGACAAGAGCTTCACCTTCGTGATGAAGACGCCGCCGGCGAGCGTGCTGATCCGCAAGGCGGCGAAGATCGAGAAGGGCAGCGCCCGCCCCAACACGGAAAAGGTCGGGAAAATCACGCGCGCGCAGGCCGAGGAGATCGCCAAGGCGAAACTGCCCGACCTCACGGCGGCGGACCTCGACGCGGCGGTGCGCACCATCGCCGGCAGCGCCCGCAGCATGGGCGTGGACGTGGAGGGCCTGTAAATGGCTTCCAAGCGTTACAACGCGCTGCGCGCCAAGGTGGACCGCGACAAGTCGTACGCGGTGCAGGACGCGCTCAAGCTGGTGAAGGATGGCGCGACTGCCAAGTTCAACGAATCGGTGGATGTCTCCATCAACCTCGGCATCGATGCCTCGAAATCCGATCAGACGGTGCGGGGGTCGGTGGTGCTGCCCCAGGGCACCGGCAAGAGCGTGCGGATTGCCGTATTCGCGCAGGGCGACAAGGCAGCCCAGGCCAAGGAAGCCGGCGCCGACATCGTCGGATTCGAGGACCTTGCCGGCGAAATCAAGGGCGGCAAGATCGATTTCGACGTGGTGATCGCCACCCCGGACGCGATGCGCGTGGTGGGACAGCTGGGCCAGATCCTGGGCCCGCGGGGGCTCATGCCGAACCCCAAGGTGGGAACGGTCACGCAGGACGTGGCGGCCGCGATCAAGAATGCGAAGGCCGGCCAGATCCAGTATCGCGCCGACAAGGCGGGCATCGTCCAATGCACGATCGGCCGCGCATCGTTCAGCGTCGATGCGCTCGCGGAGAATCTCAAGGCACTGGTGGACGCGGTGAGCAGGTCCAAGCCCACAAGCGTGAAAGGGATCTTCCTGAAGAAGGTCTCGGTGTCGAGCACGATGGGCGCGGGCGTGCGCGTGGACCAGGCCAGTTTGCAGCAATAACGACTTTGGGCTGCCGGCTGAGCACCGCCGGCGGGTTGTCAAAGACCGTAGGAACCGGGAGGTTTAATTTTTTTGGAACGGATCAGGGAATCAAGGGTCGAACGTTGCCCCAGGGCGGTTGCTCAATCCTCGATGCTCAGTCCTCATTCCGGAATGTCCTACGCAGACGGCGCACCCGAAACAGGTTTCGTTTCCGACTCCTGGATCACTGGTCGCCGTAGCGGTGAAAGGAGATAGTCCTTGAGTCTGAATCTGGAGCAGAAGCAGGCGGTGGTGGCGGAGGTGAGCGCGCAGCTCGCCAAGGCCCAGGCCGTGATACTGGCCGAGTACCGCAGCGTCCCGGTCAAGGAGATGACGGAGTTGCGCAGAAAAGCGCGCGGCTCGGGCGTCTACTTGCGGGTGCTGAAGAACACCCTGGCACGCCGCGCGGTCGCCGATACGCCGTTCAAGGGGCTCACCGACAAGATGGTCGGGCCTCTCGCCTACGGCATTTCGAGCGATCCGGTGGCTGTCGCCAAGGTGCTGCAGGAGTTCGCCAGGGAACACGAGAAGTTCGTGATCAAGGCCGGCGCGATGCCCAATGTGCTGATGTCGGCACGGGACGTGGCGGACCTCGCGCGCATGCCGAGCCGGCAGGAACTGCTCGCGAAACTCGTGGCGACGATGCAGGCGCCGATTGCGAAATTCGTCCGTACCTTGAACGAGGTGCCGGGCAAGTTTGCGCGGACGCTCGCGGCGGTCAGG
Organism: Betaproteobacteria bacterium RIFCSPLOWO2_02_FULL_67_26; assembly: GCA_001771935.1. Classification (GTDB taxonomy): domain Bacteria; phylum Pseudomonadota; class Gammaproteobacteria; order Burkholderiales; family SG8-41; genus SG8-41. The sequence goes on from MERD01000096.1 coordinate 3,046, forward strand.
GACCAGAAAGAGAAGCAGGCGGCATAGTTAGGAAAACGAGGCCTGCTGGACCGGGATTTCGGATAACGCAACTTTGGATATGACAGGAGCTAGCAACATGGCTATGGCCAAGGCAGAAATACTCGATGCAATTGCGAACATGACGGTGCTGGAGCTCTCCCAGCTCATCAAGGAAATGGAAGACAAGTTCGGCGTTTCCGCCGCCGCGGCGACAGTGGCGGTGGCTGCACCGGCGGGCGGCGGCGGAGCCGCGGCAGCCGAGGAAAAGACCGAGTTCACCGTGATGCTCAACAACTGCGGGGCCAACAAGGTCAACGTCATCAAGGTCGTGCGCGCGGTGACCGGCCTCGGCCTCAAGGAAGCCAAGGACCTGGTGGACGGCGCGCCCAAGGCGGTCAAGGAAGGTATTTCCAAGGCCGATGCGGAGAGCCTGCTCAAGCAGCTCACCGAAGCCGGCGCGACCGGCGAGATCAAGTAATCGCGATGCGGAGACCCGGCTGGCGGCCTCCCGCCAGCCCGTATCCTTTTTTGAACGATTCGCGGTTTTTCTGCACCCCGGGCGACGCGCGCTGTGGAGCGCGTTGCGGCCTTTGTCGTCCGCGATTCCGTTAGGACCGATTTTTTCCTGGAGCTGATATGGCTTACTCCTTTACCGAGAAGAAGCGCATCCGCAAGAGCTTCGCCAAGCGCGACGTCGTGCTGCCGGTGCCGTTTCTGCTGGCTACCCAGCTCGACTCCTACGCGGGGTTCCTGCAGGCGGCCGTCGCGCCGGAGGGCCGCAAGACCGACGGCCTGCAGGCGGCGTTCCGGAGCATCTTCCCGATCGAGAGCCATTCCAAGAACGCGCGCCTGGAGTTCGTGAGCTTTGCGCTGGGTGAGCCGCCGTTCGACGTCAAGGAATGCCAGCAACGCGGGCTGACTTACGCCGCGCCGCTGCGCGCAAAGGTCCGCCTCGTCATCATGGACAAGGAGGCTGCGAAGCCCACGCCCAAGGAGGTGAAGGAGCAGGAAGTCTACATGGGCGAGATTCCGCTGATGACCACGACCGGATCGTTCGTGATCAACGGCACCGAGCGCGTGATCGTGTCGCAGCTTCACCGCTCGCCGGGGGTGTTTTTCGAGCATGACCGCGGCAAGACGCACTCCTCGGGGAAGCTGCTGTTCTCGGCGCGGGTGATCCCGTACCGGGGCTCCTGGCTGGACTTCGAGTACGACCCCAAGGACTACCTCTATTTCCGGGTGGACCGCCGCCGCAAGATGCCGGTGACGATCCTGTTGAAGGCCCTCGGCTACACGCCGGAGAGGATACTTGCGGAGTTCTTTGTGTTCGACACCTTCCAGCTCGGCAAGGAAGGCGTCGAGTTCGAGCTGGTGCCCGAACGCATGCGCGGCGAGATGGCGCGGTTCGACATCGCCACCAAGGGCGGCAAGCAGATCGTCGCCAAGGACAAGCGCATCACGGTAAAGCACGTGCGCGAAATGGAGCAGGCGGGGCTGCACCGCATCGGCGTGCCCGACGAGTTCATCATCGGACGGGTGCTCGCGCACAACGTGGTGGACAAGGCGACCGGCGAGATCCTGGCCAATGCCAACGACGAGATCACCGAGGAGCTGCTGGCGAAGCTGAAGGAAGCCGGCGTGCCGCGGGTACAGACCATCTATACCAACGACCTCGACCAGGGCGCGTATATTTCCCAGACCCTGCGCATCGACGAGACCGCCGACCAGCTGGCGGCGCAGGTCGCGATCTACCGCATGATGCGGCCGGGCGAGCCGCCAACGGAGGAGGCGGTGAAGATGCTGTTCCACCGCCTGTTCTTCGCGGAGGAAACCTACGACCTGTCCAAGGTCGGCCGCATGAAGTTCAACCGGCGCGTCGGTCGCACTGAGCTGACCGGGTCCGGAAAGCTCTCGCCCGACGACATCGTCGCGGTGATCAAGATTCTGGTGGACCTGAGGAACGGCAAGGGCGAAATCGACGACATCGACCACCTCGGCAACCGCCGCGTGCGCTCGGTGGGCGAACTCGCCGAGAACCAGTTCCGCGCCGGCCTGGTGCGTGTCGAGCGCGCGGTGAAGGAGCGGCTGTCGCAGGCGGAGTCCGAGAATTTGATGCCGCATGACCTGATCAATGCCAAACCCGTTTCGGCGGCGATTCGCGAGTTCTTCGGCTCCTCGCAGCTTTCGCAATTCATGGACCAGACCAACCCGTTGTCGGAGATCACCCACAAGCGGCGCGTATCCGCGCTGGGCCCCGGCGGCCTCACCCGCGAGCGCGCCGGATTCGAAGTGCGCGACGTGCATCCGACGCACTACGGCCGCGTGTGCCCGATCGAGACGCCGGAGGGTCCGAACATCGGCCTCATCAACTCGCTCGCGCTTTATGCGCGCACCAACGAGTACGGTTTCCTCGAGACCCCCTATCGCAGGGTCAAGGACAGCCGGGTGACGGACGAGATTCATTTCCTGTCGGCGATCGAGGAAGGCCAGTACATGATCGCGCAGGCGAACGCCGCCCTCGACAGGCATGGCAAGTTCACGGACGAGCTGGTGTCGTGCCGCAACCGCAATGAGTTCACGCTGTCCTCGCCCGACCGGATCGAGTACATGGACGTCGCGCCTTCACAGGCGGTGTCCGTCGCGGCCTCGTTGATCCCGTTCCTCGAGCACGACGACGCCAACCGCGCGCTGATGGGCTCCAACATGCAGCGCCAGGCCGTGCCATGCCTGCGGCCGGAAAAGCCCCTGGTCGGCACCGGCCTCGAGCGCACCGTGGCGGTGGATTCGGGCACCGCGGTGCAGGCGCATCGCGGCGGAGTGGTGGACTACGTGGACGCTTCGCGCATCGTGGTGCGGGTGAACGATGAGGAGACGGCGCCGGGCGAGGTGGGCGTGGACATCTACAACCTGGTCAAGTACCAGCGCTCCAACCAGAACACCAACATCAACCAGAGTCCGCTGGTCAAGGTGGGCGACCGCATCGCCAAGGGCGACGTCGTGGCGGACGGCGCGTCCACCGATATGGGCGAGCTCGCGTTGGGGCAGAACATGCTGGTCGCGTTCATGCCCTGGAACGGCTACAACTTCGAGGACTCGATCCTGATCTCGGAGCGGGTGGTTGCCGACGAGCGCTTCACCTCCATCCACATCGAGGAGCTCTCCGTGGTGGCGCGAGACACCAAGCTCGGGCCCGAGGAAATCACGCGCGATATCTCCAACCTCTCCGAGACCCAGCTCGCGAATCTCGACGAGTCCGGGATCATCTACATCGGCGCGGAGGTCGAGGCTGGCGACGTGCTGGTCGGCAAGGTCACGCCCAAGGGCGAAACGCAGTTGACGCCGGAGGAGAAGCTGCTGCGGGCGATCTTCGGCGAGAAGGCCTCCGACGTGAAGGACACCAGCCTGCGGGTGCCCTCGGGCATGGAGGGCACTGTAATCGACGTGCAGGTGTTCACGCGGGAAGGCATCGAGCGGGACAAGCGCGCGCAGCAGATCATCGACGACGAGCTGAAGCGCTACAAGAAGGACCTCGCGGACCAGCTGCGCATCGTCGAGAACGATGCCTTCGAGCGGCTCGAGCGGCTGCTGATCGGCAAGACCGCGAACGGCGGCCCCAAGAAACTCGCCAAGGGGTCGAAGGTCACCAAAGCCTATCTCACCGAAGTCGAGCGCCACGGCTGGTTCGACATCCGCGTGGCGAACGACAAGGTCGCCGCGCAGCTGGAGAGCATCAAGGAGAGCCTCGCGCAGACCAAGGCGCTGTTCGACAAGGCCTACGACGAGAAGAAGAAGAAGCTCACCCAGGGCGACGAACTGCCGCCGGGCGTGCAGAAGATGGTGAAGGTCTACCTCGCCGTCAAGCGCCGGCTGCAACCGGGCGACAAGATGGCCGGGCGCCACGGCAACAAGGGCGTCATTTCCAAGATCACTCCGGTGGAGGACATGCCGTACATGGCGGACGGCACGCCGGTCGACATCGTGCTGAATCCCCTCGGGGTGCCGTCGCGCATGAACGTGGGGCAGATCCTCGAGACCCATCTCGGCTGGGCGGCGAAAGGGCTGGGCCTGAAGATCGGCGAACTCGTGGACGCCCAGGCGAAGACCGCGGAGGTGCGAAAGCTGCTCAACAGGATTTACGCGAGCGGCGCCCGTGCCGAGGATCTCGAGTCGCTGAACGACGAGGAAATCCTGCGCCTGGCCGAGAACCTCAGGCTCGGCGTGCCGTTCGCGACGCCGGTGTTCGACGGCGCCAGCGAGAAGGAGATCAAGGAGATGCTCGAGCTGGCCGGGCTGCCGCGCACGGGGCAGGTCACGCTGCATGACGGGCGCACCGGGGATCCCTTCGAGCGGCCGGTGACGGTGGGCTACATGCACATGCTGAAGCTGCATCACCTGGTGGACGACAAGATGCACGCGCGCTCGACCGGCCCGTACTCGCTCGTCACCCAGCAGCCGCTGGGCGGAAAGGCGCAGTTCGGCGGCCAGCGCTTCGGCGAGATGGAGGTGTGGGCTCTGGAGGCGTATGGCGCGGCCTACACCCTGCAGGAAATGCTGACCGTCAAGTCCGACGACACGGAAGGGCGGCGCAAGGTCTACGAGTCCATCGTCAAGGGCGACCACCGGATCGAAGCCGGCATGCCGGAATCGTTCAACGTGCTGGTGAAGGAAATCCGGTCGCTCGCGATCGACATCGATCTCGACCATAACCGTTATTGATTCAGTGAGGCGCAGGGCGGCAATCACGCAACCCCAACAGTCTCGCTCAACAAGGAACGCGAAATGAAAGCACTGCTCGATTTGTTCAAGCAGGTCACGCAGGAAGAAGAGTTCGACGCGATCAAGATCGGGCTCGCCTCGCCCGAGAAAATCCGCTCGTGGTCGTACGGCGAGGTCAAGAAGCCGGAGACCATCAACTACCGCACCTTCAAGCCGGAGCGCGACGGCCTGTTTTGCGCCAAGATCTTCGGGCCGGTGAAGGACTACGAGTGCCTGTGCGGAAAGTACAAGCGCTTGAAGCACCGCGGCGTGATTTGCGAGAAATGCGGCGTCGAGGTGACGCTGTCCAAGGTGCGCCGCGAGCGCATGGGCCACATCGAGCTCGCGAGCCCGGTGGCGCACATCTGGTTTCTCAAGTCGCTGCCGTCCCGCATGGGCATGGTGCTCGACATGACGCTGCGCGACATCGAGCGCGCGCTGTATTTCGAGGCCTACGTCGTGATCGACCCGGGCATGACGCCGTTGAAGCGTGCCCAGCTGATGACCGAGGACGACTACCTCGCCAAGGTCGAGGAGTTCGGCGACGACTTCACCGCGATGATGGGTGCCGAAGGCATACGGTCGCTGCTGCGCAGCCTCGAATTGAGGAGCGAGATCGAGAGACTGCGCGAAGAGCTTGCCGCGACGACCTCGGACACCAAGATCAAGAAGATCGCCAAGCGGTTGAAAGTGCTGGAGGCGTTCCATAAATCCGGCATCAAGCCGGAATGGATGATTCTCGAGGTGCTGCCGGTGCTGCCGCCGGAGCTGCGGCCGCTGGTGCCGCTCGACGGCGGGCGCTTCGCGACTTCGGATCTCAACGACCTCTACCGGCGCGTGATCAACCGCAACAACCGCTTGAAGCGCCTGCTGGAGTTGAAGGCTCCCGAGATCATCGTGCGAAACGAGAAGCGGATGCTGCAGGAAGCGGTGGATTCGCTGCTCGACAACGGCCGCCGCGGCAAGGCCATGACCGGCGCCAACAAGCGCCCGTTGAAGTCGCTCGCCGATATGATCAAGGGCAAAAGCGGGCGCTTTCGGCAGAACCTGCTGGGCAAGCGCGTCGACTACTCGGGCCGCTCGGTGATCGTGGTGGGGCCGCAGCTGAAGCTCCACCAGTGCGGCCTGCCCAAGCTGATGGCCCTCGAATTGTTCAAGCCCTACATCTTCCACAAGCTGGAGGTCATGGGGCTCGCGACCACCATCAAGGCCGCGAAACGCATGGTCGAGGACCAGGAAGCCATAGTCTGGGACATCCTGGAGGAAGTGATCCGGGAGCACCCGGTGATGCTGAACCGGGCGCCGACGCTGCATCGCCTGGGCATCCAGGCGTTCGAGCCGGTGCTGATCGAGGGCAAGGCGATCCAGCTGCATCCGCTGGTGTGCGCGGCCTTCAACGCCGACTTCGACGGCGACCAGATGGCGGTGCACGTGCCGCTGTCGCTGGAGGCGCAGATGGAGGCGCGGACGCTGATGCTCTCCTCCAACAATATCCTGTCACCCGCCAATGGCGAGCCGATCATCGTACCCTCGCAGGACATCGTGCTCGGGCTCTACTACGCCACCCGCGAGAAGGTGGGCGCGCGCGGCGAAGGCTCGATCTTCATCAACCTCGCCGAGGTGTCGCGCGCATACGACACGGGCCAGGTCGAGGTCAACGCCAAGATCACGGTGCGCATCAAGGAGCAGCATTTCGACCCGGACGGCGAGAAGCGCGAGAAGCTCGCGCGCTACGAAACCACGGTGGGCCGGGCGCTGCTCTCCGACATCCTGCCGGCGGGGCTGTCCTTCGAGCTCATCAACAAGCCGCTCAAGAAAAAGGAAATCTCGCGGCTGATCAACACGGCGTTCCGCCGCTGCGGCCTGAGGGAGACGGTGATCTTCGCCGACAAGCTGATGTATGCCGGCTTTGCCATGGCGACCAAGGCCGGCATTTCGATCGCGGTGGACGACATGCTGATCCCGGCGCAGAAGCACGAGATCATCGCGGATGCCGAGAAGGAAGTGCAGGAGATCGAGAAGCAGTACACCTCGGGCCTGGTGACCCAGGGCGAGCGCTACAACAAGGTGGTGGATATCTGGGGCCGTGCCGGCGACCTCGTCGCGAAGGCGATGATGGAGCAGCTCGGGGTCGAACCGGTGATCGACTGGGACGCCAAGAAGCGCGAATGGGCGCAGCGCAAGGACAAGAAGGGCGCGCCGGTGATGCAGGAATCACTGAATTCCATCTACATGATGGCGGACTCCGGCGCCCGCGGCTCCGCGGCGCAAATCCGGCAGCTCGCCGGCATGCGCGGTCTGATGGCGAAACCGGACGGCTCGATCATCGAGACACCGATCACCGCGAACTTCCGGGAGGGGCTGAACGTGCTGCAGTACTTCATCTCCACGCACGGCGCGCGCAAGGGTCTGGCGGATACCGCTCTGAAGACGGCCAACTCCGGCTATCTCACGCGACGCCTCGTCGACGTCACCCAGGATCTGGTCGTGACGGAGGACGATTGCGGCACCACGCAGGGCGTCTCGATGAAAGCGCTGGTCGAGGGCGGCGAAGTGGTCGAAAGCCTGCGCGAGCGCATTCTGGGACGCGTATGCGCCGCCGAAATCATCAACCCCGAAAGCAGCATGGCGCTGCATCCCGCGAACACGCTGCTCGACGAGGACGCGGTGGATGCGATCGAGGCCGCCGGCATCGACGAGGTCAAGGTCCGCACGCCGTTGAGCTGCGATACCCGCTACGGCCTGTGCGCCAAGTGCTACGGGCGCGATCTGGGCCGCGGCGTGCCGATCAACGTCGGCGAGGCGGTCGGCGTGATCGCCGCGCAGTCGATCGGCGAGCCGGGCACCCAGCTCACCATGCGCACCTTCCACATCGGGGGCGCGGCCTCACGGACCGCCGTGGCGAGCCAGATCGAAAGCAAGTCGAACGGCGTGGTGCGCTACAGCGCCGGCATGCGCTATGTTACGCACTCGCGCGGCGAGCTCGTGACGATCTCGCGCAACGGCGAAGTGGTGATCCACGACGACAGCGGGCGCGAGCGCGAGCGCCACAAAGTGCCGTACGGCGCCACGCTGCTCACACGCGACGGCGAAGCGGTCAAGGCCGGCCACGTGCTCGCGACCTGGGACCCGCACACCCGGCCGATCATCACCGAGTATGCCGGGCGCATCAAGTTCGAGAACGTCGAGGAAGGCGTGACGGTTGCCAAGCAGATCGACGAGGTGACGGGGCTGTCAACGCTCGTCGTCGTGGATCCCAAGCGCCGTGGCAGCATCCAGGCCAAGGGGCTGCGCCCGCAGGTGAAGCTCATCGACGATCACGGCCACGAGATCAAGATGGCGGGCTCGGACCAGCCGGTCAACATCACTTTCCAGATCGGCTCGATCATCACGGTGCGCGACGGCCAGGAGGTGGGCGTGGGCGAGGTGCTTGCGCGCATTCCTCAGGAGACTTCCAAGACTCGCGACATCACGGGCGGTCTGCCGCGGGTGGCGGAGCTGTTCGAGGCGCGCTCGCCCAAGGACGCGGGCGTGCTCGCGGAGATCACCGGCACGGTTTCCTTCGGCAAGGATACCAAGGGCAAGCAGCGCCTGGTGATCACCGATCTCGACGGCGTCGCACACGAATACCTGATCCCGAAGGACAAGCACGTGATGGCGCACGACGGGCAGGTGGTGAACAAGGGCGAGATGATCGTTGACGGTCCGGCCGACCCGCACGACATCCTGCGGCTGCTCGGCGTGGAGGCGCTCGCACGCTACATCTGCAACGAGGTGCAGGACGTCTACCGGTTGCAGGGGGTGAAGATCAACGACAAGCACATCGAGGTGATCGTGCGCCAGATGCTGCGGCGCGTGGCCATCTCCGAGCCGGGCGACTCCCGCTTCATCACCGGGGAGCAGCTCGAGCGCGCCGAGGTGCTCGAGGAAAACGAGAAAGTGGTGGCCGAGGACAAGAAGCCGGCAGTCTACGACTACATGCTGCTCGGCATCACCAAGGCTTCGCTCTCGACCGACTCGTTCATCTCGGCGGCGTCGTTCCAGGAGACCACCCGCGTGCTGACCGAGGCGGCGATCATGGGCAAGCGCGACGAGTTGCGCGGCCTGAAGGAGAACGTGATCGTCGGCCGGTTGATCCCGGCGGGCACCGGTCTCGCCTACCATCGCATCCGCCGGCGCCAGGGCACGACGGTCGAGTTCGGAGAGAGCCCGGCCGCGGTGGAGGAGTCTGCCGCCGGAGCCGAAAATCAGGAGCAGGTTGCTTGACTGGGATGACCTAACCCCTTAAAATTCACAGTCTTTTTGCCCGCCGGCCGCCCCTGGATGGGGTGGCGGTGACATGCGCAGCATTTCAGGCCGGGACGGTGGCGACGCCGTCCCCGCTTTTTTGGAACGGGCAAAGAGCGCAGTGTTTTGTTCTAATCCACACAGATTCAATGCGTTAAGCAGATTGTGTTCAGTTAAGCGGGTGACTCAGGACATGCCGACCATCAATCAATTAGTGCGCAAGGGGCGCGCCCCGGCGCGTTGGAAAAGCAAGGTGCCTGCGCTCGCCGGCTCGCCGCAGCGCCGCGGCGTGTGCACGCGCGTCTACACGACGACCCCCAAGAAGCCGAACTCGGCGCTGCGCAAGGTGGCCAAGGTGCGGCTCACCAACGGCTTCGAGGTCATCGGCTACATCGGCGGCGAAGGGCACAACCTGCAGGAGCACTCGGTCGTGCTGATCCGCGGCGGACGTGTGAAGGATCTGCCGGGCGTGCGCTACCACGTCGTGCGCGGCTCGCTCGACACCGCCGGCGTCAAGGACCGCAAGCAAAGCCGCTCCAAGTATGGAGCCAAGCGGCCGAAGGCCGCTTAACAGCCCGCAAGGAAACTGAGGCCATGCCTCGCCGCAGAGAAATCCCGAAACGCGAAGTCCTGCCGGATCCGAAATACGGCAGCCAGGACGTCGCCAAATTCATGAACGTCATCATGACCGGCGGCAAGAAGTCGGTCGCCGAAGCCATCGTGTACGGCGCGCTCGAACAGATCAAGAAGAAGACCAGCAAGGACCCGCTGGAGGTCTTCACACAGGCGATCAACAACGTGAAGCCCATGGTCGAAGTGAAGAGCCGCCGCGTGGGCGGCGCCAATTACCAGGTGCCGGTCGAGGTGCGCCCGGTGCGCCGCGTCGCGCTGGCGATGCGCTGGATCCGGGACGCCGCGCGCGGCCGCGGGGAGAAATCCATGGGCGCGCGGCTCGCGAGCGAGCTCGCGGAAGCCGCCGAGGGCAAGGGCGGCGCGATGAAGAAGCGCGAGGAAGTGCACCGCATGGCGGAAGCCAACAAGGCTTTCTCGCACTACCGGTTCTAGAGGTTGCCGTGCCCCGCAAGACTCCCATCGAGCGCTATCGCAACATCGGCATCACGGCCCACATCGATGCCGGCAAGACCACGACCACCGAGCGCATCCTGTTCTACACCGGCGTCTCGCACAAGCTGGGGGAAGTGCACGACGGCACCGCGATCATGGACTGGATGGAGCAGGAGCAGGAGCGTGGCATCACCATCACCTCGGCGGCGACGACCTGCTTCTGGAAGGGGATGGACGGCACCTTCCCCGAGCACCGCATCAACATCATCGACACCCCGGGCCACGTGGACTTCACGATCGAGGTGGAGCGGTCACTGCGCGTGCTCGACGGCGCGTGCACCGTGCTGTGCGCGGTGGGCGGCGTGCAGCCCCAGACCGAAACCGTGTGGCGCCAGGCCAACAAGTATCGCGTGCCGCGGTTGATTTTCGTCAACAAGATGGACCGCACCGGCGCCGATTTCAGGCGCGTCTACGAGCAGGTGCAGGCGCGGCTCAAGGCCAACCCGGTGCCGATCCAGCTGCCGATCGGATCGGAGGAAAAATTCAAGGGCGTAGTGGACCTCGTCCGGATGAAGGCGATCTACTGGGACGACGGCACGCAGGGCATGAAATTCGAGGCCAGGGACGTTCCCGCCGACATGATGGCGGAGGTCAAGCAGTGGCGCGAAAAGCTGGTGGAGTCCGCCGCCGAGGCCTCCGAAGAGCTGATGAACAAGTACCTCGGGAAGGGCGAGCTCTCTGTCGAGGACATCAAGAAGGGGCTGCGCGCCCGCACCATCCACGGCGAGATTTTCCCGATGCTGTGCGGCTCGGCCTTCAAGAACAAGGGTGTGCAGGCGATGCTCGACGCGGTCATCGACTACATGCCGTCGCCCGCGGACATCCTGCCGGTGAAGGGGATCAAGGAAAACGGCGAGCAGGATGAGCGCGCGCCGACGGACGACACCCCGTTCTCCGGCCTCGCGTTCAAGATCATGACCGACCCGTTCGTCGGCCAGCTCACGTTCTTCCGCGTCTACTCCGGCGTGGTGAGCACGGGCGACACGGTCTACAACCCGGTCAAGGGTCGCAAGGAGCGCCTCGGCCGCCTCCTGCAGATGCACGCCAACGACCGCGAGGAAATCAAGGAAGTGCGCGCCGGCGACATCGCGGCGGCGGTGGGCCTCAGGGAGTACACCACCGGCGACACCCTGACCGATCCGCGGAAGATCATCACGCTCGAGAAGATGGTATTCCCCGAGCCGGTGATCCACGTCGCGGTCGAACCGAAGACGAAGGCGGACCAGGAAAAGATGGGCATCGCGCTGGGCCGTCTGGCGCAGGAAGACCCCTCGTTCCGGGTGCGCACCGACGAGGAATCCGGGCAGACCATCATCTCCGGCATGGGCGAGTTGCACCTGGAGATCATCGTCGATCGCATGAAGCGCGAATTCGGGGTGGAAGCCAACGTCGGCGCGCCGCAGGTCGCCTACCGCGAGACCATCAGGAAGCCGGTCGAGAAGGTCGAGGGCAAGTTCATCAAGCAGACCGGCGGACGCGGTCAGTACGGTCACGTCTGGCTCAGGATCGATCCGCAGCCGCCGGGCACCGGCTTCGAATTCGTGGACGCGGTGAAGGGCGGCAACGTGCCGCGTGAATTCATCCCCGCCGTCAAGAAGGGCATCGTGGAGACATTGCCGAACGGCGTGCTCGCGGGTTTCCCGATCGTGGACGTCAAGGCCACGCTGTTCGATGGCTCGTCACACGACGTGGATTCGAACGAGAACGCGTTCAAGATGGCGGGCGCTTTCGCGTTCAAGGAAGGGCTGCGCCGGGCAAGCCCGGTGCTGCTCGAGCCCATCATGGCCGTGGAAGTGGAAACGCCGGAGGATTTCATGGGCAACGTCGTGGGCGACCTCTCCTCGCGCCGCGGCACGATACAGGGCATGGAGGAGATTCCCGGCGGCGGCAAGGCGATCAAGGCCGAAGTGCCGCTCGCCGAGATGTTCGGCTACTCGACCACGATGCGCTCGCTGTCCCAGGGCCGCGCGACCTATACCATGGAGTTCAAGCACTACGCCGAGGCGCCGAAAACCATCGCGGAGGCGGTGATCAACAAGTACATGGGCAAGGAAGAGAAGAGATAAGGGGTGGATCATGGCCAAGGGCAAATTTGAGCGTAAGAAGCCGCACGTGAACGTGGGGACGATTGGGCACGTGGACCACGGCAAGACGACGCT
>MERD01000097.1 GCA_001771935.1 Betaproteobacteria bacterium RIFCSPLOWO2_02_FULL_67_26
CGCCTGGATCGAGACATCGAGCGCCGACACCGGCTCGTCGCAGATGATGAGCGAGGGCTCCATGGCAAGCGCCCGGGCGATCCCGACGCGCTGCCGCTGCCCGCCCGAGAGCTGGTGCGGATAGCGCGCCTCGTGCTGGGGCAGCAGTCCGACCTGGGCGAGCAGGTCGCGGACCCTTGCGGCGCGCGCGGGCGCCTCGGGTACGATGGCGTGCACCTTGAGGGGTTCCTCGATGATCTGGCCGATGGTCATGCGCGGATTGAGCGAGGAATACGGGTCCTGGAAGATCACTTGCATGCGCCGGCGCAGCTTGAGCATCGCCTGGTGCGGCAGGGTCGAGATCTCCTCGCCCTGGAAGCGGATGGTGCCCGAGGTCGGGCGTTCGAGCCGCAGGATGCAGCGGCCGGTCGTCGTCTTGCCGCAGCCCGACTCGCCGACCAGGCCCAGCGTCTCGCCGCGGTGCAGGTCGAAACTGACCCCGTCGACCGCGCGTACCGTCCCCGTCTGTTTGGACAGCAGCCCCCCGCTCACCGGAAAGTGTTTGACCAGGTCCCGGACCTCCAGCAAGGTTTCGCTCATGCCGTCACCGGCGAGCCGGCAGCGATATTCGCGGCCTCCCAGCAGGCCGCCTGATGTCCCGCCGCGTCGACCGGCGCCAGTTGCGGCGCTTCGGCGCAGCGCTCGACGCGGTACTTGCAGCGCGGCAGGAACGCGCACCCCGTCGGCAGGCGCGTCAGGTCCGGCGGCTGGCCCTCGATCGGGTCGAGGCGCGCGCGCCGCGGCTCGTCCAGGCGCGGCACGGAACGCAGCAGTCCCAGGGTGTACGGGTGGCGCGGATGTGCGTAGAGCTCGGTGGCCGTGGCCTGCTCGATGATGCGTCCGGCGTACATCACGTTGACCCGGTCGGCATAGCGGGCCACGACCCCGAGATTGTGCGTGATGATGAGCATCGCCACGCCGAGCCGGCGCGACAGGTCGCGCATCAGCTCGAGGATCTGCGCCTGTATGGTGACATCGAGCGCGGTCGTCGGCTCGTCGGCGAGGATCAGCGATGGATTGCAGGCGAGCGCCATCGCGATCATCATGCGCTGGCGCATGCCGCCGCTGAAGTGATGCGGGTATTGCGACAGCCGGCGCTCCGGGTCGGAAATGCCGACCATCGCCAGCAGCTCGATCGCGCGCGCGCGCGCCGCCGGTGGTTGCGCGCCGAGGTGGATTTCGATGCCCTCCGTCAACTGGCGCCCGATCGTCAGCACGGGATTAAGCGAGGTCATCGGTTCCTGGAAAATCATGGCGATCTCGCGGCCACGCACGGCGCGCATCTCCTCCTCGCTCAGCCGCAGCAGGTCGCGCCCTTTGAAGAGAATCTCGCCGCTCTCGATGCGACCGGCGGGGGGCGTGATCAGCCGCATGATGCTCAACGCCGATACCGACTTGCCGCAGCCTGACTCGCCAACGAGGGCGACGGTCTCGCCTTCGTCGACGTCCCAGGACACGCCGTCGACCGCCCGGACGAGTCCCGTCGAGGTCGCAAAGGTCGTGCGCAGCTGATTGACCTGAAGTAGTTTCGCCACGGCGCGCGCAGTCTATCTATCCGGGACGGCATCTTACACGCTTCGCTCGCCGCCGGGCAGACCGGCGAGCGCCCCCAGAACTTGATTGCATGAATCCGGTCCAATCGCCGTTACGACCGCGATTTGAATTTGCCCCGCGGAAGCCTAATACTACGGCTCTCGACCCGTCAGGGGCCACCCGTCACCCGGCACTTTTTTCCGAAGGAAAACAATGAGGCTCTACTACTACCCCGGCGCCTGCTCGCTCGCCCCGCACATCGTGCTGCGCGAGGCGAAGTACAAGTTCGATCTCGACCGGGTCGATCTCGCGGCGAAGAAGACCGAGGGCGGCGGGGACTACCTCGCGGTGAACCCGAAAGGCTACGTGCCCGCGCTCCAGCTCGACGACGGCACGGTCCTCACCGAGGTCGCCGTCATCATCCAGTACCTCGCCGACCAGAAACCGCGGCGCGGGCTGGCGCCCAAGTCCAGGACGCCGGAGCGCTACAAGCTGATGGAGTGGCTCAATTTCACGGCCTCCGAGATCCACAAGGGCCTCGGCGACTTCTTCAACCCGAAGATGACGCCGGAGTGGCGGGAAGCCAGGCTCGAGCGTCTCGGCAAGCGTTTCGATTACCTGGAGAAGTCGCTCGGCACCCAGCAGCACCTGATGGGCGAGTTCAGCATCGCGGACGCCTATCTATTCGCGGTGCTCAACTGGACGAACCTGCACAAGATCGACGTGTCGAGCTGGCCGAACATCAAGGCGTTCATGGCGCGCATGGCGGAACGCCCCGCCGTCAGGAAGGCCATGAAGTCCGAGGGACTGGGCAAGTGACGATTGACGCTACCCCATCGCCATGCCGCCGCGCCGCATAATTCGGTTGACATCACTGGTCCTGGCTGCGGGAGTCATCATGATGGCCTTGTTCAGGGGTGGCGGCGCGACCGATTGGCGCACGGCAAGCCGGGAGCCGGTCGGTATCGCGCCCGACCCGGCGACGACGCCGGAGGCTATCGTCCAGGTCTACGGCGCCCGGGCGTGGGGTTGGCGCGGCACCTTCGGCATCCACACCTGGATCGCGGTGAAGCCGACGGGCGCAGAGTCCTATACGGTCTACGAACTGATCGGCTGGCGACTGCGCTACAGCGACTCGGCGGTCGCGATTCGGAGCCGCGTCCCCGACGAGCGCTGGTTCGGGTCGGCCCCGGAATTGCTCGCCGATAAGCGGGGAACCGGCGTGGACGCCCTGATTGAGCGCATCGACCGGGCCGTGCGCGACTATCCGTACGCCGCGGAATACACGATGTGGCCGGGACCCAACTCGAATACCTTCACCGCCTGGGTCGCGCGCGCCGTACCCGAGCTCGAAGTGGACCTGCCGCCGACGGCGATCGGCAAGGATTTTCTCGGCGACCGCATCATAGCGACTGCCCCGAGCGGCAGCGGCCTCCAGCTCTCGCTGTTCGGCCTGCTCGGCCTGACCGCGAGCGGTGTTGAAGGCGTCGAGATCAACATCCTCGGCCTGTCCTTCGGGCTGGACCCCTTCGCGCCCGCGATCAAACTGCCGCTCCTCGGGCGGCTCGGCGCGGCGCGCTAGCCGCCACTTGACCCATGTCAACCCAGACGGTAGGCAGATCGTTAAAAATGGAATCTACCGGTCAGGCGGGAGGGTGGCATGATAGCGCCTGACGTGCCGCAATGGAGGGATGCCATGAGTGACGCATCAGGTGCAAGACTTCCGCGTTGGCGCGCGCGGGAAATACTGATTACGCTGGCGGCGGCCGGCGGAATGCTTTCGATCGCAGCCCAGGGGGCAATGGCGCAGGGCACTGCCCGCACCGGCGAGCAGGTGGTGAAATCCGTCTGCGCCGCCTGCCACCAGGCCGGCAAGAACGGTGCGCCGCGCGTCGGTGACCGGGAGGCATGGATACCGCGGCTCAAGCAAGGGGTCGACACTGTGGTTGCCTCCGCGATACGCGGGCACGGCGGCATGCCTCCCCGCGGCGGTCAGGCCAACCTGACCGACCTGGAAATCCGCAACGCCGTCCTCTACATGTTCAATCCGGCGGGAACCGCCGCGAAGGAAGTAACGGCCGCGGGTGGTGGCGCCAAGGAAGCAACGCCGGTCCGGCCGCGGTCCAATTACGTCAAGACCGCGGGCGGAATGGAAATCCACCTTGGCCTGGTGTCGGCGGCCAGCCTGCGCAAGTATCCGAAGGGCTCCCCCGAGGCGTCCATGCACGGGGGCGTTCCCCGCGGCGCCGGTTATTACCACCTGAACGTCTCGCTGATCGACGGCGCGAGCAAGGCGCCTCTGACCGGCGCGCGAGTCGAAGCCAAGGTCGAGCAGGTCGGGTTGTCGAGCAACTCGAAGCTGATGGAGCCGATCCGCTTCGACAATGTGACGAGCTACGGGAACTACTTCAAGCTGACCAGCAGGACGTCCTACCGCGTCACCGTGAAAGTCCAGAAGCAGGGGTCGGCCCAGGTCAACGAAGTGCAGTTCGATCATCGCGTCAATTGACCGGCACAGTGATGGGTGACGACTGACGGGCGGACGTTTGAAGGGTGACGGAGGGAACATGGAACACGTCTTCCGGGTGGTGCCAACGGGCGCCGCGGTTGGCGCCGAGATCGAGGGCGTGGATCTTGCGGCGCCGGTGCCGGATGACGTGAAGGCGGCCCTGCGCCGGGCATGGGCCGACCATATGGTGCTGCTCGTCCGCGGGCAGCGGCTCACTGACGAGCAACTGCTGGAGGCCTCGGGCATCTTCGGCCCGCCCCACGACTCGGCCGCGCGTCACTATCACCTCGCCGCGGGCCACGGCGTGGACGACTCGTTCATGGTATCGCGGCATCCGAGCATCACGATCATTTCCAACCTCGACGCGAGCGGCAAGCCGGTGCTCGACAACGGCGGCCTCGGCAGCTACGAGGTCGTCTGGCACACCGACAATTCCTACGTGAAGGTGCCGCCCGCGGGCAGCATGCTCTATGCCCTGGAAGTGCCGCTGAACGGGGGCGGCGATACTTCCTTCAACAACCAGTACCTGGCCTACGAGGAGTTGCCGGAGGAGCTGAAGCGCGCGATCGAAGGCAGCTACCAGGTGCACGATTCCAGCCGCAACAGCGCGGGCGTGCTGCGTCCCGGCGTCAAGCTGCCGACGAAGCCGGAAGAGGTCGAAGGCCCGACGCACCCGCTGGTGCGCGTGCACCCGGTAACCGGCCGGCGCGCGCTCTACCTCGGGCGGCGGCGGGTGTGGCCGTCGAATTACATCATCGGCATCCCCAACGCGGACAGCGAGCGCCTGCTCGACCGGCTGTGGGCGCACGCGACGCAGCCGAAGTACGCGTGGACGCACCAGTGGAAAATCGGGGACCTCCTGCTGTGGGACAACCGCTGCTGCATGCACTATCGCACCGAGGTGGACGTGGCCCAGCGGCGCCTCATGCACCGCACGACCATCAAGGGCGAGCCGCCAATTGCCCCGTGGGGCAATGCCGCAACGGCGTGAGTCGTGACGAGGAAAACGCAATGCCCACCACCGCAAGCGGTCTGATCATCGAGGAAGTCGTCGTAGGAGAAGGCCTGGCCGCCGCCGCGGGCCAGAAGGTCACCGTGCACTACACCGGCTGGCTCGTGAACGGCACTAAGTTCGACTCGAGCAAGGACCGCAACGACCCGTTCGTCTTCCCGCTCGGCGCGGGCCGCGTCATCAAGGGCTGGGACGAAGGCGTCGCGGGCATGAAGGTCGGCGGCAAGCGCAAGCTCACCATTCCGCCCGCGCTCGGCTATGGCGCGCACGGCGCCGGCGGCGTCATTCCGCCAAACGCGACGCTGGTATTCGAGGTGGAGTTGCTCGGCGTCGGCTAGACGCCCTCGACGACGCGCATGTCGCGTTCCGCTGCATCCGTACCGAGCGCTTTGAGGGCAGCCTGGTAGGCGGGGCTGTCATGCGCCGCGGTGGCCTGCGCGACGCTGTCGAACTCTACCACGACCACGCGCTGGTTGAGCCCGGCCTCGTAGGTCTTGGCGACCCCGCCGCGCGCGAGAAAACGCCCGCCCGCGGCCTGGATGGCCGGGCCGGCCAGCTTGGCGTAGGCCGCGAGCGCCTCGGGGTTCTTGATCGAACGGTAAAACGCGATCCAGTATGCCTTTGCCATAAGTCCCTCCAAAATTGCGTCCCCGACTACGCGGGGAAATGCCGTTCCAGGAAACCGAAAAAATGGCGGTTGAACTCGGCCGGGTTCTCCGCCCACGGGTAATGGCCCGAGCCGGGCACGACCCCGAACTCGCAGCCAGCGATCAGGTCCGCCACACGCTTCATCCCCGCGGGGTTTCCGAGCTGATCCACCTCGCCCGCGAGCAGCAGCGCCGGCACGTTCACCGCCTTGAACCCCGCTACCGCCTCGGCCTCCGGGTAGGTCTGCACCGCCTTCACCGCGGCCTTCACCGTTTCCGGCGGCGTGCGCGATGCCCAGTAGCGCACCAGCTCGACTTCCGGGCCGGCCGACGCCGGCCCCAGCATCGAATTCACGACCATCATGTTCGCGGTCACCGGATCGGTGCCGGGCGGGGGCGGCGCCGTGCGCTTGCGGACGAATTCCTCCTGCTCCGCCTGCGTGCGGTTGGCGAAATAGCCGATCGTCGACGAGATCACGATGCCGTGCACGAGGTCCGGCACCTTCAGCCGGATACGCGGGGTGATCTGACCGCCCATGCTGTGGCCGTGGAAGACGTTGCGCTCGGTGGCCTGCGCCCGGATCAGCCGCGCTCCGGCTTCCGCCACCACGTCGAACGAAAACGGATCGGGCAATGGGGAGAGGCCGTACCCCGGAGCATCCCACGCCACGACCCGATAGCCCCGCGCGACGAGACGCTCGGTCTGGTGGCGCCAGTACTCCTTCGAGCCGTAAATACCGTGCAGCAGGAAGACGGTCACCTTCCCTTCGCCGGTAACCTGATAGTCGGGCATTCGCATTGTCCTTCCCTGTGGCGCGACGGACGCTGATCCTCCAAGTATAACGGCGCGCTCCGGATCCCGGAGAAACGGGATTCGATCGCCCGCCGGCCGGTTCGTTGATATCCCGGACTTGGGGTAAGATTCCTCCTCTCCAAATCAGGACTGCTCCAGAACCGAAGGGAGAATTCACGATGACGACCGCTTACAACCCCGCCGCACGCCACGAGATCAAGACCTGGGACATCGAGTTCCGGCGCAATTCCAGGCGCACGCTGATGGCCCGCATCTTCCAGCCGCAGGGCGCCGGGCCGTTCCCGGTGATGCTGGACCTGCACGGCGGCGCGTGGAACGACAAGGACCGATTTGCCAACGTGCCGATGGCGGAGAACGTGGCGGCGAGCGGCATCCTGGTCGTCGCCATCGACCTGACGCTGGCGCCCGAGGCGCCGTACCCGGCCTCGATCCAGGACGCGAACTACGGCGTGCGCTGGCTCAAGGCGAAAGCGGCCGATTGGAAGGGCGACCCGGCGACGCTCGGCGTGCTGGGCAGCTCCACCGGCGGCTACGTCGCGGAAATGCTCGGCATGCGCCCGCGCGATCCGCGCTACAACGCGCATGCTCTGCCCGGGGCGCCCGGCATCGACGCAACGGTCAATTACCTCATCGCCCGCTCGCCGATCAGCGATCCCTACTCCCGCTTCCAGCAGGCGGAGAAGATGAAGCGCGCGGAAATGGTCCAGAAAACGAAGAACTACTTCGTGCCGTGGGAATCGATCCACGAGGGCAATCCCCAGCAGATCCTCGATCGCGGGGAAGCGGTGTCCCTGCCGCCGCTCTTGATCATGCAGGGCGACCTCGACGACAACGTGCTGCCGGCGCAGCAGGAAAAGTTCGCCGCGTCCTACCGGAAGGCCGGCGGCGACTGCCAGCTGGAAATCTTCAAGGGCTGCGAGCACATGTGGGTCGCGCAGCCGGGGCCGCAGACCGACCGCGCCCACGAGATGGTCCGGGGATTTGTCGCCCGCCAGCTGACCCAGCTGCGCCGCGCCGCGTAGCATGGCGGCGCGCCCGCCCATGCACGCGGGCGAGGCGGTGGCGGAGGCCCTGCGCGAGGAAGGCGTCGAGCGGGTCTTCAGCGTGCCCGGTTCCCATATCCACCCGATCTACGACGGGCTGTCGCGGGTGCCGTCAATCCGTTTCATCACCTGCAAACAGGAATCCAACGTCTCGTTGATGGCTGACGCCTACGGGCGTCTGACCGGCAAGCCCGGCGTGTGCCTCGTCACCGCGGGCCCGGGCGGGTTGAACTCCATGGCCGGCGTCGCGCAGGCGTACGGGGCGGCCTCGCCCATGGTCCACCTCGGCGGCGCGGTCCCGCTCAAGGCCGACCGCGAGGCGTTTCACGGCGTGGACAATCCCGCGTTCGTCCACGAGATGTTCAAGAACATCACGAAGTGGAGCGCACGCGTCGAGCGGATCGAGGACATCCCGGAGGCGATGGCCAGGGCGTTCCACATCGCCCGCAGCGGGCGGCCGGGTCCGGTGCACGTCGAGCTGCCGCGCCTTTCGGACTACAGCGAGTACATTCTCCAGGAGCAACGCGCCGTCCTCCCCGCCTACCGGCGCAGGCCTGCCGTGGTCACCGCACCGGACCCGAAAGACGTGGACCACACCGCGAAGCGGCTGATGGAATCCCGGTCTCCCGTCATCGCGGCGGGCAAGGGCGTCATTCGCAAGGGCGCGCTGCAGGAGTTGTCCGAACTCTCGCTGAGGCTCCAGGCGCCGGTCGTCTTTGCCCAGGACGCGATCGGCGTCATCCCGGAAGCGCACCCCTTTTTCGCGGGCCACTTCCAGCACTACCGCAGCCACCCCCTGTGCATCGAGGCGCTCGCGCGGACCGACCTCGTATTCGGCGTGGGCTTGCGGGCGGGCACGGCGGAACTGACCGAGCTGAAGGGGCGCGCGCCCGAGAAAGAGCTCATGCTCGTCGGCTTCGACGACGGGCCGGACGCCCGCTACTCCGGGGAGGACCAGCGCGTGGCCGACCCCAGGCTCTTTCTCGCCGCGCTGCTCGAGCGGCTCGGGAACTACCAGCGGCCCCGCGACGAGGCGCTGGTCCGGCACATGGCCGAGGGCAAGGCGGCGATACGCAAGAGCCTCGCGGCGCAGAACGAGCCGCACCAGGGCGACCGGCCGATCGATCCGGGCGTGCTGATGGACGCCCTGAACGCCGTGCTCGACGACGCCGCCGTGGTGGCGAGCGACGTGGGCAACTGCCAGATGTGGGCCCGCACCTTTCGCCGCATCGCCACTCCGGAGTCCTTCATGCAGTCCGGCGTCTGGAACGCCATGAGCTACGGCTTGCCGACGGCGATCGTCGCCAAGATGGAATTTCCGGGGCGCGACGTGGTGGCGCTCGCCGGTGACGGCGCGTTCCTCATGACCATCGGCGACCTGCCGACCGCGGTGGAGTACGGGGCGAACATCCTCATGGTCGTCCTGAACGACGGCGCTTTCGGCCAGACCACGATGCAGCAGTCGAACCTCTACGGCCACACCTACGGCACCACCTTCGCGAGTCCCGATTTTGCCGCCATCGCCCGGGCTTGCGGTGCCGAAGGCACCCGCGTCACCGATCCGAGAGACGTCGAGCCGGCGCTGCGGCAGGGACTCGCCGCGACGAAGGAGAAACCCGCGCTGGTCGAGGTGATGGTGGCGAGGCGCCCGTACCCCAAGATCCAGGGCTGATTCACGGCTTCAAGGCATAGGCTTCGTCGAACTTGCGCTCGAGCACCGGGTGCGTGCCGCGGACCTGGTCGATCACCTCCTTCGCCCAGTCGAAATACTGCCGCCGGCGCTCGAGCGGCCAGCCCGCCGGCGGGTGCGCCGCGACGTCGCGCAGGTTGCAAATCTTGTCGGCGAGCTTGACGAGCCGCGCCCGCTCGCTGGCGTACTTGGCCTTGGCGACCTGCAGGCGCTTCCTCAGGGTTTTTTTCAGCCACTTCACGTCGGTCACCTCGAGCACCACGTCCGCGACCTCGTCGCCGAATCCGCCGCGCAGCTCCTGCCAGCTGGTCTCGGTGTCCTCGACCGTGTCGTGCAGCAGCGCCGCGGCGATCACGACCGGGTCGGCGACGCCGCCCTCGTGCCACAGGACGTTGGCAAGCTCGATCGGGTGGTTGATGTAGGGCGAGGCGCGCTTGTCCTTGCGCCGCTGGTCGCGGTGCTTGACCGCGGCAAACTCGAGCGCCTTCAGGATCAGCCCCACGCCCCTGGCTTCGCCCGTGACGGGTGATGGGTGATGGGTGATGGGGCCCGCCGCAATCAAGCCAGGGCGGCCTGCAGCACCTGGGCGACGTGGTACGCGGGACGCCCGGCGCCATCCCAGATCTGGTGACGGCAGCTGGTGCCGTCGGCGACGACGATCTCGTCGGGCTTCGCCGCCCGCACTCTGGGCAGCAACGACAGCTCGGCCATCCTCATCGAGACGTCGTAATGCGCCTCCTCGTAGCCGAAGCTGCCCGCCATGCCGCAACAGCTCGATTCGATGGCTTCGACCTCCAGGTCGGGCACGAGCCGGAGCGCGCGCTCGACGTCGGGCATCACGGCAAAGGCCTTCTGGTGACAGTGGCCGTGCAGCAGCGCCTTCTTTTCCCGCAGCGTCCTCAATTTGAGGTCGAGCCGCCCCGCCCCGTGCTCACGCGCGAGGAACTCCTCGAGCAGGAACGCGTTCATGCCGAGCTTCGCGGTTTCCGCGCCCGGAAGCATGGAGAGGAACTCGTCGCGCAGGCCGAGCAGGCACGCGGGCTCGAGTCCCACCACCGGCACGCCGCGCTCGACGTACGGCTTGAGCGCGCCGACCACGCGCCGCGCTTCGCGCGCCGCTTCCTCCACCAGGCCGGCCGCGAGGAAGGTGCGCCCGCAACACAGCGGGCGGCCACCCTGCGCGGGCCGCGCCAGGTGCACCGTGTTGCCCGCAGCCCGGAGCACCGCGAGCGCGGCGCGCGCGATCTCGGGCTCGAAATAGCGGTTGAAGGTGTCGACAAACAACACCACCTCGGACCCTCCCGCGCTGCGCGCGGTCCCGCTTGGCGAAGGAAGGCCGGCAGTGATCTGGTCACGATGCCATTTCGGCAGCGAGCGGCGCGGGGCGAAGTCGAGGTGGCCCTTGAATGCGCCCTGCAGCGCGTTCATGAAAGGAGAGAAACGCGAGGCGAGAGGCGCATACCGGGGCAGGTAGGCCACCAGGCGGTCCTTGAGCTTCAGGCCATGGCGTTGCCGATAGTGGTGGAGGAATTCGATCTTCATCTTCGCCATGTCCACGCCGGTCGGGCACTCGCGCTTGCAGCCCTTGCACGACACGCACAGGTCGAGCGTCGCGTAGAGTTCGTCGGAGGCGAGGGCGTCCTCATTTTCCTTCACGGCGAGCTGTCCCGAGAGCGCGAGCCGCAGCGTGTTCGCGCGGCCGCGCGTCAGGTGCTGCTCGTCCAGCGTGACGCGGTAGGACGGGCACATGGTGCCGGCGTCGAACTTGCGGCAGTGCCCGTTGTTGTTGCACATCTCCACCGCCTTGGCAAAACCGCTCCCGCGCTCGCCTGGGTCGGTCTCGTGTTCCGACCAGTCGAGCACGGTCTTGAGGGGGATCGTGCGGTAACCCGGCGGGTAGCGGAACAGTGTGCGGTCGTCCTGCTTCGAGGGCCGCACGATCTTGCCGGGATTGAGCAGCCCTTTCGGGTCGAACAATTCCTTGATCTCGCCGAATGCGCGCGTCAACTTCGGCCCGAGGAACGGCTCGATCCACTCCGAGCGCGCGAGGCCGTCGCCGTGCTCGCCGGAGTAGGCGCCCTTGTACTGCTTCACCAGGGCGGCCGCTTCCTCCGCGATCGCGCGCATCTGCTTCGCGCCTTCCTTGCGCATGTCGAGGATCGGCCGCACGTGCAGGCAGCCGACGGACGCGTGCGCGTACCAGGTGCCCCGGGTGCCGTGCTTCTCGAACACGCGCGTCAGGCGATCGGTGTATTCGGCGAGGTCCTCGAGCGGCACGGCGCAATCCTCGATGAAGGAAACCGGCTTGCCGTCACCCTTCATCGACATCATGATGTTGAGACCGGCCTTGCGCACTTCCCAAACGTCGCGCTGGAGCCGGGCCTCGATGATCTCCACCACGCTGCCCGGAAGACCGAGGTCGCCCATCAGGTCGGCGAGTTGCTGGAGCCGGAGCCGCTGCTCGTCCCGGTCGTCGCCGGCGAATTCGACCAGCAGGATCGCATCGGGGTCGCCCCTGATCGCCTGCTCGACGGTCGAGCGGAACGCCGCGTTGCCGCGGGCGAGGCCGATCATGGTGCGGTCCACCAGCTCCACCGCGACCGGCTTCAGCTTCACGATGTGCTGCGCCGATTCCATCGCCCGGTAGAAGGCCGGGAAGTGCACGACGCCGAGCGTCTTGTGCCGCGGCAGCGGCGCGAGCTCGAGATGCAGGCGCCGCGTATAGGCGAGCGTGCCCTCCGAGCCCACCAGCAGGTGCGCCAGGTTGATGCGGTTGCCGAGCATCATGTCGAGGTTGTAGCCGCCGACGCGGCGCAACAACTTGGGATACCGGTGCTCGATCTCCTCGGCTTCGCGCGCCGCGATGGCGCGGATCTTACTCGCCAGCTCCTGGTAGCCGGCGGGGCCCTCGACCGCGCCGCCGCTCGTCACCGCGCCAAACTGGTATTCGGAGCCGTCGGCCAGCACGGCGTCGATCGCGTGCACGTTGTGCACCATGTTGCCGTAGCGGATCGAGCGCGAGCCGCACGAGTTGTTGCCCGCCATGCCGCCGAGCGTCGCCTGCGCGCTGGTCGAGACGTCCACCGGGTACCACAGCCCGTGCGGCCGCAAGTACGCGTTCAACTGGTCCAGCACGACGCCGGGCTGCACCACGATCGTGTGCGCGGAGGCGTCGAACGCGAGGATCTGGTTGAGGTGCTTCGAGTGGTCGATGACGAGCGCGGCGCCGACGGTCTGGCCGCATTGCGAGGTGCCGCCGCCGCGCGCGAGCACCGGCACGCCCGCATCCACCGCGATGCGGAACGCGGCCACCGCGCCCGCCTCGGTCTGCGGCACCACCACGCCGATCGGCTCGATCTGGTAGATCGACGCGTCGGTGGAATAGCGCCCGCGCGACGCGGCGTCGAACAGCACCTCGCCGCGCACCTCGCGCTTCAGGCGGGCGGCGAGAGCGGAGTCACCGGGAACGATCTTGCGCATGGCCGTTCCATCCTATAATAGCGCAGCTATCCGGAGGCGAGACATGAAACACCAGAGCGGCCGCCATTTCCTGCAGATTCCGGGTCCGACCAACGTCCCGGAGCGCGTGCTGCGCGCGATCGACGGCGCGACCGTGGACCATCGCGGCCCCGAGTTCCAGGAAATGAGCCGCGAAGTTCTGGCGGGCCTGAAGCACGTCTTCAAGACGAAGGCTCCGGTCGTGATCTTCCCCGCCTCCGGCACCGGCGCATGGGAGGCCGCGCTCGTCAACACGCTCTCGCCCGGCGATCGCGTGCTGATGGTCGAGACCGGCCACTTCGCGACGCTGTGGCTCAACATGGCCGCCAAGCTCGGTCTCAGGCCCGAATGCATCAAGGGCGACTGGCGGCACGGGGCGGACCCGGCGGCGATCGAGGCGCATCTGGCGGCGGACAGGAGTCACCTGATCAAGGCGGTGTGCGTGGTGCACAACGAGACCTCCACCGGCGTCACCTCGCGCATCGGCGAGGTGCGCAAGAGCATCGATCGCGCCAGGCACCCGGCGCTGTTCATGGTGGACACCATCTCCTCGCTCGCCTCCATCGATTATCGCCACGACGAATGGGGCGTGGACGTCACCGTCGCGGGATCGCAGAAGGGCCTGATGCTGCCACCGGGGCTCTCGTTCAACGCGGTGTCCGACAAGGCGCTCGCCGCGTCGAAGTCCGCGCGGCTTCCCCGATCCTACTGGAGCTGGGAGGAGATGATCGCCGCCAACCAGGACGGCTGGTTCCCGTATACACCGGCGACCAACCTGCTCTACGGCCTGCGCGTCGCCCTCAAGATGCTGCTCGAGGAGGAAGGACTGGACAACGTGTTCAAGCGCCACGACCGCCACGCCGAGGCGGCGCGCCGCGCGGTTGGCGCGTGGGGGCTGGAAGTCCTGTGCGCGAATCCCGCCGAGTACTCGAGCTCGCTTACGGCCGTGCTGATGCCGGAAGGCCACAGCGAGATCGCCTTCCGCAAGGTGGTGCTGGACCGCTTCAACCTCTCGCTGGGCTCGGGCCTCACCCGGCTGCGCGACAAGGTGTTCCGCATCGGCCATCTCGGCGACTTCAACGACCTGATGCTTCTCGGCACCCTCGCCGGCATCGAGATGGGCCTCGAGCTGGCCGGCGTTCCGCACAAGAAAGGCGGCGTCCAGGCGGCCATGGACTACCTCGCGCGCGGCGAGGCGGCGCAGGCCGCCGGCAAGGCGAAGGCCCGCGCTGCCTGAGCGCCGCGACGCTCGAAAAAAGTGATGAATGAGGGTGATTTAACACTCACCACTTCTCATCACCATTTCTCATCACTCTCATGGCTCTGAAAGACCGCATCGGCATCGACCTCGGGCGCAAGATCCGCCTCGAGGAGGGCATCGAGTGGGCGGCGAAGAACAGGGTCCGCTACGTCGACGTCCAGCTCGACACGGCGGAGAACGCGCTGCCGACCTTCGATACGAAGCGCTGCGCCGGCGTGCGCAGGCTGCTCGAGAAGCACGGCGTCAGGCTCGGCCTGCACACCAACTCGGCGGTGAACGTCGCCGAGTACTCGCCCCATGTCGCCGACGCGGCGACCGATTACCTGAAGAGCTACGTGGACGTCTTCCCGAAGCTCGGGGCGAGCTGGATGGTGGTGCACGCGGGCTACCACTTCACCAAGGACAAGGGCATGCGCATGAAGGCCGGCCGCGAGCGGCTCCAGCGCGTCGTCGCCCATGCCGAGAAGAAGAAGGCGTTGCTGCTGCTCGAGAACCTCAACAAGGAGCCGGAGGACGCCGAGGTGCATTACCTCGCGCACACGGTCGAGGAGTGGCAGTACTACTGGGACATCGCCTCGCCCGCCTTCAAGCTCTCGTTCACGGCCAACCACGCGCACTTGGTTCCCGAGGGCGTCGAGGGATTCGTGCAGGCGCTCGACTTCAGGCGGGTCGGCGAGGTGCGGCTCGCCGACTGCTACCGCAACGGCCACGAGATCCACCTCAAGCCCGGCGCCGGCAACCTCGACTTCGGCGCGCTGTTCAGCCTGATCGAGGGCAAGGAGTACCAGGGCCACTACACCAACGCGTTCGGCTCGCTCGGCGACATGCTCGCCGGGCGCGATTATCTCGTCGAGCGCGCGCGCGAGGCCGGCGTCAAAGTCGACTAGAGCTGTCGCCGGCAGGCAAAACTGACCCCGCGAACCCGGAAAAAGGGGGGGTTCTGCCTTCTGCCCTTTAAGGCCCCCTTCCGCTGGCACCGGGAAAAGCAGTATCCTGACGCTGGCGTTCACACTGTGGAACGCCGGTCGCCCTCTAACCCCGCTTTGGAGCGGTCCCCCGGTGACGTTTCCCCGGAACTAAGGGCGAACCCACAACAAGGAGGAGGGAATCATGCGCCATATCGCCTGTTCTTCGTTGTTCGCTGCTCTGTTCGCGTTCCTCGCCCCCTTCGCCAATGCCGCCGAAAGCTATCCCAGCCGGCCCATCCGGCTGATCGTGCCGTTTCCGCCCGGCGGCGGGGTCGACATCAATGCGCGCATTCTGGCCGACCCGCTGGGCGCGCGGCTGGGTCAAACCGTGGTGGTAGACAACCGCCCGGGCGCTTCCAGCATCATCGGCACCGACATCGCCTCGAAATCGGCTCCCGACGGCCACACCCTGCTCATCAGCGCCATCACCATGAGCATCAACGCCGCGCTTTACAGGAAACTTCCATTCGACATCGAGCACGACTTCACCCCGATTTCGCTGGTGTCGGATCAGCCCAACATCGTGGTCGCGAATCCGTCGTTGCCTGCGAGAACGTTCCAGGAATTCGTCGCGCTGGCGCACTCGCAGCCGGCTAAATTCACCTTTGGCAGCCCCGGCCCCGCTACGGGCATACGCCTCGCGACGGAGCTGCTGCTGCTCAAGGTGGGTGCGAAGCTCGTACACGTGCCGTACAAGGGCGTCGGCCCGGCGCTCACCTCGCTGCTCGGCAACGAAATAACGATTCTGCTCTCGACCTTCGCGTCAGCCCTGCCGCATGTGAGGGCGCGCCGCCTGCAAGCCTACGGGGTGACCACCGCCAAGCGCGCCGATCCGCTGCCCGACGTGCCCACGCTTGCCGAAGCGGGCGTGCCCGGCTACGAGTACTCGACGTGGTACGGCTTGCTGGCGCCTGCCGGCACGCCGCGGCGAGTCATCGACAAGGTCAACAGCGCGATGGTAGCGACACTCAATTCGCCGGAAGTGAGGCGGATCTTCGTGGCCCAGGGCTTGACTTCCATCGCGTCGACGCCCGCCGAGTTCGCGAAGTACCTGCGGTCAGAGATCGAGAAATGGGCCGGGGTGGTGCATGCCGCGAGGATTGCGCAGCTGTGAAGCCGCGGGATTCCCATTGTCGAACGGAGAAAGGGCGAAGCATGCGTGACCGCATCGTGTTCGCTGTCCTCGCCGCAGTCTGCGTCGCACCGCCGCAACGGGCTGGAGCCGCCGACGGCTATCCCGCAAGACCCATCCGCCTGGTGGTGCCGTTCGCCCCGGGCGGCGGCACCGACATCAACGCGCGCATCATCGCGCCCGTGATCGGCGATGCGCTCGGGCAGACGGTAGTGGTGGACAACCGGCCCGGGGCGGGTAGCATCCTCGGCACCGAGATCGTGGCGAAGGCGGCGCCCGATGGCTACACGATACTGCTCGGCAGCAGCAGCCTCGCCGTCAATTTCGCCGTCTACCGGAAGCTGCCGTACGACGCGCGGCGCGACTTCGCCCCCATTTCGATGGTATCGGACCAGCCCAACGTCATGGTCGTGCACCCGTCGTCGCCGGCGAAGAACCTCAAGGAATTCATCTCGCTCGTGCATGCCCAACCGGGCAAGCTCACCTACGGGACGCCGGGACACGGGACGGCTACGCACCTGGCGACTTTCCTGCTGATGTCGAAGATAAAAGGGGACCTCGTGCACGTTCCCTACAAGGGCACCGGGCCGGCGCTCGTCGCGCTGCTCAGCGGCGAGATCTCCGTGTACCTGTCGACCTTTGCGTCCGCGCTACCGCACGTGAAGGCCGCCCGGCTGCGCGCCTTCGGCGTGACCAGCGCCAGGCGCGCGGAGACGCTGCCCGAAGTGCCCACGATCGCGGAGGCCGGCGTGCCGGGCTATGAACACGCCACGTGGTACGGGCTGGTCGCGCCCGCCGGCACGCCGCGACTCGCGATCGACAGGCTCAACAAGGCCGTGGTCGCGTCGCTCAAGTCCCCGGGCGTGAGGCAGCTCTACGCCTCCCAGGGCTTGAATCCGGTGACCACGACGCCCGCGGAGTTTGCCAAGCACATCGACTTCCAGACCAAGAGATGGGTAGGGGTAGTGCGCGCGGCGAAGATTCCACGCCAATGAATAACGAGGAGAGAACCATGCTTCGCAAATCCTGTGTTTCGCTGTTTGCAGCGCTATTCGCGTCATTCGCACCATCTGCCGCCGCCGCCGGCTATCCCGAACGGCCGATCCGTCTGATCGTGCCGTTCGCGCCCGGCGGCGGCACCGACATCAACGCGCGCATCCTGGCCGAGCCGTTCGGCCAGGCGCTCGGCCAGACGATCGTGGTGGACAACCGGCCGGGAGCGGGGAGCCTGCTCGGCACCGAGATCGTCACGAACTCGACGCCTGACGGCCATACGCTGCTGATCAATACCATCAGCATGGCGTTCAACGTCGCGATCTACAAGAAGCTTCCGTTCGACCTGAAGCGCGATCTGATTCCGATTTCGCTGGTGTCGGACCAGCCCAATATCATCGTCGCGCATCCGTCGCTGCGGGCGAAGACGTTCAGCGAGTTCGTTGCGCTCGCGCGTTCCCATCCGGGCAAGCTGACGTTCGGTTCCGCCGGCATCGGCACCGGCACGCAGATGGCGATGGTGCTGCTGCTGATGAAGGTCAATGCGGAGCTGGTGCACGTGCCGTACAAGGGCACCGGGCCGGCGCTCACCGCGCTGCTCGGCAACCAGATCTCGGTGTACCTGTCGACGTTCGCCTCCGCGCTGCCGCACGTGAAAGCGGGCCGGCTGCGCGCCTACGCCGTGACCACCTCCAAGCGCGCCGCTCCGCTGCCTGAGGTGCCCACTGTCGCGGAGTCGGGCGTACCCGGCTACGAATACGCCACGTGGTACGGCATGCTTGCCCCCGCCGGCACGCCGCGGGGCATCATCAACACGGTCAACAAGGCGCTGGTCACGACGCTCAATTCCCCGGGCGTGAAAAGTCTCTACGCTTCCCAGGGCTTGAATCCCACTCCCACGACGCCCGCGGCGTTCGCCAAGTATTTCCGGTCCGAGATCGACAAATGGGTGGGGGTCGTGCGCGAGGCCAAGATTCCGCAGCGCTAGTCCCGGCTGTCGCTGAACATGCCCGACCCCATCGTCGTGACCCGCGACGGCGCCGTCGCGACCGTCGCGTTGAACAACCCGGAGCGGCTGAACGCGCTCAACCGGGCCATGTGGGCGGGACTGGGCGAGATCATGCGCGCGCTCTCGGCCGATGACGGCTTGCGCTGCATCGTCGTGCGCGGCGCAGGCGAAAAAGCGTTCGCGGCCGGCGCGGATATCGCCGAGTTCGCAACCGAACGCGCGGCTTCGAAACCGGCGAAGCGCTACGGCAAACTCGTCCACGAGACCATGCGGGCCGTGGCACGCTGCCGGCATCCCACGGTCGCGTTGATCAGGGGCGCCTGCGTCGGTGGCGGGCTGGAGATCGCCGCGATGTGCGACCTGCGCATCGCCGGGCAGTCGAGCCGCTTCGGCATACCGGTCAACAAGCTCGGCCTCACCATGGCCTACGGCGAGTTGATGGGGCTCCTTGCGCTCTCCGGGCGCGCGGTGGCGCTGGAAATCCTGCTCGAAGGCCGCGTGTTCGACGCCGGGGAGGCGTACCGCAAGGGGCTCGTCAACCGCGTCGTCGCGGACGACAAGGTGGAAGCAGAAGCCTACGCCACCGCCCGCCGCATCGCGGAAGGCGCGCCACTCGTCAACCGCTGGCACAAGCAGTACATCGAGCGCCTTGCGGTGACCGCCAGGCTCTCGAAAAAAGAGTGGGATGAAGGATACGCCTGCTTCGATACGTCCGACTACAAGGAGGGCGTGGCGGCGTTCATGGGCAAGCGCAAGCCCGATTTCAAGGGGCGCTAGATTTCCACCTGCGTGCCGAGCTCGATCACGCGGTTCGCGGGAATGTTGAAATACTCCACCGCGCTGCCGGAATTCCGCTGCATCGCCGCGAACAGTTTCTCGCGCCACAGCGCCATGCCGCCCGTGAGACCCGCGACGGGGATCACGCGTTCGCGGCTGAGGAAGAACGAGGTCTGCATCAGATCAAAATCCAGGCCGTGGTCGGGGCACAACTCGCTCAGGGCCTGCGTGACGTCGGGCCGGTTCATGAAGCCGAAGTGGAGCGTCAGGCGGAAGCAGTGGTGCCCGAGCGGCTCCACCGTCACGCGCTCGTCGAACGGCACCCACGGCACGTCCCTCCCCTGCACGGTGAGGAACACCACGCGCTCGTGCAGCACCTTGTTGTGGTAGAGGTTGTGCAGCAGCGCGTGCGGCACCACTTCCGGGGTCGCGGTCAGGAACACGGCCGTGCCCGGCACGCGGTGCGGCTCGTCGCGGAACAGGGATTCGAGGAACGACTCCAGCGGCACCGTGGACCGGCGCAGCCGGTCGAACAGGATGCTGCGGCCGCGCCGCCACGTCGTCATCACGGTGAACACCAGCACCCCCATGGCGAGCGGGAACCAGCCGCCTTCGAGCACCTTGAACATCGCCGCCGAGAAGAACGCCGTGTCTACGGACAGGAAAAACCCGGTCGCGAAGATGCAGAGCACGAGCGGGTAGCCCCAGCCGTAGCGGATCACGAAGAATGTGAGGAAGCTCGTCGACAGCATCGTGCCGATCACCGCCACGCCGTAGGCCGCGGCGAGCTTGGAGGACGAGCCGAAGCCGATCACCGCGGCGAACACCGCGATGAGAAGTATCCAGTTCGCGGCCGGGATGTAGATCTGGCCGGCCGTTTTCGCCGAGGTGTGCATGATATTCATGCGCGGCAGATAGCCCAGCTGGATCGCCTGCTGCGTGATGGAGTACGCGCCCGAGATCATCGCCTGCGATGCGATCACCGTCGCCGCGGTGGCGAGCGCGACCATCGGGTAGAGCGCCCACGCGGGGTAGGCGAGATAGAACGGGTTCTCGATCGCCTTGGGGTCGGCGATGAGCAGCGCGCCCTGGCCAAAATAGTTGAGCACGAGCGCCGGCGCCACCAGCCCGAACCAGGCGGTGCGCACCGCGCTCTTCCCGAAATGGCCCATGTCGGCGTAGAGCGCTTCTGCCCCGGTGACCGCCAGCAGCACTGAGCCGAGCACTACGAAGGAGGCGAAGCCGTGCCCGGTGGCGAAGTGGAGCGCGTAATTGGGGTTCAGCGCCTGCAGCACCACCGGGTTTTTGACGATGTTCCAGATCCCGGCCGCGGCGAGCGCCAGGAACCACGCCACGCAAATCGGACCGAACAGCGACCCCACCAGCGCGGTGCCGCGCCGTTGAAGCAGAAACAGCGCCACCAGCAAACCCAGCGAGATCGGCAGGACGTAAGGCTTGAAGGCGCTGGTGCCGACTTCCAGTCCCTCGACCGCGGACAGCACCGAGATCGCGGGCGTCAGCACGGCGTCGCCGTAAAAGAGCGAGGCGCCGAACACCCCCACATACAGCAGCGGCTTATGCCATTGCTGGCGATCCTTCACCGAGGCGAGCGCCAGCGCAAGCAGCGCCATGATGCCGCCCTCGCCGCGGTTGTCGGCGCGCATCACGAGCACCACGTACTTGAGCGAGACGACGATCATCAGCGCCCAGAAGATCGCCGACACGCCGCCGAGGATGTTCTCGACGTTGAG
This sequence comes from Betaproteobacteria bacterium RIFCSPLOWO2_02_FULL_67_26, assembly GCA_001771935.1. Lineage (GTDB taxonomy): Bacteria > Pseudomonadota > Gammaproteobacteria > Burkholderiales > SG8-41 > SG8-41. The sequence goes on from MERD01000097.1 coordinate 20,677, forward strand.
CGCGATACCGTGACCGGGGGCGAAGGTTTCCTTGACGGCGTAGAGTGGACTGGTGCCGATGTCGCCGTAGACGACGCCGAGCGCGAGCAGCGTCAGTGCGGCGCGGGACTGCTTGAGGTGCGGGCCGTTGGCCATGGTGCGCCTCCCGGGAACGGGAGGGCGCGAACATTACTCCGGCGTTGCAGGGAAATCAAATCGGGCCTGTACTATTAAAACAACACTATTATATATCAATGGCTTACATGGTTAATTCCGAAGCACACCAAGCGTAAAATATTGCGATGCAACATCGCTGCCTGTGACCGACTTTTTGGTGGGCGTGGCGTTGGAAGGCGCGGCGTGAGGGGGTAAGGCGTGACATGATCATGCGCGTGCAACCGGATCCGGTATGGGTTTTTCGTCGGTGTCTCCTGCGATAGGCGTGTTTCCGGCGCCGACCATTTTTTCACCGGTCTTGAGCGCGAACTGGTGCGGCACGTACGCCTGTTCCTGGATCACCGGCTAAAATAGGCGCGCCATGTTCGCGCGACCGCAACCTCTATATTGGCTGACGCTGGACCCGGTTCGGGGGGCCTCGCACGCCTGGTTGGCACTGGCCCTGGCGCTCGCGGCCGCTATCGCCGGCCTCGACTACATCACAGGCTATGACTTCAGCCTGCTCATCGCATACCTGGTGCCGATATTTCTCGCCACGTGGATGATCGGGCGCGCCGCGGGGGTGGCGCTCGCGTGTATCGCCGTAGGGCTATGGACCGCGATGTTCGCGTTCAAGCATCCATTCTCGCATCCGTTCCTTTTCATGTGGGAGGCCGCGCTGCAGTTCTGCGTCTACATCATCTTTGTAGTCGTTCTCAACCATCTCAGGATCGCACTGGCTCACGCCGACGAGCGCTTTGTCACCGTGCTCGAGGGGCTTCATGCATCAGTCTACGTGGTCGATGCCGGCGGCGGGGAGCTCCTCTATTTGAACCAGAAGGGCCGTGAAGCGTTCGGCGGCGGCGGAACGAGCAGCGTCCGGGAGATCGAGCGCCGCCTGGGCATCCGGTTCGCGGACCTGATGGTGGCCCAGCAGAGTGGCGCCGGCATGCCGCTCGAGATGCGGGACTCGGCCACGGGAAAGTGGTACTGGCTCGCGGTGCGCGTGATGCGCTGGGTGGACGGACGGATCGTGCAATTGCACATCGCCACCGACATTACGGCGCGCAAGCAGGCCGAGGAGGTCGCCCGGCAACAGCACGAAAAACTCGATATGACGGCGCGGCTGGTCACGGTCGGCGAGATGGCTTCGGTGCTTGCGCACGAACTCAACCAGCCGCTGGCCGCCATCGCAAACTACAACATGGGCTGCGTGCGCAGGCTGCGTTCCGGAAACTGGCGGCCCGGGGAGCTGCTGGATGCCCTGGAGAAGAGCAGCGCCCAGGCGGGACGGGCGGGAAGCATCATCCAGCGCGTGCGTGAGTTCCTGCGCAAGCGCGAGCTCGATCTCGCGCCGAGCGATCTCAGCGGGATGATCATGGACGTCGCGGGCTTGATCCGCGCCGAGGCCGGGCGCCATGCGATAGACCTGAGGCTGGATCTCGATCCGCGCCTGCCGAAGGCGCTTGCGGACGGGATCATGATCAAGCAGGTGCTGATCAACCTGGTCAGGAACGCGATCGAGGCCATGCAAGCCGTGCCCGCGGAGCAGCGCGAGCTTCGCATCCATTCTTCCGCGGAATCCCCGGACCGGCTGCATGTCGAGGTCGCGGATCGCGGCCCCGGGCTGCCGTCCGAGCTGACCGAGAACCTGTTCAGGCCTTTCTTCACCACCAAGGCGGACGGCATGGGCATGGGCCTGCAGATTTGCCGTTCGATCATTGAATTCCACGGTGGCCGGATGTGGGCCACCGCGAACCCGGGTGGCGGCGTGGTGATCCATTTCACCCTGGTTGTCGCCAAGCCATGACGCAGGACGAGCGCCCCCCGTTGGTCTATGTCGTGGAGGACGATGACGCTCTCCGCGATTCGCTGTGCTGGCTGATCGAGTCCGCAGGCTATCGGGTAGCGGCGTTCAGCAGCGCCGAGCATTTCCTCGCCTACGTGGAGCCGGGAACGGGAGCCTGCGTGGTGCTCGACGTGCGCATGCCGGGAATGAACGGCCTGGAACTCCAGGAACGGCTGATCAAGCGACAACTGCACGTGCCGGTCATTTTCATCACGGGCCACGGGGACGTGCCCATGGCCGTCCATGCCATCAAGCGGGGCGCGATCGACTTCCTCGAGAAGCCGTTCCAGGACCATGAGCTGCTCGCGCGGATCTCCGGCGCGGCCCGGTCAGACCAGGGTGCGCTGAAAGGCCGCGCCCGGCAACGCCTGATGACGTCGCAACTGACCACGCTTTCGCAGCGTGAACGCGAGGTCATGGAACGCGTGGTCGACGGCAAGCCCAACAAGTGCATTGCCGATGAGCTGGGCATCAGCATCAAGACCGTAGAAGCGCACCGCTCCCGCATGATGAGAAAGCTGGGCGCAAACTCCATCGCCGAGCTGGTGCGGCTGTCGGTCGGCTGGACCTCGCCGGGCCCCATGCTGTAAGCGCCCGGACGCGTGCCGCTTACGGAGGATCGCCGCCTTGGTACGCTTCCTGCTTCCTCTTGCGTATCGACGGCAGGATCATGGTGAGCAGGATCAGGATGCTCGCGATCATGAATCCCATGCTGATCGGCC
>MERD01000098.1:0-45549 GCA_001771935.1 Betaproteobacteria bacterium RIFCSPLOWO2_02_FULL_67_26
CGGAAAGACGGATCGGTTTGCCTGACACGGCCATGTGCGAAGGTTGGTGATTCGCGTCGCTATTCCCGACCAAATGAAGCCAGCTTAACCAGACACAGCCAGCAGCATAGCATCAAGCAACCACGGGAAGGGATTACTACAAGTCACGCCGCCTCTAGAAACAGGCGCTGTTTCAGCGCCCTGAGCTGGTCGCGCAACTGGGCCGCGCGCTCGAACTCGAGGTTGCGGGCAGCGTCCAGCATTTCCTTTTCCAACCGCTTCAACTCCTGCGTAAGCGCCTTCTCGCTCATCGCCTCGTAGCGCGCCTCGGCCTGCGCCGCCTTCAGCTGGCTGCGCGCCTCGTCGTGGTCGTAGACGCCCTCGATGATGTCCTTGACGCGCTTGGAGACGCTTTTCGGGGTGATGCCGTGCGCGGCGTTGAAGGCGATCTGCTTGTTGCGGCGCCGCTCGGTCTCGCCGATCGCCCGCCGCATCGAGTCGGTGACGCGGTCCGCGTAGAGGATGGCGGTGCCGTTGATGTGCCGCGCTGCGCGGCCGATGGTCTGGATCAGCGAGCGCTCCGATCGGAGAAAACCCTCCTTGTCAGCGTCCAGTATCGCCACCAGTGACACCTCCGGCAGGTCCAGCCCCTCGCGCAGCAGGTTGATGCCGACCAGCACGTCGAACTCGCCCAGCCGCAAATCGCGGATGATCTCGACGCGCTCCACCGTCTCGATGTCGGAATGGAGATAGCGCACCTTGACCCCGTGCTCGGCCAGGTAATCGGTCAGGTCCTCCGCCATCCGCTTGGTGAGCGTGGTTACCAGCACGCGCTCGTTCTTCGCCACCCGCTCGTTGATCCCGGACAGCAGGTCGTCCACCTGCGTCGCGGCGGGCCGCACCTCCAGCGCCGGGTCGACCAGGCCGGTCGGGCGCACCACCTGCTCCACCACCTGCGCCTGGTGCGTCCGCTCGTACTCTGCGGGCGTGGCCGATACGAAGATCGTGCGCCGCGTCACGTTCTCGAACTCGTCGAACCGCAGTGGGCGGTTGTCGAGCGCGGAGGGGAGGCGAAAGCCGTAGTTCACCAGGTTTTCCTTGCGCGAGCGGTCGCCGCGGTACATCCCGCCCAGCTGCGGGACGGTGACGTGGCTCTCGTCCAGGATCATCAACGCGTCGTGCGGGAGGTAGTCGATCAGCGTCGGCGGTGGCTCCCCGGGCTGGCGGCCCGACAGGTGCCGCGAGTAGTTCTCGATGCCCTTGCAGAAGCCCATCTCGGCCAGCATCTCGAGGTCGAAGCGGGTGCGCTGCTCGATGCGCTGGGCCTCGACCAATTTACCCATCTTGTGGAACCCTTCGATCCGCTCCCGTAATTCTTCCTTGATCGCCTCGATCGCCCGCAGGGTGGTCGCGCGCGGCGTGACGTAATGGCTCGAGGGATAGACGGTAAAACGCGCGACGCGCTGCAGGACGTGCCCGGTCAGGGGATCGAACAGGTGGATGGATTCGACCTCGTCGTCGAACAGCGTCAGCCGCACCGCGGTCTCCGAGTTCTCCGCCGGGAAGATATCGAGCACGTCGCCGCGCACGCGGAACACCCCGCGCCGGAACTCGAACTCGTTCCTTTCGTACTGCATCGTCACCAGGCGCTGGATGGCGTCGCGCTGCGCGAGCTTTTCCCGCTCCCGCAGGTGCAGGATCATGCTGTGGTAATCCACCGGGTCGCCGATGCCGTAGATCGCGGAGACGGTGCAGACGATGATGGTGTCGCGGCGCTCGAGCAGCGACTTGGTGGCCGAGAGCCGCATCTGCTCGATGTGCTCGTTGATGCTGGAATCCTTCTCGATGTAGAGGTCCTTCGACGGCACGTAGGCCTCGGGCTGGTAGTAGTCGTAGTACGACACGAAGTACTCGACCGCATTCCCGGGGAAGAACTCGCGCATCTCGGAATAGAGCTGGGCGGCGAGCGTCTTGTTCGGCGCCATGATCAGCGCCGGGCAGCCGATGCGGGCGATGACGTGGGCCATGGTGTAGGTCTTGCCCGAGCCGGTGACCCCGAGGAGCGTCTGGTACGCGAGCCCGTTCCGCACGCCGGCAACGAGCTTTTCGATCGCCTCGGGCTGGTCTCCCGCCGGCGCGAACAGCTCGTGGAGCCGGTACGGGCTCTCGGGGAAGCCGATGAGCGCCGGAGCGGCGGCGCTGGAGACATTGGTCTTGGGCGTGGATCGGTTCATCGCAGGTTGAGTTGCGCAGCTAAACCGCTCATTTTCCCACAGCGCCGTGTTGGGCCGCCAGTATGTCATCGGCCAGGCGGATTCGCGCGTTAAAGAGTTACGCGAAACGGCAGCTACAGGTAAACTATCTCCTCGAACATTCCCCCAAGAAGATGAGACCATCCTTCCTCGCGGGCGTCGAAATGGCGCCGCGCGACCCCATCCTGGGCGTCACCGAAGCCTTCAACGCCGACAGCAACCCCAGCAAGGTCAACCTCGGCGTCGGTGTTTATTACGACGACAACGGCAAGGTCCCGGTCCTCGAGTGCGTGCGCCGCGCCGAGCAGAAGCTGGCGGAGAGCCCGCTGCCGCGGAACTACCTGCCGATCGACGGCCTGCAGGCCTACGACCGGGCGGCGCAGGAACTGCTGTTCGGCGCGGGCAGCGCGGTGCTGCGCGACCAGCGGGTCGTGACGGTGCAAACCCTGGGCGGGACTGGCGGGCTCAAAGTCGGCGCCGACCTGCTGCGACGGCTGAATCGCGGCGCCGGGCTCTGGATCAGCGACCCGAGCTGGGAGAACCATCAGGCGCTGTTCGATTACGCCGGGTTCCAGGTCCAGGCCTATCCCTATTACGATGCAGCCACCCACGGCGTGAAGTTCGACGCCATGGTCGGCGCGCTGAACAAGCTCCCCGCGGGCTCCATCGCGGTGCTGCACGCCTGCTGCCACAATCCTACCGGCGTGGACCTGTCGCCGGAGCAATGGGAACGGGTCATCGAGGCCGTCAACGCGCGCGGCATCGTGCCGTTCCTGGACCTCGCCTACCAGGGCTTTGCCGAGGGGCTCGATGCCGACGCCGCGGCGGTGCGCCGCTTTGCCCAGGCCTGCCCGGTCGTCTTCGTGTCGAGCTCGTTCTCGAAGTCGCTCTCGCTCTACGGCGAGCGGGTGGGCGCGCTCTCGATCGTCACCGAGAGCGCGGACATGGCGGCGCGCACGTTGAGCCAGCTGAAGCGCGTGATCCGGACCAACTACTCCAATCCCCCGACCCACGGCGGGCAGGCGGCGGTGATGATCCTGACGACGCCGGAGTTGCGCGCTTTGTGGGACAAGGAGCTGGGCGAGATGCGCGAACGCATCAAGACGATGCGGCGCCAGCTGGTCGAGAAGATCCGCGCCATCCGCTCGGATTTCGACTTCAGCTTCGTCATCAGGCAGCGCGGGCTGTTCTCCTATTCCGGGTTGAACCGGGAACAGGTGAAGCGGTTGCGCGAGGAGTACGCGCTCTACGCCATCGACAGCGGCCGGATCTGCGTTCCGGCGCTCAATTCACGGAACGTGGACTACGTGGCGCGGGCGGTTGCCAGCGTCCTGGTTTAGTTACTACTTCCCGAACAGCCCCTCGGTCCACTGGCCGACCTTCGCGCCTATCGAAGTTCCGACGCCCGGCCCGAGGATGACGGTGCCAACCGCCGCGCCCGCCATCGTTCCGCCTGTCGGATAGAGCAGCGGGGATTCGAGCGTCCCGGTGACATTCAGGGGCACGGTCGCCGCGCCAACCGAGGCCGCCTTGATGTTGGCGTTGATCCGGCCCGAAAGCTCGTCCCTGGGCGTTATCGTCACGTTGCCGTCCGCCGCCAGCGAGCCCGACACGACATTCAACTGGGTCAGGCGGCGCGTCCCCCGGTCCAGAACGAGGTGGCCGGAAAGCTTGTCGAAGCGGGTCTCGCCGCCCTTCCCCCCGTCCTTCTTGATGAGCGAGGTCGCGGCTTTCCGGATGTCCACGCCGTGCAGCACGCCGTTATGCACGTCGAACGGCGTCTCCAGCCGCAGTGCCTTCACGATCTGGTCCGGCCTGGGCGCGTTGGCCGAGAACACCACCGGCCTGGCAACGAGCTTGCCGCTCAATGTCGGCGGCCTGCCCAGTGCCTGCAGCAGCGAGCGGACCTCGACCTGGTTGACGTCCGCGCTGCCCTTGAGCTGCAGCCCTTTCTGCCAGGCGACATTGACCTTCCCGGCAATCGTTCCGCCGTAGAGCCTGGCCCGCACTTCACTCAGCGCGGCATCCTTCAGGGTGGCCACGCCCTTGACGGTCAGCTCGTCGAACTGGATCGGCGGTCCGACCGGCAGTTTCCAGGACTTTGCCGCCGCGTCGATCAGGTAACCCGACTTCTGCGGCTTGATGAAGGCCTTGAGCTTGCCGTCCCGGCCCACGATCGATGCGTTCTCGAGATTGCCCTCGTGCGTCAGGTCGAGACGCGCGTCGAACGGTCCGAACGTGGCCTTCTGCAGCTTGACGACCGCGTCGTCGAGCTTGATGCTCTCGACCCGCACCGCCGGCGGCTGCGCCGCCTTCCCGTCGTCCGCCGGTATCCAGCCCGGGATCTTGTCGATCGCCTTCTGCGTCAGCACGAGCCCGTCGATCTCGATGGTCTTGATCACCTTGGTCGCGCCCAGCAGCGAACCGAGATCGGGGGTCACGGTGACCTTGCCGACCTTGATGTCCTCGGACTTGCCCACCGTGATGCCGTCCACCGTCACGTGCGGCAGCGGCAGGCCGGCGGCGCGCAGGCCACCGATCTTCACCGGCTCCTTGATCCGCGCCGAAATCTCCTTCTCGATTTGCGGGATGTAATCGTTGAGCGAGATGAAAAACGGCACCACGGCGAGGGCCAGGACGATCACGCCTGCGATGCCGCCAATCCACTTTAACCACTTCATAATTCAGGGAAATTCAGAAAAAAGTCGTTGACCAGCTTGGTACGAAACATTAATATAGGCGCCTTTTCGTAGCGGCACCAAGTCCTATTTCACGCCGGACATTCCCCGATAGCTCAGTTGGTAGAGCGACGGACTGTTAATCCGCAGGTCGCTGGTTCGAGCCCAGCTCGGGGAGCCATAACGAACCGGGGCTAGCGCACGGCTAGCCCCGGTTTTTGTTTCCGCTCAAGCGCTTGGAATCGGTCTATACTGCGCCCTGGTGGAGATCAGGCTCCATTAACAGGGGATTCATGCAAGTCCTGAACAAGTTGCCCGCCGCTCTCTGTGCCTGCGCGATGCTGAGCGGATGCGCCGCCACGCCGCAGGACGGACGCCTTTCATTGAACCTGCCCCCGGAGATGACCGCGGTCTACTCCGAAGTGGACATGCAACTGATGTTGGTGACCCGGGCGGATGCGCCGAGCCGCTGCACCGAGCCGGCTTGCAGCATGTGGGATGACGTCGATCAACGCGTGGCCCGCATCGGCCCCGACCTCGCCAAAGCCGCTTACCGGCTCTATCCCGACATCGCCAGCCGCGTCAGGAATTTCGAGTTCGTCGTCGCCGACAAGTCCGAGCCCGGCACCGTGTCGGCGTCGTCGGGCCGCATCATGGTCCTGCGCCCGGTCGGTTCGCTGGCGCCCAATGACGCGGCTTTCGCATTCATTCTCGCCCGTGAAGTCGGGCACGTGGTGGCCAATCACCACGAGGAGAACGTCTCGGCCACCCTCATCGTCTCCGCCCTGGTGCATCTCATTGCGCCGGTGGCGAACCTGCCCCAGTTGTTCGGCAATCTTTTCCTGGCCAACGCCGCGACCGGCGGCGCGTCCGCGAGCATCGCGGCAAACGCTGCAATGACGGCGACCTCGTTCCTGGGCTCGCGCGTGCTCCTCACCACCTACAAGCCGAGGCAGAGGGATGAGGCGGATTTGATCGCCGTGAGCCTGCTCGCCCAGCTGGGCTACGACGTGCCGGCCGTGACGGCGGCTTTCGCCTCGGTGAACCTCAATTCGCCCGAGACCGAGTGGACCGTGGGCCTGCGCGCTTCGGTGGCGCAGCTTTCCGCGCCTGCTCCCGCAATTCGTAACGTCGTCCTGGACTCGACCGCCAGCGTGCCGTAGTCGCGTGCGGCGGCTGGCACGCTAGACGCTGATCCCCAGATCCCCGAGCGCCCGCGTCATCTGGGCCGCCCAGCCGCGATTCGCCGCCGGGCTCGCGGGACTCGGGTGCGGCGCCACGCCCAGCCTGATCTGCGTCCCTTCCATCGCGGCGGCGGCGCGGTCCGCGGCAAACCGCCCGACTCCCACGACGTAATCGGGCCGCAATTGCGCGACGGTCCGCCGCAGCGCAGTGTCGCAGGCGGCAAACAGTGCTGCCCTCTCCGCGCGCGGCAGCTTGTCGGGAGTGCGATTGCGCCCGCTCTCCTCCATGAACGCAAGCGGGCAATAGTTGGCGATAAAGAATCGCGCGAAGAAACGCCGCGGCGTGCCGAACGTGGCGCGCGCCCAGCCCCACAGCCGCTGGCCGCTCACCTCGCCGCGCCCGCAGTGGAAGCCGGCGACCGGGCGCTTGGGATGCATGCGCGCCGGGCGGCCCACCGGCGCATCGATGCCGAGCCAGCCGCGGACCATCGCGACGTCGCCGAACGGCACGCCGGTCTGCGCCATGCCGAACGGTCCCGGATTCATGCCGAGGAGGAGGACCTGCGGATGCCCCTGGCCATAGCGCTCGAGATAGGCGCGGTGCGGCTTCCACGCGTAGTCGAGCGGGTTGTAGACGACCGCGACCGGCGGCGCGAACTCAATCCGGTCAACGTCATCGCGCAACCGGCGCGCGATGTCGACCAGGCCCATGGGATCTTCAGGCGCGACGGTTCGCGGTCACGGCACCGATCGCGGAGAACAAGTCGGCCACGGTCTGCCTGGGAATGCCGTGAGTAATGAACACGAGCCGCGTGCTGCGGTCGGCACCGGGCCACGCCGCAAGCTCCAGAGGCGGATGGAACAGGTGCTGCACGCCCTGCACCACCATCGGGCCCGCCTTGCCCTCGACGTTGACCAGTCCTTTCACGCGCAGCAGGTCCGGCCCGCGCAGGGCGGTCAGCACTTCCAGGCACTGCGTAAAGGTTGCCCAGGGCATCGGCTTCTCGAATCGCAGCACGAAATTCTGCACGTTCTCGTCGTGCCGGTGCCCGTGCCCATCGTCCTCATCCGCGCCCAGCCAGCGTTCAACCTCCTCCAACCGCGCCCTGGAACTGCGCAAGCCGACATCCACCAGGAACGGCAGATCGATTTCGCCATTGATTGCGACCCGCACCGGCGCCTTCGGATTGATCTCGTTGAGCCGTCCGGTCAGGGCCGTCAGCTGCTTTTCAGCAACGAGATCGGATTTGGTCACCACCAGCCGGTCCGCCAGCGCAACCTGCTTGACGGGCTCCGAGAACTGATTGAGCTGGCCCGGCGCGTTGACCGCGTCCACCAGCGTCACCACGCAATCGAGGCGATACTGCTCGAGCAGCAGCGTGTCGGTGATCAGCGTCTGCATCACCGGCGCCGGGTCCGCCAGCCCCGTGGTCTCGATCACCACGCGGTCGAAGTCGATCACCTCTCCGTTGCGCCGCTTGATGAACAGCTCGCGCAGCGTCTCCTGCAGGTCGCCGCGCAGCACGCAGCACAAGCACCCGTTGTTGAGCAGCATCATCTGCTCGGAGGATACCTGCACCAGCTCGTTGTCCACGCCGATCTCGCCCAGCTCGTTGACGATCACCGCGACCCGGTTCATCTCGGGGCGCTTGAGCAGGTGATTGATGAGCGTGGTCTTGCCGCTGCCCAGGAAGCCGGTGATGATCGAGACCGGGATCAGCCCCGCCAGCGCATCACGGGTCGTTGCCGAACTGGTTTCTGCGACGGTCATCGGATTCCAGCCACAGGTCACGTTCCCTAGAAAGTGGTCTCCAGCGTGTACAGGCCGCCGCCGAAGCGGTCAACGGCATAGACGAGGCGATTCTCGTCCACCCAGACGTCGTTGATCTGCGACGAGCCCTTGGGCGCGAGCTTGGGCGTGCCGGGCACGAAGTAGCCGGCTTCCTTCGGCTGCAGGGGATTGGACACGTCGTAGGCGCGCACGCCGCCGTTGAAAAACGTGCCGAAAATCAGCGTCTCCGAGCGGAACGAGCACGGTCCCGGCAGGTTCTCGTGCAGGTTGTGCGAGCCGAAGCGGCCACCGCGCTTGATGAAGGATTCCGCCGGCGGCAGCGGCAGGGTCGCGACCGGCACCAGGTTGCTCTCGACGCGCGCGTCCACCACCCAGGTGAGCTTGGGCCAGTCCTCGCCGTTGTCCCTGACGCACTCGTCCGAAATGATCAGGTAGCCGCGCTCGATCAGCGGCAGCACGGTGTGCGTGAAACCGTTGTAGGGCGGAGAGTACTGCAGGTGCCCCACCGGCTTCGGTTTCGTCTTGTCGCTGATGTCCAGTATCCAGGCGCCGCCATCGATGTATCCGATGTAGGCCCGGTCCGGCTTCTGCGGGTACACGTTCGTGTTGTGCGGCCGGTAGCCGCCGTCGAACTTCGGGTGGCGCGGCGGCGGCGGCGCGGAATCGCCCTTGCGCGTGCCCGGATACCACCAGCGCCCGACCTCCGCCGGCTGCGACGGGTTGCGCACGTCGATGATGCGGTAGAACTGGTCGTCCTTTTCGTGCGTCGGCTCGAAATCCGGCGATCCGGAAGTGAGGTGCACGTACTCGCCGTCCACGAAGAACACGCAGTGCGCGCCGCGCGAGCACGGTCCCGAGGTGTCGAAATGGGAGATCAGTTTCGGCTGCTCGGGCTTGCTGATGTCGAACAGGTCCATCCCGGCGGGTTTCAGGCCCCACTTCTTGGTCTGGTAGGCCACCGCCATGATGTCGCCCACCACGTCGAGCGAATTCGACCGCACGTCGGCGTGCGGCAGGTCGGTCTGGACTACCAGTTTCGGATTGCGCGGGTCGGTGACATCCACCGCGGTGAAGTTCTTGGGCGCGGACTCGTGCGCCATCCACAGGATGCGGCGGCCGTCCCTGGCCTTCTGCATGTTGATGCCCTCGCCGATGCCGCCGAAGCCGGCGAGCTCGTGATGGGCGATAAGCTTCATGTTGAGGGACAGCTGGCTCGCCTGCCCTCCCGGTCGCAAGGATCCTTCCACGGCCATCTATCTTCCTTTCCTGGTTGTGCGCCGCCGGGGCTTGCCCCTCAATCCTGCGCGTTTTCTCAAAACCGAGTGTATCGCGGCCGTATCGTGCAGGGACCAGCCCTGCCTCAGCGCCGCGGTGTAATACGGGATGCTGCCGTCGAAGAGCGGGGTCGGGCACTTCAGGCGCCTGACGAACGCGCGGATGATGCCGATATCCTTCTGGTAGATCTTCGACTTCATGTGCGGCGGCAGGTAGTGCCCGCGCACCATCATCGGCCCGCGCACCTGGAACATGCGCGAGCTGCCCGCGCCGTCGGCTATGACCCGGTACAGCAGCCCGAGATCGATGCCCGCCTTCTCGCCGACCACCATTGCTTCCGCGGTGGAAAGGTTGTGTATGGTCACCAGCAGGTTGGCGACGAACTTGAGCTTCGACCCGATCCCGAACGCCCCGCAGTAATAGGTCGAGCGCGCGAATCCGTTGAATACGCCGCGGCAGCGGTTGAACGCGCGCCGGTCGCCGCTCGCGTAGATCGCGATGTCCTTCGCGGCGGCCTGCGCGCCGGTGCCGCTGATCGGGCAATCGAGGAGCATTACCCTGCGCCGGGCAAGCCGCCGGCGCAGGCTCTCCTTGAGTTCGAGCGTCATCGTGCTGGCCTCGATCACGATGGTGCCCGGGCGCGCTCCCGCCGCGATGCCCCGCTTCCCGAAGTAGGCCTCTTCCATCGCGGCCGGCGACGGCAGCGAGGTGATGATGATCCGCGCCTTCGCCGCGACTTCGGCGCCGGATCCCGCGGACCGTCCGCCCGCTCTCGCCAACGCCCTGCCGGCGGCGGGCACCGGATCGTAGCCGATGACGTTGAATCCGGCAGCGAGCAGGTGCCGGGCGAAAGCGCCCCCCATGATGCCGAGGCCGACCTGTCCGACCGTTCCCCTGCTGCGGCCGATCCTTCTCCTCGACTCACGACTCACGAATCCCGTTCCAATGATTATCATCCAGTAACCGGTCGACTATCCTGCGTGAACCTTTGATGTGGACATTGGAACGGGACGAATCACGACTCACGGGGTTAGTTGGGCTTGACGTTGAGGCGCGCCCGCTCCGCTTCGTCAGGCGTCAAGTTGTCGATGCGGTTCTCGAGATACGGCGTCGAGCATACCAGCACGTAACGCGCGAACGGTGATTGTACCTGCAGCCGGTACGGTGCGCCTCGCGCAATGTGGACTATGTCGGCGGCGCCGATCGTCCTCGATTGCCCGTTTGCCTGTGCCTGCAGCTTGCCGCTGAGAACGTAGATGAACATCTCGTGCTGGGCCGTCGCGCGCGGCTCGTCGTAGCCGCCCGGCACCTCGAAAAAGCCAAAGGCCAGCCGCTCGCCCTCGATCCAGTCGACGTGGCGGGCCGAGCGCCGCGGCGCATCGAGCGACTCGACGATCGGGTAAAAGCAGACGTCCAGCCCTTCCACCACCGCCTGCGACTTGCCCGCGGCGCCCTTGTGCTTGTCGCGCTCGCCCACCTTGTAGCGCCGGTTGACCTCCTCCACCGTCATCGCCTTCTCGGGCACGGCCTCGTTCTCCGCGAGCCCGACCACCGTCCAGGTCTTGTCCTTGATATAGAGGTATTGGCAGTGGCCGTCCTCGGTCGCCCTCATCGAGTGGCGCGCGTAGGCGGGCGCATGGACAAACGTGCCCGGCGCAACGATGCGCCGGTCCTTGCCGACGATGGCGTTGATCTTGCCGCGCAGCGGGAAGATCAGGAGCTCGTTCGGGTGGTAGTGCAGCTCCGACCCGGTGCCGGCGTTCTTGTGCAGCAGGCAGAAGTACATGTACTTGCCCTCGATCACCGGCGCCTTGCCGGTGGACAGGTGGGGCGTCAGGTACCGGCTCTCGACATCCTCGAAGCGGTGGAATGGCATGTTTCCCTCTTACCTAAGCGGCGCATTATGCGACATAATTCGATTTCTTGCCCGCACCACAACACTTCTGGAGCATGCGTGAAGCAAATCAACGTCGGCATCATCGGCACCGGCTGGTGCGGCGGCATCCGCGCCGAGACCTGTGCCAGCAACCCGGTCGTCGGCAACGTCCATATTGCGGAAATCAGGCCCGAGCGGCTGGCGGAGGTCGCCAAGGCGACGGCAGCCCGGACCGCCACGACGGACTACCGCGAGCTGTTCAAGATCAAGGAGATCGACGCCTACATGATCTCCGCCACCCCGGAAACGAATCATTACCCGATGGCACGCGAATGCCTGCTTGCCGGCAAGCACGTGTTCCTGGAGAAGCCCATCGCGATCGAGCTGCACGAAGCCGACGAGCTGATCGCCATCGCCAGGAAAAACAGGCTCAAATTCACCATCGGCTACTCCCAGCGCTTCAATCCGAAGTTCGCCTACGTCAGGAAATCCATCCATGACGGCACCATCGGCAAGCCGGTGAGCGCGCTGGTGAGCCGCCATATCACGCGCAGCCTCGGCAAGAAGATTACCGGCCGCGGCAAGCTGTCCCCGGCGGCGATGGAGGCCACGCACGACCTCGATTTCGTCCTGTGGTGCCTGGAGCCCGCCAAGCCGGTGCGGGTCTTCTCCACCGTCAACTACGGGATCATGCGCGAGTCCACGGGGTCCGACATTCCCGACACTCAGCTCATCACCGTCATCATGGACAGCGGGGTCTCCTTCGTGGTCAACGCGGGGTGGAGCCTGCCCCCCGGCTATCCGAATTTCGCCACCACCTGGATCGAGATGATCGGCACCAACGGCGCGCTGCTGGTGGACGACAGCCACCGGGACGTGATCCTCAATACGACGGAGAACGGCATGCGCCTGCCGCTGTCCTCCATGCCCGGCGAGTTCGTGGACCACGCCTACGCCGGCCCGATGAAAGCGGAAACCGTGCATTTTCTCGAGGCGGTCGCCTGCGACCGGCCGGTGCTGGTCACGCCCGAGCAGGCGCGCCAGGTGATGGAAGTCTATATCGCCGCCGACCTTTCCGCCGAGCGCAACGAGCCGGTCAACCTGCCCTTGCCCGAGTCGCGCGCGTCCGTCGCGGCGGCTCGCTGAAATGTCATGAAAAAGAAACCGAAGCGCATCGGGCTCGCCATCGTCGGCGCGGGGCGCGTCGGCCTGATCCGCGGCGAGCTCGCCGCGCGCCACCCGGAGGTGGACTGGATCGGGCTCGCCGAGATCAACCCCGAGCGCGGCGAAATCGTGCGGGAAAAATGCAACGCGGATTTCGTCACGACCGACTTCCGCGAGCTGCTCTCCCGCCCGGAGGTCAACGCGGTGGTCGTCTGCACCGACGAGCATCTGCACGTCGACCCGGTCCTCTTCGCGGCCGGGCGCATGCTGCCGATGCTGATCGAAAAGCCGCTCGCCACCGACCTGGCCGAATCGGCCGTCACCCTCGCCGCCATCGAGAAGAGCGGCGTCGATGCCGTGATCGGCTATACCCAGCGCTTCCGCCGCCGCTGGCTCGTGGCGAAGGAAAAGGTCAAGTCCGGCGCACTGGGAGAGGTCACGATGGTCACCTCGCGCGCCTTCATGAACCGGCTGGTCGCCATCGACAACTACCGGCGCAGCGACAACCGGTCGGAAGTGACGCCGATGGTGATCTCCGGCACCCATGCGCTCGACATCGTGATGTGGCTGATGGAGGCGAAGACGCCGGTCGAGGTCTACGCGCGCTCCGTGAACAAGGCGCTGGGCCCGACGTGGCAGGGCGTGGACGGCACCGGCTACACCATCACGTTCGACGACGGCGCCATCTATCACGGGGTGATTTCCTGGGCGCTGCCGGAAATCTGGCCCGGCGCCGTGTACAGCCTCGAAATCGGCGCGGTCGGCACCGAGGGCGTGCTCACCATAGACGATACGCACCGCGACATGATCCTGGCGACCAACCTGATCCAGGCCGAGGGTTACGCGCCGGACAAGCGCCGCCACGTCGATTTCCTGACCAGCTACCCGGTCGGCGACATGGCGCTCGGCGAGCTGCGCGGCCCCATGCGCGAGGAAACCAACTCGTGGCTCAATCGGGTTTCGCTCGGCGTGACGACCCAGCACGCGACCGCCCGCGAGGGTCACAACCGCCTGATGCTCACCAAGGCGATCGATCTTTCCGCGAAGCTCAAGCGTCCGGTCAAGCTCCCGATCGGTCCGGACGACATGGCGGCCAGCTGAGACCACGCGGATTACAATATCGGGGAAAACACGATCTTCACCGGGGGGCACGGCATCCTGCCTGCTGCTGCCGGTGATTCCGGGCAAGTAGACACCACCACAACATGAGGAGAGCACCGCCATGAGAACCCAGCATCATCTGCTAACCGCCGCCCTCGCTGCCGCATCCCTGCTGGCGAGTCCGCCGGCATTCGCCCAGGGCAAGGCCGCGGACTATCCGTCGCGGCCGGTGCGCATGATCGTCCCGTTCGCGCCGGGCGGCGCGTCCGATTTCGCGGGCCGCATCATCCAGCCGGCGCTCGCCGAACGGCTCAAGCAGCAGGTCGTGGTGGACAATCGCGGCGGCGCCGCCGGCAATATCGGGGTCGAGGTCGCCGCCCGCGCCACGCCCGACGGCTACACCTTCCTGCAAGGCAACATCGGCACGATGGCGATCAACCCGAATTACTACACCAAGTTCCCGATCCGGCCGCTGCGGGACCTGGTCCCGGTCACGCAGGTGGTGGACGTTCCCGGCAGCCTGGTCGTGAATCCCGGCCTGCCTGCGAAGACCTTGAAGGAGCTGATCGCCCACATGAAGGCGAACCCGGGCAAGCTCAACTACGGCGCGCCGGCGCCGAGCAGCGCCAACACCCTGGAAATGATCCAGTTCCTGCGCAACACCGGCACCGACGCCGCACAGGTCAACTACAAGGGCGGCGCCGGACCGGCGATGATCGGGCTGCTCTCCAACGAGATACAGGTGATGTTCGTCACCTTTTCCTCCGCGGTCACTTTCGCCAAGCAGGGCCGGATCCGGATGCTGGCCGTGATCTCGCCCAAGCGCAACCCGGCCTATCCACAAGTCCCGACGATGCGCGAGCAGGGATTCAACCTGGTCGTGGGATCCTGGCAGGGCATATTCGTGCCCACGGGAACGCCGCGGCCCGTGGTCAACGCGCTCTTCAAGTACGGCACCGCGGCGATGCAGGACCCCACCGTGATCAAGCGCTTCACCGACGGCGGCGTCGAAATCGTAGTCAGCAAGTCACCCGAGGATTTCCTGGCTTTCGTGAAAGCGGAGACCGAGCGTTTCGCGAAAGTCATCAAGGAGGCGAATATCCAGACGCAGTAGCGACCGGCGGGCGTGGCGGAGGATTGCGGCACGTTGTTTGAAAACCCGAACTGGAGAATGAGATGTCGAATTTCGGCATGGTTGGACTGGACTGGCAGGAACGCATCAACTGGGACCGCTTGCGCAAGTACCGGCTGGAGCGGGCGCGCGAGCGGATGAAGGCGCACGGGCTGAGCGCCATGCTCTGCATGTACGACGAGAACGTCCGCTACGTCACCGGCACCCTCACCCCCGGCTGGAACCGCCTGAAGCCGGGGCTGCGCTACTGCCTGCTGTGCGGCGATGACGCGCCGGTGCTGTTCGAGCAGGGCGACATCGGCTTCCAGATCCACCGCCATTCGCCGTGGATCCCGAAGGACCACGTGCGCTGGTCGTACGCGTGGATCAAGGGCGCGGCGGGGCCCGCCTCGCTGCAGCAGGTGCGCAAGTTCACTCACGCCATCCAGCAGGAGATGAAGAAGGCGAACGTCGCGGGCGGCAAGCTCGGGGTGGATTTCGTCGATATCAACATGATCCAGATCTTCAAGGACGAGAAGATCGACTGGAGCGACGGCATGACGCCGATGATGGAGGCGCGCGCGGTCAAGAACACGGACGAGCAGGAAGCCCTGCGCATGGTCGGCGCGATCGGCGACGCGGCGCACTGGGAATTCATGAAGTTCCTGAAGCCCGGCCGCACCGAGAACCAGATGACGGCGCACATCATGGAGTACCTCTACTCGATCCCGGGAATGGAGGACGTGGAGGACGTGATCGTTTCCGCCGGCCCCAACACCTGGCCCAACTGGCGCAACTTCTCCGACCGCATCGTCAAGCCCGGCGACATCGTGTTCATGGACCTCGCGGCGCTCACCTGGAACGGCTACAAGTCGTGCTACTACCGCACCTACTGCGCGGGCAAGGAGCCGACCCAGGAGCAGAAGGACGTCTACGCGACCGCGTTGAAGTGGCTCTACGACTCGATCAAGGCGGTCAAGGTCGGCACCACGACCCGCGAAATCGCGTCCAAGTGGCCCTCGGCCAAGGAGGCGTGGGGCTACGCCGAGGAAGACCAGGCGGCGGCGAACCTGTGGGGGCACGGCTTGGGGCTGGCTCAGTACGACCAGCCGGTCATCTCGCGCATCTGGTCGCTCGACCACCCGATCGAGATCAAGGAAGGCATGGTGTTCGCGCTCGAGACCCAGCACGGCAAGATGTACCAATGGGGCGTGCGCATCGAGGAGATGCTGATCGTGCACAAGGACAAGGTGGAGATCATCTCCAACTTCCCCGTCGAGCAGATCACCGTCGTCGATCCGATGCCGGGCTATTCGACGCTGGCGGGACGGTGAGCGGCCGCGATTTCGTTATCCCGCTCTCCTCTCCGGCTGCGGCCGATGCGGGCCGGGTCGGGCCCAAGGCCGCGAACCTGGCCGCGTTGCGCCGGGCCGGCCTGCCGACGCCGGACGGCTTCTGCCTGGCCGCGGACGCCTACCGCGTCCAGCTCGCCAGCCTGGACCTCGAGGCCTGCGCGCGCGAGGTGTTTTCCGCCGAGGACGCGCAGGCGCGCCGCAGCGCGCTCCGCCTGCGCATGCGGTTGATGGAGCAACCCGTCGCGCCGGAGTTCCAGGAACCGTTGATCGCGGCGTGGCGGGCCATGACCCGTGATACGGCGATTCCGGGCGTCGTGCGCTCCTCGGCGCTCGTCGAGGACCGCTTCGGATCGGGCTTCGCAGGACAGTTCGAGAGCTTCCTCGGGATCGACAACGAGACCGATTTCCTTACGGCGGTTCGCGCGTGCTGGGCGGCATTATGGGCGCCGCGCGCGTTGCGCTACATGGCCACGCACGACCTCGACCCGGCGGACACGGCAATGGCGCTGCTGATCCAGCCGCTGGTGGCGGCGCGCGCGGCCGGTGGCGGATTGAGCCAGACGGCCGAGGGCGGGATGCTGATCAACGCGACCGCGGGACTCGGATCCGCGATCGCGCAAGGCGAGGTCGCGCCCGATCGTTACGAACTCGGGAGAAACGGCGCCTTGCGCGAGAGCCACGCCGGCATCGAGTACCACCAACCGGGCTGCGCTCATCTGCCGAAACTATCGAAATCCCCGGCCAGGAAGCAGCTTTGCCTCGCGCCGGCGAGAGTGGAAGAACTGGGGCGACTCATGCTCGAGGCCGAAGCGGTCATGGGCATGGCGGTCGAAATCGAATGGGCGATGGACGATGCAGGGTTCAAGCTGCTGCAGGCCCGGCCCCTGCACCTGGACGACAAGCAGACGGAATCACCCGACCCGATCTGGCTGCGCCAGCCGCGCCTGCGCGGCCAGCCGGCGGGCGTGGGCTGGGGCACGGGGCGCGCCTGCGTGGTGAATTGCGAATGCGAGATCTCGCGCATCGCGCCGGGCGACGTGCTGGTGACGAAAATGGCCGGACCGGCGCTGGGCCGCGTGCTCGCCATCGTTGCCGGTGTCGTGTCCGAGCTCGGCGGCAGCACTTCCCACCTCGCCTCGCTCGCGCGCGAGCGCTGCGTTCCGATGGTGCTGGGCGTGCCGGGCGCCACGATGCAGATCCCCGACGGCACGCAGGTCGCGGTGGACGGCGTCGCGGGGATCGTGCGCTGGATGGCCAATCGATGACGCAGAGAATCCGCGGCATCACCGACGAAGAGGCGGTTGGACCGGCCAGGGAGCTGTTCGAGGCATCGAACCGGATGCTCGGTCGCACCGCCAACCTGCAGCGGATCCTCGCGCACAGCCCGTACGTGGCGCGGTGGCTGCTGCCGTTCATCGCGGCGGTGCGGCAGCCGGGCGCCGGCGCGGTATCCGACGTGCGGCTGCGCAACCTGGCGGTGCTCAAGACCTCCACGATCAACGGCTGCAAGTACTGAACGGAGCACAATCGGGTGCTTGGTCAAGCACTGGGGCTCACCGACGCGGAGTTCGACGCGCTGCAGGGAGACGACTATCGCTCGAGCGCGCTGTTCAATGAGCGCGAGAAGGCGGCGCTCTCGTGGTCGGAGGCGATGACGCTCAACGCCGCCAAGCGCGACGGCGCCCACTGGAACGATCTGCGCCGCCTCTTCAGCGACGCCGAGATCGTCGAGATCTCGCTCGCCTGCGCGATGTTCAACATGATCAATCGCCTGAACGATTCCTTCCGCACCGAGCTCGAATCCGAGGAGTACAACCGCAGGCAGCACCGGGCGGTCGGCGTGACGGCACAGGCGCTGGAAGACTATGCCTGCAGGATTTGTGGTCGCTGATGCGCCCGAAAATCTTCATCACCCAGCCCGTTGCCGCGAGCGCGATCGAGCGGCTACGCGCGGTCGCCGATGTCGACTTGAACCCCGACCCGCTGCACAAGGTCACCGAGGGCGAGCTGCTCGCGAAGGTCCCGGACCTCGACATCCTGTTCTGCCTGCTCCACGACAAGGTGGACCGGGAGATCATCGGCGCCGGCGAGCGCCTGCGCGCGATCGCCTCGATGAAGATCACGCCCTCCGACATCGACGTGGCGGCGGCGACGGAGCGGCGCATCCCGGTCACGGTGATCGCCCCCATCGTGACCGAGGCGACCGCCGACATCCATTTTGCGCTGCTGCTGGCCGTCGCCCGGCGCGTGGTCGAGGGCGACCGGCTGGTGCGTGCCGGGGTGTTTCCCGGCGCGCAATCGGCGCACCTCCTCGGCGCCTGGGTCCACGGCAGGACCATCGGGCTGATTGGCGGCGGCGGTCGCATCGGGAAGGCGGTCGCCAAGCGGGCGCAGGGTTTCTCGATGCGCACCCTCTACTGGACGCCGCGCCGCAAGCCCGAGGGCGAGGAGCGCGAGGCCGGCCTCACCTACGTGCCGTACGACCAGTTGCTCGCGGAGTCGGATTACGTCTCGATCCACGCGCCTTTAAACGCCGAGACCCGTCACCTGGTCGGCGAACGCGAGCTCCGCCTGATGAAGCCGACGGCGTTTCTCGTCAACACCTCGCGCGGCCCCATCGTCGACGAAAAGGCCCTGGTGCGCGCGTTGAAGGAGAAGCGAATCGCGGGCGCCGGCCTTGACGTCTACGAAAACGAGCCGAACGTGGAGCCGGAACTGCTCGGCATGCAGAACGTCGTGCTGACGCCGCACCTGGGCAGCGCCGTCACGGAGCTGAGAGAGTCCATGGCCAACGTGGTCGCGGACAACATCCTGGCGGTGCTGGAGGGCCGGCGTCCGCCGAACTGCTGGAATCCCGAGATATACGATTCGAAGAAGTGACGGCTGACGACATCAAGAGGATGCGGAATGGCGGCTAAAGCGAAAGTGGTGCTGACGGACTACGTCTGGGAGTCGCTGGACGTGGAGAAGAAGATCCTCGGGGGACTGGCGGAGCTGGTGCCGATGCAGACCAAGAAGCCGGAGGAGTTCCTGGCCCAGGCGGCGGACTGCGACGCCCTGCTCAACACCTATGCAGGCCCGATCACGGCCGACGCCATGGCGAAGATGCCGAAATGCCGGATCATCGCGCGTTACGGGATCGGCGTGGACACGATAGACCTGGAGGCGGCGACGCAGGCCGGCATCATCGTCACCAACAACCCGACCTACTGCGTCGAGGAGGTCGCCGAGCACACGATGGCGCTGCTGCTCGACAGCGCCCGGAAAGTGGCGTTCTACGACCGCCTGGTGCGCGCCGGGACGTGGGCCGTGCCGCCCGGCAAGCCGCTCTACCGGCTCGTGGGCCGCACGCTCGGGCTCGTCGGTTTCGGCAACATCGCGCGCCAGGTGGCGGTGCGCGCGGCCGCGTTCGGCATGCGCGTCCTCTATGCCGACCCGTTCGTCAAGGACGGGCAGTTCCCCGAACCCGGGACGAAAGTGGAGTTGAACGAGCTGCTGCGGGAATCGGATTTCGTCTCGGTGCATCCGCCGCTCACGCCCCAGACGCGCGGCATGATCAACGACGACGCTTTTTCGCGCATGAAGCCCGCCGCGGTCCTGATCAACTGCTCGCGCGGCCCGGTGGTGGATACCGCCGCGCTGGTGCGCGCCCTCGACGCGAGGAAGATCGCCGGCTGCGCCCTCGACACCACCGATCCCGAGCCGCTGCCGAGTCCCCACCCGCTGCGCGGGCGCGACAACGTCATCATCAACCCGCACACGGCGTGGTACAGCGAGACCGCCATGGTCGGCCTCCAGGCCGGCGCCCCGAACGAGGTGCGCCGGGTGCTGTCCGGCGAGTGGCCGGTCAACGTGGTCAACAAGGCGGTGAAGGCGAAGAACCGCGCCGGACTGAAATGATCAACGCGGCGATCATCGGCCTGGGCTGGTGGGGCAAGAACATCGTCCAGTGCGTCCAGGGCAAGAGCCGGAAGCTCCGCTTCGTGCACGGCGTCAGCCAGGAGATCGATGCCGCGCTGCCGCTCGCGGAGGCCGGCGGCTTCACCCTGAGCGACGATCTCGAGAAGGCGCTCGCCGACCCGCGGGTTGACGCCGTGCTGCTCGCGACCCCGCATTCCCTGCATACGGACCAGATCGTGCGCGTGGCGCAGGCCGGCAAGCCGGTATTCTGCGAGAAGCCGCTCGCGCTGAAGCGGGCCGATGCCGAACGGTCGGTCGCCGCCTGCGCGAAAGCCGGAGTCCTGCTCGGCATCGGCACCAACAAGCGCTTCTGGCCGTCGATGGCGGAGCTGCGGCGCGTGGTGGCGAGCGGCGCGCTGGGGCGCGTCATGCTGATCGAGGGACACTACAGCAACGAGAATTCCGGCATGCACTTCTCGGCGTGGCGCGAATCGCCCGACGAATCTCCCGGCGGCGGCATGACCGGCACCGGCATCCACCTCCTCGACGCCTTCGTGAGCGTCGCCGGCCCGGTGTCGGAAGTGAACGCGCGGCTCACCACGCATCGCCCGGGCCCCGATCCCCGCGACACCATAGGCATCAATTTCGAGTTCGCCAGCGGCCTGACGGGCTATTTCGGCGCGGTGCGCGCCTCGCCCGTCTACTGGCGCGTGCACGTGTTCGGCGACGAAGGCTCGGCCGAGGCGCTGGGCGAGACGCAGCTCGTGCTGCGCAGCCGCGGCGGCAAGGTCGAGGCGCGCGACTTCCCCAGGGTGGACTCGCTGCTCGCCGAGATCGACGCGTTCGCGGACGCCGTCGAGGGACGGGCGCCCTACCCCATCAAGACCACGGAAATGGTGGCGGTCGTGGCGGCGTTCGAGGCGATCATCATGTCGATGAAATCCGGCAAGCCGGTCGGGGTTTCATAGCGCCCGCTCCAGCTGATCGCGCAGATCGTAGAGCTCCTTCGGCATGCGCGCCTTGAGCTTCTCATACAGTTCCGCGTGGTCCTTCACTTCCTTGCGCCACACCACAGGGTCAACCTTCGTCAGTTCCTCGAAGCGCGCGCGCGTAAAGCTCTCGAGCCCGCTCCATTCGAGGTCCTCGTAGCGCGGCTGCAGGCCGAGCGGCGTCTTCACCGCGTCCGCCTTGCCCTCGACGCGGTCGATGACCCACTTCAGCACCCGCATGTTGTCGCCGAAGCCGGGCCAGATGAACTCGCCCTTCGCGTCCTGCCGGAACCAGTTCACGCCGAAGATGCGCGGGGGCTGCTTGAGCTTCTTTCCGACATCCAGCCAGTGCCTGAAGTAATCGCCGTAGTGATAGCCGCAGAACGGCAGCATCGCGAACGGGTCGCGCCGCACCACGCCGACCTCGCCCACGATCGCCGCGGTCGTTTCGGAGGCCATCGTCGAGGCCAGGTAGACCCCGTGCGCCCAGTCGAGCGATTCCGTCACCAGCGGCACCGCGGTCGCGCGCCGCCCGCCGAACAGGAACACGCTGATCGGCACCCCATCCGGGTTTTCCCAGTCCGGATCCACCGACGGGATCTGGGCGCAGCTCATGGTGAAGCGTGCGTTGGGATGCGCCGCCTTGCGCCCGCAACCCGGCGCCCAGGCCTTGCCCTGCCAGTCGGTGAGCGCTTGCGGAGGCTCCTTCGTCAGGCCCTCCCACCACACGTCGCCATCCGGCATCAGCGCAACGTTGGTGAATATCGTGTCGTGCGTGACCGCCTGCAGGCAGTTTGGGTTGGTGAATTCCGAGGTCCCGGGCGCAACGCCGAACGCGCCGGCCTCCGGGTTGATTGCGTAGAGGCGGCCGTCCTTGCCGGGCTTGATCCAGGCGATGTCCTCGCCGATGGTCGTGATCTTCCACCCCTTGTCCCTGAATACCCTGGGCGGCACCAGCATCGCGAGGTTGGTCTTGCCGCACGCGCTCGGGAACGCCGCCGCGATGTAATGCTTCTTCTTCTCGGGCGTCTCGATGCCGAGGATCAGCATGTGCTCGGCGAGCCAGCCCTGCTCCTTCGCCATGATCGAGGCGATGCGCAGCGCCAGGCACTTCTTGCCGAGCAGCGCGTTGCCGCCGTAGCCGCTGCCGAACGACCAGATTTCCTTGGTCTCCGGATAATGCACGATGTACTTGTGCTGCTTGTTGCTGGGCCACACGGCATCCTTCTGCCCCGGCGCCAGCGGCGCGCCCACCGAGTGCACGCACGGCACGAAGTAGCCATTGGCGCCCATCACGTCGAGCACCTTGCGGCCGATGCGCGTCATGAGCTTCATGTTCACGACCACGTACGGGGAATCGGTCAACTCGACCCCGATGTGCGCGATGTGGGAGCCGAGCGGCCCCATGCTGTAGGGAATCACGTACATCGTGCGCCCGCGCATGCAGCCGTCGAAGAGCTTGCCGAGCGTCGCCCGCATTTCGTCCGGCGCCACCCAGTTGTTGTTGGGGCCGGCGTCTTCCCGGTTGAGGGGACACACGAACGTGCGTTCCTCCATCCGCGCGACGTCATCGGGGTCGGAGCGCGCGAGGAAGCAACCCGGTTTCACCTGCGGGTTCAGCTTGATCAGCATGCCGGTGCCGACCATCTCGCGGCACAGCCGGTCGTATTCGTCCTGCGATCCGTCGCACCAGTACACGCGGTCGGGCTTGGTGAGCTGCGCGATATCCTTGACCCACGCCCTGAGCTTGGCGTGCTTGACGGTGGCGGGCGCGTCGGAGGCGTTGGCGAGGTGGGCCGCGGAGGCGGGTTGATTCATGAGCTCCTCTCCAGGACGCAGCAATTAATCTTTTAAAAACAAAGGCAAAGCAACCTGTCGCCGGTCACCTTGCCGTTTTTGAGAATTTTACACCAAAACGAATTGCGCGAGGATTACGCGGCGGGCCGTGGCCGCCCGCGCCGAATCGACGCCAGCCAGAGGATGCCGGCTCCGGCGAGGAGCAGGAACGGCACGGCGAGGACGTTCATGGTCTGCCAGCCCTGGAGCGTGAACAGCGCGCCCGAGGACAGCGAGCTGATCGCCATGACGACGAAGATGGCCGAGTCGTTCACGCCCTGCACCTTGGCGCGCTCGGCGGGCGCGTGACACTCAGTCAGCAGCGTGGTGGCGCCCACGAACATGAAATTCCATCCCACCCCGAGCAGCACCAGCGCAAACCAGAAGTGCATGACGTCCAGCCCCGACAGGGCGATCGCGACGCAGACCACGTTCAACGCCACCCCGGCGAGCAGCACGGTCATCAGGCCGACGCGCTGGATCAGCGCTCCGGTGAAGAACGACGGCGCGAACATGCCGACGATATGCCATTGGATGACGAAGGCCGCATCGCTGAACGGGTGCTCGTGCGCGACCATGGCCAGCGGCGTTGCCGTCATCAGCAGGTTCATCACGCCGTAGCTGACCGTGCCGCACAGCACCGCGATGAGGAACGCGGGCTGGCGCGCGATGACGCCGAGCGGGCGCCCCGCCTCCTTGCGCTCGGCGGCGGTCAGCGCCGGAATGTCGAGCCAGCGCAGCACCAGGATCGACAGCAGCGCGAAGATGACCAGCGAAAAATACGCACCGGCGAACGCGTGGCCGGCCAGCAGGTCCTTGGTGGCCTTGCTGGTTTCGGGCCCGAGGAAACCGCCGGCGATGCCGCCCGCCAGCACCAGCGAGATCGCCTGGCTCTTGAAGTCCGGGGACACCGCGTCCGCCGCGGCGAAGCGATAGTACTGGCCCGCCGCAAAATAGGCGCCGAGCACGAGCACGCCGCCGCACAGCAGCACGAAGTTGCCGGCGTAGACCGCGGCCGCGCAGATCAGCGATCCCAGGATCGCGAACACCGCGCCCAGCGTGAAGCCCGCGCGCCGGCCGTGGCGCTTCATCAGGTACGACAGCGGCAGGGCGGCGAGCGCGGAGCCGACAAAGTACGCCGTGACCGGCAGGGTCGCGAGCGCCTTGTTCGCGGCGAGCGCATAGCCGGCCAGCGCGTTGACCGTGATCAGCACCGAGTTGTTGGTGAACAGCAGGCCCTGGCAGACCGCCAGGACGGCGACGTTCTTCCTTGCTCTATCCATGCGGGGCGGGAGGCGGGCTCTCGCCTCCCGGCGGTTTCAACGCTGCTGAAACTGTGTCTTGCCGAACAGGATGTCCCATGACTTGTCGCTGTGCGGCGCCTGGTTGGCGGCGGACTGGTCGGCGAGCACCTGCAGGGCGCGCTGCACCGCGGGGCGCGCGTTGATCGCGTCGAACCAGCGCCGCACGTTCGGGTACTCGGCGATGTTGACGCCGCGGTTCTCGGCACCCCGCAGCCACGGGAAGATCGCGATGTCGGAGATCGAGTAGTCCTTCCCCGCGGTATAGGGCGCCTCCCCCAGGCGCCTGTCGAGCACGCGCGTCAGGCGGTTGGCCTCATTGGTATAGCGGTCGATCGCGTACTGGATCTTGTCCTTCGAGTAGCGGCGGAAGTGATTGGCCTGCCCCATCATCGGCCCGAGCCCTCCCATCTGCCACATCAGCCACTCCATGCAGCGCCAGCGGGCGTGGAGGTCCGCCGGCAGCAGCTTGCCGGTCTTGGAAGCCAGGTAGAGCAGCATCGCTCCGCTCTCGAACACGGAGATCGGCTTGCCGCCCGGCCCGTCGTGATCGACGAGCGCGGGGATGCGGTTATTGGGGCTGATCTTCAGGAACTCCGGCTTGAACTGCTCGCCTTCGCGGATGTTGACGCCATGCACGCGGTACTTGAGCCCGGTCTCCTCCAGCATGATGTGGACCTTGTGACCGTTCGGCGTGGGCCAGGTGTAGACGTCGATCATTGGTAACCCCCGTGACGAGTGACGAGTGATGAGTGACGAGCGAAGGCCTATCCTACCAAGTTCGCGGCGCAGGCGTAACCGGAGCGCCGCGTGAATTCCTGATAGTCTGTCACGCTCATGTCACGGTCCACATCATGGTGGCTGCCGCCCGGCACCCATCCCGACGCCGCGCTGATCCTCACGGCGCGCGGCATCCGCGCCTTTACCGACGGCTACGTCGCGCTGCTGCTCCCCTATTACCTCACGCTGCTCGGTTACAGCGCGTTCCAGGTCGGCGTGATCGCCACGGCGACGCTCCTCGGCTCGGGCCTGTTGACGCTGCTGGTGGGCGTTTTTGCCCACCGCTTCCGGCTGCACGCCCTGCTCGGCGCCGCGTGCCTGATGATGCTCGGCACCGGCTTCGGGTTCGCCGTGATCACGGATTTCTGGCCGCTGCTGCTGATCGCCGTGGTCGGGACGCTCAACCCCTCGAGCGGCGATGTCAGCGTGTTCCTGCCGCTCGAGCAGTCCCTGCTGACGCACGCGGCAAGGAGCGAGCAGCGCACCGCGCTGTTCGCGCGCTACAGCCTGGTCGGGAACCTCGTTGGCGCGCTCGGGGCGCTCGCCGCCGCGGCGCCCGGCCTGCTCGCGCAATCGGGCCTGCTCGAGCTCAAAGCCGCGGTGCAGGTGATGTTCGCGCTGTACGGATTCTCGGGCCTGGTCGTGTTCGCGCTGTATCGCCGGCTCGCCTCGGCCGCCGCCCATGGGGACGAGATGCGCTCCGCTCCGCTGGGGCCGTCGCGGGGCATCGTCTATCGGCTGGCGGCCCTGTTCAGTCTCGATGCGTTCGCGGGCGGCTTCGCGGTCCAGTCGCTGCTCGCGCTATGGCTGTTCCTCCGGTTCGAGCTGTCGGTGGAAGCCGCCGGCACGATCTTTTTCTGGACCGGCGTCCTGGCCGCGGCGTCGTTTCTCGCCGCCCCGGCGATCGCCCGGCGCATCGGCCTGATCAATACCATGGTGTACACGCACCTCCCGGCGAACGTCTTCTGCGTGCTCGTCCCGTTCATGCCGACGCTGCCGCTCGCCCTCCTGTTCCTGTTCCTGCGCGCCGCGCTGTCCTCCATGGACGTGCCGGCGCGCAGCTCCTACGTGATGGCGGTGGTTTCGCCCGGCGAGCGCGCGGCGGCGGCCGGGGTCACGGCCGTGCCGCGCAGTCTCGCCGCCGCCCTGAGCCCGGCGTTCGCCGGCTACCTGCTGACGCTGACCCCTTTCGGCTGGCCGCTGGTGATCTGCGGGGCGCTGAAGATCGTCTACGACCTGATGCTGCTCGCAATGTTCCGGAAAGTGAAGCCGCCCGAAGAGCGGTAACCTCCGCGAGGGCGGGACTCACGGTCTCCCGTCTTCACGGTCCTTGAGAGGCAGGCGGCTCGCCCGCAGCACCGGCGCCCACTTCTCGGATTCGGTGTGGATGCGGGTCGCGAACCGCTCGTGGGGCATCGTCGCGGCCAGGAGCCCGTGTGACTCGAGCACGGTCCGTGCCGCGGACTCGGACAAGGCCGCCTGGATGCGCTCGCGCACCCAGGCGGTGGCAACCGGCGGGTCGGCTGCCGGCGCGAACAAGCCGTACCAGCCCTCGATCGCCAATTCGGGCAACCCGGATTCGGCGAGCGTCGGCACGCCGACCAGCCGCCCGACGCGCCCGGGGCTCGTGACGGCCAGCGGCCTGAAGTACTCGCTCGGAGTGTAGGCGAGCGCCAGCGGCAGCGCCGCAAACATGAGCGAAATCTGGCGCGTCGCCAGCCCGTTCAGGGCGGACACTCCCCCGTTGAATGAAACGTGAACGATGCTGACCCGGGCCATGCGGCGGAACAGCTCGCCCGCCAGGTGGCCGGTGCTGCCGTCGCCGGAAGACCCATAGTTGATTTCGCCCAGGCGCGGCCGGAGCCAGCGGATGAGCGCCTGCGGGGTCCCGGCCGGCACGTCGGAGCGCGCCATCAGCACGAACGGCATCGTGACCAGCGGCGCCACCAGCACGAAATCGCGCGCCGGGTCGTACTCCACGCCGTGAAAGTAATGCGGATTGATGACCATCGTGCCATTGCTGGCGAGCAGCAGCGTGTGGCCATCGGCGGGCGACCGCGCGACGGCCACGGCGCCGCGCGTGGTGGCCGCGCCCGGCTGGCGCTTGAGCACGACGGGATGCCGCGTATCCGCCTGGATCGTATCCGCGGCCAGGCGCGCCAGCATATCCGAGATCGAGGGCGGCGCGTTGCGCGCGATCATCCGGTAGGTCCGCGTCATGCGATGGGTTCCGCGGATATCGGTCGGCCCGCTGATCGGATAGGGGATGACTATCGTGACCGGCTTCGAGGGAAACGGCTGCGCCCGCGCGAAGGAACAGAACCAGGCAGCCGCTACGGCGCCCAGCGCGCCAGCGACCAACAGCCGGTACTTTTTGGACTCACGAATCACGAATCCCGTTCCAATGATTATCATCCAGTAACCGGTCGACTATCCTGCGTGAACCTTCGATGTGGACATTGGAACGGGACGAATCACGATTCATGCCGTCCCGGGCTAGGGTACGCTCTGCTCCGCCACCTTGTGCACCATGAGGTCGAGTTCCTGCTCGACCGATTGCTTGATCTCCGCGTCGTCCGGATAGCACAGCAGCCACAGGTCGGGGAATTCGCCGGTGATGCGCTTGCGCCGCCCGAGCACCAGCCGGCGCCGCACGTCCTCGATTTCGCGCCTCAGCATGAATTCGGTGCCGTGCTCCCAGTAAATCGAGAGCGTGTCCACCTTCAGGCCGGAGCGCAGGAGGCGCACCACGAACTCGAAGCGGATCGCGTGCATCCCCATCGAGCGCAACTGCACGACGCGGTGCGACGGCAGGGATTCGTTCGCCCGCAGCGCCTTGATCTCCTCCTGGCGTGTGGCCATAGCGCGATTCGTACTTGTGGTGATGGACTCCGTGTAGCGTAGCCGCCGCAGGGGTGTCTTGCAAATCTATCATTCTGTTAGGTTTAATAATCCACAACTTGGGCCGGCTCCCCCGCTTTCCAGCGCAACCAGACGCGCAGACGCCGGAAATCGCGGGGTTCCACATTGTCCGGCACCAGGATCAGCCTCCGCGCTCCCCGGCGCCGGCGCGGGCGCAGGTTGACGATCGTCAGGCGCGCCGATACGTAGCTCGAGCCGAGCACCTCGCAATCGAGCCAATCCCCGCGCCGCGTCTGGATTGCGGCCTCGCCGCCGTCCCGGAGCTCGAGCGCGACGATCGCGTGCGGCGCGTGCAGCGCCGCGTCGCGCCACACGAAAAAGCTGAGGCTGAGCGCCACCGCCATCGTGAGCGCCAGTTTTCCCATCACCGGTATCGGGATCAGCCAGAGGACGGCCGCGGCGACCAAGTGCGCGGCGCAGAGCGCGGTCGCGAGCGATACCGATGGGGAAATCGCGATGCGCTGGACCACCATGGTCAAGGCAGCTGCTCGAGCAGCGTGCTCCGGAAACGGCGGGCGCTCGTCACGGCCGCGTAGACCGGTACGACATGGCCTGTTCCGGTCCCGTGATCCTCGCTTCGCGCACGAGCGACAGGATTTCCCGCTCGCCGGGGCCGCGATACAGCCGGTATTCGCCCCGGTACGTGCCGTCCTGCCATGACCCGTTGCCGCGGGGCCGCCCGACGTAGACCAGCCACTGCGCGAGATTGCGGCCGATGCGCCCGCGCTGCTCGGCGATGATCCGGCCGTCCGGGGCCAGCAGGCGCACTTCCTCGAGATCGTCCGCTCGCGCCCCGAAGATCTGCACCCAGAAGATCACCGTGGGGGACGCGGCAGTGAAGCGCCCCGCCCGCTCGCGGTCCACGCTGCCGGCCACCACGCTGGGAACCCGGCCGGATATGCCGGCGTCGAGCAGGCCGGTGTCGATGTACGCGAGCGCCGCGAGCGCTTCGCGCCGCCACAAGGGTTGCTTGCCCGGGCCGCACGGCGCGCCGGGTTCCAGGCCCACGAACGGGTCCACCGGCCGGCGCTGGTGCCGCACCTCGAAATGCAGGTGCGGAAACTCCGTGTTCCCGGACAGGCCCACCAGGCCGAGCACCTGGCCACGCTCGACGGTGTCCCCCGGCAGCACGGTGACGCTCCGCCGGCGCAAATGCGCATACTGGGTCTGCCAGCCGTTCCCGTGCTCGATCACGACGGAGTTTCCCGCCTCCCTTCCCGCGATCGATTCCGCGCCGGCGATGAGCACGCTGATGTCCGGCATCCCGTCCCGCACGGCACGCACCCGCCCGGCGGCGGCGGCGAGGACGGGGACCCCGTGCCGGACCCAGTCTGCGTCCGTCACGCGGATATCGATGCCGCGGTGGCCGTCATAGGTGAGAAACCCGCAGCGGTAGTCGCGCGCGCCCTGCCCCCGCCCGTGATCCACGTAATTCTGGATGAGGCAGGTCTTGCCCGTCTCGCAGGCAAGAGGAACCGACAGGGACGGCGCCTGCTGCGGCCAGGCCGCCGCGCAGACCAGGGCGAGGACCGGCGCCGCCAGATTCCGGTAAGCCCTGCGCATGGGATCGCAGCCTCGAATCGTGCCGGCGACGGGCTTGCGCGCCTCAGCCGTCCTTCTTGACGCTTGCGGCGCGCTGCTGGGCAAGCCCGGCCGCCACCCGGCCGAGCTGCTGGTGGAGGCTCGCCAGGGCGTCGTAGCTCATCGCCACCCGCACCGCGAGCTTGCCGCTGATGCTCTCCGGCAGCTTGCTCCCCTGCCGCGCCATCCGCGGCAGCGCCGCCAGCATGCCGGGCTCGAGGAAACCGAAATCGATGAAGGCCATGCCGGGCGCGGCGTTGAGCATCGCGTAGTTGGCCACCACCGGCTGGTCGGAATTGCCCACCGGAACCAGCCGGATGCCCAGCTCGACCGTCCTCGATTGCGTCGCGGCGTCCGGCGTGCCCTCGGCGCCGGCAGGTTGCTCCGCGCCCTTTTTCCCTTTTGCTTCCGCCATGGTCCAGCTCTCCTTTTGTCAGCCGCCGAAGAACGCCAGCGCGCGTGCCTCGATGCTCTGCCGCGGTGGCGCGCCGGGCGGGGTATCCGGATCCTCGAACGACGTGTGCGGCGTGAAGCGGGCCCGGCCGTCCTGTTCCGAATCGTACACCTTGAACACCAGCGCCTCGTCACGCCGCATCCGCGGGAAGTAGAACCAGCGGTGGCCCGGGTTGTGCATCAGGCGGTAAGTCTGCCCGACCCGGCCGGGGTAGCGGCGCTCGGCCACCAGCAAATCCTCGAATGCGACGCTGCCCGCATCGGCGACGGCCAGCGGGTTGGACTGGATCGGCTGGTTGATCGCGCGCCAGACCTGGATGATCGCGAAGCGGTGCGCGAGGAGCCGCTCCGCCTCGTCGGGCAGCAGGTCCCGCACCCGCTGCGGGCCCGACCACTCCGTGTAGTCGTTGTGCGCCGAGAGCACCGGCTCGCGGATGAGCCTCGCCTCGCGCTCACCCTCGTCGCCCGAGCGCAGCGTGTGGTCGAACAATACGACGCGCGACGCGCCGGACAGCTCCCTGATGAGCCGCTCGACTTCGGGGTAGTACACGGCGTTCAGCTGCGCGGGATCGAAAAAGTCCGTGACCCGGGTCTTGTGCTCGACGAACACGAAGCCGTTGCCGTCCAGGGAGAAAGCGAGCGCCAGCGGCCGGCCGTCTCGGACGTCCATCCGCCGCAGCTCATGCCGGCCGGACTTGCGGCGGCGGATATTGTTCGGGCCGTAGGTCTCGTTGACGAGCTTCTCGCCCGTGTCCACGGTGTAGGGAATTTCCGCGCTGATCGAGCGCTCCGCTGTCAGGGCAGGTGGCATGGCGAATTTCCTCAATTTCCCTGGACGGTCCAGACCCCGTCCCAGCCCGGGCGGGGCGGCTCGACGCGGTAGACCTCGCAGCGCTCGAGATACAGGCGCGACGGGCGGTCGCCGGGCCACGCCGTCAGCGCTTCGCTGAAACACACCGCCGCCCGCGCCCACGACTGCTTGCGGTAGTGGGCGACGCCTTGCACGAACGCGGGAACCACCACGTCGAGATTGGGAAAGCTCTCCGGCGTGTGGTGGTCCAGCACCTCGTAGATGGACACCGGGGTATTCATGCCCCTGACCCGTATCAGGTCGAGCTCGCGCAGGTTCACCGGGCGCTTCAGCCGTCCCGCCGTGGTCTGGCAGATCAGCACGCTGGTGCCGTAGTACTTGTTCGCATTCTCGAGCCGCTCGGCGAGGTTCACGCGGTCGCCGATCACGGTGTACTCCAGCCGCTTGGGCGAGCCGATGCTGCCCGCCACGACGTGGCCGGTGCTGATGCCGACGCCGATGCGTATCGCCTCCTGGCCCGCCGCCACCCTGCGGACGTTCAGCTCGCGCAGCGCCACCATCATCCGGCTGCCGACGGTCACCGCGTTGTCGGCGTCCTGGTCGGTCGCGAGCACGGACCCGAACACGGCCATGATCATGTCGCCGATGTACTTGTCGAGGATGCCGTTGTGCTCGAACACGACGTCAACCATGTCGGTGAAATACTCGTTGAGCATCGACACGGTCTCCTTGGCGCCGAGCCGCTCCGACATGGAGGTGAATCCCCGGATGTCCGAGAACAGCACGCTGACCTCGCGGCCGGTGCCGTTCAGCACGGCGTCGCCGCATTCCAGCAGCTGGTCCATCACCGCCTTGCTCATGTAGCGCGACATCGTGGTCCGCAGCCGCTTCTCCCGGGTGATGTCCTCCATGACCAGCATGGAGCCGAGCGGCTCGTCCCGCATGTTGCGCAGCGGCACCGCGGCCAGGTTGACGGAGACCGCCGCGTGCCCGTCCACCAGCAGGTCGGTATCCACCGTGATATCGATCTTCCCGGTGCCGTGGACTTTCTCGAGGCTTCTCGTGACCCAGCCGTTCCGTTCCCCGAAAACATCGCGCGCCGCCTTGCCGAGGAGGTCGCCTTCCGCCCGCTTGAGTATCCGCTGCGCCGAGTCGTTGACCTTGCTCACCACGTTGGCGGTGTCGAGCGTGACCACGCCGTTGCTCATGCTGCGCAGGATGCTTTCGTTGTAATTGTGCGAATCGCTCACTTCCTCGAACAACTGCGCGTTCTCGATGCACACCGCCGCCTGCGCGCAGAGCGCCGCCAGGCGCTTCTGGTCGGCGGCCGTGAACGCCCCCTCTTTCTTGTTCAGGATCTCCATCACGCCGACCTTGTTTCCCCCCTTGGTGGCGATCGGCATGCACAGGATGTTGCGCGTGCGGTAGCCGGTGCCCTTGTCCACCTCGGGGTTGAACCGCAGGTCGGTGTAGGCGTCGGCGATGCTGATGGTGGCCCCGAACGTGAAGCACTCGCCCGCGATGCCGGCGTTTGCCGGGAAGCGGATCTCGTTGACCGCCACGCCGCCCGCGACCCGCGAGTAGAGCTCGTCGCGCGCCGGGTCATGGAGAAACAGGGACCCCCGGTCGGCTCCCAGCAGGTGCGTCGCCGCCACCAGGATTTTTTCGAGCAGCGGATCGAGGTGGATCTCCGAGGCGATCAGGCTCACCACGTCGAGGAACATCGCCTCCTCGCGCTGGGCGCGCTCGACTTTCTCGAAGAGGCGCGCGTTCTCGAGCGCGGCGGCGGCCTGCGAGGACAGCGCCTCGAGCAGGTGCTGGTCCTCGACGTCGAACTGGCCTTCCCGCTTGTTGAGCGCCTGGGTGACCCCGATGACCTCGTTCTTCTTGTTCCGGATCGGCACGCACAGCATGTTGCGGGTCCGGTACCCGGTGCGCGTGTCGACGTCCCGGTTGAAGCGGTCGTCGGCGTAGGTGTCGTGGATGATCACCCCTTCGCCCCGGGTGAAGACGGAGCCCGCGATGCCGCGGTCGCCGGGAAACCGCACCTCCCCCATGGCGTTGCCCTGCATCACCCGCGAAAACAGTTCCTGGGTGTCGGAGTCGTACAGGAACATCGAGCTGCGCTCGACGTTGAGGGTCTCGGTGACCACTTCCATCAGGCGGGGAAACAGGACGTCCAGCGACAGGGTGTCCGACACCCGGTTCGCGATGTCCACCAGGGCGGAAGTGCGGCGCACCAGCTCCGTGATCCGCATGAAGAGCTGCGTCTTCTCGGGCTCGGACAGACCGTGCAGCAGGCGCTCGATGTCGGCCTGCTGCAGACGCCGTTCCAGTATCCCGCGGATGGTTTCGAAATCGATCTGCATATCCGGCTGCCCGGCCCGTCAGGACTGCACAGGACCCGTATGCCGTTCCCCTGTTAACATCATGCTGCCAAAAGGGAATATTCCCCTTTCGGCACCCAAGATGCAAATCACCCGGCAGGCCGGGCGGAGAAACGCGAATTACCCTTCAGAGGTATACCGCGCGAACAGCCGGCCGCTGTCGGTCGCCCGGGACTGAAAGACGCCTTCCGGGGACATCGGGATATGCAGGAACTGCCCCTGCTCCACCAGGCCGGCATTCTGCAGGTCGCGAACGACCATCTCGCGCTCGTTGGTCCTGCCCCGCAGCGCCGGGACGCAGTGCTCAATCACCGCCGAAGTGGATCCGTTCTGCCAGCGGGGGACGGGGACGTCGTGCCGCTGCATCCATTTCACCGGGTCGTTCAGCACCGCCAGCGTCGCCAGGTGCACCGGCGTCAGGTAGTCGATGAGCCGCAGAAACATCAACTGCAGCAGCTCGTCCGGGCCGCCGGGCAGGGCGGCGTTCACCACCGCGTACTTGAGCGCCCTCAACTTTTCCTCGTCGTGATTGCGGCACGCGATCAGGGTGGCTTCGCTCACGACGGTGAGGAACTGGTCGCTTCCCAATATCGTTTCCGCGGCCTCCGGATCGAGCTGTTCCCGGATCCCGGCGAAAGCCTCTTCCAGGCGCTGGTTCCAGACCTCGCGGCGGCGTTCCGTCAGGCCGCGGAAGACGCTGTTCATGAAATCGAATATCGACCTCTTGTCGCCCTTGCCCGGCGCAGCCTCCGGTGCCTGTGTCCTGGGCCGCTCGGCTACCGACGGGTTTTCTTCTGATGGAGGTGTCATGGCTGGAGTCCCGGGCGGCGTGGAGCCCAATCTAGTCTCAAAAGCGCCGGGCGGGAAGCCTGTTGCCGGATTATTTTGTGCTCGCGGAAAAACACCTTCCTCAAACCTAACATTTTGTGAGGTTTGGACCGCCGTGACGGGGTTTACCGCTCCCGCGCCGCCGTGTGGCGGTGTATACGGGATCCGGTGTGCGCGGGTTCCGACCCCCTCAACGCGCTTACTCTCCGAGCTTGTGGATGTAATTCTCGTGGCGGAACAGAAAATCGCTGCCGACGATGCGATGATCGAAGCCATCAGGGCGAAACCGATAGTCGATGAACCCGACCTCGCGCGTACCCCAATGCAGTATTGAAGGGGCGCCGTTGACGCAAGCGGTGGATGGGCCCCAGAAATGGTAGATGCCCTCGAATGAAAACGTGCGCGTCTGATGCTTGTGTCCGCAACTGATAAGCCTCACCCCGTGAGTCCTGCAAAGCCCGAGCAGGCGGGTGCGGCTGGCGGAATCGAGGCAGGACTGGCGCAACGTGAGGTCCTCCGGGTCGGGCTCGGAAGGGTGGTTCAGGAACAGCGGCTTGTGAATGAAGAGCGCGATCGGCTTGCCGGCGTGCTCGGCAAAGCAACGTTCGATGAAAGACCACTGCTCCGCTTCTTCGGCGAGCCCGCCGCTGCCGAAGAGCTGCGCGTTGACACCGACGAAGCCCCAGCCGGCGCCCGCAAAGGACCAGCGGTCCTCGCCGTAACAGCGAAGAAACCGTGCGATGCGCTCGCCATTGATGCGCTGGGGCATCTTGCCGAAGCGCACGTTGTCGCCGACATCGTGGTTGCCGGCAAGCACCCGGCGGGTGACGCCGAGCCGGCCGATCTGCTCGCGGGCGACGGCATGATCGGCATCCGCGTCGGGATCGCTCATCACCAGATCACCGTTGATGACGGCCAGATCCGGTTTCTCGCGAGCGGTCCAGGCGCAAACCTTGTTCCAGTTGTCCAGGTGCTGTTCCTGGCCTGCGCCAAGGTGAAGATCGGCCAGTTGAACGATTCGAAGCTCGGTCATCGTGTATCGGTTCCGGTGATGCCTGGGAAACCCAACGATGCCATAGCGGGCGGATCGGGTCTAGGCTGAACCGACGAGCAACGCCGCGCGCCCGGTGATCTCGCCCCGCTCCAGCCGTTCGTGCAATGCCTCGGCCTGGGCGAGGGGCCGGACATCGCTGACGAGCGGCCACACCTCGCCGCGCGCAACGATGTCGAGCGTCTCGAGGATCTCGGTGCGCGTCACGTAGCGGCTGCCGAGCAGGTCCTGCTCGCCGAGCATGATGTCGAGCGAGGACGCCTGAAAGGTCCTGCCGGCGCCTCCCAGCGTCACCAGCCGCCCCCGCCGCCCCAGTGCCTTGATCCCCGCTTCGAGAGTCGTCGTGGCGGAGACGTAATCGATGGCGACATCGACGCCCTGGCCGCGCGTGAGGTCGCGCAGCGCCGCGGCCGGATCGCAAGCCGAGGCGTCGATCACGGCGTCGGCGCCGGCCTTGAGGCAGGCGTCGAGCTTCGCGCGTGTCACGTCGACGGCAATCACTTTCGCCTTCGCCCATTTCGCCAGCATCACCTGGTGGATGCCGACGCCGCCGCCGGCGCCGAACACGGCGACGGTCTCGCCGGCCCTGACGCGGGCCCGCTTGAGCACCTTGTACGGCGTCGCCAGTGCATCGGTGATCACGCCGATCTGCGCCGGGTGCGCCTTGTAGTCGAGGCCCGCCGGCAGCTTGATGAAGACGTGCGCCGGGAGCTTGATGAACTGGGCGTATCCGCCGTCGCAATGACGCCCGACGTTGCCGCCCGGGTTGTCGCACAGCGGCTCCAGGCTCGAGAGGCACCAGCGGCAATGGCCGCAGTTGAGGTAATAGTAGGCGGTGACCGCATCGCCGGCGGCAAGTCCTCTGACGCCCGCTCCGGTCTCGACGATTTCCCCGGTGATCTCGTGGCCGATGATGCGCGGGAACGGGGCCGTAATCCGTCCCGCCTTGATGTGCTGGATGGTCAATCCGGCGCCGCACGCCAGCACGCGGGCGACCGCCTCGCCCGGCCCCGCGACGGGATCGGGAACGTCCATCAGCTCGAACGGCGTGTTCGGGCCCTTCAGAACCATTGCTTTCATGCGCGTCGCCCCGCCGAGCCGCGGCTCAATCCCGGAACATGAAGTTGGCGGCCTTGAGGAACAGCGTCCGGTTCACGCCGTCCGAATGGAGGAACGCCGCCGCGTCGCGCACCAGCTTTTCCACGCCGAATTCCTTCATGTAGCCGTGCCCGCCGTGGATTTCCATGGTCCAGGTCGCGATCTGCCACGCCGCCTGGGCCGCCATCGCCTTGGGCAGCGCCCCCAGCGTCCTGTCCCAGCCGTGCTCCTGGTGGTCCGCCAGCCACGCCGCGCGGTGGAGATACGAGCGCGAAGCGTCGATCAGCATGCGCATCTCCGCGAGCTGCGCGCGTATGCCGTCGTGCTCGATCAGCGGCTTGCCGCCCTGCACGCGCAGCCGCGCCCACTCGATGGCCTTGCGGTGCAGCGCGACCGCGACGCCGAGGATCGTCGCGGCGGCGTACGCATTGCTCTGCGGGAAGAACTCTCCCAGGACGGCGTATCCCCTGCCCGCTTCGCCGACGACGTTCGCGTCCGGGATGAAGCAGTCCTGGAACACCAGCTCGGCGTTGTTGGCGAGCCGCTCGCCCATCTTGTCGTGCACCCGCCCGATGGTGAAGCCGGGGCGCCCGCGCTCGAGGAGAAAGCAGGTCGAGCCTTCGGCCAGCGGCTTGCCCGGCTCGGTCTGCGCGAACAGCAGGTAGAAGCTCGCGCGGTTGCCGTTCGAGATGAAATGCTTCATCCCGTTCACGACCCAGCCGCCGTCGGCCTTCTTCGCGCTGGTGCGGAACGGCGTCGGATGGGGCAGAAAATAGTTGGACGCGTTGTCCGGCTCCGTGATACCGATCGCGAGCATGCCGCGCGGGTCGGCCGCGAACTTCGGCAGCACGCGCGCCTGCTGCTCCGCGTTGAGCGCCTTCTCCATGATCTGCGCGATCTTGAGCGTCTGCGCGAAGATGACGGACACGCCGATGTCCCCTTTCGCCAGCTCCTCGATCACCATGGCGGTGGTCAGCGAGTCGGTCCCGAGGCCGCCCCATTTCTCGGACAGCGTCATGGTGCGGATGCCCACCTCGTGGGCCTTCTCCACGATCTCCCAGGAATAGCCCGCCGCCGGATCCGGGTCGGCGTCGAGCCGGGCCGCGCGCGGCCTCACCTCCGCCTCGACGAAGCGCGCGACGGTATCGAGGATGGCGCGCTGCTCCGGGGTCATAATGAAGATCCGTTCCATGGCGTTCCGGCCTCCCTGCGCAAACCTAGCAGATCGCCGGATTTTCGCAAGCGTGCGTGCGCCGGCGTGCTCGAAGCGCGCCTAGGCGGAATCGCGTGCTACCGCTCCCGCCCCGCCTCGTGCGCGACCTTCTGGACCGGTGAAAGGAGATACTCCAGGACGCTCCGCGTGCCGAGGTGGATCTCGGCGCTGACCTGCATGCCGGGGACGAGGCGAAAAGCAGAAGGGTTGGCCCAGCCCCTATGTGCGCCCGACCTGCGAGAGCAAGCCGGGCGCGAAGACGTGCTATTTAAATCTGCGCTCAGGGGATCAAGGAGTTGACGCAGCTGGTGTCGAAGCCCTGAGGCCCGCCGTTACCGTTCAGGGTTCCCTGGCGCCCATCCGCGGATGAGTTGTTCAAACAGCGGACGCCAACCCCCGCATTGTTCGTGATCGTGTTGTTGGGCTGGTCCTGGGGCGCGCTGCCGCTGTCATTCCCGAGATTGACGCCGGAATTCTGGTTGATAAAGACCCCGTTTCCGGTATTGCCGTCAATGGCATTCGCCGCAATATCGGCATGCGCAGCCCGGATCACACCCACCCCATCGCCAGTATTGCTCCTGATGAAATTTTCCACAATCCGGGCACTGGAGGATCGCGCGACCAGAATTCCACGATTGCCGTTGAACTCGATCGTATTGGCGCTGGCAAAAGTCCCCGCGACACCTGATTGAAAACCGATCTTCGCGGAGGAACTGTTATCAACCGCAATACCGGTGCTGATGTTGCTGTAGACGGAGTTGCTCTCTATCTCGGCATAGGAGGCGTCGGCCACGAGAATGCCATTAGTGCCGTTGTTTCGAACGATATTGGGGCTCGCTTGCGTGGCAAAGTCACCACGAAAGCCGATGTCGGCTACCGAATGCTCGCACACGCAGATCCCATTGAAGCCGTTCTGTTCTATGGTGTTATCCACGATCCGGGCGACGCTGCCATTGTGCACGCCCACTCCGTGGGTCGTTGCATTCTTGATCAGATTGCCGTCGACGGTGCCCGTGCCACCCCCAATCAACTGCACGCCGTGACGACCGCCGATGATCGTAAAGCCCTTGATGGTGATGCCCCGGCCCCGGATTTGCACCGTCGGCGCGTTCAGATTTCCGCTGCCGTTGATCGTTGCGCCTCCTCGACCGACGATGGCGAGGTTTCTGCGGCCCTCGCCGATGACCACATTTTCGTTACAGGTGCCGCTCACGATCAGCGTATCCCCCGCATCCAGCCTATCGATGGCGCGCTGAAGGGTCTGCCCATGGTGACTCCCGCAGGCATGTCTCCTGGTTTCTGCCCCCGCTACCGATGGGAGTAGCCAGAAACAAAAGAACATCAAAAAGATTGACCTTATTGTAATTATCATTTCGTGTTTCATGCCCGCTCCTGTTTCGATGGTGATGATTGAGGCGACACTGGTTGCCGCGTGCGTAAAGCAATTGGGGTCGCCCGTTGGCCCCAACTTGATTAATCGCCTGAATAAATGACGCTCCCCGGTACTGCCGGCCCGACATCAATAGCCCCCAAGCTTATACGCAATAATGCATTAACCGGCGCTGCATCGTAAAGGAATAAATCGAAATAAAGGAATAAATGGGGTCACCCATTTATTACCGTCGTCGGCGTGCAGCATCCTCGGTTGCCGCGGGTTCGAACACTCGGCTATCATGAGCGATAGCCTATTTGATGTGAGGTCACTATGACCACGCTGGAAGTGAAACTGGACCTGCCCGAGAGCCTGGCGAAGGAAGCGCGGCAGGCGGGCCTCCTTGCGCCTGAAGAACTGGAACGGTTGGTGCGCGAGGCGCTGCGTGTTAAGCGTGTCGAGCGTCTAACGAAGGCGCGTGAAAAACTCGCCACCGACCCGCTGCCTCCGATGACTCCCGAGGAAATTCAAGCCGAGATTGACGCCTACCGCGCCGAAGTCCGCCGTGCGTCTAGTGCTTGACACGAACACGGCGATCTCGGCGCTGCTGTGGCACGGCACTCCCGGCAAGCTGATCGACGCGGCACAGAGCAAAACCTTTTCCCTCTTTAGCAGCGCACCGTTGTTGGCGGAGTTACGGGGAGCGTTACTACGCGAGAAGTTCGCAAAACAACTCAAGACCAAGGGACTGATGCCGGATGAGATTGCCGACGGCTATGCTGCACTTGTCTCCATCGTTACGCCAGCCGTCATCCGACCCGCGATCGCCCACGACCCTCCTGACGACGTAGTACTAGCTACTGCCCTCGCGGCACAGGCCGACCTCATCGTTTCAGGCGACGCCGACCTGCTCAACCTCAAAACCTATCAAGGCATCCCCATCGTCGGCCCCGCCGAGGCGTTGGCCCGCCTGCCGCAGCGCTGAGCGGCGCGCGTCGTAAAGCGGTGCGGGCGCGGTAACATCGCCGCGCCTTTCTTCAAGAACAACAAAGCATCTCCCATGCTGATCGTCGTGCTCGTCCTGCTCCACGCGCTCGCCATCGTTGTGGGCCGTTCGGCCCGCCTGCGTTGCGCTTTCGTTGCTCTCGCCCTGTGTCTGCGCTTACGCGCTCACGCGCGCGGCTACCGGCGCATCGCCCTGCCCGCGCGCCCGGCCCACTCTCCCGCCAAGCCGCCGTGGGTGAGGCAGGAAATCATTCGCCTCAAGGCGCTCATGCCCCACACTGGTTGCCGCAGGATCGCGGACAGCTTCAACCGCCGCTTCGGCGAGAGGCGCAAGATGACGGTCGGCAGGACCTGGGTGAACGAAACGATCCGCAGGCATAAGTACGAGATCGAAGTCCTCCGGCGTCAGATCAAGAACGCCAAGCCCAGGCCGGCGCCCAAGAACCTGGTATGGGGCCTTGACCTGACGGGCAAGGCGACGCTCGACGGCAAGACGCGTTTAATTCTCGGCGTCATCGAGCATGCCAGCCGCGCAGCCTTGTGGCTGGAAGCCCTTCAGACCAAGTCGAGCTCGGCACTGATCCTGAAGCTCGTCGAGGCCATCAAGCGCTACGGCAAGCCGAAGGCGGTGAGGACGGACAACGAGGCGGTCTTCACCTCGAGCGCGTTTCGCTTCGCCCTCTTCCTGCTCGGCATCCGCCACCAGAGAACTGATCTTCACTGCCCCTGGCAGAACGGGCGGGTGGAGCGTTTCTTCGGCACGCTGAAGGAGCAGCTTGATCGGCTGGCGGTGGATTCCCTGCAGGTACTGAATACAGCGCTCGGCGAGTTCCGCTTCTACTACAACCACGTGCGCCCGCACCAGAACCTGGAGGGCAGGACGCCGGCCGAGGCGTGGGCGGGGATCGATCCGTACGCGGACAGCTACCGGGAGGAATACTGGTTCGAGGCGTGGGACGGGTTGCTCAGGGGTTACTACTTGCGAAGATGACGCAACAGCGGACTCGATAACCCCCACTGACAGCGGTCTCATCGAGAGGACGAACGCATCGTCCGGGCCGCGCTCGTCCGGCAGGCGGCGAACGGCGGAAATCAACGATGAAACGGTGAAATATCGAAGTGGACAAGGAAGAACGGATTCCGGCTGTTACTGATTAGAGGCGGGAAATCGGCAAAAAGCGAAGCAGTCTCGCCTCAAAACAGCTCGGCGGACAAGCGGACAGGACACCGTGGTCTGTCCCCTATTTATTCACAAATATCAGCCGCAGATAAACGCAGATACACGCCGATGAAAATAAAAATCAAAAGAGGCGACTGTTTAGGTTTAGGTCTTTCTGTGATGGGTTCTAATTATTCGAGCCTGGCCCCTTTGAGCCTGCTTTGAGCCTCTTTGATTGCCTTGATTCAAAAAGACGGGCAATTAACACTCCAACGTACGCGTACAGTCCAATGTTAATGACAATTGATACGATCAGATAAGCGATCACAACTCCGTCGAGCGGGCCCGACAATCCACCAAGAATAAGGTAGCTTGGCCAGACCCACAGCATGATCGCGTCCGCAAAGTCCTTTCCAAAGTCAACGTTTCTCGCAACTAACAAGATAACCGGGACAACCGCCCCAATTACTCCGAAGACTCCAGCTGTGAACTTGGAATTAGTCATTTCCATTACTTCTGAGCCCCATAGGTCTTCTGAAGTAGCTTGAATAGATCCTTCGGCCTCATGGAGTCATATCGTGGGATCCGCACCCCAGCTGCCCCAAGCGCATCTATAACGAAACGAGTGCATTGATCGTTGTAAAGATCGTAGGTCAATTTTGATTGAGCACCTCGCTCTCTCATCTGTTCAATATACTGCTTGACGTATACATCCTGCGCTGGGGTGGTCTTAATGATTAACGTTTCTGCGTCTCTCCGTGAAGCGGCATCTTGAACATACTGATCATTTGATATCCTCCCCGGCACGTCCCTCCCCAGTGGGACAGATGGTCCCCTTTCTTGTGGATAGAGACCGTAAGTTATCGAGGAGTTGACTCCGATCCCAATATGGTCAACGACCGATCCCGGATAGAATGTAATTGTCAGGTCTAAGCCACTTGCGTCCGTGAACCGGGTGGGCACGCCTTGCACATAGGTGTAGAGATTTGCGCCGCCCGTGATTCCAATCGGGTCTTCTGAAATGAACCGCTTGAGCACCGGATCGTAGTATCTCGCCCGGTAGTAGTACAACCCCGTCCCGTCATTCTCTCTTCCGGTGTACTGAAGTGAGTTGCCTTCGTCCGGCCCGAGCGTGATTGCCTGTCCGTACGCTGAGTACGCATAGAAATTCCCCACGCTCTGATCATCATTCGCCTGCGCAATCACGCTCATCAGCGCATCCGTGAGCAGCGTTTTGTTACCACTCGACCCATACCTCGCCAGCACCTCATCAATCGCCAGCCCTGTGTGATACACGGTGTCTATCGCCGTTCCTCTGAGTTCTGCAATGGCCTGCGCCCCGTCGTAGAGGAAGCCGGTGCTGTCCCCGTTGATGGTCTTCTCTATCCTACGCCCCAAGGCGTCGTACTTGAAGCTTGCATTACCCAATGGTCCGGAGATCGAGGCCAACTGGTTCCTTGCGTTCCAACTGTAGCTTGTCGTGCCGCTCGTCTGTCCCACCTTCGAGGTGAGGTTCCCGTTTTCGTCGTAGGCGAGCGTGAAAGGCTCGCCGTTCAGGGTGATGGTGGCGAGCCGGTTCGCCTCGTCGTAGGTGGCGGTGAATGGTGTTTCCCCCGCCCCGCTGGTGCCGATTCCCTTTTGGACCCTCTGCCCACCAGCGTCATAAGCGTACGTAACGCTCTCAATTAGAGTGTTATCCGTCTTGGCGTAGGCGATGCTCGTTACCCGGTCGGCGGCGTCGTACTGGTAGCCAACCTGGATGCCGTTCGGTAGCGCCTTGCTCGTG
The DNA here is from genome assembly GCA_001771935.1 of Betaproteobacteria bacterium RIFCSPLOWO2_02_FULL_67_26. Lineage (GTDB taxonomy): Bacteria > Pseudomonadota > Gammaproteobacteria > Burkholderiales > SG8-41 > SG8-41. The sequence continues at coordinate 42,240 of MERD01000098.1, forward strand.
AGCCGACCTGCGGTGTCGTAATTGTAGGTTGCTGTCCGCCCCAGCATTGTGACCGTCTTCAGCCGATTTACCCGGTCGTAGGCGTAGGTGGTGACATCCCCGCCGGTAATCGTCCGGCTCGTCCGCCGGCCAATAGCATCGTAGGCATAGCGCACCGCGCCCTGCGAGGTCACCACCTCGGTCAGGCGGTTGAGGCTGTCGTAGCTCATCAGGATCGCGCCGGTGGTGTTGTCCGACACCCGCGCGAGGTTGCCGGCGAGGTCGTAGCCGTAGGTGGTGGTGCGCCCGTCGGCGTCGGAGACTACCGCAATGCGGTTGAGTGAATCGTAGGTGTAGTCAGTGACCCGGCCTCGCCGATCCGTCATCTGGGTAACGTTTCCTACCCCGTCGTAGACGTACTCGGTGTTGCGATTTTTTGCGTCGGTGCGCTGCGTGAGACGGTTTCGCAGATCGTATAAATTTCTTTCCACTGGATTATTATTAGGGTCGGTAGCAGATACCAAGTTGTCATTGGCATCGTACGCGAACTTCGTCAGCCCGGCGAGGGCGTCGCGCACTTCGGTCACCCTATCCAAATTATCGTAGGTGAACTGCGTGGTCCTGTTCAACGCGTCAGTGACGTGCGTCAGGCGGTTCGCGACGTCATAGACACGCGTCACCGTCTCGTTCGCCGGGTTCTGCGCCGTGAGGAGGTTGCCGTTGGCGTCGTAGGTGAAGGTGGTCACGCGGCTCAACGGATCGGTCACGGTCGCGAGCTGCCCCTTCGCGGTGTAGGTGAAGGTGGTGGTCTCGTTCTCGGCGCTGGTCAGGCTCGTGAGATTGCCCTGCGCGTCGTAGACCATGGTGGTGACGTTCGCAGCCGCGTTCTCGATGCGGGTGGGCTTCCGGAAGCGCGCGTCGTAGTCGATCAGCGTCTGGCGGTTGTCCGCATCCACGGTGCGGATCACGTCCCCGCGGGCGTTGTGGAAGTACTGCGTCACCCGCCCCGCCGGGTCGATGGTGCGGCGTAACAGGTTGTTCACCGGGTCGAACTCGTTCCGCGTCACCCGGCCCTGCGCGTCCACGATCTGCGTGTTGTAGCCGAGCGCATTGAAGCGGTAGGCCGTGACGTTACCCCTGGCGTCGGTGTGGCGGGTCTCGGCGGCCCCCGCGCCCGGCCCGACGTAGCTGTAGCGCTCGTCCACGTTGTCCGCCAGCACTTCGCGCGCGACGCGTCCGAAGCCGTCGTACTCAATGGTCTTCACCGCGCCCCGCGCATCGGTCATGCGGATCAAGCGGCTGGTGGCGGGCGCGTCGTACTCGAACTGCGTCATGTTGCCGCCCTGGTCGTGATAGCGGATCAGGCGCCGGCTGCCGTCGTACTCGAAGCGCACGAAGCGCCCCGCCGGGTCGGTGATGCGGGTGATCGTCTGCGGCGCTCCCGCCGACAGCTCGAAGGTATAGACCCTGCCGGCGGCATCGGTCATCGCGGTGGGCGCGCCCTGGGCGTTCAATTGGAACGTCGTCCTGTTACCGGCTACGTCCTCCACCGCGGTCAACCGCCCCGTCGTGTTGAACTCGTAGCGCGAGCCGTCGGCGAGCTTCAACGTCCGACCCGAGGCGGTCGGCGTCACCTCCATCTGGATCGCGCCCTGGTGCCCGCTGCTTGCGCGGAAGATGCCGTCCGCCCCACGCGAGAGCATGAACTGCACGCCATCCGGATTCGTCACCCGCACGGCATCCCCAACGAGATCCGCGGTCCAGTCGTAGGTGAAACTCATCCTGGGCCCGAACAGCCCCAGATTGCCGTTGGTCGAGCGATACTGCGCATTCAAGTTGACCGGCATCAGCACCGACATGAGGCCAAAGGGCCGCAACTCGAACACCTCTGCATTGCCGCTCGCAAGATCGACCGGATTCCTCGTCTTGGGTGGAGTCGGATTGCAGGCGGGACATCTGCCGCCACCGCCGTTGCCGCCACCGCCGAGGAGATTGCGCACGAAGCGCGCGAAGCTCGCGCCGCAGCAGAATTTCGGGATGCCGACGCCGGGGTTGGAGACGATGGACTTGCCGTCGGCGGAGACGGTGCCCATGCCCATCACCCGCCACTGGTTGGAGTTCGCATCGGGCGTGGGCGATTCGTCGTAGTACCACAGCTCGACCTGCTCGCCCGGCAGCAGCCCCTGGTCGTTCGGCATCGACACCGGGATCGGGGTGGTCGGGTTGGCGCCCCCCTCGCGGAAGAAGTAATAGAGATAGACGCTCTTCGTCTCCACGCCGTCGGGGATCGGCCGAATCGGCAGCCGGTCCGGCGTCACGGTCCGCACGCTGATCTTCGTGATCGGCTGCCCATCCCAGCCGAAGAGCGTCGCCCCCGCCGGGATGTTGAGCGAGTAGTTCGGAATGTCGGGATTGGTCACCGCCGCCTGCTGTCCCGGCACCACGTCGGTGAACCGGGTCGCGTCGATCCTCTGGATGAAGGACGTGAGGACCGGGTTGTCCTGCCCGGCCACGATCATCACCGGCATCGCGATGCCCGAAGGGAACTCGACCGTTGGGGTGTTGTTGGTGTTGCCGTCGATCAGCAGCACCTGGTCGCCCAGCACCGGGGGACTCACGAAGCGGTAGGTGCCGGTCTCGTCGGTGAACGCCTGGACGGTGGCGAGCCGCACCCGCGCGCCGACGAAGGGCGCGCCGTCGTCGGCGTGCACGACGCGGCCCGTGACCGTGGTGCCGCCCGCCGCGAGCACTTCCAGCGTCAGCGTCTTCATACGGGTCATGGTGCCCACGCCAGCCTGGCCAATGGCGGTGATGGTGACCGGGAAGCTTCCCGCCGCCGCGCCTGCCTGCGCCGTGAGTGTGATGACCGCATCCTGTCCGAGCGCGACCGTGGGCCGGTCGAATGTGGCCGTGACACCGGCCGGCAGCCCGCTCACGGTGACCACGGCCGCGTAGGGGTAGGCATTCAACCCGGTGCTCGCGAGCCGCACGCGCGTCCCGCTGTTGCCGCCCGGCGGCACCTGCGCTAGAGCGGGGGCGAGCGTGATGTCGAACGCCTCGCGGTCCTGCACCGTGAACGGCGTGGCACTCGTCGCCGTGCCCAACGTGTTGGTGACGCTGATCGGGCCGGTGGTGGCGGTCAGCGGCACGATGGCGTTGAGGGTCGCCGCGTTGCCGCTCACGATCACGGCGGCCTCGCCGTTGAAACGCACCTGGTTCGCGCCGGCGACCGGGTTGAAGCCGATGCCGGAGATCGCCACCGCGGTCCCGACCGGCCCGCTCGTCGGGTTGAAGCCGGTGATCGCCAGCGCCGGCGTCAAGGTGAACGGCA
>MERD01000098.1:45594-46673 GCA_001771935.1 Betaproteobacteria bacterium RIFCSPLOWO2_02_FULL_67_26
CCGTGGCGGGCGTCTGGGTCAGCGTCCCGGGCACCGTGACGGTCAGGCTCGTGCTGCTCGCAACGGTCGCGGAAAGCGTGGCCGTGCCGAAGAGTACCGTCGCCCCGGCTGCGAAGTTCTGCCCGGTGAGCGTGAGGACCTTCGGCTGGCCGTCGGCCAGCGCCGTGTTGGGACTGATCGCGGAGAGCACCGGCGCGCCGCCGATGGTGAAGGCGATGAGGTTCGACGTCCCGCCTGCCGGCCCCGGCGTCTGCACCGTGACGTTCACCGTGCCCGGGGTCGTCAGCAGGCTCGCCGGGACGTCGGCCTCGAGGCTGGTATGGCTGAGCCAGCGGGTGGTGAGCGCCGTCGTGCCGAACTGGACCCGGCTCGAATCAACGAAGCGCTTGCCGGTGACGGTCAGCACGATAGCCGCGGCTCCCGCACTCGCCTGGGTCGGCGCGATGGTTTCCAGTACCGGCACGGGGTTCTGGAGCTGCACGAACGCCACCTCGTCGCGCTCGCCCGAGAGCGTGAGCGCCTGGTTGTAGCGCGAGGTGACCGCGAGCGCGAACGGTTTCTCCAGCGACACGAATCCCGCGGACAGCGTCCCCGCCGCGATGTCGAGCGTCGAGAGCGCATCCGACTCGCGGCTCGCGATCACCGCGACGTTGGTATCGGCCTGGATCGCGACCGCCCCGGGTTTCCTCGGCAACACGTGCGCCTGCGCGAAGCCTGATTCAGAGAGGTTCGTCGTGCCGGCGCCGATCGTCGTCAGATCGAGCACGTAGGCCTTGTTGTCGTGGTCGGTGGTGATGACCGCCCGGTCGAGCGCTTCGGAGACGGCGATCGCGTTGCCTCTGAATTCCAGGGCGATGGTCTGCACCACCGCGCGCGTGTCGAGGCTCACCAGCAGCAGCAGCTTCTTGTCGGTGAGGACGTAGGCGAGGCCCCTTCCCGCATGGATCGCGACGGCCTCCGTGTCCTCGTTCAGGCTGATGGAGGAAACCAGAGCACGCGTGGTGTTGCTGACGAAGTGAATCTTGCGCTTCGAATCGGTGAGCGCGATGGTGAGGTTGCGCGTCGCGTCCACCGCCATC
>MERD01000099.1 GCA_001771935.1 Betaproteobacteria bacterium RIFCSPLOWO2_02_FULL_67_26
GGGCTGCTACCAGAAAGTGCTGGCCGTGACGCCGGGCCACGCGACGGCGCATTTCAACCTCGGCAACCTGTTCCGGCACATGGGGCGGCTCGAGGAGGCCGAGGCATCTTTCCGGCAGGCCCTGGCCGCCGCGCCGGACGATCCCGACATCCACAACAATCTGGGCCTGCTGCACGAACGGCAGTCACGGCTCGAGGACGCGGAGTCATCCTACGGGCGGGCCCTGGCGCTCAGCCCCGGTCACGTGCACGCCCGAAACAATCTGGGCAACGTGCTGCGGATACGGGGGCAGCTTGACGGGGCGGTGGCCTGCTTCGAGAAGGTGCTGTCCGATGCGCCGGACCATATTGACGCCTCCGTCAACCTTGGCAACGCGCGGGCCGATCAAGGCCGCCACGCCGATGCCCAGGCGCTGTACGAAAAAGTCCTGCGCCTGGACCCGCGCAACTTCGAGGCGCACCACAACCTCGGCGGGCTCCTGAAGCGGCAGGGACGACTGGCGGAGGCGATCGTGCATTATCGGCGCGCGCTCGATCTTGAGCCGCGGCGGGCGATGGCCCATCACGGGCTCGGCACCGCCCGTCTCCAGGCCGGCGATCTGGATGCCGCGCTGGCCTGCTTCCAGAGCGCGATCGAGCTGGACCCGGGTCGTGCCGACACCCATTTTGAATGCGCCGAAACGTTCAAGCTGCTGGGACGGCTCGACCAGGCGATCGATTCGTATGAGCGCGTGCTGGCCCTGGATCCGGGTTACTCCCGGGCGCTGGGCGGGCTGATCTACCTGCGCCAGCACGTGTGCGATTGGAACGGCATCGACGCCCTGTGGGAGCGCTTGCGCGGCGAGGCGCTGGGAAAGGCCGGGTCGGGAGTCTCGCCGTTCAGCGTTCTGTACATGCCGTTCTCCGCGGCGGAGCAGCTGGCCTGTGCCCGGGAGTGGGCGCGCCAGTTGCTCGATCACCTGGCGGCCGCGCGTCCGGGGCCGGGACTCGGCGCCGGGCCGCGGCCCCGTAATCCGAGAACGCGAATCGGCTATCTTTCGCGGGACTTCTACCAGCATGCGACCTCGTACCTGATGGCGGAGCTTTTCGAGTTGCACGATCGGGGCCGGTTTGAGGTCTTCGCGTATTCCTACGGTCCCGATGACGGCAGCGCGATCCGGGCGCGCATCCGCGGGGCGTGCGAGCATTTTGCCGACGTGTCCGGCGAGTCATTTGTGGAGACCGCGCAGCGGATCCGCGGCGACGAAATCGACATACTGGTCGATCTCAAGGGCTACACGCTGGGTTCGCGCCCCCAGATCCTTGCGCTGCGGCCGGCGCCGGTGCAGGTGAACTGGCTTGGCTACCCGGGCAGCATGGGAGCCGAGTGCGTGGATTACATCCTCGCCGACCCCTTTATCATTCCGGAGGGGGCGGAGCGCCACTATTCCGAAACGGTGGCGCGGCTTCCCGATTGCTACCAGGTGAACGACCGCAAGCGCGAGGTGAGCGGCGAGACGCCGTCGCGCGAGGAATGCGGTCTGCCTGCCGCCGGCGTGGTCTTCTGCTGCTTCAACCAGACCACCAAGATCCTGCCGGAACTCTTCGGGTCCTGGATGCGGATCCTGCAAGCGGTGCCCGACAGCGTGCTCTGGCTGCTCGAAAGCAATCGCTGGGCCGCGGCAAACCTGCGGCGCGCGGCGGCGAACCACGGTATAGCGCCCGATCGGCTCGTCTTCGCGCCGCACAAGCCGCTGCGCGAGCACCTCGCCCGCTACCGGCTCGCCGATCTTTCGATCGATACCTTTCCCTACACCTCGCACACCACGGCGAGCGATGCCGTGTGGGGCGGTTGCCCCCTGGTGACCCGTGTGGGGGAAACCTTCGCCTCACGCGTCGCGGGCAGCATTCTCAGGAGCGCGGGCATTCCCGAGCTGGTAACGGACTCGCTGGACCGCTACGAGCGCCTGGCGATCGAGCTGGCCACCACCCCGGAGAGGCTGCAGGCCATCAGGCGCAAGGTCCAGCAGAACCGGGATTCCTGCCCGTTGTTCGATACGCCGCGATTCGTCCGGAACCTGGAAGGCGCCTACGAAAAGATGGTTACAATCCGTTGAATGGCCGCATCAGGCTGTTTTATGCGCCGCGGCCGGTGAAGCAGGGGAATATGAAGAGACACATGATTGTTGACGGGACGGAGGGCGGTCGTGAGTGATCGCCCGATCGAAGAGCAGATACCGCGTTTGCGGCGTTACGCGCGCGCGCTGACGGGCGACCGCAACGCCGCCGATGACCTGGTGCAGGACACGCTGGAGCGGGCGCTTTCCCGCTTTCACCTGTGGCGCCAGGGCAGCGACCTGCGGGCATGGCTGTTCACCATCATGCACAACATCTACGTCAACCAGACCCGCTCGCGGATACGGCACCCGCACGAGGCGCTCGATGAGTCCGCCGCGGAAAAGCTGCATGCGAGCGAGCCGGACTGGGCCGAGCTGCGCGACATCGACGACGCGCTGGCGCGGCTGCCGGGCGAGCAGCGCGCGGTGCTGCTCCTGGTCGGACTGGAGCAGTTCACCTACGAAGAGGCCGCGCGCGTGCTCGACATTCCGCTCGGGACCGTGATGTCGCGCCTGTCGCGCGGGCGCGAGCGCCTGCGCGTGATGCTGGGCACCGACCCCAGGACGCCGGGGCTGAAGGTGGTGAAATGAGCGGTATTCCGGTCACCGAAGCCGAACTGCACGCCTACGTCGACGGCGTGCTGCCGGCATCGCGTTCCGACGCGATGGCGGCGCATCTCGCGGACCACCCGGAAGACGCGGCGCGGGTCGCGGCTTACCGGGAGCAGATCGCGGCGCTGCGCCGTGAGTACGATCCCGTGTTGAGCGAGCCGGTGCCGCAGCGCATGGCCGTTCCGCGTCGCGCCTGGATGCGGCCGCTCGCGCGCGTCGCGGCCGTCGCGGCATGGTTCGCGCTCGGCGCGGTCATCGGCTGGCAGCTCAATACCCACACCGCGGACAAGCGTGGCGAGTCGACCTCGTGGGCGCGCCGCGCGGCGATCGCGCACGTCGTCTACAGCCCGGAAGTGCGCCACCCGGTCGAGGTCGGGGCCGACCAGGAAGCGCACCTCGTGGCCTGGCTGTCGAAGCGGCTGGGCGCGCCGGTCAAGGCGCCCTTCCTCGGCAGCCAGGGATACCAGCTGGTCGGGGGCAGGCTGCTGCCGGGTGACCGCGGCCCGGTCGCCCAGTTCATGTACCAGGACGGCAGGGGGCAGCGCTTGACGCTCTACGTGCGCGTCAACCCGGACGACAGCCGCGAGACCGCATTCCGGTTCTCGCAGGAGCGCGGGGTCGGCGTGTTCTACTGGCTCGATCGCAAGCTCGGCTACGCGCTCTCCGGAGAAGTGGAGAAGGCGGAGCTGTTGCGCGTGGCGACGGCGGTCTACCGCCAACTGAACCCGTGACTCGTGACTGCTTACGGAAGCAAGCGTTCCCGCGCCATCAGCTCGGACACCGTTTCCCGCTCGCGGATGAGGTGCGGCTCGCCTCCGTCCACCATCACCTCCGCGGCGCGCGGGCGGGTGTTGTAGTTGGAGCTCATGCTCATGCCGTAGGCGCCGGCCGACATGATGGCCAGCAGATCGCCTTCGGCGAGCGCCAGCATGCGGTCGTGGCCCAGGAAATCCGCGCTTTCGCACACCGGCCCAACGATCTGGTAACGCTGGCGCCGGACGCCGCGCCGGTTTTTCAGGACCGGCACGATTTCGTGGTAGGCGTCGTAGAGCGCTGGGCGTATCAGGTCGTTCATCGCCGCATCGACCACCGCGAAGCTCCTGGTTTTGCCGTGCTTGAGATACTCGACGCGGGCGAGCAGGATGCCGGCATTGCCTGTCAGGGAGCGTCCCGGCTCGAGCAGCAGTGTCTGGGGACGCCCGCCGATTCGAGCGGCCAGTGCCCGCGCGTAATCGGCCATTGCCGGCGGCGCTTCATTCTTGTAGCGAATGCCGAGTCCGCCACCCAGGTCGAAATGCGAAATCCGGATGCCCTGGGCCTGGAGCCGGTCGGCCAGCGCCAGGATCCTGTTGAGCGCGGCGACGAATGGCGCGATCTTCGTGATCTGGGATCCGATGTGACAGCTGATGCCGGTAATCCTCAGGCGCGGCAGCCCGGCTGCCGTGCCGTACAGCGACAGGGCATCCCGGTACGGCACCCCGAACTTGTCCTGCTTCAGCCCGGTCGCGATATAAGGGTGAGTCTTGGCATCGACGTCCGGATTGACGCGGAGGCTGACTGCCGCGGTCTTCCCGACTTGCGCGGCAACGCGATCCAGCCGTATCAGCTCGCTCTCGGACTCGACATTGAAGCACAGGACGCCCGCCGCCAGCGCCTGGCGCATCTCCTCCGCGGTCTTGCCGACCCCGGAGAACACGACCTTGCGCGGATCGCCGCCGGCGGCGAGAACGCGCGCGAGCTCGCCCCCGGACACGATATCGAAGCCGCTGCCGAGACGGGCGAGCAGGTTGAGCACCGCGAGGGAGGAATTGGCCTTCACGGCGTAGCACACCAGGTGGTCGCGCCCGGCGAAGGCCGCGTCGAAGGCCCGGTAGGCCTCGGCGAGCGCGGCGCGCGAGTAGACGTAGCACGGCGTGCCGTAACGCTCCGCGATGTGCGCGAGCGGGACGTCCTCGGCGTGCAGCTCGCCGTTCTGGTAGTCGAAGTGGGCCACGGGGCGTCGGCTACGGATTCTGCTTCGGGTTCCTGTCGTTCGGGTCACCGCTCACCAGTGTCCTTCTTCTCCGCCGGCTCCGGGGCCGGCTTCGGCGCGGGCTTCAGCGCTTCGGGCTTTGATTTCGGCAAGTACAGCGCGCCCCTGTAGCCGCATCCCGCGACCAGCACGGCAAGGAGGATCAGGCAAATTGCGGAGCGCATGAGCCGGATGGTAAGCGGTAAGCCGTGAAGCGTAAATGGGGAACCGTTCACCGTTCACCGTTCACCGTCACCGTGTTGAGGCGCCGCACCTCGCCCTCGATCCAGTCCTCCACTCTGCGGTTGAGCGCCTCCGGCTCGAAATCCCCGGCATCGATCGGCGCCCCGATGCTGACGGTGATGGTGCCGGGAAACTTGAGAAACGCATTACGCCGCCACAGCGCGCCGGAATTGTGCGCGACCGGCACCACCGGCGTCGCCGTCTTCACGGCGAGCCAGGCGCCGCCGAGCTGGTACTTGCGGCGCGCGCCGGGCGCGGTGCGCGTGCCCTCCGGGAAGATCACGATGCAGAGCCCGCGCGCGAGCCGGTCGCGGCCCTGCTCGAGCAACTGGCGCAGCGCGCGCGGGCCGGCGCCGCGGTCGATCGCGATCGGACGCAGCATGGCGAGCCCCCAGCCGAAGAACGGGATCCACAGCAGCTCGCGCTTCACCACCCACACCTGCGGCGGGAAGATGCCCTGGAAGGCGAGCGTCTCCCACGCCGACTGGTGCTTGGACAGTATGATGAAAGGCTCGCGCGGGATATGCTCGGCACCGATCACGTGATAGCGGATGCCGCAGATCGCGCGCGCCGCCACCACCATGGACCGCGCCCAGAGGGAGATCACCCGATAGCGGGCGAGCGGCGGAAGCGGCAAGGTGAGGAGCGCGACCAGCGCGTACGGCGGGGTGATGACGAGCTGGAACAGCGCGAACAGCGTGGAACGCAGTACGACGCCGGGGCTCATTTAAGAAACGACTTCACCGCCTCGGCGAGATTCTTGTAGACCAGCGTCCCCGGCGGGAGCCTGCCCTCGCGGCGCGTCGCCTCGCCCTTGCCCGTCAGCACCAGCATCGGCTGCCCGCCGACCGCGGCGCAGGCCTCCAGGTCGCGCTGCGAGTCGCCGATGCAGGGCACGCCCTTGAGGCTGGCGCTGAAGCGGCGCCCGATCTCCTCGTGCAGTCCGGGCCTGGGCTTGCGGCACAGGCAGTTGGCCTCCTGGGCGTGCGGGCAGTAGAACACGGCGTCGATGCGCCCGCCCGCCTGCCCGACTGCCCGGTGCATCCGGTCGTGGATGGCGTTCAATGTGGCCATCTCGAACAGCCCCCGGCCGACGCCGGCCTGGTTGGTCGCCACCGTCACCACGTAGCCCGCCTGGGTGAGCTTCGCGATCGCCTCGAGGCTGCCGGGTATCGGCTTCCACTCCTCGGGGCTCCTGATGTAGGCGTCGCTGTCGAAGTTGATGACGCCGTCGCGGTCGAGGATGACGAGTTTCATGCGGCGAGTTTGGAAATGTCGGCGACACGGTTCATCGCCTCGCGCAGGTCGCGCAGCAGGGCAAGTCGGCCGCGGCGCAGCTTCGGGTCATCGACCATCACCATGACGGAGTCAAAAAAAGCATCGACGGGTGCCTTCAGCACCGAGAACGTCGTGAGATAGCCCGCGTAGTCGCCACGATCAAACAGTACCTTGGCTCTCTCCGAAGTCGAGCGGATGGCCTCATGCAATGCGCGCTCCGCCGGCTCCATGAGTTCGCTTGGCTCCACGTTTGCGAATGACTCTCCCTTTGCCTCCGCCTGCTTGAGTATGTTGACAACGCGCTTGTTGGCGGCAGCAAGACTTTCGGCTTCAGGCAGCGCCTGGAAGGCTTTCACGGCTTCGAGCTGTTTGGGCACCAGGCTGGGTTGAATGCGATTCGCGCTGAGAACGGCGTCCACTTGAAGCGTGGAAAAGCCGAGGTCCTTCAAGTAGCCGGCAAAACGGTCGTTTACAAATTTCACGAGTTCGACAGGGGCCTTGCTTTTGAAGGGCTCGAACGCAGTGTCAGCCAGGTCCAGCAACGACAAGGGCAATTTGTTCTCGACGACGATCCTGACGATTCCAAGCGCCGCCCGACGCAGACCGAAGGGGTCCCTGTCGCCAGTCGGTTGCTGGCCGATGCTGAAAAGGCCGGCGACAGCATCGAGCTTGTCGGCAAGCGCGACGGCGCAGGCGATCGAGCTCTCGGGCAGCTTGTCGCCCGCAAAGCGCGGACGGTAGTGGGCCTCGATCGCGTCGGCGACTGTCTGCGGCTCCCTGTCGTGCAGCGCGTAGTAGCGGCCCATGGTGCCCTGCAGCTCGGGGAACTCGCCGACCATCTCGGTCAGCAGGTCGGCCTTGGAGAGCCATGCCGCGCGCTCGGCGAGCAGGGGATCGGCGCCGATGTCGCGGGCGATCCTGCCGGCCAGCAGCTGGATGCGCTCGGCGCGCTCGAGCTGGCTGCCGAGCTTGTTGTGGTAGACCACTTTCGCGAGCAGCGGCACTCGCGTTTCGAGCCGGGTCTTGCGGTCCTGGTCGTAGAAGAACCTGGCGTCGGAGAGCCGCGCTCGCAGCACACGCTCGTTGCCGTGGATGATCTCGCGGGGATTGCCCGCTGCGATATTGGAGACGAACAGGAAGCGCGGCAGCAGCTTGCCCGTAGCCTTGTCGCGCAGCGGTACATACTTCTGGTGCTGCTGCATGGACAGAATCAGACACTCCTCCGGCACTTCCAGGAATGCGGGGCTGAACTCGCCCGCATAAGCTTCCGGCGCTTCGACCAGTGCGGCGATCTCGCCGTAGAGCGCGCTGCTCGCAACGGGCGTTGCACTGCTACCACATAACTTATTGAGTTTATTTATAATTATTTCCTGCCGGGTCTCATAGCCGGCCACCACCATGCCCTTCAGCAGCGCTTGCTCGTAATCCCCGGCGTGCTTGATCGTGATTCGCCCGCTGCTCAGGAAGCGATGGCCGAGCGTTTGATTCGAGCTTTTCCGGCCCAGCACCTCTCCGGGCACGACGCGCGCGCCGTGCATCATCACGAGCCCGTGCACCGGGCGCACGAACCGCGCCTCGCCGTCGCCCCAACGCATCATCTTGGGAACAGGCAGCGCCTTGAGCGTCGCTTCGACCACGGCGCCGAGAGCTGCGTCGAGCGTGTTTCCGCTCGTCCTCATGCGCGCAACGTAGATTTCGCCTTTCGGCGTCTGCTGCTTCTTCAACGCCGCGGTCGCCACGCCGCACTTCTTCGCGAATCCCTCGACAGCCTGGGCGGGTGCGCTGACCGAAGGACCCTGAACCTCGCGCTCCAGATCCGGCGAACGTCCCTGGACGCTCTCGATCAGGACCGACAGGCGTCGCGGTGTCGCATAGGTCGTTAGCTTGCTGCCAGTCGAGGAGACAAAGCGCTCTTTCTCGAGCCTTGAGCGAAGTTCGTGGCCGAAAAACTCGGATTCCTCTCGCAAAGCTTTCGGCGGCAGCTCTTCGGTCAGCAGCTCGACCAATAGAGTTTCCGTGTTCCCCGATGTGCTGGTTTTCTTGCTGGCCATCGCTCAGGCCCGGGCTTTCTTGTTCTTCGGGACGGCAGGCTTGACCAGCGGAAACCCGAGAGCTTCGCGCGATTTGAAATAGGCCTGGGCGACGAGGCGGGCGAGGGCGCGCACGCGGCCGATGGTGGCGGCTCTCTCTGTTATCGAGATCGCGCCGCGCGCGTCGAGCAGGTTGAAGGTGTGCGAGCACTTGAGCATCATTTCGTAGGCGGGCAGCACGCACTGCGCCTCCATCAGCCGCTTCGCCTCGGTCTCGAACTGGCCGAAGTGCTGGAACAGGATCCCGGTATCGGCGAGCTCGAAGTTGTAGCGCGATTGCTCTACTTCATTCTGGCGATAGACATCGCCATAGGTGACGCCGTCCACCCAGACGAGATCGAACACGCTTTCTTTTCCCTGCAGGACCATCGCCAGGCGCTCGAGGCCGTAGGTGAGCTCCCCAAGCACCGGCTTGCATTCGAGCCCGCCAACCTGCTGGAAATACGTGAACTGCGTGATCTCCATGCCGTTCAGCCACACCTCCCACCCCAGGCCGGAAGCGCCGAGCGTGGGCGATTCCCAGTCGTCCTCGACGAATCGGATGTCGTTCCTGCGCGGATCGATGCCGAGCGCGTCCTGGAGCGAGCCGAGATAGATGTCCTGGAACTTCTGTGGCGAGGGCTTCATCACCACCTGGTACTGATAGTAGTGCTGAAGTCGGTTGGGATTCTCGCCGTAGCGCCCGTCCTTGGGACGCCGGCAGGGCTGCACGTACGCGGCATTCCACGGCTCGGGTCCGATCGCGCGGAGAAAGGTGGCGGTATGGAACGTGCCGGCGCCCATCTCCATGTCGTAGGGCTGCAGCAGAACGCAGCCGTGCTTGTCCCAGTACTGGTTGAGCTTGAGGATGATCTGCTGGAACGTGAGCATTGCGGGCATGTCGTCACTAACCCGCGAATTCTACAGGGTTTTACACGGTCGCGGAACGCGCGGCGTAGCGCTGTATCGCAACCGCAGCAGCAATCAGGAGAGCGCAGAGCACGAGCGCTGCGGTGTTGCCCCACCGCACGTACGGCGTGGCGCCGCCGTAGCCCTGGACCCGGTGGGTCACGGTCGCGACCGCGAACTCGGGAGCGGCTGCCTTCAACTCGCCGTCCGGGCCGATGACGCCGGTGATGCCGGTGTTGGTTGCGCGCAGCATCGTGCGGCCGGTCTCCAGCGCACGCGCCTGGGAGATCTGCACGTGCTGGCGCGGCGCGATCGAGCGGCCGAACCAGGCGACGTTGCTCACGTTGACGAGCAGCGTCGCCTCCGGGAGCTGGCGGATGATCTCCTCGCCGAATGCATCCTCGTAGCAGATGTTGACGGCTACGCGCTGGCCCGCGACCGCGAGCGGCCGCTGGTCCTCCGCCCCGCGCGAGAAGTCCTGCAGCGGGATGGCGAGCACGCCGACGAGCCAGCCCAGCAGCGGACGCAGCGGGATGAATTCGCCGAACGGCACCAGGTGGGATTTGCGATAGGTCTGGGTGGGCGCGGTCCCGAAGGAGACCACGCTGTTGAAGTATTCTCCGCCCGGCAGGCGCTCCGGCACGCCGATCAGGATATCGCCGCCGTTCTCGCGCGCGTGGCCGGCGAGCTCGGACAGGTATTCCCGCGGCGCCTGCTCCAGGAACAGCGGAAGCGCGGTTTCCGGAAGGACGATGAGCGGGCTCCGGGACAGCATGGCGAGCGCGCGGTGGGTTTCGAGCGTCTCGAGCACCTTGTCTTCCCGCCATTTCAGGTCCTGCGGGATGTTCCCTTGTAGCAGGCTGACTTTGAGCGGCGAGCCCACCGGCTGCGTCCACTCGACCTGCTTCAACGCCCAGCCGGCGAGCCAGACCAGGACCAGGAGCAGAGCGGAACGATGAAGAACAACCCGAAGGATGAGGGATGAGGGATGAGGGATGGCTGCTATGGCGCGCTGCCACAGCAGGATGAGAATCCCGGCCGAGAGGGCGACGGCGAGCGACACGCCGTAGATTCCCAGCGCCGGCGCGTAGCCCGCGAGAGGGCTCGACGGGACCTGGGAATATCCGAATGTGAGCCAGGGAAAGCCGGTGAAGATCCAGCCGCGCGTCCACTCCGTCAACGTCCATGCCGCGGGCGCGAGCAGCCCGTATCTCACGGCACGCGCGACGGCAGGTCTCGCGCACGCGTAGCCCGCTGCAGCGGGAAACAGAGCAAGAAACGCGCAGAACAGGAAAGTGGCGACGGCGGCGAGCGGCGCCGGCATCGCGCCGAAATCGTGCAAGCTGACGTAAACCCAGGATACGCCGAACAGGAAGAGTCCCAGACCGTAGGCGAAGCCGGTCGCCGCCGCGGCGCGCGGGCTCTCCGCCCGGGACCACATGAAGAACAGTTCCGCCAGCGTCAGCACCGGCAGCGGAAACACGTAGTACGGCGCAAAACCGAAAACGGTCACCGCGCCGAGGAAAAAGGCGGTGATGAAGGAGAATGCAAGGGAGGAGGGAGGGGGAAGGAGGGATGACAGGCCGCCGGACCCCCTGATCCGTCGCCCCGCGCTCATTCCTCCACCTTCATCCCTGTTTTTTCCTGGCGACCTGCAGCAGGTGCAGCCGCCGGCTGTCCGCGCGCAGCACCTTGAATACGAGGTTGTCGAAACTGATCTGCTCGCCGCGCTTGGGCACGCGCCCGAAGCGCGACAGCACCAGCCCGCCGATCGTGTCGAAGTCCTGGTCGCTGTAGCGGGTGCCGAACGCGGTGTTGAAATCGGCGATCTCGGCGAGCGCCTTCACGCGGTACTGACCGCCCTTCTCGGGCACGATGTTGTCCTCGACGTCGTCGAAGTCGTACTCGTCCTCGATGTCGCCCACGATCTGCTCGATCACGTCCTCGATCGTGACCAGTCCCGCGACGCCGCCGTATTCGTCCACCACGATCGCCATGTGGTTGCGGTTCTTGCGGAACTCCTTGAGCAGCACGTTGAGCGGCTTCGATCCCGGGATGAACACCGCCGGGCGCAGCATGTCGCGCACGTTGAATTCCTCCTCGCCGGCGTAGTGGCGCAGCAGGTCCTTGGCGAGAAGTATCCCGATCACGTCGTCCTTGTTCTCGCCGAACACCGGAAAGCGCGAGTGCCCGGTCTGGATCACTATGGGGATGAACTGCTCCGGCGATTCGTGGATATCGATCGCGTCCATCTGCGCGCGCGGCACCATGATGTCGCGCGCCTGCATTTCCGACACCTGGAGCACGCCCTCGATCATTGCGAGCGCGTCGGCGTCGATCAGGTTGCGGTCGTAGGAGGCGCGCAGCGTTTCGACCAGCTCCTCCCGGTCCTCGGGCTCGCGCGCGATCCACGCGCCGATGCGGTCGAGCAGCGAGGGCTTGGCGCCAGGTCGGTCGTCAGCCATGGGGGTCAGGGTAGCCGAGCCGGGTCACGATGCGCGACTCGCGGCGCTCCATCTCGCGCGCCGCGCGCTCCGCTTCGTGCTCATAGCCCTGCAGGTGCAGCACGCCGTGCACGACGAGATGCGCGTAG
Source organism: Betaproteobacteria bacterium RIFCSPLOWO2_02_FULL_67_26 (assembly GCA_001771935.1). Taxonomy (GTDB): domain Bacteria; phylum Pseudomonadota; class Gammaproteobacteria; order Burkholderiales; family SG8-41; genus SG8-41. The sequence goes on from MERD01000099.1 coordinate 11,811, forward strand.
TGCGCGGCGGGGCTCTTGCGCTGGGCGCGCGCCTCGCGGGCGATCACCGGCGCGCACAGCGCGAGATCGCCCTCCAGGCGCGGCCGCGTGCGCATCACGAACGTGAGCACGTTGGTGGGACGGTCCTTGCGGCGGTACTTGCGGTTGAGCGCGCGCGCCTCGCCGCCGCCGACGATGCGCACCGTCACGCGCGCATCGCGCTCGAGCGCCGCGCGCGCCCAGCGCCGGAATTGCGCGTGCGAGGGCAGGCCGCGCGCGCGGACCGCGTATTGCACGGCCAATTCGAGCCGCGGGCTCCGGTTCGCGGTTCCGGGGTTCATGGTTCCGGGTTGCTCTTCAGCCTGGGGCCGGAAGCACGGACCTTGTAATTGCCGTAGGCATTGACGATGCGCTGCACCAGCGGATGGCGCACCACGTCCTCGGCATCGAAATGAGTGAACGCGATGCCGCGCGTCTTCTTCAGCACGTCGCGCGCCTCGACGAGCCCGCTCCTCTGCCCCCGGGGCAGATCGATCTGGGTGACATCGCCCGTCACCACCGCCTTGCTGCCGAAGCCGATGCGCGTCAGGAACATCTTCATCTGCTCGGGCGTCGTGTTCTGCGCCTCGTCGAGGATCACGAAGGAATGGTTGAGCGTGCGTCCGCGCATGAACGCGAGCGGCGCGATCTCGATCGCGCCGCGCTCGAACATCCTGGCGACCTTGTCGAACCCCATCAGGTCGTAGAGCGCGTCGTAGAGCGGGCGCAGGTACGGGTCGACCTTGGCCGCCATGTCGCCCGGCAGGAAGCCGAGCCGCTCGCCGGCCTCCACCGCGGGGCGCACCAGCACGATGCGCTTCACCGCCTCGCGCTCGAGCGCGTCCACCGCGCACGCCACCGCGAGGTAGGTCTTGCCGGTGCCCGCCGGCCCGATGCTGAAGGTGAGGTCGTGGGTGAGGATGTTCTGCAGGTATTGCACCTGGCGCGGGGTGCGGCCGTGCAGGTCCTGCCGCCGCGTGATGAGCGGGGGACTGCCGTCCGGAGATTTGCTCTTCCGCGGGCCCGCCGCCTCGATCAGGCCGAGCTGGACGTCCTCCAGCGAAAGGCCGCCCTTGGCGCGCTCGTAGAACGAATGCAGGACCTGCGCGGCGATCCGCGTCTGCACCGGCTTGCCCGTCAGTGCGAAGCGCTCGCCGCGGCGCGCGATGCCGACGTCGAGCGCCGTTTCGATCTGCCGCAGGTTCTCGTCGAGCGCCCCGCACAGGTTGGCGAGGCGCAGGTTGTCGACCGGACTGAAGGCGATCTCGACGGGCTTCAAACGGGGGCTGGCGCGAGCTCGCCGCGCAGTGAATGGGGAAGGGCGGCGGTGATCGCGACGTCCACGAAACGTCCGGTGAGGCGCGCCGGCCCGGGGAAGTTGACCATGCGGTTGGCTCCGGTGCGGCCGCAGAGCTCGGTCGCGTCCTTTCGCGCCGGGCCCTCCACCAGCACGCGCTGGCGGGTGCCGACCATGCTGCGGCTGATGCTGCCGGACTGTTCGTCGATCCGCGCCTGCAGCCGCTGCAGCCGCGCGAGCTTCACCTCGTGCGGCGTGGAATCGGGCAGTTCCGCCGCCGGCGTGCCGGGCCGCCGGCTGTAGACGAAGCTGAAGCTCGCGTCGAAGCCGACGTCCTCGATCAGCTTCATCGTCGCCTCGAACTCGGCCTCGGTCTCGCCGGGAAAGCCGACGATGAAATCGGAGGAAATCGAGATGCCGGGACGGGCGGCACGCAACCGGCGCACGATGGACTTGTACTCGAGCACGGTATAGCCGCGCTTCATCGCCGCGAGAATGCGGTCGGCCCCCGCCTGCACCGGCAGGTGGACGTGGGAGGCGAGCTGCGGGATCGCGGCGTGGGCGTCGATCAGGCGCTGCGTGACTTCCCTGGGGTGCGACGTGGTGTAGCGGATGCGCCCGATGCCGGGTATCGCCGCCACGTATTCGAGCAGCAAGGCGAGATCGGCGCTGTCACCGCCCGGGGTCGCGCCGCGATAGGCGTTTACGTTCTGGCCGAGCAAGGTGATTTCCTTCACGCCCTGTTGCGCCAGCTCGGCGGCCTCGGTGAGAACGTCCTCGAACGGCCGCGAGACCTCCTCGCCGCGGGTGTAGGGGACGACGCAAAACGTGCAGTACTTGCTGCACCCCTCCATTACCGAGACGAAGGCGGACGCACCCTCGACGCGCGCGGGCGGGAGATCGTCGAATTTCTCGATCTCGGGGAAGGAGATGTCCACCTGCGGCTTGCCGCTGGCGCGGCGCGCCTCGATCATCCGCGGCAACCGGTGCAGCGTCTGCGGTCCGAATACGAGGTCCACGAACGGGGCGCGCCGCACGATGGCCGCGCCTTCCTGGCTCGCGACGCAGCCGCCCACGCCGATCAGCAGCCGGGGATTGTCGTGCTTGAGATGCCTGACGCGCCCCAGATCGGTGAAAACCTTCTCCTGCGCTTTCTCGCGCACCGAGCAGGTGTTGAACAGGATCAAGTCCGCCGCCGCGGGATCATCCGTCGGCTCCATGCCGTGCGCGCCGCGCAGGACGTCGGCCATCTTGCCCGAGTCGTACTCGTTCATCTGACAGCCGAAGGTCCTGATGTACAGCTTGGGGGGCACGAAGCGAAACGACGGGAAAGCGCGGCGGTCAGCGGGCGCGCTGGAGGTTCTCCAGCTCGTCGGGCCGCAACAGGTAGATGCGAGAGATGTCGCCGTTCATGTCCTCGACGAAATACACGTGCGCCTGCTGGGGCAGGTAGCTGTGCACGATGGTTCGGTTCTGCTCGTTGATGATGCGCCCGCCCGGGGCCAGGCGCAGTACCTTGTTGTTGATCTGAACGAGCGGGTAGGGTTGCGGGCCGATCAACTCGCCCAGCTTGCCGTTGGCCGGAAGCTGGCGGGCCAATTGGGCGTGGCTCGCCGCGGCAAACGCAACGGCCAGTGCCACGATCCAGGCGCCTTTACGCATCGATTCACAGTAGCACAATATAATCAAACACTTCAACCATGGTTCTGGAGCCTTTTCGAGTCGCGGTAGTGCGCGCAATTCGATCCAAACTGGTGGCGAGTCAGGGATTTGAACCCCGGACCAACGGATTATGATTCCGCTGCTCTAACCGCTGAGCTAACTCGCCTTGGAAAGCCGGCGAGTCTAAAGAGCGGGTCCGGCATTGTCAAGTTAAGCCA
>MERD01000100.1:0-207 GCA_001771935.1 Betaproteobacteria bacterium RIFCSPLOWO2_02_FULL_67_26
CTCAAGAAGAAGCCGAGCGACTACCTGAAGGAGAACGTCTGGGTGACCACCAGCGGCATGCAGTGGGAGCCGGCGATCCTCTTCTGCCTCTCGGTGCTGGGACCCGAGCGCGTGATGTACGCGATGGACTACCCCTACCAGTTCGTGCCGGAGGAAGTGAAAGTCACCGACGAACTCGCCGTTCCGGATTCGGTGAAAAGGAAGATC
>MERD01000100.1:441-1904 GCA_001771935.1 Betaproteobacteria bacterium RIFCSPLOWO2_02_FULL_67_26
ATTCTGCAGCGACGAGAGGCTACCCTCGGCGATGGCGCTGCGGTCCAGGCCGTCGCCGGTCACCTGCACGCAGACCGCGTAGCTCCGGAAGCTCGGAAACGGCCCGAAGCCCACAGTCAGGCCGACATAGAAGGCGAGCGGGAGGAAGGTCACCCAGCCGTAGACCTTGTTGCCGTACTCGATGAAATGCGCGGAGACCTTCGCCGCGGGCGCGCCGGGGACTCGCAGTTCGGGGCATTTCGCCGGCAGTTCGGCGACGTGCAGCCGGAGGCCGTAGCCGAACGCTGCCGGCTCTCCCCAACGGTAGGAGACGACATACTCGGCCCGGAACAAGACGTCGCCTGTCTCCCATGCGTACCCGCAGGCCGCCGGAATGTCCCGCGCCGCCGAGTACTCGTCCTCCGTGCGGATGGAATGCATCGAGACGCATCCGGCCAGCAGAAACGGGACCGCGCCGGCGGCGGCGTTCCTGAGCAGCATCAAGCAAGTTTGGCACGTAGAGCCGCGCTTGGAATCCCAGATTCATGGGATGGTCGCGGGCAGGCGGCCCGCCGTAGGATCGACGCCTGTGAACCGCTGCCGACTCCCTGTACTGCTGCTCGCGCCGGGCCTGGCGGGCTGCCTCGCGACCACGCCGATCCAGATCACCGACCGCAGCGCATTCCAGCCTTCCGCGCGGGTGAGCTTCCAGCTCTCCGGGGACCAGGAGACGCCGTCCCGGCCGCATGACGGGGTCGCCTTCGAGCTCGGCGCGACCGGCAAGAGCGGCAGCGCCGGCCAGTCGCTCGCTGCGGGCCAGCCCGACGTCGTCCTCGGCGACCAGACCTTCACCGGGCCGCTGCAGCTGACCAACCAGGTCGACTTCCGCTACTACGAGGGCATGTTCCGCGCCCGCAAGTTCTTCAACGACGCGCTGGGCATCGAAGCGCTCATCGGCCTGGGCTACACGAGCCTCGATCTCGCGGTGTCCGCTCCCGGGCAGCGCGCCACCGAGGATCGGAGCCGGGGCGGGCTCGCCGTCGGCCTCGGCGGCGTGTGGCGCGTGCTGCCCTCCACCAGCCTGCAAGCCCGCTGGTCTGGCTTCGCGTCGTTCGACGCGATCTTCTTTCCCAACGAGCCCATGACCAACACGCGCGTCGAGCTCCACCTGGTGCAGGCGCTCGGGCGCAACGCGGCGCTGCGCGCCGGGTGGACGGAGTGGAGGCTGTCGTCGGAAAACTCGCCCAACAGCGATTTCAAGGCCACGCTTTCCGGGCCGGCGCTGGGGTTCGAGCTGATGTTTTAGAAAACCGGGGTCAGAGCCCGGTTTTCAGGTCTTCATCAGGGCCTCAATGCGCGCCAGCAGCTCTTCGAGCGGGGCGCTCTTGGCGATGGCGTGCCGGCCGCCGACCTGCTTCTCCGCCGAGAGCAGCGCGCTGAGGAACAGCACCGGGATGTCGCGCGTCTCGTCGTCGTCGAACAGC
>MERD01000100.1:1910-7352 GCA_001771935.1 Betaproteobacteria bacterium RIFCSPLOWO2_02_FULL_67_26
GAGATGTCGCCGCCGTCCATGCCCGGCATGTCGATGTCGCACAGGATCAGGTCCGGGAGCTCGCGGCGCGCGAGATCCATCACCGCTTCCGGCACCTGGGTGGCCACCAGGTCGTAGCGCGCGCCGAGCTTGGCGCGCAGGTAGTCGAGCACCGCCTCGTCGTCGTCCACCACCAGTATCTTGCGCTTGCTCATCTCGGCTCCTCGGCCCGCAGCTTGACCTTCACCGTGTCCAGGTGCGCGCGCACCGCCGCGGCGCGGCGCGCGAGCTCGTCGGCGCCGCCGGCGACTGCGTCTTGCTCGAGCGCGCGGCACTGCGCCGCCGCCCAGCGGAAGCCGTACAGGGTGAAGCTGCCGGCGAGCTTGTGCGCGAGGCGCTTGAAGCGCGCGCGGTCGTCGGCCGCCAGCGTCACGGGCATCTCGTCGAGCGCCTTGCGGCGCGAGGCGTAGAACGCCGTCAGGCTCGGCTCGAGGTCGGGGTCGAGCTCGACCGCGTCGCCCGCCGCGGCCTCCGGCACCGCGGCGCTGCCCGGTCTCGGCGGCGCCCTGCCGGCGAGGATGCCGAGCAGGGTCTCGCGCGGCGCCGGCTTGACGAGGTAGTGGTCGCAGCCCGCCTCCAGCGCGCGCCGGATGATCGATTCCTCGTCGTTGGAGGAAATGGCGACGATGACGAGGCGCTTGCGCACGCCATCGCGCTCCATCGCGCGCAGCGCGGCGGCCGCCTCGTAGCCGTCCATCACCGGCATCTCGAGGTCGAGGAACACCACGTCGGGCCAGGCGCGGCGCGCGGCCTCGAGCGCCGCGCGCCCGTTCACCGCCAGCTCCACCTCGATCGGCGGGCTGGGCAGGCAGTGGCGCATGGCGAGGCGGTTGAATTCGTCGTCGTCCACCACCAGCACGCGCTTCGCGGCGAGCGGACTTTCTTCCTGGAAAGATCTTTTCATCGGGGCCTGCTCGACCTGCGGCGCCGCCTGGCGCGCAGCCGCGAGCTGCACCGTGACGCTGGTGCCCTCCTCTTCGGAGGTGCTCAGGGTGATGTCGCCCTGCTGCACGCGCGCCATCAGGCGCGCCGAGTAGGTGCCCAGGCCGAGCCCGGCACTCTTGCCGGAGGTCGCGTACTTCTGGAAAAAGCGCGCGCGCACCGCCTCGGGAACCGCGCCGGCGTTGTGCACGCGCGCGAGCAGCGCCTCGCCGCGCGGCTCGAGGGTAACGCTGACCGTGCCGCCGTCGGGCGCCGCCTCGATCGCGTTCTTGATCAGGTTGGCGAGCATGGAATAGCAGAGCAGCTCCTCGCCGTACGCGGTGCTCGCGCCGCCCGCGCGCACGCGCACCGCGACGCCCTTCGACGCCGCCTGGCCCTCCAGGTCGGCCGCGACGCGCAACGCGACGTCGGCGAGGTCGACCGGGCGCGGCCGGAACTCGTACTTGCTCTGCTCCATGCGGAAGAGATCGAGCGACAGGTTGACCATGTTGAGGATGCGGTAGCCGGCGCGCTCGATGGCGCCGAGCAGCTCGTCGTCCTCGGCGCCGAGCTTGCCGCTCTCGCGCAGCAGCCGCGACATGGCGATCATGCTGTTCAGCGGCGTCTTCAGGTCGTGGCGCGACATGCGCTCGACCTCCTCGCGCAGGCGCACGCCGGCGCGCAGCGCCTCTTCCTGGAAGCGGCGCTCGCTGATGTCGGTGATCGAGGCAATAAAACGAGTCGCGTATCCGCGATGATCGCGCACCGAAGCGCCGAAGGCCTCGATCCAGACGTAGCTGCCGTCGGCGCGGCGCAGCCGGTACTGGATGGTCTCGTGCACCTCGGGCGCGTTTTCCTGCGGCGCCGCGGCGACGATGTGCTCGCGGAAGCGCTTGGACACGCGCTCCCGGTCGTCGGGATGCACCAGGTCGAAGTAGTCCGGCCAGCCCGAGGTGTCGGCGTCCGCCGCATGGCGCAGCATCTCCTTGAAGCGCGCCGAGTAGTAGACGGTGCGCGTCACGCCGTCCCAGTCGAGGATGCCGGCGTTGCTCGCGCGCACCACCAGCTCGAAGCGCCGCTGCTCGAGAGCGAGCGCCTCCTCCATCGCGCGGCGGTCGGTGGTGTCGATGCTCGCCGTCAGCACGCCAAGCAGCTTGCCCTGCGAGTCGGCCATGGCGGTGCGCGTCTGCAGGTAGTGCCGCGCGCCGAGCCGGAAGTCCATCGGCGGCGTCGGCACGCCGGGGCCGGCCTCGAGCGCCGCCCGGTCCATGGCGAGCAGGTGGTCGGCCTCCTTCTCGCTCGCCCGCTCGCGCGGGCTGGTGCCGATCACCTGTTCGCGCTTGTGCCCGTAGTACTTCTCCCAGGTCTGGTTCACGAACAGGTAGCGGCCCCGCGGGTCGCGCATCGACAGCGCGACCGGCACCGAATCGAAAACGTCGGCGGTGAACTTGGCCTGGTCGCGCGAGCGGCGCTCCTCGGCGTCGAAGGCGCGGATGGCGCGCCGCGTGAGCACCACGGCGGGCGTGAGAACGAAGGCGACGAAACCCGCGGGCACCAGCGCATCGCCCTGAACGAGGCCCAGCACCAGCAGGGGATAGCTGAACGCCATGACCGCGATCAGGATCGGCCACGAGGTGCGGCGGTCGCGCACCAGGCGCGCCGAGGCGACGGTGGCCCAGGCTGCCACCGCGAGCGCGAGGCCCTGCGCGAAGGCGAGCGCGCCCAGCGCCGCGGCCGCGACACCGAGGATGGCGGCCGCGAGCGCCGCGCGGTGCTGCCAGCGGCCCGGGTGCAGCGCCGCCACGAAGCCGGCGAGAAAAGGCAGCGCGAGGTAGCCGCTCCACCGGCCTGCGGCGTCATCGCGCCCGAGCAGCAGGCTTGCCGACACGCAAGCCAGGAACAGCCCCAGCCACAGCGCGACGAAGTCGCGCCGGCGCACGAAATAGACCATCGCCGCGCCCAGCGCCATGGCGCCGACCGCGCCGGAAAGCACCAGCACGGACGCCGCGCCCGTCATGCGCGCTCGGAAATCGGGGTCAGAGCCCGATTTCTCATCGCGCCCTGCCTAGGCTCTCGACCCATTCGTACCCCAGCCGGCCCGCATGCGTGCGGACAATCCAGAGCTGCCGCGGGCGCGCGCTGGAATAGGCGCCGCCCGAGACCTCGATTTCCTCGGAGTCCCCGCCCGGGTGCCACGACGCAAGGGTCACGTAGTAGTGGTCGCGCTTCCCGTGTGTCTCGCGCTTGTCGAGCAGCCGCGCCTCATGGACTACGGCTTCGCTGACATCCAGCCGCTCGTTGACGAGCATCACCGCAGCCCAGACGCCGGCGGGAATGCCGAGCAGGCAGGTCAAAAAGGCTGCGCCGAATTCCCGGTGCGCGCTCGGCCGCCCGCGCAGCGCCGATGCCAGCACCATGCTGGCAACCAAGAGGGCCGGCACGCTCCAGCGCAGCGTGTCCCACAGGACCAGGAGCTCGCCGCCGATGACCGGCCTGGCCCAGCTAAGGGCCAAAACCGACAGCGCCAGCAAAACGACGATCACCGCACCGTTGATCAATTGCAGCCGCGCGGTGGTCGGTCCGCCCGGCGGCGGGAGCAGCGCGCGCGCCGCCTGGGCCGTGGCGCGAAGGCGCGCAAGGCTTTCGACCGCGCGGAAAAGCGCGTCGACCTCGAGCGGCTCGTTCTCGCCCTTCTTGCGCGTCGTAAGCGAACCACCCTGCAATTCGAGCTGGTCGAAGCCCTGCGCGAAAAGCGCACGCACCACGTCGCGGTTCTGCGCGGGTGCGAAAAGCGCGCGGATGAACTCCGGCGAACGGCTGGACAGGTAGAACTCCTGGTCGAAGGCGGCGTCTCCGGTCTGCACCTCGACCGAAAAACCGATGCGCTTGAAAAACGCGTCCGAGCCGCTCTCGCGCGTCACGGTGAGATCCTCGTCCAGCGCCGTCGGCACGGAAACCTTCAGGAACGCCGGCGAACTGCGGCCGGCGGACCCGAGGTTCTGCACGAACTTGACGCCGCCGTGCGTTCCGGAGAAGCTGGACGCGCTCGACCAGAATTTGCTGCTGAACTTCATCTGGGCGGCCGTGTAGGCCGCTTCGAGCCGTTTTCTCCGCTCGCGATTCTCTGAAAAATTCCACCACGCCATAATCAACGCTCGAGGATCGCCGTCACGCCCATGCCACCCGCGGCGCAGATCGAAATCAGGCCGCGGCCGGAGCCCCGCTCGGCGAGCTGCTTCGCCAGCGTGGCGACGATGCGCGCCCCGGTGGCGGCGAACGGATGCCCGATGGCGACGCTCGAGCCCTTGGGATTCATTTTGGAGCGGTCGATACTTCCGAGCACGGCTGCACGATTTAGTTTTTTCTGACAAAAATCTTTTGATTCCCAGGCCTTCAGCGTGCACAGCACCTGCGCGGCGAAGGCTTCGTGGATCTCGTAGATGTCGAAGTCCTGCAGCTTGAGGCCCGCCCGGTCGAGCATCCTCGGCACCGCGTAGGCCGGCGCCATCAGCATGCCTTCCCTGGGCCCCGCCATGCCGACGAAGTCCACCGCGGCGGTCTCAGTGAAAGTCAGGTACGCCTGAATTGGAATTCTTCTTGAAGAAGCCCAATCTTCGGACGCCAGCAGCACGCAGGCCGCGCCATCGGTGAGCGGCGAGCTGTTGCCGGCGGTGAGCGTGCCCGCGGCGTCGAATGCGGTTCTCAAGGACTGGAGTTTCTCAAGAGTCGTGTCGGGGCGAACGTTGTTGTCTCTTGAAAGATTGTTAAATGACGCCACCAGGTCGCCGAAAAAACCGGCCTGCCACGCCGCCGCCGCGTTCTTGTGGCTCTGCAGCGCGAGCTCGTCCTGCTCGCGGCGGCCGATCTGCCACTCCTTCGCCATCTCCTCGCAGTGCTGGCCCATCGACATCCCGGTGCGCGGCTCGGCGATGCCGGGATGCGTCGGCTTGAGATCGCGAAGCCTGATCGATCCGATGGTACTGAGCTTTTCTCCCAGGGATTTGCTTCTCGAAAGCTTCAATCCCGCGTGCTGTAACCGGGTCCCGTAACCGAGGGGGACATCGCTCGCGGAGTCGGCGCCGCCGGCGATCGCCGAGTCGATCTCGCCGAGGGCGATGCGGTTCGCGAGTTGCGCCGCCGCCGAGAGGCTGGTGCCGCAGGCGCGCTGCAGGTCGTAGGCCGGGGTTTGCGGGTGCAGCCCGCTGCCCAGCGTGCACTCGCGCGCGAGGTTCCAGTGGCGCGAATGCTTGATGACGGCGCCGGCGGCGACCTCGCCGAGCTTTTCGCCTTTCAACGAGAATTTGTCGACCAGCGAGCGCAACGCGGCGGTCAGCATGTCCTGGTTGCTCGCTTCGGCGTAGGCGCCGCCCGCCCGCGCGAACGGGATGCGGGCGCCGCCGAGGATGGCGACCCGTTTCATGGCAGCTTGAGCCTTCCCTTGATGATCTTGCGCGTCGGGGTGAGCGGCATCTCGGCGATCAC
>MERD01000101.1:0-28018 GCA_001771935.1 Betaproteobacteria bacterium RIFCSPLOWO2_02_FULL_67_26
GCTGTCAATGGCGTATGCGGCAACTCTGTTGGCTGCCGACATCAAGACCACGGTGGATCCGCAGGCGGACCTGGGGAAGTACAGCACGTTTACCTTCCTCGAGTCCGAACCGAAGGGGAAGGGCGCCATCACTGACAAGCGCGTGCAGGAACGCCTCCGCTACCTTATCGCGCAGCACCTGAACAAGCGCGGCTATAAACCCGTCGCGCCCAAGCAGCAGGCCGATCTCGGCGTGCATTTCGCGGGCCACGTGCAGCCCAAGCAACGCGTGCTGATGACCGGCCGGCCGGGTCCCTACAGCTACAACTGGGGCCGCACCGAGCTGGGCGGCCAGGATACGTTCGATTACCGCGATGGCACGCTGATCGTGGATCTCGTCGATCTCTCCGCAAGTCAGCTGTTGTGGCGCACCCGCATCCAGGACGCGTTTTCCTCCAGTTACTCCGAGGACAACTGGAAGAAAATTAACCGGTTGCTCGACGAGGCGTTCAAGAAGCTGCCGGCGCGCCGCTGAAGTCCGATTTTTCGGTTATTCACTATTCCATGGAGACTTGAAAATGAAACCGATATCCGTAACGCTCGTCGCCCTTGCCGCGTTGTCCCTCTTGCCCGCGCTCTCGCAGGCGCAGAAGCCGCCGTCGGGGGCGGTCGTCGTCGCCAGCGAACCCGGGAAGGCTGCCATCGTCGCGACTGCGGAAGTCACTGCCAGGGTCGTGGCCATCGACAAGGCGACCCGCACCGTCACGCTCAAGGGGCCGCAGCGCACGGTGGACGTGGTGTGTGGAGACGAGGTCAGGAACTTCGACCAGATCCGGGTCGGCGACAACGTGGTGGTGAAGTATGTCGAGGCGCTCACCCTCGAACTCAAGAAAACGAAGGCGCCCCTGGATGCCAAGGGCGAGGCGGCCGCAGTGCGGGCGGCGCCCGGCGCCAGGCCCGCGGGCGCGGTCGGACGGGAAATCACCGTGCTTGCCGACGTCGTGGCGGTGGACCCGAAGAAGAGCATCATCTCCCTCAAGGGACCGCGGGGGAACGTGTATGACCTGAAGGTCCAGAACAAGGACCACTTCAAGGTGGTGAAGAAGGGCGACCAGGTCGAGGCGGTGTATACCGAAGCGCTTGCCATAGCCGTCACACCTGCGCCCAAGGCCGCTGGAAAGAAGTAGCCGCACCAACTTTGGAATTACGGTACTCCCAGCAGCAGGTACAGGCTCCAGCGCCCGGATTCGCCAGCGCCGAGCCCGAAGTAGGCGGGCCCCAGGAACGTATCCGCGGCCAGAAACACGGAGCCTGAGAATACGGTCCCCTTGGCGGGGAAGCCGTCGAAGCGGCTGTGGATTTGCGCCGCCTCAAGCGAGGCGCCCGCGTACACGCCCGAGCCGAGCAGGTCCGGGAGCTTCACCGCGTGGTTGTAGTACATCAGCCGGCTGAACGCCATGCGGCGGCCCGAGAACTCGTTGATCCGGTAACCGGACAGTCGCAACGGGCCGCCGAGGGTGAAGGTTTCGTAGGCGGGCATTTCAGAGTGCAGATCGGTGCCGCCGGAGAAATTGAGGCTGAACGTATGGTCGCCCCAGCTTTTCACACCGACGAGATCTCCTTCGAGGCGCTTGTAGTTGCGATCGGAACCCAGTCCCTCGTCGGCCACCAGCGCAGAAACGATGATGCGATGGCCGCGGCGCGCAAACCACGCGTGGTCCAGATGGTCGCCGTACAGCCTGAACCTCATCCCCGCCGAGTCTTCGTTCAGGCTCGGCAGCACGGGAGAGCCGGTATCCACCTTGGCATCCACGTTGCGCCAGAGCGCCCCCAGGCGCGCCTCGCCCCAGGTGCCGAGAACGGCGCCCGCATCCACCCCGACACGGCCCTCCAGGACGTCGTACTCCGCGATGCGTTTTTCACCCAGGAAAACGCCGCGCGTGCTCTGGCCGTACGAGGCATACGGCGCCACGAAATAGCGCCCGCGCTCGTCCACCGGCTGGTAGAACTCGGTAAACAGTCCTGATTCCCGGCCGACCCGCGCCTCGGTGAGCCACTCGCCGCCGAGTCGGTTCATCCAGGTCTTGCGGTAGCTGACGAGCACCGTGAAGGGGGTTTCGCCGCGAAAGTCACTGGCTAGGCCGAGGCCGAAGCGCAGGTAATCGGGGCCCCAGTCCTTTTCGCGCGGCTGGATCACCATCACGCGCTTGCCCGGTTCCTGCTGGATCCGGTAGTCCACGCCCTCGAAGTCGCCGCGGCCATAGATGCGTCGCAGGTCGGAGCTGATTTTCTCCTCGGTCAGCTCTTCGCCCGGCTTCGATTGCACCAGCGAGCGCAAGACCTCGGGATTGGTGCGTTTCAATCCCTCGAACCGGATCTCGTCCACCGTGCCGAGACCCTTCCTCTCGGCGACCTGTTTCTCGCGCAGCGCCACGTACTGGTCCGGTGGCAGGCTGTAACGCCTGAGCTGCGCGGCCACCGCGCGCGTGGCGTCCTCGCCAATGCGGATGGCGTCGGCGGTGCGCTCGAAGCTTCCGGCGGAGATCGTTCCGAGATCGGGCGTGATGAGAACGTCGCGCTCGCCCAGGCCTTTGAGCTGCTGCTGGACGGTCTGTTTGCCGAGGAAATTGATGAGTTGCAGGCTGACGCTCAACGCGGAGGTCAGTTCCTCGCGTTTGAACGGGGGCGTCGAGATGTTGACCGCGATGATCACGTCGGCGCAGAGCTTTCGCGCCTCGTCGATCGGGAGGTTGTTGGCGATGCCGCCGTCCACCAGCAGGCGGCCGTCGATCTCCACCGGCGCCATCGCGCCTGGAACCGACATGCTCGCGCGCATCGCATGCGCAAGGTTGCCGTGCGCCAGCACGACTGCTTCGCCGGTTTCGATGTCGGCGGCCACGGCGCGGAAGGGAACGGGGAGCTTCTGGAAATCGTCGGTGCCGGCAGCGGAGCCGGTGAGCGTACGGAAAAACGCTTCGATCGAGACGCCCGCGATGACGCCCTTCGGCAGCGCCAGGCCGCCGTCCTTGACGCCGAATTCGGGTGCGAATAGCGTCTTGTAGTCGTCGGCTTTGCGCCGTATCGAGATTTCCTCCCGCGGCGGCCGATCCCGGAAGATCTCGTTCCAATCCGCCTTTACGGCCCTTTCCTCGAGTTGCCGCGGACGCCCGCCGGCGGCGTAGGCGCCGCCGACGACCGCGCCCATGCTGGCGCCCGTCACGCAGTGCACCGGCACGCGCAGATCCTCCAGCACCTTGAGCACGCCGATGTGCGCAATGCCGCGCGCGCCGCCGCCGGAGAGTGCAAGGCCGATACGCGGCGCCTTCGGCGCGGCTACGCTTTCCGCGGCCAGTGACGGCGATTGCGGGTGAAGTGTGAAAGCTGCCGCGAGGGCCAGGGTTGCGAGGGGCCGGGCTGCGCCGGCAAGAGTGAGGATCTTCATGAGACACCCGTTTTTCCGCGATCCGCGACCGGAGGTCTCCGGTCATGCGCGGCCGCAATTCATTCTACCTGTGTAGAATCGGCATCTGATGAACGCCCTCATTCCCGTTGGCCGATGAGCGAGTTGCCGAAGCGGATAATTTTCAACCTGGCCCTCGCAGCGGTCGTCGGTCTGGGCGTGGCGCCTGACAGCAGTGCCCAGGGGACGCAAACCGCGCGCGAGGGTATGCCGGTCGTGGTTGCAAACCGGCAAATCATCATTCTGCGCGGCCCGATCGCCGGCTACACCGCGAAGGAACGTGCCACCGGAACGATGCAGCGGATCGAGGCTGCGCTTGCCGCCGAAAACCTTCCCGCCGTGACCACGAAAGAGCATGAGGACGGAACCCTCGTGATGCTGGGCGGAAAGCACGCGTTCCTCGTCACCCAGATCGACGTCGACTCGCAAGCCGGCGAGACCCCCCAGAACGTCGCCCGGGAAGCGGGCAAGCGGCTGAAACGCGCGATAATCGAGCGCCGCGAACAGGAAACGCCGCGCTATCTCGCGATTGCGGCCGGATTTTCCGCGCTGGCGACGCTGGTCTACGGCGCCGTGCTCTGGCTCATTTTCCGTGTCAATGGCTGGGCCGGAAGGCGGCTTTCGGCCGCCGCCGCCGCGCACTCGCAGAGGCTGCACGTGAGCGGCGTGCATCTGCTCGATGCCGCCCACGTCCTGCTGTTGACGCGGCGGCTCATCACCCTGGCTGCCTGGGTGCTGGCACTGGTGCTCGCTTCCGGCTGGCTGACGTTCGTGCTGGAGCAGTTTCCCTACACCCGCCCGTGGGGCGAGCAGCTCGAAGGCAACCTGCTCGATATCCTGAAGCAGATCGCCCTGGCGATCGTCGGCGCGCTGCCCGGCTTGCTGTTCGTGGTGGTGATTTTCGTCATCGCGCGCGCGATCATCCGGGCGGCCGGGGTATTTTTCACCCGGGTGGAGCAGGGCAGGCTCGACGTCGGCTGGATCGACGCGGATACGTCGCGCCCGACGCGGCGCATATTCAACTTCGTGATGTGGGTGTTCGCGCTGGCGATGGCTTATCCCTACCTGCCGGGTGCGCAAACCGAGGCGTTCAAGGGACTCTCGGTGCTGGTTGGACTCATGATCACGATCGGCGCCTCGAGCGTGATCGGACAGGCTTTCAACGGCCTGATCCTGATGTATACCCGCGCGTTCCGAGTTGGCGAATTCGTCCGCATCGGCGACACCGAGGGTACGGTCACGGAGCTGGGCATGTTCGCGACGCGTGTCCGGACCGGCCTGGGCGAGGAGATCACACTGCCGAACTCGACCATCATGGCGACGACAACCAAGAATTACTCACGTGCGGTGGCGGGAACCGGCTACGTCGTGGACACAGCGGTGACGATCGGCTACTCGACGCCGTGGCGGCAGGTGCACGCCATGCTCGAGGAAGCCGCGCGCCGCACACCCGACATGGCGAAGAGCCCCGAGCCGTTCGTGCGCCAGACGGCACTCTCCGACTTTTACGTCGAGTACCGCCTGGTTGCCTACACGCCCGTCGAGCATCCGGCGCGGCGCGTGGACGTGCTGAATCGCTTGCACGCGCACATCCAGGACGTGTTCAACGAGCACGGCGTGCAGATCATGTCGCCGCACTATATGATGGATCCGAAGGAGCCGCAGGTGGTGCCGAAGGACCAGTGGTACGCGGCGCCGGCGCGGGCGCCTGAAAGGCAGTGATAAGGGACGGGTGATGAGTGACGCGGCGGGTGCCTCGGGAGATAATGCCGGTTACTGGACGATAGGAGACAGCATGAACAAAATCATTTTTCCGGCCCTGGTGCTGGCGCTGGCGGCGCCGGCATTCGCGATCAACATGAGCGGCTTCAAGGAGGCGCCGATCACGCGCTTGACCGGCGAGGAGCTGAAGGCGTTCCGCGCGACGGTCATGAAGACGCTGGATGACACGCCCGACGGCATGACCGTCGAGTGGAAAGCGCCGAAGACCCGCTTCGTGAGCAAGATCACGCCGCAGAAGAGCTTCACGGAAGGCAAGCTGCGGTGCCGCGAGGCGACGATCGAGTCCGATTCCCACGACCGTTACCAGCGCGGGATCTATACGTTCTGCAAGGGCGCGAAAGGCGACTGGCAGTTCAAGACCATCGGCGCTACCAAGACCAGGAAACCCTGACCGGCGCCCGGTCCGGCTGCGGGTGTACGGTACTCAGTCGACGATGCTGGCGCCCTTGATGCAGTCCAGCCCGGGCAGGCTCGGCGCGGGATAGACCTGGAGATACTTCACGTTCTCGAACGGAATGAGCAGCATCGCGCCGTCCGCCTCCACCAGCAGGTGGCGTTTCTTCAGCAGCTCGTCGACCTTGACGGCGGCGGCGTGCTCGTTCGGCGCCTGCCTGGGGAAATCCAGCGACAGCTTGCTGCCGTCGCTGAAGTAGACCGTCAGGGCTCTCTTGTTCTCCATGTGCGTCTCCCGGCATCAGTAAGGTTCGTGGGAAAGCTGTCGCCGGGACCAAAATAGCACAACGGCTGCCCGGCTGCAGGCAGGGCTAGAATGAATGAAATCTTGAAAAGCGGGGGCGTTGCATGAGACACGCTACGATGATTTGCTGGGCCGTGCTGGGCGCGGTGCTGGCGGGGCCGGTCCTGGCGCAGTCGGGGACACTCGACAGGATCCGCAATACCGGCGTCATCACGATGGGCTACCTTGCCGGCAGCGCACCGTTCTCCTCCGTGGACGCGAAACGCCAGCCGCAGGGCTACTCGGTGGACCTGTGCCGCGAGATCGCGGGCGGCATCCGCGCGCAGCTGGGGCTCGCCGGTCTCGAGACGCGCTGGGTCGAGTTGACGATACAGAACCGACTCGAAGCGGTGCGCAGCGGCCGCGTGGACATCGAGTGCAGCACGACCACCTGGACGCTGGGCCGCCAGAAAGAGGTGGACTTCAGCCTGATCACGTTCGTAGACGGCGGCAGCATCCTGACGCGCGTGGAGTCGGACGCCGGCCGGCTCGCTGATTTCGGCGGCAAGCGCATTGCCGTGATCACCGGCACCACCACCGAGAAGGTTTTGAAGGCATCGCTCGAGCAGCGGGCGATCCGGGCTGACGTCGTCACGGTGAAGACGCGCGATGCGGGCCTGCAACTGCTCGACCAGCGCAAGGTGGACGGCTTCGCGTCCGACCGCATCGTGCTGATCGGTCTCGTGCTGGGGACCCCGACTCAGGCTGCATTCAAGCTGCTCGACGAGGACTTCTCGGTCGAGCCCTACGCGCTCGCGCTGCCCCGCGGCGACCATGAATTCAGGCTCGCCGTGAACCGGGTGCTTGCGCGCCTGTACCGCACCGGCGGCATCGACAAGATCTACGGCCGGTGGCTTGGCAAGATCGGCTCCCCGAGCCTGCTCCTCTCGGCGGCGTATTTCATCCAGGGATTGTCCGAGTAAGTCATGACCGGTCTCGCACGAGGGAAGGGGCTGCGCGTTGCTGCCCGCTGGATGCTGGCGGCCGTGGCGCTGGCGTGCGCGGCCGTCGCCTTGCCCCAGTCCCTCAAGATTCCCGATTTTCGGCAGAGCCCGCCCGAAGGGGTTCCCGGACCGAGACCGGGCCAACCGTGCGACAACTGCGGCGTGATCCGCTCGATCCGGGAGGTCCGGGCGTCGCGTCCCGTGACGGTTCCGAAGCCGTTCCAGTCGGATCAGTTCAGCCAGGGCCCCGGAACCAGCATGTACGTCGGCGCGGTGGTCGCGCTGCCCATGGGTGAACGATCCGACAAGTCGTTCGTCGGCGGCATTGGCACGCCCGAAATGCGCGAGCGTTTCACCGAAACCACCTACGAAATTACCATCCGCTTCGACAGTGGCGCTTACACCGCCGTCCAGCGGCGCGACGGCGCGAGCTTCCAGGTCGGGGACCGGGTGCGGGTGCGGGGCAGCCAGTTGTCGCTGCTAACCCCATGAATTTGTGACCATTACGGATCAGCTATTCATCGATTTCACAATAGCCGGCCTATCCACCCCGCTGCCGGAACCTGGAATCTGTTCGAGGATTCCGTTCTAGTGGTATATTTTTAAAGAAAAAACGCCCGTTTTTTCCCCGGGGGAGGAAGAAGGCTCCATGTTCCGCTGGTGGCCGGCAATCCGCATCGCGGTCTTCGGACTGGTTCTCGCCGCGCATTCGACCGCCGCTCTGGCGGCCGATCCGCTGGTGCTGTTCCTGTTGCGGATGATCCGCGATCAGGTGATTTCATCGGCCATCCAGTCCGGCGTCGAGGCGGCGCAAAAGCCCGAGAAACCGCAAGTGGCGGCTGCTCCACGTCCCGGGCCGCAAGCCCCCACGGAAGGACAGTGGCTCAAGGGCCTGATCGACGACAGCTTTGTTCATCTCGGCCCGCAGCAGCGCGATGAGCTTTATGCCAGCCTGATGAAGATGCTCGGCGACCCGAAGAACGAGCCGATTCGGGCCGAAATCATCTCCGAGTTCACGCGCCAGGCGATCGCCATGCGTGACGCGCACCGGCAGCTCTCCCGGCTCAGCGAGTCCGACATGAAGGTCATCGCCGCCGAAGCCCGGGTCGAGTTCGAGAGGCTGACGCCGGACCAGCGCCAGCAACTGATGCAGGCCTTGCAGTACGGCGTGCCGGGGATGCCGCGGGCGCTGCACGACCTGATGCTGGCGGAATTCAACAGCGTGCCCGCGTCGCCTTGATGTAGCATGCCGCGCCCTGTCATGTCACGCGCTACCGCGTCATGCGCCTCACATGCCACTGTTAAACGCTTCCGTTCAGGCCAATCCGGCCAGCGGCTTCGCCACCAGCGGCCGGTCCTTGCGGGTGGCCGCCTCGTTGCCCGTCAGCGTGCTGATGTCCCCGGACAGCTCGCCGCCTTCCTCGATCTGGAGCTTGCCGTAGCGGATCTTCCCGGTGACCTTGCCCCCGGCGTGGATCACGAGTTGCTTGCGGGCCGTAAGCTCGCCCTCGAAGCGCCCGTGGATTTCCGCGACGTCGATGCCTGCAGTGCCGCAGAACGTGCCCTGCTGGGCGATCTGGATGACGCGGCTGTCCATGGCCGCTTCCACGCGTCCTTCGACCACCAGCGTGTCGCAGTCGGTGATTTCGGCGCCCTTGAGCTTGATGTCAGGTCCGACGATCAGCTTGCTGCCTTTGGCATCGCCGCCGGCGCGCGCCGCCTCGTTCCGCGCCGGCTCCGGGTACGGCGGGCGTGGCGCGGGTGGCGGATTCTGGAACAGCCCGTTGTTCTTGAACATTGCGGCTCCTCTCTTGGCGTTAAGGACAAATCATCGAGCCACGAGCAAGGCGCGTGCCATCGGCAGGCAAACAGTTTGGATTCAACGGCCTTGTTTGCCCGTGTGCCACGCCGGGCCTTATTCGAGGGTGCGAATCGTCGCTCGCGAACGACACGCACGCGCGTGATTTTTCCAACAGGCTGTTTTTCTGCGATTACGGCTGTAGCTGGCCGGCGACGCCAGACGGCTCGCCGCTCGTCCGTCCCCGGTCGTTACGCAGTACAAAAAAACGCGGCGGGGTCGCCGCCGCGTTCAAAAGGCCGCTTGCGCAGCCTTTAACCGGGGGGAGGAGGGATCCCCGGTTGAAGACCTATCGTCGCTCGTTAATGTTTCAGGACAGGCTTCAGGAAATAGCTGCCGCATGCGGCAACTTTTTCCTTTGCCCACCGGAACGCGCCTACGAGCCTCTCCGCCTGGCGCAGGTTATCGATTGCGCGCTGCCGGTCGGGAGCGCTCATGCGTATTCCCTCCAGGCGGGCGTAAATGCCTGAATCAAAGACTCTTTCATTAGCTTTTCTCATCTCTATCTTCCTTTCCCGGACTACAGGCCGGAACTCGTTTCTGTCACAGTTATGTCATCTATCCGGATGACTTTGCATGCAATTATAGACCTGCACAGGGCCAATTTGTTGCACTGCAATAGCTGATATATAATCACCGTTTGAGTTAGCTTTACTAATCTAAACTGTGACCTATCGCCTTCCCCCGCTCAACGCCTTGAAGGCGTTCGAGGCCACTGCCCGTCATTCGAGCGTGAAGCAGGCTGCCGTCGAGCTGAACGTGACGCCGGCCGCCGTGAGTCACCAGATCAAGGCGCTCGAGGACTACCTGGGCGTGCGCCTGTTCCATCGCCGCAAGCGCGCGCTGGAGCTCACCGACGCGGCGCGGGCCTGCCTGCCCAAGCTGCGCGAGGGTTTCGAGAATCTCGCGCAGGCGGTGGACCAGCTGCGTGCCCACAAGGGCGGCGGCATGCTCACGGTGAGCGCGGCGCCGTCGTTCGGGGCCCGCTGGCTGATGCCACGGCTGCACCGCTTCCTCGAGACGCGGCCCGAGATCGACGTCCGCATATCGGCACGCCTGCGGCAGGCTACGGAAGGCGGCAGACGAGGCGCTGCCGCGGAGCGTGCGACGGTGGATGCCTGGCTCGCCGATTCCGACGTCGCCATCCTCTACGGCCGCGGCGACTACCCGGGTTTCCGGGTGGACAGGCTGCTTGCGCTCACCGTCACGCCGATCTGCAGCCCGCGGCTACTGACGGCCCCGGAACACCCGTTGCTGCGCCCCGGGGACCTGAAGCATCACCTGCTGCTGCACGATGACACCGGCGATCTCTACGACGGGGTGTCGTTCTGGGAGGTGTGGCTCAAGGCCGCCGGCATCGAGGGCGTCGATCTGAAGCGCGGGCCCCACTTCAGCCACGCCGTGCTCGCCTTCGAAGCCGCGATCGAGGGGCACGGCGTGGTCGCCACGATACCGGTGCTCGCCGAGGCCGACCTCAACGCGGCGCGCCTGGTGACGCCGTTCGCGCTGCGCGTGCCGCTCGCGTCAGCGTACTATTTCGTGTGCAGGGAGGATGCCGCCAGGCGCCCGGCGGTGGCGGCGTTCCGGGAGTGGCTGCTCGCCGAAGCCGCCCGCGAAGCGGGGGCGGCGTAAAGTCAGGCCGGGCGCATGGCCGGCCTGACGATCTGCCGGTCGTTGATGGGCAGGTTGATGAGCGCCGCCATCACGCCCAGCCCGATGGTGAGCAGCCACATCAGCCGGTAGGACCCGGTGGTGTCGAACAGGTAGCCCCCGATCCACACCCCCAGGAAGCTGCCAACCTGGTGGAACAGGAAGGCGATGCCCGTCAGCGTCGAGAGGTATTTCACGCCGAACACCTGGGCGATGAGCCCGCTCGTGACCGGCACCGTGCCGAGCCACAGGAAGCCGATGGTGGCGGCGAACAGGTAGACGGTCAGCGGTGCGACCGGAGACAGGAAGAAGACCGTGACGACCACCGCCCGCGTGAAATACAGCGCGGACAGCACGTATTTCTTGGTGTAGCGATTGCCGAGCCAGCCCCAGAGATAGGTGCCGAAGATGTTGAACAGGCCGATCAGGGCGAGCGCCGTCATGCCGGTCTCGGGCGTCATGCGCTGGTCGATCATGTACGCGGGAAAGTGCACCGAGATGAACATGATCTGAAAGCCGCACACGAAGTAGCCCGAACTCAGCAGCACGAAACCGCTGTGGCCGAACGCCTCGCGCAGCGCCTCGGGAATGGATTGCTTGTGGGATTGGGCGGCCTGCGCTTTCTTGTCCTCCACCAGCGCAGTCGAAAGCGGCAGGATCAGCATGACCGTCACCGCGCAGATCAGCAGCGCGTTGCTCCAGCCCATGTGATTGATCAAGGCCTGGCCGTAAGGAAGCATCAGGAATTGCCCGAGCGAGCCTGCCGAACCCGTGATGCCGAGCGCGAGCGTGCGTTTCTCCGGCGGGAACGCGCGGCCCACTACGCCGAAGATGACGCTGAATCCGCTGCACGAGAGCCCGATGCCCACCAGCAGGCCGGCGCTCAGGCTGAAATCCCAGCCGGTCCTGGTAAACGCCATCAGCGCCATGCCCAGCGCGTAGAGCAGGGTGCCGGCCACCAGCGCCCGCGGCGCCCCGTACTTGTCGGCGATCATCCCGGCCAACGGGGATCCAAATCCGTAGATCAGGTTCTGGATCGCAAGGGCGATCGCGAAGGTCTGCCGGCTCCAGCCGAGATCCAGCGTCATGGGCTGGAGATACAGCCCGAAAGTGTGCCGCGTGCCGAGCGAGAGGGTGAGGATGATGCCGCTGCAGATCAGCACCGCGAGCGGCGTCCGCCAATTGGACTGCGTCATTTTCGTCCTGGGTTCATCGCGCGAAGGCGCATTGTAGCCGATGGCGTTGCACCCGAACCCACGCAGTTCCGCTCGCTCACGAGATGAGCGGTTGACGCTGCGGCATGCGGCGAAGGAAAATACGTCCCCTGCGTCGTTCGATGCAGCACGGTCTTCGTAATGCAGTTCCAATGGGTGGCTAGCTCAACTGGTAGAGCAGCGGACTCTTAATCCGTTGGTTCGGGGTTCGAGTCCCCGGCCGCCTACCAACTCTTATTCCGGACACACAGTGCCGGAATAAGTCCGCCGGTTGGAGGCGGACAGCAAGCTGCCGCTCAACCGGCGGGTTTCCTGGGACCCACCGTACTGTACAATTCCATCTCCTGATTCATTCAGGGTGTGGCGCAGCTGGGTAGCGCGCGTGCCTTGGGCGCACGAGGTCGTCGGTTCGAATCCGACCACCCTGACCACTTCTCCGTGACATGGTGAAGCGTGACATGGTGTAGCGTGACGTAGTGATGCGTGCTTTTCTAGCCGCGCCGTACCACGTCACGCATTATCACGTCACGTTTCATCAAGTCACGCATTATCAGGTCACGTTTCACCAGTATGCCAGTCAGGCAGGTCATCGAAGAGGGCCGCGTTCCGGTCAAGATCTACACCGATGACGTGGAGGCGGGCGCGCGCCAGCAGCTGGTCAATCTTTCGCAACTGCCCATCATCCACCATCACGTCGCGGCGATGCCCGACGTCCACGCCGGCATCGGGTCGACCGTCGGCGCGGTGATCGCCACGCATCGCGCGATCATCCCGGCGGCCGTGGGGGTCGATATCGGTTGCGGGATGATCGCGATGCGCGCTTCCCTCACCGGCAACGATCTCGACGAGCAGCGGCTGAAGCGCGTGTTCGACCAGATCTCGCGCGACGTGCCGGTCGGGCGCGAGCAGCACAAGGAGGCGCGCGCGCTGACCGATGCGGCGAAACCGTTCGGGCGTGAGCTCCGGCGCATCCTCGACAAGCACCCCCAGCTCGAGAAGCGCTTCCCGCGCACGCAGAACTGGGTGTTCCAGATGGGCACGCTCGGCGGCGGCAACCATTTCATCGAGTTGTGCCTCGACGAGGCGAATCACGTTTGGGTGATGCTGCACTCGGGCAGCCGCGGCATCGGCAACGCCATCGGCACCTATTTCATCGAGCTCGCGCGCCGCGACGCGGAGCGGCAACAGATCGCGCTGCCGGACCGTGACCTCGCTTATTTCCGGGAGGGCGCCGAGCATTTCGACGACTACGTCGAGGCGGTCGGCTGGGCGCAGCGCTACGCCGCCGCCAACCGTCGCGCGATGGCGGACCTCGTGCTCGCCGCCATGCGCCGGCATCTGCCCGCGTTCGAGGTCACCACCGAGGCGGTGAACTGCCACCACAATTACGTCGAGCGCGAGCGCCACTACGGCGCCGACGTATGGGTGACGCGCAAAGGCGCCATCCGCGCGCGCCAAGGCGACCTCGGCATCATCCCCGGCAGCATGGGGGCGCGGTCGTACATCGTGCGGGGCAAGGGCTCGGAGGAAAGCTTCCAGTCCTGTGCCCACGGCGCCGGGCGCCGCATGAGCCGCACGCAGGCGCGCAAGACGTTCACGCCGCGCGACCTCGTCGAGCAGACCGAGGGCGTGGTGTGCCGCAAGGACCGCGGCGTGGTCGACGAGATCCCCGGAGCCTACAAGCCGATCGACGAAGTCATGGCGAACCAGAGCGACCTGGTGGAAGTCGTGCACACGTTGAAGCAGGTGGTGTGCGTCAAGGGGTGAGTCGCCATGGCCCGGCTGACAGCGATTTCCGGCGTGGGGGCGAAGGGCCCCGCCTGCTTCCTCGTCGAAGCCGGCGCGGCACGCCTGCTGCTCGATCTCGGTTACGGTCCCAATCCCGGCCAGTGGCCCGACGTCGAAGGGGTGGGGCGGGTGGATGCGCTGTTGCTGTCTCATGGGCACCGGGACCATGCGGGTGCGCTCAAGCTTGCGCCGCAGGTCGGCAATCCCCCGCTGTTCGCGACCGCGGCCGTGCTGGACCGCCTCGGTCGCAGTGCTGGGGGCACGGTCCTTCCGCTCCAGGGCAATTCGGAAGTCTGCGGCGTCCGGGTACGGACCGGGCGCAACGGGCATGCCCCGGGGGGCGTGTGGCTCCATCTCGATATCGGGGATGGGCTCCTGTACACGGGCGACTACGGCGTGGAGTCGCCGATCTACGCCTACGATCCGCCGCCGCCGGCCGGCACGGTCGTGCTCGACGGGTCGTATGGCGATTATTCCGGGTCCATCGAGGATTGCGTTGCCCATCTCGCCCCGGCCTTCGATCGCGGCGCGGTGCTGCTTCCCGTGCCGCCCGACGGGCGCGGGCCGGAGCTGGCCTATCAATTCTCGACCTCGCACGGAATCCTGCCGTGCATCGGCGCCGACTTGCGTGCATCGCTCGAGCGCTTGGCAAGCGCGGAGCGCGGCAGTTTGCGCCCCGGCGTGGCGACACTGCTGGCGCGGATCGCGCGCGACGCCCCGCCGATAGCTGAACCGCGGGGAATCCTGCTCACCGGGCGCGCCGATGCAAGCGACGGCGAGGCGGCGGACCTTGCCACGCGTTGGGAGCGGCAGGCCGCGCCCGAGATCGTCTTCACCGGCTATTTCCCGTTCGGCACGCCGGCGCATCGGCTGGTGGGCGCCCGGCGCGCCAGTTACATCCGCTGGAACGCCCACCCGCGCCTGGAGGACAACCTGTCGCTGGTACGCGCGGTGGAGCCGCGAACCGTGATGCCGGCCTTCGGCGACGCCCGCCACCTCGCGGCGTGGAGCAGGGCGTTCGCGCCGGCGCGCGTCACTATCGAGCGCGAGATCACGCTTTCAGCGTGAAGGGATTGAAATCCGTTTTCCGGTCGTAGTAATCCTCGTGCTCCGCGCGCTTCAGCCAGCCCACCACCTTGTACGTGATCGGCGTGAACGCCACTTCCACGCCGACCTTCGCGACGAACTGGGCGAGCATCACCAGCGGCAGCTTTTCGTCGGGGATGATGCCGCTGCCGTAGAAGGCGAGGGGATAGAACAGCGCCGAATCCACCGCCTCGCCGACGACGGTGGAGCCGATGGTGCGGGTCCACAGCCATTTCCCCGCGGTCAGTATCTTCATCTTCGCCAGCACGTAGGAGTTGACGAATTCGCCGCAGAAGTAGGCGATCATCGAAGCCCCGACGATGCGCCAGGTGGCGCCGAACGCGATCTCGTACGCGCCCTGATGCTGCCAGAACGGCGCGGGCGGCAGCGCGACCACGACGGCCGCCATGAAGGAGGCGAATCCCAGTCCCGCGAAGCCCGCCCAGATCACCTTGCGCGCGCGGACGTAGCCGTAGACCTCGGTGAGGATGTCGCCGAACACGTACGAGATCGGGAAGAACAGCGCGCCGGCGCCGATCACGAAGGTCCCGATCACGGGCAGCTCGAGCTGCGCGATCTTCGCCGGTCCGATCAGGTTCGAGCAGATCAGCACCGTCACGAACGCCGCCATTACGAATTCGTAATAGCGATAGCTGCGCGGCTCGGCCATAGGGGCGGTGATGGGTGACGAGCCGCTCAGCTCAGGGGCGCGGCGCAGTGCTGCGCGAAGCCGGGGCGCTGCTTGATCCGGTCGTAGTAGGCGGCGAGACGGGGGTAGCCGGGCCGCTCGATCGGCAGCAGGAACCAGCGGTGCAGCGCCACGCCCATCGGGATATCGCCCATGGTGAATGCCGCGCCGGCCAAGTAGGGGCGGCCGGCCAGCCCGCTCTCCACCATCTTCAGGTTGTCGGCCATTTTCCTGCGCGATTCCTCGACCAGCTTCATGTCGCGCTTGTCGGGCTCGACCCGCACCAGGTTCCAGAACACGGGCCGCAGATTGTTCCAGAGGGTGGTGCTGTACCACTCCATCCAGCGGTCCGCGTCGGCGCACGCCTTTTCGTCGTCTGGCCACAGCGTGCCCCGGCCGTGCTTGCGCGAGAGGTAGCGCACGATGGCGTGGGATTCCCACAGGATGAAGCCGTCATCCTGTATCGTCGGCACGAGCCCGTTGGGATTCATCGCGAGGTACTCCGGCGTCGTGTTGACGCCGAACTTGCCGCCCGCGTCGACGCGGTCGAAGCCGAGATTCAGCTCCACGCAGCACCACAGCACCTTCTGCACGTTGATGGACGTCGTGCGTCCCCATATTTTCAGCATGCTTTTCTCCCGATCAGACCACGATCTCCATTTTTTCCCTGGCGAGGACGGTGCCCGGAAAGCGGGCTTGGCATTGCCTTTCGATATCGAGCAGGAAGGCGTCGTCGTGGTCGGGGTCATGGTGGGTGACGATGAGGCGCTTGACCCGCGCCCGCTCGGCCACTTCCACGGCCTGCACCCAGCTGCTGTGGCCCCAGCCGCGGTGGGCTTGCAGTTCCTCCGGGGTGTACTGGCCTTCGTGAATCAGCACGTCCGCGTCCCGCGCCAGATCGACGATCTGGGGATCGATGCGCTCGCCGTGCTCGATATCGGTGCAGAACACGATCACCTTGCCCTCCGAATCCTGGAAGCGGTAGCTGTAGGCGCCGCCGGGATGGTTGTGCTTGACGACCCGCACGAAGGCTTTCTCCACGTTCAGCTGGTCTTCGGGGGTCTGCAGGAACTCGATTCTCGCGCCCATGTCCTCAAGCGGGACCGGAAAATATTGCTCCTGCATCTGGGTCTCGAAAATGCTCCGCAGGTCGGTGCCGTAGCGTTCCCGGCCGATCGCGCTAATGGTGAACGTCCGCCGTGAGTCGTAGGCAGGCTGGAAAAAGGGCAGCCCCTGGATGTGGTCCCAATGGAAATGGGAGAACGCCAGGAAACAGGGGCGATCGATGCCCAGGCGCGGATCCCGCGCCATTTCCTTGCCCAGCTCGCGGATTCCGGTGCCGGCGTCGAGGATGACCGTGCGCGTCGGGCCTTCCATCAGGACGCAGGTGGTGTTGCCGCCGAATTCCAGGTACTCCGCGCCGAAAACCGAAATGGAACCCCTGACGCCGTAGAACTTTATGCGGGCCATGACCGTTACCTGTGGACGGCGGGAATCATCCGCCGCTCACGCGGCGGTTGAACGCGTCAAAGAATTTTTCGGCGAGCTGCCTGGCGACGCCGTCGATCAGGCGCGACCCGACCTGGGCCAGCTTGCCGCCCACCGTGGCTTTCGCGCTGTAGGCGAGGCGCGTGGCGCCGTTCTCCGGCGTGAGGGCCACGTTCGCCTCGCCCTTGGCGAAGCCCGCGACGCCGCCCTGGCCCTCGAAGGAGAGCGTATAGGCGCGCGGCGGGTCGGAATGGGTCACGGTCATCTTGCCCTTGAACTTGGCGCTGACCGGCCCGACTTTTGCGGTCATCACGACGTCGTACTCGTTGTCCGAGACGCGGGTGATCGATTCGCAGCCGGGAACGCAGTCCTTGAGGACCTCGGGGTCGTTGAGCGCGGCCCAGGCCGCGGCCTGCGCCACGGGTATCAGTTGTTCTCCGGTCATCTCCATGCAGGTTTCCTTTGATCGCGTTTCATTTTGAAAAATGGGGTCAGAGTCGATTTTCTGCGCGGGTCCCCGCGTGCCGGGTCAGAAAATCGACTCTGACCCCATTTTTTTTCCAGCGCCCGCTTCAGGTCCATGAGACTCTGCAGGTTGTGCACCGGGAGAAACTCGTCCACGTGCGGCAGCATCGCCTTGATTCCGGCGGGCTTCGCTTCGAACCCCGGGTAGCGCAGCAGGGGGTTGAGCCAAATCAGCCTGCGGCAGGACTTGCGCAGGCGCTCGATCTGGCGGGCGAGGTCGTCGGCGCCTTCGCAGTCGAGCCCGTCGGAAATCAGCAGCACCACCGCGTCCTGCCTGAGCCGGCGGGACCAATTGACGTTGAACGCCCGCAGGCAGGCGCCGATCCGGGTCCCGCCGGACCAGTCCTTGACCTGGCGCGCAACGCCCGCGAGCGCGGCATCGGCGTCGCGATGGCGCAGCTGGCGGGTGATAGGGGTGAGGCGGGTCCCGAAAGTGAAGGCCTGGACGCGGTCGTGCTCATTCGCGAGCGCATGCAGAAAGTGCAGGACCATGCGCGTGTAGCGGCTCATCGAGCCCGAGACATCGGCCAGCGCGACGACCGGCGGCGCGCGCCGGCGCAGCGACCGCCGGCGCAGCGGGAGCGTGGCGCCGCCGGCCCTCAGGCTCGCGCGCAGGCTCGCGCGCGGATCGATGCGCGCGCCACGCGCGTCCGGCGCATGGCGGCGTGTGGGGCGTTGCGGTAACCGCAGGCGTAACCGGCTGACCGCGGCACGCGCGGCGGCGAGTTCCTCATTCGTCATGCTTTCGAAGTCCATGGCTTGCAGCGACTCGCGTGCCGAAAAGGTGAGGCTTGAATCGAAGGTGATGCGCTCCGCGGCCGGCGCCGCCGGCGAGGCGTGGTGTCGCGGCGTCAGGGCCTGCACCACCCGGGCGGAAAGCTCCGGCTCGCGCTTGCGCGGCGGGATGCGGCCGCGAACCTCCGGCAGGCGGCGCACGCGGGCATGCAGCGCCGGGTCGCGCCAGAACACGCGAAATGCCTGGTCGAAGAGGTCGAGCTGGTCGTGGCGGCCGAGAAATACCGAGGCCAGCGTCCAGTAGAAATCGTCGCGGCGCCCGACGCCCGCGACCTGCACGGCGCTCAACGCATCGAGCACCCGGTCGGGCCCAACCGGCAGCCCTGTCCTGCGCAGCACGCGGCCAAAATGCATCACGTTCTCCGCGAGCTTGCCCTGAAGGTGGCTACCCGTCACTGGTCACCGTGTTCTAGGCCGCCACCGCGGCCTTGACGTCCTTGAGTATCGCCGCCGCTTCCGCGCCGTGAACCCGGGAAATGTCGTCCTGGTACTTGAGCAGCACGCCCAGCGTGCTGTCCACGGCCTCGGGGTCGAGGGCCACGGCATCGAGCGCGGCGAGCGCCTTGCACCAGTCGATGGTTTCGGCCACGCCCGGCAGCTTGAAGAGGTCCATGCCCCGCAGCTGCTGCACGAACGCGACGACCTCCCGCGACAGGCGCGGCGGCGCTTCCGGCGCCCGGCAGCGCACGATTTCCAGCTCGCGCCCGGCGTCCGGATAGTTGACCCAGTGGTACAGGCAGCGGCGCTTGACGGCATCGTGGATCTCGCGTGTCCGGTTGGACGTGATGACCACGATCGGCGGCCGTTGCGCCCGGATCGTCCCGATTTCGGGGATGCTGACCTGCCAGTCCGACAGCACTTCCAGCAGGTAGGCCTCGAACGGCTCGTCGGTGCGGTCGAGCTCGTCGATCAGCAGCACCGGCGGCTCGGCATCGCCGCTGTCGAGCGCTTCGAGCAGCGGCCGCTTCACGAGAAACTTCGGGGAGAAGATGCCGCGCTCGAGGTCGTCGCGCGCGGCCTTGCCGGTTGCCTCGGCAAGCCGGATCTCGATCATCTGCCGCTGGTAGTTCCACTCGTAGACCGCGGAGGCGATGTCGAGCCCCTCGTAGCACTGCAGCCGCACCAGGCGGCGGCCGAGCGCGCCGGCGACGACCTTCGCGATCTCGGTCTTGCCCACGCCCGCCTCGCCCTCGAGAAACAGCGGGCGCTCCATCTTCAGCGCGAGGAACAGGGCGACGGCGAGGCTGCGCTCGGCGATGTAATCGTGCGCCCGCAGCAGCGCGAGCGTCTCGTCTATGGATGTGGGGAGTGCGCTCAAGATCGGAATTCAGCCGCCAAGGCGCCTGTCTTTACTTGCCGGCGAGAGCCGCCGCGACGGCGCGCTGCGCGATCACGGTGATCAGGTGCGCGCGGTACTCGGCGCTCGCGTGGAGGTCCGAGTTGAGGCCGTCGGGCGGCACCTTGATCCTGGCGATCGCCTCGGGGGTGAAGCCGGACGCGAGCTTTTTCTCCATGGCGCGCGCGCGGAACGCGCAGTTGGCGGCGCCGGTCACGGCCACCCGCACGGTGCCGGCACCCTCGCTCACGAACACGCCGACGATGGCAAAGCGCGAAGCGGGGTTACGGAACTTGACGTAGGCCGCGCGCTTCGGCAGCGGGAAGGCGACCGACGTGATGATCTCGCCGGGCCGCAATGCGGTTTCGTAGAGGCCGGTGAAGAACTTGTCGGCCGCGATCGCGCGCTTGTTGGTGGTGATGGTGGCGCCGAGTCCCAGCACCGCCGCGGGGTAATCCGCCGCCGGGTCGTTGTTGGCGAGCGCGCCGCCCAGCGTTCCCAGGTTGCGAACCTGGCGGTCGCCGATCCCGTCCGCGAGGCGGGCCAGCGCCGGGATGCTCATCGCCACGTCCCGGGACGAAGCGACTTCCGAGTGGCGGGTGAGGGCGCCGATGGCAAGCGTTCCACTGTCGATCCTGATGCCGCGCAGCTCCTCGATCGCGCCGAGATCGACCAGCGCGGGCGGGCCGGCGAGCCGCAGCTTCAGCGCCGGGATCAGGCTTTGCCCGCCGGCGAGCGGCCGCGCATCCTGGTTCTTGCGCAGCAGCGAGAGCGCTTCCTTGAGCGTCGCGGGCCGGTGATAGTCGAATGCGCGCATGGGGGGCCTCCTACTTCTTGTTGGCCGACTGGATCAAGCGCCACACGCGTTCGGGGGTGGCGGGCATCTCCACGTCCCGCACGCCGAGCGGGCCCAGCGCGTCCACGATGGCGTTGATCACCGCCGCGGGCGCGCCGATCGCGCCCGCCTCGCCGCAGCCCTTGACGCCCAGCGGATTGTGCGTGCACGGCGTCTCCCGTGTAGCCACCTTGAAAAAAGGCAGATCGTCGGCCCGCGGCATCGCGTAGTCCATGTAGGTGCCGGTGAGGAGCTGCCCGTCCTTGTCGTAGGCGCAGCCTTCGAGCAGCGCCTGGCCGATGCCCTGGGCCAGGCCGCCATGGACCTGGCCTTCGACGATCATCGGGTTGATCACCTTGCCGAAGTCGTCCACCGCGGTGAAGTTCACGATCCGGGTCTGGCCGGTGTCGGGATCGATTTCAAGCTCGCAGATGTGGCTGCCGGCCGGGAAAGTGAAATTGGTCGGATCGTAGAACGCCGACTCGTTGAGCCCTGGCTCGAGCTTGTCGAGCGGATAGTTGTGCGGCACGTAGGCGGCAAAGGCGACTTCCGCGAAGGTCTTTTTCCGGTCCGTGCCGGCGACCTTGAATATGCCGCGTTCGTATTCGATGTCGGTTTCCGCGGCTTCCAGCAGGTGCGCGGCAATCTTCCTGCCCTTGGCGATGATCTTGTCCGCCGCCTTCATGATGGCGGTGCCGCCGACCGCGATCGAGCGCGAGCCGTAGGTGCCCATGCCGAAAAGTATCCGGCCGGTGTCTCCGTGCACGATGTCCACGTTCTCGATCGACATGCCCAGGCGGTCGGCGACCACCTGCGCGAAGGTGGTTTCGTGCCCCTGGCCGTGCGCGTGGGAGCCGGTGAACACCGTGACCGATCCCGTGGGATGCACGCGGATCTCGCCCGCCTCGTACAGGCCGGCGCGCGCGCCGAGCGCGCCGGCGACGTTCGATGGCGCGATGCCGCAGGCCTCGATGTAGGTCGAGTAGCCCAGCCCGCGCAGTTTGCCGCGCTTTTCCGCCTCCTTGCGCCGCGCCTCGAAACCCGCGACGTCGGCCAGCTTGATCGCTTCGGTGAGCGTGGCGTCGTAGTCGCCGGTGTCGTAGAGCAGCGCGACCGGCGTCTGGTACGGGAATTCCTTGATGAAGTTGCGCCGGCGAATATCCGCGCGGTCCATCTTCAGTTCGCGCGCCGCGGTTTCGACCAGGCGCTCGACCACGTAGGTCGCCTCGGGGCGCCCCGCGCCGCGATAGGCATCCACCGGCGTGGTGTTGGTGAAGACCGCCGTCACCTCGCAGTAGATCGCGGGCGTGGTGTACTGGCCGGCCAGCAGCGTGGCGTAAAGGATCGTCGGGATGCAGGATGCGAACGTGGACAGGTACGCGCCCATATTGGCGGTGGTCGTCACTCGCATCGCGAGGAACTTCCCGCTCTTGTCCAGCGCGAGCTCGGCCCGGGTCACGTGGTCGCGCCCGTGCGCGTCGGACAGGAAGGATTCCGAGCGCTCGGCCGTCCACTTGATCGGGCGGTTGATCTGCCGGGACGCCCAGGTGAGCACGGTCTCCTCGGCGTACAGGTAGATCTTGGAGCCGAAGCCGCCGCCCACGTCGGGCGCGATCACGCGCACCTTGTGCTCGGGCAGTCCCAGCACGAACGCCGTCATCAGCAGGCGCTCGACGTGCGGGTTCTGGGTCGTGACGTAGAGCGTGTAGGCATCGTCGGCGCGCGAATAGCTCGCCACGGCCGCGCGCGGCTCGATGGCGTTCGGGATCAGGCGGTTGTTGATGAACTCGAGCGTCGTGACGTGGCCCGCGGACGCAAACGCCCGGTCGACGGCCGCCTTGTCGCCGAGCGCCCAGACGTAGCAGGTGTTGTCGGGCGCCGCGTCGTGGACCGCCGGCGCGCCGGGCTTGCGCGCATCGGCCGCCTGGACCACTGCCGGCAGCGACTCGTAATCCACTTCGATCAGCTCGGCCGCGTCCCTGGCCTGGTTGAGGGTTTCGGCAATCACCACCGCAACGTGGTCGCCGACATAGCGTACCTTGCCCTGGGCGAGCGGCGGGTGAGGGGGCTCCTTCATCGGCTGGCCGTCGGTTCCGGTGATGAGCCAGCCGCAGGGGAGGCCGCCGACCTTGGCCCGCGCGAGATCGTCTCCGGTGAACACCGCGACGACGCCCGCCGCGGCGCGCGCCCGCGTCGTGTCGATGCCGCGGATCCGGGCGTGCGCGTGCGGCGAACGCAGGAAACAGGCGTGCGCCTGTCCCGCCAGCGTGACGTCGTCCGTGAACTGGCCGCCGCCGGTGAGGAAGCGGTAGTCCTCCTTGCGTTTGATGGATTGTCCGATCAACGGCGCGTTCATATTGCGCTCCCTGGATTCAGCGTCAGTGCCCGGTCACCGGTCAGCGCTTCATGGCGGCGGCGCCGGCCAGCACCGCCTTGACGATGTTGTGATAGCCGGTGCAGCGGCAGAAGTTGCCCTCCAGGCCGGCGCGCACGGTATCTTCCGAGGGATCGGGGTGGTTCTGCACCAGCTCGATCGCGTTCATCACCATGCCGGGAGTGCAGAAGCCGCACTGCAGGCCATGATGATCGCGAAATGCGGACTGCATCGGATGCAGCTCGCCGTCGCGGCTGATCCCCTCGATGGTCACCACTTCCGCGCCTTGCGCCTGCACGGTGAGGATGTTGCATGCCTTCACGGCGCGGCCATTGACGTGCACGGTGCAGGCGCCGCACTGTCCGGTATCGCAGCCGACGTGCGTGCCGGTGAGCCGCAGCTGATCGCGCAGGAAATGCACCAGCAGCGTGCGCGGGTCGATGTCGGCGCCCGCGGCCTTTCCGTTGACGGTCATGGAGACGGCAATGCCCATACGATCCTCCGGAAGGTGGGGTGGTGCCCGCATCGCTCATCCTGCGACTGCGGAGCCGGTCGCGGGAGGATGGCGACGCTTCGGGCCATGCTAGCCCAGGCGCACCCCGTCTGCAACCGGTCACCCCTCTTCCGGCAGGTGCGCCGACCCGCTATATTCGGTAAAATATAACCCCTGCATCAGGAGCGGAGCGGGCAATGGACAGTGTGGATCTGCAGGTGTTGCGAAGCGCGCGCGATTGGGTGAATGCCGGCCGCCGCGTGGTCATGGCGACCGTCATCCGCACGTGGGGCTCCGCCCCACGTCCGATCGGCGCGCTCACGGCGATCCGCGACGACGGCGTGGTGGTGGGCTCCGTTTCCGGCGGCTGCATCGAGGACGACATGATCCTGCAGGTGCGTTCCGGGGAGCTGGTGCAGGACAAGCCGGCGACGACGAAGTACGGGGTCAGCGCCGACGAAGCGAAGCGCTTCGGGCTGCCGTGCGGCGGAACCCTCGAGCTCGTGCTCGAGCCGCTCACGAAGGAAAGCGGCCTCGACGAGCTGTTGACCCGCGTCGAGCGCCACGAGCTGGTGATGCGGCGGCTCGACATGAAGTCGGGACGCGTGGCGATTGGGCCGGCCCAGCCCACGGACTTGCTGACCTACGACGGCCGGACGCTGGCCACGGTCCACGGCCCGCGCTGGCGCCTGCTGATCATCGGCGCGGGGCAGCTCTCGACGTTCCTCGCCCAGATGGCGCAGGGGCTCGACTACCAGGTCACGGTCTGCGATCCGCGCGAGGAATACGCCGAAGGGTGGAACCTCCCCGGCGCGGAGCTGAAGCGCGGCATGCCCGACGACGTGGTGACCGGGATGAACCTCGACGGCCACTGCGCCGTCGTGACGCTGACCCACGATCCCAAGCTCGACGACATGGCCCTGCTCGAAGCGCTCAAGTCCCCGGCCTTTTACGTCGGCGCGATCGGGTCGAGGAAGAACAACGACGCGCGCCGCAAGCGGCTGGCCGAGTTCGACCTGTCGCAGGCGGAAATCGCGCGGCTGCACGGGCCCGTGGGGCTTAAGCTCGGCGCCAAGACGCCGCCCGAGATCGCGATCGCCATCCTCGCCGAGATGACCGCGCTCCGCAACGGCGTGACGGTCCCCGAGCTGCTCGAGCCTGAAAAGGCGACCATCGCCGGCTGCGTCACCTGAACTGCGGTGACAGGGCCCGTGGCCCGCAACGAACCCAGGGAGTATGCTTCAGGCATCGGCCATCGGGTTTGTCATTGGCGATGCCCTCCACCGCTTGCGTTGTCCTGATCCTCGCAGTGCTTGCGGCTCCGGCCGGCGCAGCCGAGAGCCTGCCTAACGCGATTTTCCTGGTGGCGAAACGCGAGATGGGCGACCCCCGGTTCCGCGAGACGGTGGTGCTGGTCACCCAGCCGGGCCAGGGCGGGCCATTTGGCGTGATCATCAACAAGCCGCTGCAGCACCGCCTCGCCGATGTATTTCCCGACCTCGGGACGCTGAAGGGCCGGGACGACGTGGTCTACTTCGGCGGACCGGTCGTCCCGCGGGGGCTGTTCGTGCTGTTGCGCGCGGAGAAAATGCCGCTGCAGGCCGTCCGGGTGCTGAAGGACGTTTTCTTCAGCGGCGATCCGGAGGTGATCGACGGATTGCTCCAGCGCGACGAGCCGACCCGGGGGCTGCGCGTCTATGCCGGCTACTCCGGCTGGGCTCCTGGCCAGCTGCAGAACGAGCTCGCCCGCGGCGACTGGTACGTGATGCCGGCGGACGCCGAGACCGTGTTTGAAAAACCCTCCACCGGCATCTGGCCGGAACTGCTCGAGCGCGCGAGCACCAAACACGCCAACACCCGGGAGGGCGGGAGGGCGGGAGAGCGAGATTTCCCATCTCCCGATCTCGCGCTCTGACGATCTCCCGAGAGTCCGCCTGTAAAATGGCGTACATGCGGGTCGGAATCATCGGCGGCGGCACCATCGCGCGGCTGTTCATCGAGCACATCCGCCGCGGCGATCTCGGGCGCTCACGCGTCGTCGCCATCGCGGGCCGCGACGACCGGTCGCGCGGCAAAGCGCTGGCCAAGGCGTTTCGCGTGCCTTTCGTCACGGGCCTCAAGGCCTTGCTTGCGAAAAAGCCCGACGTCGTGGTGGAGGCGGCTTCCCACGAGGCGGTGCGCGAGTACGGCGAGGCGCTGCTCGGAAAGGGGATTTCGCTGATCGTGCTGTCGTGCGGCGCGCTGTGCGATGACGGTTTGCGCCGGAAGCTCGAGCGCGCCGCGCGCAGGAGCGGCGCGCTGCTCTCGGTGCCTTCGGGCGGCATCGGCGGGCTCGACGCGCTGAAAGCGGCCTGCGTGGCCGGCGTGGATGAAGTGACGATCGCGGTGACCAAGCCGCCCGCGGCGTGGAAGGGCATCGCGTATGTCGACACGCTCAATGTGGACCTCGACCACCTGCGCGGGCCGCGCGTGCTGTTCGACGGCCCGGCGCGGGAGGGCGTGCCGCATTTTCCGGCCAACGTGAATATCGCGGCAGTGCTCTCCATGGCGGGGATCGGCTTCGACCGGACGCGGCTCAAGGTCGTCGCCGACCCGGCGCTCCGGCACAACACGCACACCATCGACATCAGGGGCCGCACCGGCAACATCAGCATCAGGCTGGAAAACGTGCCGGCGCCGGAGAATCCCAAGACCGCGTGGCTCGCCTGCTACAGCGCGCTGGCGGCGCTGAAGGCAGTGAAGTCGCCCGTGCGCTACGGAACCTAGAAAATTGGCCGCCAAGGCGCCAAGACCGCCAAGCAATCGAATATGAACCCAAAATCATTGGATCCACAAAGTGCCGAAGCGATCCGGCAGCGGTATCTCAAGGTGGATGCCGCGACGATTTCGGACGTTCTGGACCAGCTCGGATATTTGCACCAGGGGCTGGCGGCGACCTTTGCGCCGTACCCGGAAACCGCGGGCAAGCTTGCCGGATGGGCCTACACGATCTGCGGCGAAATGCGTCCGTACGCGGGCACGGGCGACCCGGAGAAGATGCAAGCCGTGGACGGCATCCAGGCGGGCTGCGTCAGCGTGTGGAGCGGGCAGGGTGACGGCGTCTGTTTTTTCGGCGAGCTGATCGCGCTGGGCATGAAGACGCGCGGCGCGACCGGCGCGCTGGTGGACGGCGGCATCCGCGACATCGAATGGATCGCGAAGCATAGGTTTCCCGTCTACGCGCGCTACCGCACGCCGGTCCAGTCCATCGGCCGCTGGCAGGTGACGGCGTGGCAGGTGCCGGCGTATCTCCCCGGCGCAACCAAGCAACACGTGATCGTGAACCCCGGCGACTTCGTGGTCGGCGACGCGGATGGCGTGATCGTGGTGCCGGCGGATGTGGTTGAGAAGGTGCTGAACGAGGCCGAACGGCTGACCGCGACCGAGGTGAAGATACGCGCCGAGCTCGACGCGGGAGCGACCCTCGAGCAGGTGCTGGCCAAGTACGGCCACGTCTGAACGGCCTTTGACTTGGGCGGGTTCCTGTTCTAGATTGGGCCATGGCGGGGAGAGTTCTGCGACGCTCACTGGCTGCGGTTGCGGTGGGGTCGTGTTTTGTGGCGGGCGGTGCGCTCGCCAATCCCACGGGCCCGGCCGTGAAGCACGGCACCGCCGCATTCCAGCAATCGGGCAACGTGCTGCGGATCACCAACAGCCCGAACGCCATCATCAACTGGCAGGGCTTCTCGATCGGCGTCAACGAGTTGACCTGCTTCATCCAGAATTCCGCGGCGAGCGCGGTGCTGAACCGGGTAATCACGCAGCACCCCTCCCAGATACTGGGTGCGCTGCAATCCAACGGGCGCGTGTTCCTGATCAATCCCAACGGCATCGTGTTCGGCCCGAACAGCCGGATCGACGTGTCGGGTATGGTCGCCTCCACGCTCAACCTGAGCGACGCCGATTTCCTGACCGGGCGGATGCGGTTCACGGAGACGCCGGGCGCGGGCAGCCTCGTCAACCAGGGCAGCCTGACCGCCGCACCCGGAGGGCACATCTATCTCGTCGCGCCGGACGTGACCAACAGCGGCCTCATCACCAGCCCGGGCGGCGAGGTGGTACTCGCGGCGGGCAAGACGGTGGAGCTGATGGATCCCGGCACGCCGTACCTGCGGGTGCAGGTCACGGCCCCTGACAACCAGGCCCTCAATCTCGGGCGGATCGCGGCGGAGAGCGGAAGGACGGGCATCTTCGCCGGACTGATCGCCCAGAGAGGCGCGATCAACGCCGACAGCGCGAGAATCGGAGAGAGCGGGAAAATCGTGCTGGCGGCGGGGAAGAGCACGACGCTCGAAGCGGGCAGCGTCACGACCGCCAGCGGCCCGAGCGGGGGCAAGGTGGAGATCCGAGCCGAAGACACGACCGTCGTGGCGGGCGTCGTGGAGGCAAAAGGGACTGAAGGACCGGGCGGGACGGTGCAGGTCCTGGGCAACCGGGTGGGCCTCATCGGCAGCGCGAGCGTTGACGTCAGCGGCGCGAGCGGCGGCGGCGCGGTGCTGGTAGGCGGCGACCTCCAGGGCGGGAATCCGGACATCCAGAACGCCTCGCGCACGACGATCGCCCCCGATGTTTCCATTCACGCCGATGCGACCGGCGCGGGAGACGGCGGCACGGTCATCGCATGGTCGGACGAAATCACGCGCTTCTTCGGCCAGATCTCGGCGCGCGGCGGACCGCGCAGTGGCGACGGCGGATTCGTGGAAGTCTCGGGTAAGGACGAATTGGTGTTCCATGGCAGGGTGTCGCTATCCGCGCTGTTCGGCCGTGGCGGCACGATGTTGCTCGACCCGGCCAACATCACGCTGGTTGCCGCCGGCGGCACGCTGGATGGCCAATTGAGCGGGACTGCCGACCCGAATCTGCTGTTCGCCGACGGGGGCGCGAATACCACGCTCTCCGTGGGCGAGCTGACGGCGGGATTCGCCAGCGGCGACACCATCGCCCTCCA
>MERD01000101.1:28250-28485 GCA_001771935.1 Betaproteobacteria bacterium RIFCSPLOWO2_02_FULL_67_26
CCTGTTCGACGGCTGCCGCCAGCTCGACTCCAACGTGTATTTCTGCCGTTAGCTGCGGCCGGATGCGATGAAAGAGACCGCGCCCGTTCCGGCGGCTACCGTCACGCTGGTGCGCGATGCCCCGCGCGGGCTGGAAGTACTCATGCTGCAGCGGAACCACAGCCTCGCGTTCATGCCGGGCGTGCACGTGTTTCCCGGTGGCGCGCTCGACACCGCCGACGATTCCCCCGCAGTG
>MERD01000102.1 GCA_001771935.1 Betaproteobacteria bacterium RIFCSPLOWO2_02_FULL_67_26
CCGGCAGCAGGTTGAACTGCGTGAAGAACTTCGCCCGGGGAGCGTTGAGCGCAATGCGCAGCCGCGCTTCCGCCAGGGAGAGCTCGGCATCGGTGGCCGCGGCCCGGATCGCGGAGATGGCCTGTTCCAGATCGTCGCGATGGGGCGCGAATTCGTGGGTGATCACGTTGAGGATCGCGGCGCGTTGCGCGGTATCGGCACCGCGGTAGATCGCGGCGATCTGCCCGGCACGGTCGCGCGCGGATACTTCGCCGCCGCGGTGGGCCCGGCTTTCCTCGAGCAGCGGTTTGAGCTGCCCGATCAGGCGCGCAGTGGCGCGGTCGGCCTCGGCCTCGCCCGCCACGGGAAACACCGATGCGGCGAGGCGGCGCCACCAATGCCGCAGCCGCTCGAGCGCGGAGAGCGGATTGGGTGAGCTTGCTGCCTGGTTCATCGTCGATTCTTCCCGGATGCCTTTACCTGTGGATACTAACGCGCTTGCATTGCATATCAAATATACCCCTTATAATAAAATTTGACTCGCAATGCGCCTCAGCGTTCTCGATCAGTCTCCCGTCATCAGCGGCCACACTCCGGCGCAGGCGGTCCACGAGACCATCCGCCTGGTGAAGGCGGCGGAACAACTGGGATTTCACCGTTACTGGCTGGCGGAGCACCATGCGCTCGCCGCGCTCGCCGACCCCTGCCCCGAGATCCTGCTCGCGCGGGTGGCGGCCGAGACCTCGCGCATACGCGTCGGCACCGGCGGCGTGCTGCTTCCCTACTACAGCCCGCTCAAAGTGGCGGAACAGTTCCGAATGCTGGAAGCGCTTTATCCCGGGCGCATCGACCTGGGGATCGGGCGGGCGCCGGGCGGCGACCAGGTCACGGCGCTGGCCATCGGCGAGGGACGCTACCCGGGCGCCGAGCGCTTCCCGGAACAGGTGCAGTACCTGGCCGCCTACCTCGACGGCACCTTGCCGCCGGAGCATCCCTTCGCCGGGGTGAAGGTGATGCCGGCGGGGCCGACCGCGCCGGAGATCTGGTTGCTCGGCTCCTCGGACTACAGCGGCGCGCTCGCGGCGCAGCTCGGGCTGCGGTTCGCGTTCGCGCATTTCATCAGCGCGGAGGGGGGAGACGCGGTCATGCGCGAATTCCGGCGCCGTTACCAGCCTTCGCAGCGCGAGCCCGATCCGCAGACGCTGCTGTGCGTGTTCGTGATCTGCGCGGAGACGGCGGAGGAGGCCGAACGGCTCGCAGCCAGCATAACCCTGCGCCGGCTCAACACCGACCACGGGGTCAATGCGCCAGTGCCGAATCACGAAGAAGCCCGCACCTACCCTTATACCGAGGCCGACCGACGGCGCATCGCCCACCATCGCCGCCGCGTCGTGCTCGGCACGCCCGAAATGGTGCACGCCCGGCTGCTGGAGCTGCGCGAACAGTTCCAGGCCGACGAGCTGATGGCGATCACCATCACCGGCGATTACGACAGCCGGCTGCGGTCCTACGAGTTGCTCGCCGGGGCATTCAGCCTCGGCGGGCGCAGGTGAGGCGTCGATGAGCGCGATGCGCCGTTGCATCCTGCGCCTGGTCGGCGCTCTAATGCTTGCATCAGGGGGGAGCATGACGGCCGAAGCCCAGGACGGCACCGCGCGCGAGCGCGCCCGCATGGTGGAGGAGATCGCGGCGCTCACGCGCGAGACGCGGCTCGAGACCGGCCGCGCCGTGCTCTCCGAGCGCGTGATGGCGGCGATGGGCAAAGTGCCGCGCCACGAGTTCGTGCCGGAGAGCGAGAAGCGCAATGCCTACGCCAACCGGCCGCTGCCCATAGGCCTGGGTCAGACGATCTCGCAGCCCTTCATCGTTGCGCTGATGACGGATCTCATGGCGGTGAAGCCCGGCGACCGCGTGCTGGAGATCGGAACCGGTTCCGGCTACCAGGCGGCGGTGCTCGCCGAGCTGGCGGGCACGGTGCACACGATCGAGATCGTCGAGCCGCTCGCGCGCGAGGCGCGGGCGCGGCTGGACCGGGCGGGCTACCGCAACGTGCTCACGCGAACGGGGGACGGTTACCGGGGCTGGCCCGAGTACGCTCCGTTCGATGCCATCATCGTCACCGCGGCGCCGCGCGAGGTGCCGCAACCGCTGATCGACCAGTTGAAGCGCGGCGGGCGGCTGGTGGTGCCAGTCGGCAGCCAGGCGGGCGGACAGTCGCTGCTCGTGATCGAGAAGAAGCCCGACGGGTCGGTCACGCGCCATCCCGTGCTCGCCGTCCGCTTTGTCCCGCTCACGGACAAAGCGGGACGGCAGCAGTAAACACGGGAGCGCGGGAAGTCGGGAGAGCGGGAGAGCGAGAAAACTCGGAAGTGCGAAAAGGGGTTTGTCCCGGATCTTGTCAGAAGCGGTAGCGCATGCCGAGGCGCAATCCCAGGCCCTGGAATCGCAGCGGATTGGCGGGATCGCTGGACAGCACGTCGTAGCTCAATGCCCAGCTGGGGGTGAGCAAGTGCTGTCCCGTGAACGTCAACTGCCGGCCGGCGCTCGACGCATCCAGGTAGGGCGTGAACGTTTCCACCTCGCGTCCCAACGCCAGCCCGAACGCGCTGGTGCTGCTGTGCTGGTAGCTCATCTGGAGCTGATAGCTCGGCCCGAAGGCGGCACCGGGCACGCGCAACGGCGCCAGCGTATAGGCATGCGCCGCCGGCGTTTCGCCCGAAAGGGCGGGCCGCAGCCCGGAATCGACATCGAACGCGCGGTACTTGAGCCCCACGCTGAAGGTTCTGCCGTTGCTCAGGGCCGTGTGCATCTGGCCGCCAAGCGAATAGCGGCGCGGGGTGTCCAGCGTCTCCCGTGCAAATCCGGCCTCGAACGAAGTCCCCCACCCACCCGGGGGAGCGTACGCGATGCCGCCGTAGGATTCGACCGCGCGCAACCCCAGGCGGGGCGCATCGCGCATGCCGCCGATCAGCGCGAAC
Organism: Betaproteobacteria bacterium RIFCSPLOWO2_02_FULL_67_26; assembly: GCA_001771935.1. Classification (GTDB taxonomy): domain Bacteria; phylum Pseudomonadota; class Gammaproteobacteria; order Burkholderiales; family SG8-41; genus SG8-41. The sequence continues at coordinate 2,958 of MERD01000102.1, forward strand.
TCGGAGGAACGCGTCGCCTGCCAGACCTGGGCTGCTTCGCTACCGAACGCCGGGTTGTGCAGGGACGGGGCGTCCGACCGTGCCTTGAGCCCGAGGCCGAAGCGCTCGGGCGTCAACCCCGACTGGGCATTGACGACGCCGGCCGCGGTTGAAGCGGCCAGCATTATGGCGATGGCCTTCGACGATTTGAACAAACAGCTCATCGCAACAGGGAAGGGCAGTTGGAAACCGGGAACACCCGGGCAAGACCGGAACGTGCCATCCAGTCTACCAATATTGAGATCAATCGTTGCAACACTGTGGCATGAACGCAACAACAAGACATTGCTGCTGGCACCACGTTCATGCACCGGGCGCGCGGCACGCACCACGATCTGGCACGTTTGCCGAATGCGGTTTTCAACTTGTTGAATTGACAAGTGAAAATAATGGCATGACCGTTGCTAAGTGATTGACCGGACGCGGAGCGCATTGATGAGCCTGATGCAGGTGATGAAGCGCCTTTCCGGCGAGGCGGCCGGCGCCGTCGAACTGAGCGAGCGCGAAGCGTTTGCGCTGTTGTCCGCAATGCTCGACGGCGGGATGGGTGAACTCGAACTCGGCGCGGCGCTCGCGCTGCTCGAGCGCAGACCGGTCGCGGTGGCCGAGTTGCTGGGCTTTGGCGCGGCGCTGGCACAGCGTTGCAGCCGGTTGGCGCCCCCTGCGGCTTCCGGGCGACCGGTCGTATTCGGAAGCTATCATGGCTTGCGGGCGCAACCGCATTTGCTGCCGCTGGTCGCGCTGGCCTTGCAGCGGCTCGGCGTGCCGGTCGTGGTGCACGGCGCGCTCGATGGCGCCGGCGGAGTCGCGGCGGCCTATGTCTTTCGAGAGCTCGGCATCCTGCCGTGCGCAAGCCCGCTGATTGCGCAATCGCGGCTCGAGGAGCACAAGCTCGCATTCGTTCCGGCGGCAGTACTGGCGCCGGGGCTGGCCGACTTGCTCGCGCTCAAGGGACGCCTGGGTTTCGGCGCCTTCATCCAGGCGCTGGCACGGCTGTTGCCGGTGTTCGCAGCGGACGCGCTGCTCGTGGTTGGGGCCAACCCCGTGACGGGAAGCGCGGTGCTGCGTGAGTACCTGGCGGCGAGCGGGCTGACCGGATTGCTGCTCGATGGGGTCGAAGGCGAGGCGTTCGCGGATCCCCGGCGCAGGCCGCGGATCGAGTACGTGACTCCGGATGGATGCAAGGTGCTGTTCGACGCCGAGGTCGCGGTGTTGAAGCATCCCGTCGCGCTGCCGGCGGAACACGACGCGCACACGGTGGCGGACTGGATCCGCCGGGCGCTGGCGGGAGAGGTGCCCGTGCCGCTGCCGCTCGTCAACCAGATCGCCTGCTGTCTCTACGGCGCGGGATATACCGATGACATGAACCAGGCCAAGGCCATCGTCGCCGTCGAGACCGGCAGCTTCGCCGCGGCCTGATCGGGCGCTCAAAAATACACGAGTAATTTGGTCAAACATTGCTGGGCCCGCTGAAAGCCTCTAGAATGACGGGCGTGCCGATCGTCGAAGCACGCATCCAACCGGAGGAGTTCAAATGAAAAATCCGCTCGACTCGCTGTGGGGCACGGTTATCAGCGGCCTCGTCCTGACGCTGATCCTCTACAACATCGTCCAGTTCGCGCTGCGATAGGAGGAACCGGTCATGATGGACTTCATACAACTCGGAATCGGGCGCTGGCTGCATATCATCTCCGGCGTCATGTGGATCGGCCTGCTGTACTACTTCAACTTCGTGCAGGTTCCGGCGCTGGCGGACGCCGGCAAGGACGGCACCGGCGCGGGCATCACCAAGCACGTGGCGCCGCGCGCGCTGTTCTGGTTCCGCTGGGCGGCGGTGGCGACCTGGCTGTTCGGCGCCCTGCTGTTGGGGGCGGGATTCATGAAGGCGTTCTTCTTCATGGACCGCGCTTTCTACGCGATCGGCATCGGCGCCTGGCTCGGCACCATCATGCTCTTCAACGTGTGGGTGCTGATCTGGCCCAACCAGCAGAAGATACTGGGGATGAAGCCGGCGAGCGACGAGGAGAAAGCCAAGGCGCGCCGCGTCGCGTTCCTGGCGTCGCGCACCAACACCGCGCTCTCGATCCCGATGCTGTTCTTCATGGCGGCGGCGGGCCACCAGGGCATCTTTTTCGGCTCGTAACAGCAGACTTTCTGCAAAAAAACGCCCGGGCAACCGGGCGTTTTTTTTATTTTGCCGGCGGAGCGCGCTCCAGCCCTTCGACCTTCATGCCCGGTTTGACGCCGCGCTTGCCGAACCAGCCCTGGTTGACCTCCAGTGCGTATTTCGCGGGCTTCGCGGCGGGGTGGGTATCCTGCGTGTGCGGCTTCATGTCCTCGATATTGATGATGACGCCGCGCTCGTCGAGGAACGCCACCGACAGCGGGATGTAGGTGTTCATCATCCACATGGCGTGGCGCTCGACCTCGCGGAACACGAACAGCATGCCGCGGCTCTCCGGCAGGACCCGCCGGTGCATGAGTCCCTGCATGCGGACCTCGTCGTCGGCCGCGACCTCAACCGTGAGCTTGTGACCCTTAACCGCGAGCGGGATTTCCGGCAGCTCCGCACAGGCAGCGGGCAGCGGCAGCCCGAGCGAGACGAGCAACGAGCAACGAGCAACGAGCAACGAGCAACGAGTCACGGCATTCCTCAGCGCGGCGCGCTGTCGGCGAGCCACCCGGCCATTGCGTTCAGCAGCTCGGTGACTTCCCCGATCGGAGGCAGCACGCTGATGTCCGCCGCCGGGTACTTCGCGCCCAGGTCCTTCAGCAGGCGCGGGAGGTCCTTCTTCAAGTGGCCGCCCTGGGCCAGGAACAGCGGCGCGATGGTGATGCGCCTGCAGCCGTCGCCGGCCAGCCGCGCAATGCAGTCTCCCAGCGCCGGCTCCATGATTTCGAGGAAGGCAAGCTCTACGTCGAGATCGGGGCGCCGGGCCGCTACCGCCTTCCGCAGCGCGCGGAACGGCTCGCTCCATTGAGCGTCACGCGCGCCGTGCGCGAACAGCACTAGTGCGGATTTCTTCGCATCTGCCATGATCGACGCAAATTGCAGTGCTATCGCGGCTTTCTTCCCCGTGAGGCGTAGAGCTTCGCGATGTGGGCAATCAGTTGCCGGGCGACGACTTCCTTCGGCGCGCGCGGGAGCTTGTGGGTGCCGCGATCGTCGAGCAGCGTGACTTCGTTGTCGTCGGCGCCGATCGCCTCCTGAGCCAGGTTGGCGACCATCAGCGGCACTTTCTTCCGGCGGCGCTTCTCGTCGGCGTAGGCGTCGAGGTTGCGGCTCTCCGCGGCGAATCCGACGCAGAACGGCGGGCGGGGCCGGCCCGCCACCCAGGCGAGGATGTCGGGATTGGGCACCAGCGCCAGCTTGAGCCGGTCGTGATCGGTCTTCTTGATCTTGTGACGGCTCGGCTTGTCCACGCGGTAGTCGGCCACCGCGGCGACGCCGATGTAGATGCCGGCGCGCGCGGCATTGCGCTTGACGGCCTCGAACATCTCGGCGGCGGTGGTCACTCGCATGAGTGCCACGCCCGCTGGCGCGGCCAGGCTCACGGGTCCCGTTATCAGGGTCACGTCGGCCCCGGCATCGAGAGCGGCGCGGGCGATCGCGTAGCCCATCTTGCCCGAGCTGCGGTTGGTGATGCCGCGCACGGTGTCGATCGGCTCGAACGTCGGCCCGGCGGTGATCAGCACCCGTACGCCCTTCAGGATTTTCGGAGCGAGAAACCCGGCGACGGCCTCGGCGATGTCGCCGGGCTCCAGCATGCGGCCCATGCCGACCTCGCCGCACGCCTGGTCGCCGCTCGCGGGCCCCAGGATGGACGCGCCGTCGCGGAGCAGGCGGTCGACATTGCGCCGCGTGGCCGGGTGGTCCCACATCTGGCGGTTCATGGCAGGGGCGACGATCAGCGGGCATTCGCGCGCCAGGCATAGCGTCGAGAGCAGGTCATCCGCCAGCCCGTTCGCAAGCTTGGCGATGAAATCGGCGGTGGCCGGCGCGACGACGACGGCGTTCTTGCCGCGCGAGAGCTCGATGTGGGCCATGCTGTCCGGGACGCCGGTATCCCACATGTCGCTGTACACCGGCTTGCCCGACAGCGCCTGGAACGTCGCGGGCGTGATCATCCCTTGCGCCGCGCGGGTCATGACGACCTGCACGTCGATGCCATGGCGCTGCAGATCGCGGGTGAGCTGCGCCGCCTTGTATGCGGCGATGCCGCCGGTGACGCCCAGTACGACCGATTTTCGCGATATATCAGCCACGTAGCGCTTCACTGAAGTGGAGGGCAAGAGTGTAACGGCAAAAGCGGTGGATGGTAAATGGTGAACGGTGAATGGCGAACCGTGAATGGAGAACCCCCCGCCGGTAAACGGGCACGGCAGGTTATCCGTTTAAGCCGTTATCGATTCACCATTCACTGTTCACGGTTCATGGCGATCACCGACTGGCCGCTCGACGACCGGCCGCGAGAGAAATTGCTGTCCAAGGGATCGGAGGCGCTGTCCGATGCCGAGCTGGTGGCGATTTTCCTGCGCACGGGCGTCAGGGGAAAAACGGCTGTCGACCTCGCGCGGGAGGCGCTGGGGCGCTTCGGCTCGCTGTCGGGGCTGTTCGCGGCGGACGCGGACGCACTGACTGCGGTTTCCGGGCTGGGCGCGGCCAAGTACGTTCAGCTCCAGGCGGTGCTGGAAATGGCGCGGCGCGCTTTGCGCGAGAAGCTCGACCGGGGCTCCGCCCTGGGCTCGCCCCAGGCGGTGCGTGACTTCCTGCGATTGAAGCTCCAGGACCGGCCGCACGAGGTCTTCGTCGGCGTCTTCCTCGACGCGCAGAATCGCGTCCTGGCCGTGGAGGAGCTGTTTCGCGGCACGCTCACGCAGACCAGCGTCTACCCGCGCGAGGTCGTGAAGCGCGCACTCCATTACAACGCTGCCGCGCTGATCTTCGCGCACAATCACCCCTCGGGCATCGCCGAACCGTCGCGGTCGGATGAAGCGCTCACCCAGGCCCTGAAGCAGGCGCTTGCGCTGGTGGACGTGAAGGTGCTCGACCACTTCGTCATCGGCGCGGGGGCGGCGATGTCGTTCGCCGAGCGCGGACTGCTTTAGCAAACCGCCAGTAATTTGATCTGCGTCAATAGGCGGATTATCCATTGGGTGAGACTGTGCTCAATCAGGAGGGCGCCATGCATTACAAGCACATCATGTTGGCCGTCGACGGTTCCGAGCCGTCACGCAAGGCGGAACAGGAGTGCATCGCTTTCGCCAGGTCCAGTGGAGCGAAAGTGACCGCAATCCACGTGGTGTCGCACTTTCACCTCCACTTCCAGCCGTGGCAGGCGCCCAAGTCGGTCCTCACGACGATCGAAAAGCAACATGAAGAGGAAGCGAAGGAGATTGCCCGGAAGATGATCTCCGAACTCGAAACACGCGCCAAAGCGGAAGGTGTCAAATGTGAAGGTCTGGTCGTTGTCGGGGACCATCCTTACGAGGAGATCGTCAACAGCGCCGAGAAGCACCAATGCGACCTGATCGTTATGGCCTCCCACGGGCGCAGGGGTTTCGACGCAATGCTGCTCGGCAGCGAAACGATGAAGGTCCTGACGCATACCAAGATCCCGGTCCTGGTCGTGAGGTAGCCCGGAGGAGCCGCGAGCCGGCGGCTTGAGCCGGCGGCATAAAGCCTGTAGAATCCGCGCCTTTCGAGAATTCCGGAGCCTTCCATGTCCCGCGTCTGCCAAGTCACCGGCAAGAAGCCCATGCTGGGGAACAACGTGTCCCACGCCAACAACAAGACGCGGCGGCGCTTCCTGCCGAACCTGCAGTACCGCCGCTTCTGGGTCGAGAGCGAGAACCGCTGGGTCAGCATGCGGCTGTCGCAGGCGGGCCTGCGCACGATAGACCGCAAGGGCATCGACGCCGTGCTCGCGGAGATGCGCGCCCGCGGCGAGAAGATTTGAGGAGACCACCAATATGCGCGAGAAGATCAAGCTCGAGTCCACCGCCGGCACCGGCCACTTCTACACCACCACCAAGAACAAGCGCACCACGCCGGACAAGCTCGAGTTCAAGAAATTCGACCCGGTGGCGCGCAAGCACGTGATTTACAAAGAGACAAAGATCAAGTAAATCCGGACAGCAGTCGCCGCCGGTTTACTTCCTCGCGTTCGAACGGACGCAAGCGCCGTTCAACGCTCGGGACCACAAGACAGGTATCCGGAATGAAAAAGCCCGCTCATCAAGCGGGCTTTTTTCTGCTGAGTTCGAATTTCTAGTCCCGAGTCCCCAGCCCCTAGTCCCGAAGTTATCAGGCGTAACAGCGCAGCCGCCGCGAGAATTCCTGCAGCGGGGCGATGCCGCTCGCTTCCGCGCGCGCGCACCAGTCCTCGAGCTGCCGCACGAGCTGCTCCTTGGAATCGTTGGAGCGCTGCCACAACGATGCCAGGTCCTGGCGCATGGTGCAGACCGTGTCGAGCACCTTGCTGTTGCTCAACGCTTCGCTCATCCTGGCGCGCTCGCTGGCCGGCAGTGATTCCGCCCCGAAGTGCAGCATGCGCTTCAACGCCGCGCGGTCCACGCTCACCGCGCGCGCCTTGAGGCTGTGGATCTCGTCGGCGCAGGTCTGGCGCAGCGAATTCGCATACTTGGCGATCACTTCGTAGCGATGGGTGATCACGGCCTGCAGGGTGTCGTGATCGCAGCGCGTTTTCGCGGTATCGAGCTTCAGCCTGGGAGCGACTTTCTTGACCTGGGCGAGACCCAGCGATTCCAGCGTGCGGATGTAGGCCCACCCGAGATCGAACTCGAACCAGCGGTTGGAGAAGCGCGCCGAGCTGGCGTAGGCGTGGTGATTGTTGTGCAGCTCCTCGCCGCCGATCAGGATGCCCCACGGCACGATGTTGGTGCTGGTGTCCTCCGGCTGGAAGGTGCGGTAGCCCCAGTAGTGCCCGATGCCGTTGATCACGCCGGCGGCGAAGAAGGGGATCCAGGCCATCTGCACCGCCCAGATCGCGATGCCGGCGAAGCCGAACAGCACGAAATTGGTCACGACCAGGATCTGGATGCCAAGCCGGTCGCGGCCGTGGTAGACGTTGCGCTCCATCCAGTCATCCGGCGTGCCGCTGCCGTACTTCTCGAGCGTTTCCTGGTTCCGCGCCTCGATGCGATAGAGCTCGGCGCCTTCCCACAGCACCTTGTTGATGCCGAAGATCTGCGGGCTGTGCGGGTCTTCCTCGGTCTCGCACTTGGCGTGGTGCTTGCGGTGGATCGCCGTCCAGGCCTTGGTGACCATGCCGGTGGTGAGCCACAGCCAGAAGCGGAAGAAATGGCTGACTACGGGGTGCAGATCCAGCGCGCGGTGGGCCTGGCAGCGGTGCAGGTAGATCGTGACGCCGGCGATAGTGACGTGGGTCACTGCCAACGCATAAATCACGTAGCCCCACCACGGAAGATCGATGACCCCTGTAAACATGCGCCTCCTTGAGCGGAAGTGTTGTTGTAATGTGCCGGCAGTCTACCGAAATTCAATGACGTGGCATAGCAATTTTGTACGCGGCAGCCATTAGCACCATGATTACAAACAGAATCCAAAATCGCGACCCGTTACCACCATACGAAATCAGGGTGCGCGCGCAGGTCCCAGCACATGCCGCAGGATGAGCACGTCGGGGGCGGGATCGCGCAACGCGCGCGGCTGGCGGGAGGCTGCTTCCTGCACGATGCGCATCGCGAGCTCGAGGTCTGACACCACCACGCCGGTAGTAGAATGGCCGCGTCGGATTCCGGCGCCGGGAATGAACGAAATGGACGATCTCAAGCGGGCCGAGCTGATTGCCCAAGCGCGCGATCGGGAAACCGGTGCCAGCCGTATTCACATGCAGGAATTGCTGTGGCAGCGCCAGCAGGAGTTCGAATCGCTGGCCGAGCACCTGCCGGACATCGTGGTGCGCTTCGACCGCGACGTGCGTCATGTCTACGTCAACGCCGCGGTTGAGCGCCTGACCGGCCTGCCGCGCGAAGCGTTCATCGGCAAGACCCATTTCGAAATTCCACTGCCGCGCGAGAAGGCCGAGCTGTTCGACCGCTGCATGCGGGAAGTATTCGAAACCGGCCGCCCCAACACGATCGAGTTCAGTTTCGACACGCCGGCGGGCGAGCGTTTCTTCGAAGCGCAGCATATCCCGGAATTCGGGTCCAATGGAGAAGTGGTGACCGCGCTCTGCGTCGGTCACGACATCACCGAGCGCAAGCGCGCCCAGGACGCCTTGCGCGATAGCGAAGAGCGGTTCCGACAGCTCGCGGAAAATATCGACCAGGTATTCTGGGTCAATACGCTTGCCATCGACAACAACATGTACGTGAGCCCTGCCTATGAAAAAATCTGGGGCAAGACCCGCGAGTCCCTGCGCCGCGATCCCAACAACTGGGCGGAGTCGATCCATCCTGATGACCTGCCCAGGGTGCGGGACGCCGCAAAAGGGATAGCGCGCGGCTTCCAGCTTGACATCGAGTACCGCATCGTCCGCCCCGACGGCACGCTGCGGTGGATCCGGGACCGTTCCTACCCGATGAAATCAGGCGACGGCACGCCTCTCGCGTGCGGAATCGCCGAAGACATCACCGACAGCAAGATCGCGGAGCAGGAAAGATTGACGCATGCCATGGATCAGCGCGACGCGCTGGTGCGCGAAGTGCACCACCGGATCAAGAACAGCCTGCAGGGCGTTGCCGGCCTGCTGCGGCAGAAGATCCGCAAGTATCCCGCCATTGCGCCCGGCATCGAGGAGGCGATCGCGCAGCTCCAGTCGGTGGCGCTGGTGTACGGATTGCAGGAAACCCGCCCGGACGGGCTGATCACGCTGGCCGAGATCATAGACGAGGTCTGCGCATCCGCGGAAGGCCTGACCGGGGGCCGGGTCGAGAGAACGCTCCAGCGCAAGACCACGCGCCCGGCATGCGTTGCCGGGTCGGAGGCGGTGTCCGTGGCCGTCGCGCTCAACGAACTGGTGTTCAACGCGCTCAAGCACCAGTCGGGCGCAGCCAAGAAACGCGCGCGGGTCACGCTGCTCGAGTCGAAGGGCGTGGCCGAAATCCGCATCGTCAACCGCGGCCACCTGCCGAAAGGATTCGATTACGCGGAGGGGCGAGCGGTCGGCCACGGCCTGGGACTGGTCCGCACGTTGCTCGCGGCACCGGGTGGCAGCGTTGCCTTCAACGGCGGCCGGAACGAAGTCGAAGTCGTGCTGAAGCTGCACCTGCCGCTCCTCGCCGGGCGACAGAACGCGACGGCGGGGGAGGGGCGGCATGGCGGCGAGTGACCCGGCGAAAAGCCAGCGGCACATCCTGGTAGTGGACGACGACCGACTGGTGCTGGCGGCGTTGTCCGAAGGCCTGCGCAGCGCCGGCTATCGCGTGACCGGTTCGGCAAGCGGCGACGACGCGCTCGTCATTGCGGAGCGCGACGCCCCGGACCTCGCACTGCTCGACGTTCGCATGCCGGGCATGGACGGCATCGAGCTCGGCCGGCGGCTGCGCGAGCAGCGCGGCGTGCCTTTCCTTTACCTCTCCGCGTTTGGCGATCTGGAGGTCGTCAAGCAGGCGGCGGAGGAGGGCGCGCTCGGCTATCTCGTGAAACCGCTGGATATCCAGCAAATCGTGCCTTCGATCGAAGCGGCATTGACGCGTGCCGCCGAGATCAGGAAATTGCGCCAGAGCGAGGATCAGCTGTCCACCGCCCTCGCCGGGTCCCGCGAGATCAGCATGGCGGTCGGGCTGCTCATGATGCGAGACCGCATCAACCGCGAGCAGGCGTTCGACCTCCTGCGCGGCAACGCCCGGTCGCAGCGCCGGCCGATCGCCGAGGTCGCGGGTGAACTGCTGGGCTCGGCTGAGAACCTGTATACGATCAGGAAGTTGAAGGAACCCGTCCGGCGCCGCAAACGGTCGGAGACCTGATTCGCGGCGCGGCGGCGGCTGCACGGGGCTGTCAGGCCCCGATGAAATCCCGCAAGATCGCCATGGCCCGCTCCGGCGCGTCATTGAACACACCGTGCCCGCATCCCGGAAAGCGCTCGAAGCGCACCAGGCGCGCCGGGAGCGCCGCCGCGATTTCCTCCTGACAGACGATGGGGATCATCGGGTCGTCCTCGCCGCCGAGCACGAGTGTCGGGCACTGTATGCGCCGCAGCATGGGCAATAAATTGAACGTGAGACCCTCTCCGCCCGGCCGTGTGAACCAGAGGTGGACCTCGGGGTTCAGGACCGCTCGCTGCACCCACGCGGGATCCCGCGGGGTCCGCGTATAGACGGGGAAGACCAGGCGGACCCACTTCTCGAGCAGGGCCGCGTCCAGCTGCCCGTCGAGCAGGCGGCGCCGGGCGAGGGCTCCCACCTCCGGGCCGCCCAGGCGTTCGAACAGCGCAACCCGCTGTTCCATATGCCTGCCTCCCGCGGCTTCGGTGCTGACCAGGATCAGCCTGGCGGGATGCGCGGGATGCCGCGTGGCGTAGGCCAGGGCGACCATGCCTCCGAATGACGCGCCCAGAACGATCGGGCGCGCGATCCCGAGCGCCTCGCAGAAGGCGTGCACGTCGTCACCCCATTGCGCCAGCGTCCATGACTTGCGCGGGCCCCGGTCGCTGCGCCCGTTGCCGCGGTGGTCGAGGTAGACGACCTGGGCGATGTCGGCGAGCTGCGAGAACCGCGGCTTGTAGCTGGAATGGTCCATGCCCGGGCCCCCGTGGAGCAGGACGAGCGTCGGCTTCTCCCGCATCGCCGGGCCGTCGGGCACGAGGCCGGCGCCTTCGACGTCAAAGTAGAGCCGTATGCCGTTGACGAGCACTTGCATGTCGCTGTTTCTCCCCAGTGTTGTGCGAGTTTACTCCCGGGAATCCGGCCCGCGCGGGCCGTGCCCGAGCCCCTGTCAGGAAACTCCTGACACGAATTGTCGGTTCTGCCCGACAGCGTTGGATTACCTCCTTTAGGTAGCGTTCACGTTGTGCGCCTGCGCCCCGGCGGGGCGCAGGCGGCGCGAGCCCACGCGTTCCAGGCGGGCCTGCCGTGCGAGTGATTTCGGCCCACCGAAACGCTGACGAGGGAGGTGACCCGGCACCCGAAGAACGCTATCCGCATACCCCATTCCCATTGCAGTTGCAGTGCGACAACAGGCCAGCGTGGACCGTGCAGGGGCGGCCGCCGGACCTGTCCCGTGAGTTTTCACGCAAACAGGAGGCGTTAATGCAAGCGAGACTGACCACGAAGCCCGAACAGGAAGTTATTGCAGGAATCCAGGCGCTCAACCTCGAATCCGTCAAATTGCGGGTGATGGACCCCGAGCTGGGGGAGGGCTGGAGCCGTGAGTATGCCGACAGCATCGAGATCGCGTACAAGACCTACCTGACCATGCTGGTGAAGTACCAGGACGACGCCGAGGATATCCTGCTCGCCGAGGATGTGGACGAGTTCTGGCACACGCACATCCTGCAGACGATGAAGTATGAGGACGACTGCCACAGCGTATTCGGCAAGTTCCTGCACCATCAGCCGCACATCGGTGAACTCACCCAGGCCGACCACGAAAAGAGGGCGTTACTCGCCGACAAGACCTTGCGATTGTACCAACAGGAGTTCGGCAACGAGCAGGACTCCAATGTGGCGTGGTCCGGAGTCCCTGTGAGGGGCGAAAAAGCGGCCGTGTCGGGCGTGGCCATTCGCGGAGTGAATGCGGCGGTGTCAGGGGTTGCGATCCGGGCCGAAGGTGCGGCCGTTTCGGGAGTAGCCATCC
>MERD01000103.1:0-14831 GCA_001771935.1 Betaproteobacteria bacterium RIFCSPLOWO2_02_FULL_67_26
AGAAGCTGCCCGCGGGCAACATCAGGGCGGGGCGCCCGGTGGTGCTGTTCGTTCACGGCAGAAGCTGCCCGCGGGCAACATCAGGGCGGGGCGCCCGGTGGTGCTGTTCGTTCACGGCGGGTATTCGCCCTCGGTGGTCGCTTACGACCTCGACTACAAGGACTACAGCTTCATGGCGGTGCTCGCGCGCGCGGGCTTCGACGTATTCGCGCTGACGCACACCGGCTACGGCGCTTCGCCCAAGCCGCTGATGGACGATCCCTGCAACGTGGATCCGGCCAATCAGGCGCTCATCATCCCGCACGCGCTCGCGAAGCCGTGCGCGCCGCGCTACCCGTTCAAGCTCGTGTCGAGCCGCACCGAGTGGGAAGAGATCGAGACCACAGTCAATTACATCCGCGCGCTGCGCGGCGTCGAGCGCGTGAGCCTCGTCGGCTGGTCGTCCGGCGCGCCGCGCGTGGGCGGCTTCGCGGCGCTGCACCCGGAGCAGGTGGACAAGCTGGTGCTGTTCGGCCCGTCGCCGTTCTTCCCGAGCGACGAGCCGCCGGCGGAAATGCCCGAGCCCGGCGCGCCGGTGATCCTCCAGACGAAGGAGATGCTGCTCGAGAAGCGCTGGCGGAACGACGTGCGCTGCGACGGCCAGGTGGACGATCCGGACGTGCGCGAGGTGATGTGGCGCGAGCTGATCCGGCAGGACGGGCTCGGCGCGCGCTGGCGGCCCGAGGGCGTGATGCGCGCGCCCAGCCGCACGAACTTCGGCTGGCGGCGCAACGCGGCAGCGATCCAGGCGCCGGCGCTGGTGCTGGTGGGCGAGTTCGACAACTACGCGAAGCGGCGGGAGGCGTGGGCCGGGTTCGGCATGAAACAGAAGGTGTTCATCAAGGTCGCCTGCGCCTCGCACTTCATCCAGTACGAGCGCGGCCGCCATTTTCTCCACCGCGCGGCGCGTGAATGGCTCGAAACCGGCGCCATCGACGGCGCGCAGCGTGCCGAGCTGCAGGCCGATGTGGAGGGAAAGCTCGGAAGTTTGCGTGACGACTGACGGATGACGAGTGAGAATTTCCGCTGCAGGTCATGGTTCATCAGGTCACGCCGTACCACGTCACGCTGCATCATGTCACGCCTCATCCGCATTGGGCTACAATCCGCCACTACTCAAGGAGGATAAGAATAGTGAGCGATGAGAACACCCTGCGCCGCGACGTGGCGCTCGCCAACCGCATCATCGAGCGTTTCGGGCTGTCCAACGCGTTCGGTCACGCCAGCGCGCGGATTCCGGGCACCAATACCTTCTACATTTCCACGCGCCGCAGCCCGGGCCTCGCCGACGAGAACAAGCTGCTGGTGATCGACACCGACGGCAAGATCCTGTCCGGCGAGGGCACGCCCAACAGCGAGTTCTGGATCCACTCCCGCATCTACGCCGCGCGGCCCGAGGTCAACGGCGTCGTCCACGCGCATCCGCTGGCGTGCATCTCGCTCACCCAGATCGGGCAGCCGCACCGGGTCGTCCACAACCAGGGCGGCGTGTTTCTCGACGGCGTGCCGGAGTACGGGGGCATCGGCCTCATCCGCTCGCGCGAGCTGGGCGACGGGGTTGCGAAGAGCCTCGGCAAGGGCGTCGCCGTCATGATGCGCGGCCACGGCATCACCACGGCGTTCGCCGACGTGCGCGCCGCGACGGTCGCCGCCTGTTTTCTCGAGGAGAGCGCCGGCCTGCAGATGCGCATGCTGGCCGCGGCCGGCGGCGACGCGAGGAAAATCCGCGCGTTCACCCGCGAGGAAGCCGACCTGGCGAACGCGCAGACCGGACCCGGAGCACGCGCGGACCGGGCGTGGGAGTATTACTCGACGGTGGCGGCGCAGAAGCCTCTCGGTGGCTAGTTGCCCCAACCCGCGCAACACAGTGACCTGCCCGTGAACTCTATTTTCCGATGGGATTGATAGCATGGAAGCCATGACCCCCTTTACAGCTCCAGTGGTCGATGAACTGACGGTGCGGGTCGTGGTCGACTCGCGCTACGAGCGGTTCCTGCCCAAGGCGTCGCATCCGCGGGTTCACATCGAGCACATCGGGCGCATCCCCGGGCGCCCGCTGACAACCTTTGCCGCCGAGTGGGGGTTGTCGCTGCACCTGAGCTCGGTTCAGGCGGGGGCCAAGGCGCAGTACGTGCTTGATTTCGGCTATACGCCGGAGATCATCAACCGCAATTTCGAGCTGCTCGACATCGACCCGGCCGCGATCAACGGCCTGATCCTGAGCCACGGCCATCGCGATCACTTCGGCGGCCTGGACGGATTCGTCCGGCAACACCGTGGGCGCATGCGCCATGACCTCGCGCTCTACGTCGGTGGCGAGACCATCTTCCGGGAAAAGTGGATCAAGGAGGGCGGCGAAACGCTGCTCTGGGGCGCGGTGGACCGCGGCGCGCTGCAGGCGCAGGACGTTGCTTCGGTCTGCTGCCAGGCGCCGCGTGCGCTCGAGGGCGCGTTCACGTCCGGCTACATCGAGCGCACCTCGTTCGAGGAAGTGACCGGCGGCTCGTGGGTCGAGGACGACCACTACAGCGAGGCCGAGAGGAAGGGCAAGCTGGTGCGCGACCAGCACCCGGACGAGCACGCCACCTGCTACATCGTCAAAGGCCGTGGCCTCGTGGTCATTTCATCGTGCGGCCACGCCGGCATCGTCAACACCGTCCGCAGCGCCATGGCGGCCGCCAACGTCGACAAGGTGCACGCCGTGATCGGCGGCTTCCACCTCGGTCTCGCGCGGCCGGAGTACCTGCAACACAGCCTGCGCGAGCTCGAAGCGCTGAATCCCGACGTGATCGTCCCGATGCATTGCACCGGCGAGCCGTTCATCGCGTTGCTGCGCAGCCGCATGCCCGACAAGGTGGTCTATTCCAACGTCGGCAGCCGCTTCACCTTCGGCGCCTGAAAAATCTGGCTCCTTACTCCGGTCTCACGCCCGACCGCATGCTCGATGCGCTCGCGGCCGTGGGCCTGCGCCCCGACGGCCGGTTGCTCGCGTTGAACAGCTACGAGAACCGCGTGTACCAGGCATGGATGGAAGAAGGGCCGCCGCTGGTCGCGAAGTTCTACCGGCCGGAGCGCTGGAGCGACGCGCAGATCCTGGAAGAGCACGCCTTCGCGCGCGAGCTCGCGGAACACGAGATCCCGGTGGTCGCCCCGCTCGCCATCAACGGCGGCACGCTGCACGCGGCGGAGGGCTTCCGCTTCGCGGTGTTCGCGCGGCGCGGCGGCCGCCCGCCCGAGCTGGAGGACCCGAAGGTGCTCGAGTGGATCGGGCGCTTCGTCGGCCGCATCCACGCCGTGGGGGCGGCGCGGCCGTTCCGCGAGCGGCCCGCGCTCGACATCGACAGCCACGGCATCGAGCCGCGCACCTGGCTCCTCGCGAGCGGCCAGGTTCCCGCCGATCTGCGCGAGGCGTGGGAAACGGCGACGACGCTCGCGCTGGACGGCGCGCGCCGGTCGTACGAGCGCGCGGGCGGCGTGAGGTCGATCCGCCTCCACGGCGATTGCCACGGCGGCAACGTGCTGTGGACCGAGGACGGGGAAATGCGTGGCCCGCATTTCGTGGACCTTGACGACAGCCGCAGCGGGCCCGCGGTGCAGGATTTGTGGATGCTGATCTCCGGCGACCGGGCGGCCATGACGCGGCAGCTCGCGGACGTGCTCAAGGGCTACCAGGATTTCCGCGAGTTCGACCCGCGCGAGCTCGCGCTCGTCGAGGCGCTGCGGACGCTGCGTCTCATCCACTACTCGGCGTGGATCGCGCGGCGCTGGGAAGATCCCGCGTTTCCCGCCGCGTTCCCGTGGTTCGGCACGCAACGCTACTGGCAGGACCGCATCCTCGAAATGCGCGAGCAGATCGCGGCGATGGACGAGGAGCCGCTGAATGTGGCCTAGGCGGAGACCGTGACGCCGGGCCTCGAGTATGCGCTCGGCGCGATGGCGCTGCTCGCGCGGAGCTGACTCAGCCGAGGTTCCAGGAGGCGAAGCCGCAGCCCACGTACACGTTGGGGATGGGGTCGTAGCGGATCAGCTCGAATCCGCGACCGCGCGCGGCGCCGTGTGCGGCGACCCAGTTGCGGACTTCCGACGCGCCGTTGCCGGCGCCGTGCAGGCGCTCGCCGAGGAAACCGAGCAGGGCCGATGGATTCCCGCTCTCGAACTGGCGCAGGCATTCGCGGTCGAAGGCCTCGTCGATCCGGCCCATGTCGGGCTCGCCGATCGAATGGCTCAAGCCGCCGGTCGCGAGTATCCCCACCCGCAGCTTTCCCGGAAAGCTCGCGACCGCTTCCGCGAGCAGCGCGCCCCAGGCGTAGCAGCGCTTGACCGACGGGAACGGCGGCTCGATGTCGTTGAGCACCACCGGGACGACGGCGGGCAGGGGGTCGAGCCCGGCTTTCCACAGCGGTATGCAGAACCCGTGATCGAGCTTGAGCCGGTACGAGACGGAAGGCTCGAAATCGCGCTCGAGCGCGGTGCGCACGACGTGCTCCGCGAGCGGCGGGTGCCCGGCGAGCGTGCGGTGCGGGAACGCCTTGAACCACGGCTCCGGCGGCCCGTCGTGGACCTCGCCCACGCCGACGCAGATCGCCGGCAGGTTGTCGATGAAGAAATTCACCCAGTGGTCGGGCGAGATGATGATGAGCGCATCCGGCCGCGCGGCCTTGATGCGCCGGCCGAGCTCGGTGAAGGCCGAATCGAGGCTTTCGTTCTCCGCGGGCGTGAGCTTCTCGCGGTTGCGCACGATCATCGGGCCGTGGCTGGCCGCGTAGACGCCGACGAGCTCAGCCACGGGCCGCCCTCTTGGTATCCGTGGCGCCGGTCGCGCGGATGCGGCGCAGGAATTCCTCCTCCGGCATGCCCGCCATGAGGAAATAGAACCGCAGCAGGTACGGATTCACCAGCCGGTACAGGGCCGCGACATCGTCGGCCTCGACCGCCGCGCGCACCTCGGCCTTCAGCGGATAGCGCGCGAGCACCGACTTGCGGTCGGCACGGTAGGCGTCCGCCAGGGGTGGATCCTGCAGGTCGAAGAACAGCTTGGAGAGCCAGTAATCGCGCATTTCAATTCGGTGAACGGTGCACGGTGAACGGTGAACGGCAGTATCGCGCCAAACCGGAATTCACGCCACTGTGCCCGGCCCTGCGGCTTCGAGCACGATGGCGATGCCCTTGACGATGTCGTCGAGCGCCATCGACGGGGCGTCGCGGCCGGTCTGCGGCAGGCGGGGAACGTGGAGAAACCCGGCGCGAAACGCGTGCCGGCGGCCCGCGGCCGCGTGCATGAGGCCGTAGAAAACATGATTGCAGACGAAGGTGCCGGCGCTCATCGAAAGCTGCGCCGGCAGCTCCTCCGCGCGCAGGGCGGCGACCGCCGCCCGCACCGGCAGCGTGGCAAGGTAGGCCGCGGGGCCGCCTGCCACGATGGGCGCATCGACGGGGCGCAGCCCGTCATTGTCGGGGATTTCCGCGTCCTGGACATTGACCGCGACCCGCTCCAGGCACAGCGCGGCGCGTTCTCCCGCCTGCCCCACGCACAGCACGATGTCCGGTCGCGCGAGCGCGATCGCCGCTTCCAGCGCGGGCAGCGAGCGCGCATACGAGGTCGGCAGGGCCGCGGTCACGATCTCGATGGCGCCGGCATTATCCGGCAGCCGCCGCACCGCTTCGAGCGAGGCGTTGATCCGGTCGCCGCCAAACGGCTCGAAGCCGGTCACGAGCGCCTTCATAAAAGCCGGGAGATCAGGAGATCAAAGTACGGAAGATCGTGAATTCGGGATCCCGCTCTCGCGCTCTCACGCCCTCCCGGGTTTAGCGGCCGGGATGGAGCTGCCTGAGCTTCTCCATCTCTCCGGCGAGCTGCTTCGCGGTTGCAAGAGACCGCTCGCGGGCGGCGCCGACGAGCTTGTCGTCGATCAACGCGGCCGGATCGACGTACGGCGCGATCTTCTTCTGCGAAGTGGGGAACTGCCCGAGCAGGGTGGCGTACGCGGCCGAGGTGTTCCGGTAATCGCGGAAGTCCCGCTCGGCGCGTGCCCGCGCGCGCAGCGTCTCGCTGGGCCAGTTCGCGCTGCGGTCGGTGCCGGCCGCGCGCACCTGGTCCCGCAGTGCTTCCATGCTGTCGGAGAGCAGCGCGTAGGCCCTCTGGCTGGCGGCGCGGCGGCGGAGCATCTCGCGGCAGGTCAGCAGGTAATCATCGGCGGCGTCGGTGAGCCGGGTGTCGCGCTCGAGTTCCATGCGCTTCGATTTCAGCTGAACGACGAGCGCATCGATCGCCGCCCCATGCTCGTCAAGCTTTTTCGCGAGCTGCAGGCGGTCCGCCGGCGCCGGGCCCGCTTCGGCGCCCAGCGCCTCGCGCATCTGCCCGCTCGCGGCCTGCAGCAACCCCGCGACGGCGCTGCGGAATACGCCCAGCTTGTAGGTGTGATACCCCCAATAGCCGAGGCCCGCCGCGACCACGGCCGCGACCACGGCGACGACGACTATTCTCTTTCCGGTGCCCAGGGCCATGCGCGAGTCTGTCGTTCAGTGGGTGCCTGCGAGTGACTATACAACAGCGGGGACTCAGCTGCCCTGTTTTCCCCACGAATCGCGCAGCGTCACCGCGCGGTTGAACACCGGCGCGCCGGGCCGCGAGTCCTTCGCGTCGGACACGAAGTACCCGTGCCGCTCGAACTGAAAGCGTTCTTCGGGCCGCGTGTTCGCGAGCGCCGGTTCGAGTTGCGCGGTGATCGTCTTCACGGAATCGGGATTGAGGTCGAGCAGGAAGTCGCGAGCGCCGGCGCCCGGCTGCTGCACCTTGAACAATCTGTCGTAGAGCCGCACTTCGCCGCGGCAGGCGTGCCGCGCCGAGACCCAATGGATGTTGCCCTTCACCTTGCGCGCTTCGGCCCCGGGCGTGCCCGATTTCGTCCCGGGATCGTAGGTGCAATGCACGGCGGTGACGTTGCCCGCCGCATCCTTCTCCACGCTGACGCACTTCACCAGGAACGCGTAGCGCAGGCGCACCTCGTTGCCGGGAAAGAGCCGGAAATAGCCTTTCGGCGGCGTTTCCGTCACGTCCTCGCGCTCGATCCACAGCTCCCTCGAGAACGGCACGGCGCGCCGGCCCCGTTCCGGCTGTTGCGGATGGTTGGGCACGTCGCAGCGCTCTTCCCCGCCTTCCGCATAGTTGTCGATCACGAGCTTTACCGGGTCGAGCACCGCCATCCGGCGCGGCGCGGCCTCGTTGAGGTGCTCGCGCATGCAGTCCTCGAGTACCGAGTACTCGATCCACGAATCGGCCTTGGCCACGCCGATCCGCTCGGCGAAGCGGCGGAATCCTTCCGGCGTGTAGCCGCGCCGCCGCGCGCCGGCGAGGGTCGGCATGCGCGGGTCGTCCCAGCCGGAGACGTGTTTCTCCTCGACCAGCTGGATGAGCCGGCGCTTGGAGAGTACGACGTAGGTGAGGTTGAGCCGCGCGAACTCGATCTGCTGGGGCAGGGGCCGCGCCAGCAGGCCGCCTTCGGCCAGCCGCTCCAGCAGCCAGTCGTAGAACGGGCGCTGGTCCTCGAATTCGAGCGTGCACAGCGAGTGCGTGATGCGCTCCAGCGCGTCCTCGATCGGGTGCGCGTAGGTGTACATCGGATAGACGCACCACTTGTCGCCGGTGCGGTGGTGCGAGGCCTTCCGGATGCGGTAGATCGCGGGGTCCCGCAGGTTGATGTTGGGCGAGCCCATGTCGATCCTCGCGCGCAGCACGTGCTCGCCTTCCTTGAACCGTCCCTCCCGCATCTGGCGGAACAGCTTGAGGCTCTCGGCGACGCCGCGGTCGCGGTACGGGCTGCTCTTGCCCGGCTCGCTGAGCGTGCCGCGCAGCGCCCGCATCTGCTCGGCGCTGAGGCTGTCCACGTAGGCGTGGCCGTCCTCGATCAGGTGCTCGGCCGCGTGGTACATGAAGTCGAAATAGTCGCTGGCGTAGTAGAGGTGCGAGCCCCCCTCATGCTCCCAGTTGAAGCCCAGCCACTTCACGGCGGCGATGATGGAGTCGACGTACTCCTGCTCCTCCTTCTCCGGGTTGGTGTCGTCGAAGCGCAGGTGGCACGCGCCGCCGTAGTCGAGCGCGAGCCCGAAGTTCAGGCAGATGGACTTGGCGTGGCCGATATGCAGGTAACCGTTGGGCTCGGGCGGAAATCGCGTGCGGATGCGCGCCGGGTCTTGCGCCGCGCCCTCGTGCGTCCGCGCCGGCCCGGGCTTGCCGCCCCAGGCGCGCGTTGCGTACTTGCCGCTCGCGAGGTCCGCCTCGATTGCGGCGCGGATGAAATTCGACGTGGAAGGTGGCTGCGGGGCGTGCTTCTTCGGCTTCGCGACGTCGGACATGCCGCTATTCTAGCCCGGAGAATATGGGCATCCCGAAAGGCATGACCCGGGGCGCCCGGCAGCCGTCACCTGGCAAGCTTGAAGCCGGTGTCCTTGATGAGCCTCGCCCAGCGGGCTTTCTCGGAGGCGAAAAGCCGGCCCATGTCCTGCGGGCTGTTGCCGACGACCTCGGCGCCGCTGGCGGCGAGCCGGTTCGCGACCTCGGGCAGCCGGATGACGCGCACGATCTCGGCGTGCAGCCGGGAGATGATGCCCGCCGGCACGCGCGCCGGCACGAACACGCCCTGCCGCGTCCCGGTGACGAAGCCGGGAAGGTTGCCGGCTTCGGCGATCGTCGGCAGGTCGGGCACGATCGTCATGCGGCGCTCGCTTGAAACGGCAAGTGGCCGCAACCGCCCGCTCTTCACGTGGGGCAGCATGGCGAGCAGCCCTCCGAACAGCGCGTCGGACTGGCCGGTCGCGACGAGCAGCAGGGACTCGGCGCCGCCCTTGGTCGGGATGTACTCCCACCGGATTCCGGTGCGGTGCGCGAACATCAGTCCCGCCAGGTGCGGCGCGCTGCCGAGCGCCGTCGCGAAATTGAGCTGCCCGGGCCGCGAGCGGGCGAGCGCGACGAGCGCCTTGACCGTCTTCGCCGGCACCCCCGGGTGCACCAGCAGCATGTGCGGCGAATAGGAGACGACGGTGACCGGCGAGAAGTCGCGGATGACGTCGAACGGGAGCCGGTACAGGCTCGGGCTGATCGACAGGTTGCCGAGGTCCGTCATCATCAGCGTGTAGCCGTCGGGCGTGGCGCGCGCCACCAGCTCCGCCCCGATGTTGCCGTTGGCGCCGGGCCGGTTGTCCACCACCACGTTCTGGCCCCACGACTCGCCGATCCTGGAGCCGATCATGCGCGCGAGGATGTCGGAGCTGCCGCCGGGCGGCACCGGCACGATCATGCGGATCGGCCGGGCCGGATAGCGCTGCGCGCCGGCCGGCGCCACAGCGAGCATGCCGAATCCTGATGCGACGATCACTAAAGCAAGAACCTTCACGAACCGGCTCCTCCCGTCAAGCGATAGGCTATTCTATACCGCGCATGAAGGCCCTGGCCTCGAGCGTTCTGAAGCGGCTTGCCGACGGCAGCTTCCATTCCGGCGAGGCGCTGGCCCGGGCGCACGAGGTCTCGCGTGCGAGCGTCTGGCATGCCGTCCGGGAGCTGGAGGCGATGGGACTCGGCATCTACAAGGTGCGCGGGCGCGGCTATCGCCTGCCGCAACCGCTCACGCTGCTCGACCGCGCGGCCGTCGAGCGCCACCTCGGGACGAACGCCGGCCGCTTCGCAATCGACGTTCGCAACGAAGTCGCGTCCACCAACGCGGTGCTGCTGGAGCATGCCGCGGCCGGCGCGCCGGGCGGCACGGTGCTCGCGGCCGAGTGGCAAACCGGCGGGCGTGGCCGTCTCGGACGGGCGTGGCACGCCGGCGTGGGAGAGGCGCTCACCTTCTCGCTGCTGTGGCGCTTCGCGCGGGGCGCCGGCGCGCTTTCCGGGCTTTCGCTCGCGGTCGGCGTGGCCCTCGCGCGCGCGCTCGAAGCGGAAGGGGCGCAGGCCGTCGGCCTCAAGTGGCCGAACGATGTCTTGTGGCGCGGCCGCAAGCTCTGCGGCATTCTCACCGAGCTGGCGGGCGACGCGCTGGGGCCGACCGCGGCGGTGGTGGGCATCGGCATCAACGTGCGGCTGTCGGACGCGACGCGCGATCGCATCGGGCAGCCTGCGGCCGACCTCGAGAGCGCGTGCGGCGCGGCGCCCGACCGCAACCGGCTGCTCGCGCGGGTGCTGATCGAGCTCCATCGCGCGCTCGATTCGTTCGCGCAGTCGGGATTCGAGCCGCTGCGCGCCGAGTGGCAGCGCTATCATGTCCACCGGGACTGCCGCGTGACGCTGACTTTCCCCGACGGCACGCGCCAGAGCGGGCGGGCGCGCGGGGTGACGGAGGACGGATCGTTCCTGCTCGAGACCCGCGCCGGGTTGAAGCGTTATCACAGCGGGGAGATCAGCCTCCGCTCCGCGGCAACGACAAATAGACAGGATTAACAGGATTCACAAGATTAAAATCGCCAACGACCCGGTCTATCTGGTCTTAATCCTGTAAATCTTGTAAATCCTGTCTATTGCCTTTGATTTTTGACATGAGAATCCTGGCCATCGACGCGGGCAACACCCGCATCAAGTGGGGCGTGCACGCGGACGGCTCGTGGCAGGTTCAGGGCTGGATCTCGACGCCGCGCGCGGGGCGGCTCGCCGGCGCGTGGGCGAAGCTCGAGGCGCCGGACCGGCTGATCGCCGCCAACGTCGCCGGCGCGCGCGTTGCGCGCTCGCTCGGCGCCGCCGCGCGCCGCTTCAGGCGCCGCATCCGCTTCGTGCGGAGCGCCGCGGGCCAGTGCGGCGTGAAGAGCGCCTATGAAAATCCGGCGCAGCTCGGCGCCGACCGCTGGGCGGCGCTGATCGGCGCCCGTCACCACCATCGCGGCCCCTGCGTGGTGGTCAACGCCGGCACCACCGTGACGGTGGATGCGCTCACCGCGGAGGGCGTGTTTCTCGGCGGGATGATCGTCGCGGGAGCGGATCTCATGCGCGCGTCGCTTGCGCGCGGCACCGCCGGGCTGCGGCCGCGGAGCGGCCGGTTCGCGTTCTTTCCGGGGCGCACCGCGGACGCGATCGAGAGCGGAACGGTCAATGCCCTTGCCGGCGCGGTCGAGCGCATGCAGCGGTTCATGCGGCAGACGGGGCAGGCGCCGCCGCTGACGGTGATCTCGGGCGGGGCCGCCCGGCTCATCGCGCCGCAGCTTAACGGCGCGGTCGAGGTCGTGGATAATCTCGTGCTGGAAGGCCTGATTCGAATCGCACTCGAAGCAAAATGATGCGCGCGTTCTTCAAGACCCATCACCCATCACCCATCACCCATCACGGGTTGTTCTCGTGAGAGCATTTTTCCTCCTGCTGGTGCTGGGCAACCTGGTGTACTTCGCCTACGCGCACGTGGTGCACGAGAGCGCCGGCGCGGCAAGCCAGATCGCGCGGCTGCAGATCGCGCCGGAAAAAATCAGGCTGCTGAAGGCGGCGGGGCGGGCGCCGGCGGAAAAGGCCAAATCACCGGGCAAGGCGATACTGCCGTTGCCGCCGCTGAGCGCCATGGCGATACCGACGGCCTGCCTGGAATGGGGCGTCTTTGCCGGGCCCGCCGTGACCCGGGCGGAAGCGGCGCTGGCGAATCTCGAGCTGCCGCCCGCGCAGGTGGGGCGAGCGGTGACCGATGCCGGGGGTTACTGGGTTTACATGCCGCCGCAGAAGTCCAGGGCCGACGCCGACCGCAAGGTCGGCGAGTTGAAGGCGCTCGGGATCACCGAATTCTTCCTGGTGCAGGAGGCGGGCCAGTGGCGCAACGCGATCTCGCTCGGCATCTTCCGCACCGACGACGCGGCGCAGGCGTACCTCGCAAAGCTCAAGGAGCGCGGCGTGCGGTCCGCGCTCGCGGGGCGCCGCGAGAACTTCCTGAAGCAGGTGGCGTTCTACGTGCGCGAGCCGGGCGAGGCGACGGTAATACGGCTGACGGCGCTGCAACAGGAGTTTCCCGGCAGCGAGCTGAAGGCGGGGCCGTGCCCGCCGGCGCAGCCGAAAGGCTGAGGAACCTGACCTGGCCGGCATAGGGGCTGCGGAAAACCAAGAGGCCCGGCGATTTCGGCGACCCCGAGGGGCTGGATTGACAGGCAGGGCGGGCGAGCGCTAATCTGGAGCGGTTCCATTTCGGTTCCAGGAGAAATCCATGCTCACGCTCACCCTCAAGAACATCCCAAAGGACCTCCACGCCATGCTCAAGGAAAGCGCGGAGAAAAACCGCCGCAGCCTGAACAGCGAGATTCTGATGCGGCTGGAAAGCGATTTTTCCGTGCCGACCGTCGATCCCGTAGCGCAAGCGAGAGAGCTGAAGGCTTTCGCGGCGCGGCTGCCGCGGGTCGAGCACGCCCGGGTCGGCCGCTACAAGCGGCAGGGTCGGGCGTGATCGTCGTCGACAGCAACGTCATCGCCTACTGCTGGGTGAATGGCCCGCTCACCGCGCTCGCGCAGCGCGTGCGAACCAGGGACCCGGACTGGCGCGTCCCCATCCTGTGGCGCTCGGAAATGCGCAGTATCCTGACGGGTTACCTGCGCGACGGCAGCCTGACGGCGCCGCACGTCGCCCGCATCATGGAAGCGGCCGAAGGCGCGCTCGCGGGCGGGGAGCACCTGGTACCGAGCGCCTCGGTATTCGAGATCGTGGACAAGTCGCGCCTCTCCGCATACGACTGCGAGTTCGTGGCGCTGGCGGCCGTGCTGGCGGTCCCGCTGGTGACGGCGGACAAGGCGGTGCTCAGGGCATTTCCGGATCGGGCGTTGACGATGGAGGCATTCACGCGGACATGAAAAAAAGATAGCCACAGAGGACACAGAGTCCACAGAGAAACCCCCTATTCGTAATTCCCTTTCCGCGCGTTGAACAGCGATCAATGCGTCTGTTCGAACGCACGGAGTTAAACCGGCGCTGCGCGTCCGGATTTAACGCTACTTGGCGTGCTTGGCGTCGATAATTATTGTTCTCGTTTCTCTCGGCGGCCTCGGCGGTTCAGCTTTTGCCGCGGATGCGGTCGATCACTGAAGTCGTCGAGCGTCCCGCGAGCAACGGTATCGAGTGAACGGTCCCGCCCCAGCTTTTCACTTCCTTCGCCCCGACGATCGCTTCCGGCTTCCAGTCTCCGCCTTTCACCAGCACGTCGGGCTTCACCGCGAGGATCAGCTCGAGCGGCGTTTCCCGCTCGAACCAGGTGACGAGCGTCACCGCTTCGAGCGCCGCGATCACCGCGACCCGGTCGTCGAGCGCGTTGACCGGCCGGCCCTTACCCTTTTCCAGTTTTCTCGCCGAGGCGTCGGAATTGACGGCGACCAGCAGGCTCGTGCCCAGCGCGCGCGCCCGCGCGAGGTAGGTGACGTGCCCGCGGTGCAGGATGTCGAACACGCCGTTGGTGAACACCAGCGGCCGCTTCAGGCCGGCAACGCGTGCAGCTAGTTCTTCCGGCTTGCAGACCTTGCGTTCGAACGCGTCGCCGGGCTCATCCCTCATCCCTCCGCCCTCATCCCTCAGTCCAGGTACTCGAACACGCGAACCACTTTCTGCACGCCGCTCGTCGTGCGGGCGAGCTCGGTCGCGTCGGTGGCTTCCTGCTTTTTCACCAGGCCGAGCAGGTAGACGACGTTGTTCTCCGTGACGACCTTGACGTGCAGCGCGTTGAACTTGTTGGCGTCGAGGAAACGCCCCTTGACCTTGGATGTGGTGATGCCGTCGTTGCTGCGCGCCGTGTACGACGTCACGCCGGAGACGACCGTTTCGTTATAGACGCCGCGCACGTTCTCCACGCCGCGCGCGATGCGCTCCACCCCGGTCCGCGCGCCGGCGTCGGGCACCTCGCCGGTCAGCAGCACCATGCGGTTGAAGCTGGTCACGTTGACGTGTATGCCGTCCTTGTAGCGCTCGCCGATACGGCCGTGGGCCTTCAATTCGATGCCCTCGTCCTCGGCAATGGTGCCGACGGTGCGGCGGTCCTGCGCGACCATGACCCCGGTGGCGGCGGCGCCGCCGACCGCGACCGCGGCGCAACCATGGATGAGCGGGATGGCGGCGAGCATCAGCAACGAAGCAAGTGTGTGGCGCATTTATTCAACTCCCAGTAACAGACAATCAATGGCGTCGCACAGGCAGTGCAACGTCAGCAGGTGGACCTCCTGGATGCGCGCGGTGCTTTGCGCGGGGACGCAGATGTGGATGTCGGAGGGCCGCAGCGCCTCGGCCATCTTGCCGCCGTTGCGGCCGGTCAGCGCGACCACGTTCATCTGGCATTCGTGGGCCGCGTGCATCGCCGCGACCACGTTGCGCGAATTGCCGCTGGTGGAGATCGCGAGCAGCAGGTCCCCGGCATGCCCCAGCGCGCGCACCTGCTTGGAGAACACCTGGTCGTAATCGTAGTCGTTGGCGATCGACGTCAGGATGGAGGTGTCGGTGGTGAGCGCGATCGCCGACAGCGGCGGGCGCTCCATCTCGAAGCGGTTGACGAGCTCGGCCGCGAAATGCTGCGAGTCGGCGGCGGAACCGCCGTTGCCGCAGCACATGATCTTCCTGTCGCTCTTGAGGCATTGCACCATGCGCTCGGCCGCCGCCGCGATCGGCCCGGCGAGCGCGTCCATCGCCTGCAGTTTGAGGTGCGCGGACTCCGAAAAGTTCTCGCTGATGCGCGTGATGAGGTCCACGTTGCCGGTCCATTGCGTGTCAGCCGCTATTGTATCGACCGCAACCCTCATTCACCAAACGCATTGACCACCCATTCGATGCGCGGCTCGTCCCCCTGGAGCAGCACGACGTCGAAACGGC
>MERD01000103.1:14851-20485 GCA_001771935.1 Betaproteobacteria bacterium RIFCSPLOWO2_02_FULL_67_26
CGGGCGGCAACGACAAGCCGCCGGCGCTTGGCGGCGGTGATGCTGCCGGCGGCGCCGCCAAAGGCCGCCGAGCGGCGGGCGCGCACCTCGACGAACACCAGCACGGCGCCGCTGGCTGCGACGATGTCGATCTCGCCGAAGCGGCAGCGGTAGTTGCGTTCCAGGACCTTCAGGCCCTGGCCCTCGAGGAAGGCGGCGGCGAGGTTCTCGGCGGGTTCGCCGCGGCGATTCATGGACGCTCGCGCACCACGGTCAGCTTGCCGTCGCTGAACTGCGCGGTGGTGAGGCCGCGCGCGAACTGGCGGTTGCCGCCCAGCGTCAAGCGGCCGGTCACGCCGTCGAGCGCGGCGTCCGCCTTGCCCGCGAGGAGGACCAGCGCGATGCGGAAGGCATCGATGCCGAGCGCGTAAAAACGGTTGAGCTCGATATCGTCGCCGCGGTCCCTGGGATAGACCATTACCGCCGGGTGGTCGGGCTGCAGCAGCCACGGCATGTCGAGGAAGCGCACGCCGGAGAGATCGAATCCGGCCAGCGCGCCCGCGGCGCCGGGATGCACCTGCGACGTGGCGTAGACCTGCAGCCAGCCCAGGTAGGGGCGGACGAGACGCGCGCGCGGGAAATCGAGCGCGAGGAACGCCACGTCCACGGTGCCGGTGTCCACGGCTTTCTTGATGCGGGTCAGGCCCTCGGGATCGGGCGTGAAGGCGTAGGCGATTACGTGCGCGCCGCCGAGGCGCGTGAATTCCTCCACGAACGCCTGGTGAATGCGCGCCAGGAGCGGCGTGTCGCCATTGATGGTAACCGCCCTGCGGAAGCCGTCCTGCCATGCGCGCTGCGCCACCTGCCGCGCTTCGGCCTCGATTTGCAGGCTCAGCATGTAGATACCGGGAGGGGATGCGCCGCGGCCCTCGGGCACGTTGAGCACGAGCGTCGGCACCAGCGCCGCGGCGCTGTCCACGACGGCGGTGACGCCGCTGCGGGTGAGCGGCCCGACGACGAGCGTCGCGCCGGCCGCGAGCGCCTTGATGTAAGTCTCCACGGTCGCGCGCGATTCGTCGCCAGCCGCATATACTCGCACCGGGAGCGCCGCCCCGCCGCCCTGCACCTTCGCCGCCGCGAGGAAGCCGTCCCGCACGGCCTCCGCGTGCCGGCCGAACACCTTCGAGTCGAGCGGCAGCAGCAGCGCAATGTGCGGCTCGGCGGCAGCCGCGGGAGCCTGCGGTTTCGGCTCCGGAATCGAGTCAGCCGGAGGAAGCGGCACCGGAACCGACAATTCCGGCTGCGGTGCGGCGGGCGAGCTCACCGCCGCGTCGCTGGCCATCGCGGAGGCGCCCCCGTATAGTATCGCCGCAGCCAGAGGCACGACGAGCCAGCGATGGAGCACGCCGCAGCGCATGAGGGAGCCGGGGAAAAGCGGAGAGCAACATTATATGTAGTGGCCACCCCGATTGGGAACCTCGGTGACATCAGCCACCGGGCGCTGGAAGTCCTGGGACGCGTCGACGCGGTGGCCGCGGAGGACACGCGGGTCACGCGGCAACTGCTCGCCCATTTCGGCATCGCCAAGCGCCTGATCGCGGTCCACGAGCACAACGAAAAACGCGTTGCAAAACAAGTGCTCGCGCTGCTGGCGGAGGGGAGATCACTGGCCCTGACGTGCGACGCCGGAACGCCGGCGATCTCCGATCCCGGCGCGCTGCTGGTCGCGGCGGCGCGCCGTGCGGGCTTTCCGGTGACGCCGGTGCCGGGCCCCAATGCCGCGATCGCCGCCCTGTCGGCTTCCGGACTCGCCGCTCCGCATTTCCTGTTCTATGGATTTCTGCCCGAGCGGACCGCGGCCCGCCGCCGGGCGCTCGCCCCGCTCGCGAAGCTGCCGTTCACGCTGGTGTTTTTCGAGGCGCCGCACCGCGTCGTCGAATCCATCGCCGATCTGCGCGCCGCGCTGGGCGGCGAGCGCCGTGTCGTGCTTGCGCGCGAGCTCACCAAGCTGTTCGAAACAGTGCACGACTGCCCGCTGGCCGAGGCGGAGGCGTGGCTCGCCGCGGACCCCCATCGCCGCAAGGGAGAGTTCGTGCTGATCGTCGAGGGCGCCGCCGGCATGCCGGAGGCGGAGGATGCAGGCCGGCGCGCGCTCGAAGTGCTGCTCGCCGAGCTGCCGCTGAAGCAGGCCGTCGCGCTCGCGGCGAAGATCGGCGGCGGCGGGAGGAAGGAACTCTACCGCATGGCGCTCGAGCTGAAAAGGCGTGAACCGTGAACCGTGAACCGAAAACCGCGGCCGGGGCTTTACCATTCACCGTTCACCGTTCACCATTCACGAATTTATGAGAACGATCACGATTGCGCGGCCGGACGACTGGCACCTGCACCTGCGCGATGGCGAGCACCTGCGCGCGGTGCTGCCGGATACCGCGCGCCGTTTCGCGCGCGCGATCGTGATGCCCAATCTCAAGCCGCCGGTGGCAACGACCCGTCTCGCGCTCGAGTACCGCAGCCGCATCCTCGCGGCGCTGCCCGCAGGCGCCCGCTTCGAGCCGCTGATGACGCTCTACCTCACCGACAACACGCCGCCCGGCGAGATCGCGGCCGCGCGCGCGGGCGGCATGGTGCACGCGGTCAAGTACTATCCCGCCGGGTCGACCACGCACTCGGACGCCGGCGTGACCGACATCGCCCGGTGCCGCGGCGTGCTGGAGGCGATGGAGAAGCACGGCATGCCGCTGCTGGTGCACGGCGAGGTCGCCGATCCGGCAGTGGACCCGTTCGACAAGGAGCGCGTCTTCATCGAGACCGTGCTCGCGCCGCTCGTCGAGCGCCACGCGGGCCTCAAGGTGGTAATGGAGCACATCACCACGCGGGAGGCCGCCGAATTCGTGAAGGCTGCGCCGCCGCGGGTGGCGGCGACCCTCACCGCGCACCACCTGCTGCTGAGCCGCAACGCGCTCTTCGCGGGCGGCATCCGGCCGCACCTCTACTGCCTGCCGGTGCTCAAGCGTGAAATCCACCGCCAGGCGCTCATCCAGGCAGCCGTGAGCGGCAATCCGAAGTTCTTTCTCGGCACCGACAGCGCCCCGCACGCGCGCCACACCAAGGAGACGGATTGCGGCTGCGCCGGGATCTATACCGCGCACGCGGGAATCGAGCTCTACGCGGAGGCGTTCGCCGCGGCCGGGGCGCTCGACCGGCTGGAGGGGTTCGCGAGCCGGCATGGCGCGCGGTTCTACGGGCTGCCGGTGAACGGCGAAACCGTCACGCTCGAGGAAGCGCCCTGGCCTGTGCCGGCCGAGATCCCGTTCGGCGCGGACCGGCTGGTACCGCTGCGGGCCGGCTCGACAGTGGCCTGGAAACTCCGGTAATCCCCGGGGAGCGGCGAAACGTTAAATAGGCATGAGGATTGGGCATTCGGAACTCGGCCTGCCCAAGGGCGATCTGTGGATTTTCGGCTACGGATCGCTCATGTGGGATCCCGGGTTTCCCTACGTGGACTGGGCGCCGGCCCTGATCCACGGCTATCACCGCGAGCTGTGCATCTACTCGAGCCGGTGGCGGGGGACGCCGGAACGCCCCGGCCTGGTGCTGGGGCTCGATCGGGGAGGGGCCTGCCGTGGTATCGCCTTTCGCATCTCCGCGCCCGACGTCCCCACTGCGCTCGACGCCTTGTGGGAACGCGAGATGCGGCGGGGCGTCTACCATCCGCGCCTGCTGCGCGCCCGGCTGCCGGGGCGGATGACGCGCGTCCTGACCTTCATCGCGAACCCGCAGCATCCCGGCTATGCGGGGACCCTTCCGACCGGGCGCACCGCCGAATTGATCGCCAATTGCTGCGGAGACCGCGGGCCGAACATCGAGTACCTGGCGCGCACGCTCAAGCATCTCGCCGAGCTCGGCGTGCGCGATCACCATCTGTCGCGGGTGATGGCGGCGGTGCGCGCGCTTAAAGGGTAAAATGCGCCCGGGAAGTCGGCCAGACAGCCGCTGCGAGCGGAAGAAGCGAGCCTCTACGATGGTTCGTGCCGCTCGGAGAGGAAAGTCCGGGCTCCACAGGGTAGGGTGGCGGCTAATCACCGCCCGCCGCGAGGCGAGCAACAGGGCCACAGAGACGAGTCCTGATGCGGGCAACTGCGTTAGGGGTGAAACGAGGCAACCTGCACCCGGAGCAACGCCAAATAGGCAAGCGATGACGCGACCCGCCGAGCTTGCGGGTAGGCGGCTCGAGCCCTGGAGCAATCCAGGGCCTAGAGGAATGGCTGTCGGAGCCGCAAGGCTCTTACAGAACCCGGCTTACCGGCCGGCTTCCCACTCTTCCTTCAGTTTTGTTTGATCCGGGTGTTGCTGTTCTGCAACACCCATGAATTTCCTTAGCCTACGTACGGCAGTCAGGCCAGACTTAAAGTGTTACTTTCGGTTTGGCATTTACAACCCTGTTTTTAAGCCTTAATTAAACCTAAAAGACAAGCTAAAATTGGCCTCAATTTTGCCGCATAAGTCATTGTCCTGTAAACAGAAAACGCTTCGCTAACCCTTGACCGTTTCCCTTTCTTTCCAATATAGTGGGAAGAAGTGGAGAAAAGTGGGATAAACCGACCCTGTGGAGTGACAAGGGCGGGGCTTTCCCAGCGGCCAAGGGGGGTACGTGTTTCGAGGCGTCGCGCAACTGAATCTCGACAGCAAAGGCCGGCTCGCGGTGCCGTCGCGGTTTCACGACGCCATCGCCGCGCGCTGCGGCGGGCAGCTCATCGTCACCGCGGACTCCGACCGCTGCCTGCTCATCTATCCCCTGCCCGACTGGGAGCCGATCGAGCAGAAGCTCATGTCGCTCTCGAGCTTCAACGCGCAGATCCGCGAGCTGCAGCGGCGGCTCGTCGGCTACGCCGAGAACGTGGTGATGGATGCCACCGGACGCATCTTGGTGCCGGCGGCGCTGCGCCGTTTCGCGCAGCTCGAGAAATCCGTCGTGCTGGTCGGGCAGGGCGCCAAGTTCGAGCTCTGGAACAAGGACAGCTGGGAGAGCCGGATGGAGCAGGGCGGCGGCTTCGGCCCGGGCGGGTTGCCGCCTGAGCTGGAGGGATTCTCCTTGTGAGCGGGGGCTCACATGCCGCGGTCCTGTTGGAGCAAGCAGTAGAGGGATTGAGGGTGCGGGGCGACGGCTGCTACGTCGACTGCACGTTTGGGCGCGGCGGGCACAGCCGGCGGATCCTGGCGCGGCTGGGACGAGCCGGACAGCTGGTCGCGCTCGACCGCGACCCGCAGGCGGTGGCGGCGGGAGGAGAGATCGATGACGCGCGTTTTCGCATGGTGCACGGCCGGTTCAGCCGGCTTGCCGGGCTGGCGGCGCGGGCGGGCCTCACCCGCGCGGACGGCATTCTGCTCGATCTTGGCGTCTCCTCGCCGCAGCTCGACGACCCGGTCCGCGGCTTCAGCTTCCGCTTCGACAGCCCGCTCGACATGCGCATGGATCCGGGCGGCGGCATCACGGTTGCGGAATGGCTCGCGCGAGCGAGCGAGCAGGACATCCGGGAGGTCATAAGAACCCATGGCGAAGAACGGTTTGCTAAACAGATTGCAGCAGCGATTGTTGCGGCTCGAGCGCGGGGACCTGTTGGCACCACGCGACAACTTGCCGCGCTCGTGGCAGCG
>MERD01000104.1:0-14679 GCA_001771935.1 Betaproteobacteria bacterium RIFCSPLOWO2_02_FULL_67_26
AAGGCGCTGCTGCGGGCGCTGCTCGCGTCGCATGCCGAGGGCAACGTCGACCACCGCCTGAAGGAGATTATCCGCGTGCAGCTCGCCCGGACCGCGGGCGATCCCTACTTCGCCGGACTGCGCTCGGCGCGGGCAAAGGCGCAGGGCCTCGACGAGGACACGATCGCGGCCGGCGCGGGCCGGTTCGAGGACGATCCGCGCTTCAGCACGGCCGAGAAATGGGCGCTGCGCTACGCGCGGGAGATGTACCTCAACCCGGAGAACGTGGATGCCGCGTTCTACGACGAAGGCCGCCGGCATTACAGCGAAGCCCAGATTATGGAACTGGGCGCGTTCATCGCGTTTCACTACGGGATGCAGGCTTTCACCC
Organism: Betaproteobacteria bacterium RIFCSPLOWO2_02_FULL_67_26; assembly: GCA_001771935.1. GTDB lineage: Bacteria > Pseudomonadota > Gammaproteobacteria > Burkholderiales > SG8-41 > SG8-41. Next base: position 371 of record MERD01000104.1, read on the forward strand.
GCACGCTGGGTGTCGTGGCTCGTGGGTCGTGATTCGTGGCTCGCCGCGACACCCCGGGAGGTCGGGAGGTCGTGAGATCGAGAAAAGTTTTGTCCCCCTCCCGCGCTCACGCTCTCCCGCCCTCACGGAGCTTTATAATGCCTGCGCTATCCAAACCCCATGCTGCCCGGGGCCGATCACTCACTTGACGGGAAAGCCATGACAACTGCCGGGCAAGATTGGTCGAATCCGGTCGATTGGGCGTCGGCGCTCCGCCCGCCGCGCGTGCTGCGCCGCATGCTCGCGCTGGATGATTTCGAGGACGCCGCGCGGCGCGTGATCCCGCGCCCGATCTTCGGCTACGTGTCGGGCGGCGCCGAGACCAACGCCGCGCTGCGCGGCAACCGGGCGGTGTGGGACGAGGTCGCGCTCGTGCCCAGGACGCTGGTGGACGTGTCCGGGCGCTCGCAGAAGACGACGCTCTTCGGGCGCGCCTACGATTCGCCCTTCGGCATCGCGCCGATGGGCGGCACCGCCATGGCCGCCTACGAGGGCGACCTCGTGCTCGCGCGCGCCGCGGCGGCGGCCAACATCCCGATGATCCTCTCCGGCGCCGCGCTCACCCCGCTCGAGCGGATCAAGGAAGCCGGCCCGACCGCGTGGTTCCAGTGCTACCTCCCCGGCGATGCCGGCCCGATCACCCAGCTCGTCGAGCGCTGCGCGCGCGCCGGCTACGAGACGATCTGCCTCACGGCGGACGTGCCGGTGCTGGCGAACCGCGAGAACAACGTGCGCAGCGGATTCAACAACCCGCTGCGGCTGACGCCGCGCCTCGCCTGGGACGGGCTCGTGCGCCCGCGCTGGCTGTTCGGCATGCTCCTGCGCACGCTGCTCACGCACGGCATGCCGCATACCGAGAACATGGGCCCGCGCGTTCCCCTCTTCTCGCGCACCGCGCACCGCGACCGCGGCAAGCGCGACCAGCTCTCCTGGAAGCACCTCGAGCTGATGCGGCGCCTGTGGAAGGGGCGCCTGGTGGTGAAGGGGGTGCTGGAAGCGGAGGACGCCCGCATCGCGCGCGAGAGCGGCGCCGACGGCGTCATCGTCTCCAATCACGGCGGGCGCCAGCTCGACGGCGCCGCCGCGCCGCTGCGCGTGCTGCCCGGGATCGCCGCCCAGGCCGGCAACATGACGGTGATGCTGGACAGCGGCGTGCGCCGCGGCACCGACGTGCTGAAGGCGCTGGCGCTCGGCGCGCAGTTCGTCTTCATCGGCCGCCCGTTCCTGTTCGCGGCCGCCGTCGCCGGCGAGCCCGGCGTGCGCCACGCGATCCGGCTGCTGCACGACGAGATCGACCGCGACATGGCGCTCATCGGCATCAACGGGCTCGCCGAAATGCGGCGGGAGCGGCTGATGCCCGCGCGCGGCGTGGAATTTCTGAAAGGGTGACGCGATGACGCAAGTGTCCGCTGCCGTGGTTTCCGAGCTCGCGCCGGGTGGCAAGCTGCGCGTGGGCGTCAACATGAGCAATTTCCTGCTGATCGCGAAGGACCCGGCGACCGGGGCGCCGCGCGGCGGCGTCGCGGTGGACCTGGCGCGCGAGCTGGGCAGGCGGCTCGGCGTCCCGGTCGAGATCGTGCCCTACCCCAATCCCGGGGCCCTCGCCGATGCGGCGAAGTCCGGCGCGTGGGACATCGGGTTTCTCGGCGCCGAGCCGCAGCGCGCGAACGAGATCGACTTCACCGCGGCCTACGTCGAGATCGAGGCCACCTACCTCGTGCCGCCCGGGTCGCCGCTCAAGACCATCGCCGAGGTGGACCGCAAGGGCGTGCGCATCGCGGTGGCGGAGAAGAGCGCGTACGAGCTGTACCTGACCCGCTCCCTCAAGAACGCGGAACTGGTGCGCATCAAGGGCCCCGACAACGCGTTCCAGCAGTTCGTCTCGGACCAGCTCGACGCCCTCGCGGGGCTGCGGCCGCGGCTGGTGACGGACCACGAGAAGCTCCCGGGGTCGCGAGTCCTCGACGGGAATTTCACCGCGGTCCAGCAGGCCGCCGGCACGCCGAAGGGGCGCCCCGCGGGCGCGAAATACCTCAGCGCGTTCATCGAGGACGCCAAGGCCACCGGCCTCGTGGCGCGGACGATCGAGAAGAACGGCGTGCGCGGGCTTACGGTTGCCGCGAAGGCGTGATGGGTGACGAGTGATGAGTGAAGAGTCTCCCTCATCCCTCCGCCCTCATCCCTCATCCCTTGAACCGGCGGCGTATGTAAGCCGGTTCGTCACGGCCGGCGGACTCAGGCTGCACTATCTCGATTACGGCACCGCGGGCAAGCCGGCGATGCTGTGCCTGCACGGCGGGGCGGCGCACGCGCACTGGTTCGACTTCGTGGCACCGGGATTCACCGCGGACCACCGCGTGCTCGCCCTGGACCAGCGCGGGCACGGCGACAGCGACTGGGCGGCGCCCCCCGACTACAGCTACGCGCGCTACGCGGCGGACCTGGCGGAGGTGGTCGAACGCCTCGACCTGAGCGACTTCGTCCTCGTCGGCCACTCGATGGGCGGCACGGTGTCGCTGGAATACGCCGCCGCTCACCCGGGACGGGCCGGAAAGCTCATCGTCGTCGACTCGACGCTGCAGATGACGGCGGACCGCGTCGCCGCGCTGCGCGACGTCGGCTCGCGGCAAGGCAGCCAGTACGCCACCCCGGAGGAATTCGTCGCGCGCTTTCGCCTGCGGCCGGCCGGCACGCTGGCGGCGCCGGAGATCATCCGCCACCTGGCGCAGAACAGCGCCCGGCGATTCCCGGACGGGAGCTGGCGGCACAAGTTCGACCGCAACGTCTACGCCACGCGCGAGACCACCGACGGCCTGCCGCGCTGGAACCACATCAGGATCCCCGCGCTGCTGGTGAAAGCCGAGCGCAGCCAGCGCATCAGCCCGCAGGTCTTCGCCGAGGTGAAGTCGCGCTGCCCGCACGTCGAGCTCGCCGAAATCCCCGACAGCGACCATCACGTCACGCTCGACAATCCCGAGGGTTTCGTCAGGGCTGCAAGCGCTTTCCTGACAAAGCGGTGACGGCTGACCGCGCGGGCTATCCCGCGCTCTGCTCGGCCTTGAACTGCGCGCCGACGAGCGTCGCGATCAGCACGAGGGAAGTCGAAATGCCGATCATGATGATGCCCAGGGCCGACAGCTTGCCCCACAGCCCGTCGTCGGCGAAGCGCAGGATCTGGATGGCGAGGACTTCGGTTCCCGGCCGCGACAGCACCACCGACAGCGTCAGCTCCCGCACGAACATCGTGGCCATCAGTATCCACGCGGAGACGATGCCCGGGACCAGCAACGGGACGATGATCCGGCGCATCGTCGTCAACGCGCTCGCCCCGCAGACCTGCGACGACTCCTCGAGATGCGAGTGGACCTGGACGAAGGCGCTGGCGAGCGGCCGTATGCCGTACGGCAGGTAGGTGGCGATGTAGCCGATAAGGAGCGCCCAGAGGGTCGCGTAGAGCGGCGTCTGCACGAAGAACCACATGAATCCCACGCCGATGACGATGCCGGGGAAGGAAAACGACAGGAAGCTCAGCGACTCGAGGATCCCCGCCGCGCGGGTCTTCACCTTGACGATGACGTAGGCGACGAAAATGGAGAGCGCGACGCCGAGCGTCGCCCCGGCGACGCCGAGGAACAGGCTGTTCTTCAGCGACAGCAGCGACAGCGGGTCGGTCAGGACGGCGCTCCAGTGCTTCAGGCTCATCATCGAGAATGCGCGCGCGCTCGGCACCATCGAGTACGGCACGAACGACGTGTAGAACAGCACCGCCACCGGCAACACGGCCATGATGAACGAGAGAATCGCCACCACGAAGAACAGCGGGATCCGCGCGGCCTTCAACTCGATCACGGTCGGGCGGTAGCCGCGGCTCGAGATGGTCACGTACTTTTCGCTCTCGGCGGTCAGCGCGCGGTAGACGAAGATGAGCGTGACGGAAGCCGCGAGGACGCTCATGCCCACCGCCGCGGCCTTGCCGTAATCCGTGGCGAAGCCGGTCGCGATCATCTGGTAGAGGTGCGTCGCCAGCACGTAGACGCGGCCCGGCATGCCGATGACCGAAGGCACGGCAAAGGACGCGAGGCTGCGGACGACGCCGAGGATGAACGCGGCCAGGATGGCCGGCCGCAGCACGGGCAGGGTCACCCGGACGAGCGTGCGCCAGGTCCCCGCCCCGAACACCCGGGACGATTCTTCCAGCGCGACGTCGAAGGAAGCCATCGCCGGCGCGATGATGAGATACGCGATCGGCAGGTCGAGCAGCCCCTCCACGAGGATCATGCCCCACAGCGAATAGACGTTGAACGGCGCGCTCTCCAGCCACAGGACGTTCTTGAGCACGAGGTTGATCATCCCGTTGGACGGATTGAGCAGCAGCGCCCAGCTCACCGAGAACAGCAGGTGCGGGATCATCATCGGGACGATCGAGAGGATCTTGAACAGGAACTTGAACGGGATGTCGGTGCGGTTGTTGAGATAGGCGAGGAACAGCGCGAGGATCGTCGACAGCAGCGACGAGCCCAGGACGAAAACGGTCGTGTTGACGATGACGTCGAGCAGGGCCGGGTCGGTATAGGCCTCGACGTACTTGTCGAGCGTGAATTGCCCGAACGCGGTCAGCCCCTCGGAAAAGCTGCCGAGGACCAGCATCACCACGGGGCCCACGGTGAGGACCCCGACGATGAGGATCAGCGAGTAAGTCAGCTTCGATCGCGAGGGGTCCACGGCCGGCCCCGGTTCAGATCGCGAGCAGCAGGCAGTGGGCGGGGTCCAGGCTGAAGCGGACCGGGTCGCCGGCCTTGAGATCGACGTCCGGATCGATCTTGGCGAGCAGGAGCTCGTTCCCGATCCGGATCTCCCCTTCGTAGGTCTCGCCGACGAAGACGAGCGACTCGACGCGGCCGTTCACCACGTTCCTGCCGGCCCCGCCCTCGCCTTTCGCGATGCGGATGAACTCCGGCCGGATGCACAGGGTGACTTCGCTCCCCGCGGGAAGGTCGCGGCCGTGGCAGGCAATGGCGCCCAGGCCGCAATCCACGATGGTGTGGCCGTCGTCGTGGCCCCGCACCTTCGCCTTGACCAGGTTGGCCCGGCCGATGAAATCCGCAACGAAGCGGTGGTCGGCGTCGAAATAGATCTTCCGGGGCGCGCCCACCTCGATGATGCGGCCCTCGCGCATGACCGCGATGGTGTCCGACAGCGCGAGGGCCTCGACCCGGTCGTGGGTCACGTAGACCGCGGTGATTTTGAGCTCGCCCAGAAAGGTCCGCAGTTCCTTGCGGGTTTCCTCCCGCAGCTTGGCGTCGAGGTTGGAGAGGGGCTCGTCGAACAGGATGACCTTGGGCTCGCCGACCAGGGCGCGCGCGAGCGCGACGCGCTGCTGCTGGCCGCCGGAGAGCTTGGTCGCGGGGCGTTTCTCGAACCCTTCCAGCCGCACGAAGCGCAGGGTCTTCCCGACCTTCCGGCGGATGACGTCGGCGGGCAGCTTCCGGACCTGCAACGGGTAGGCCACGTTGTCGAACACGTTCATGTGCGGCCAGATCGCGTAGGTCTGGAACACCATGCCCAGTCCCCGCTTCTCGGGCGGGATGGCGATGTTCTTCTCCCGCGACCACACCACCTCCCCGCCGATCCGGATCTCCCCGGAGTCCGGCGTCTCGAGGCCGACAATGCAGCGCAGCAGCGTGGTCTTGCCACAGCCGCTCGGGCCGAGGAGCGTGAAGATCTGGTTGGCCGGGATGGTCAGATCCACGTCGTCGAGGGCAATGATGGCCTTGCCCTCGGAAAAGTAACGCTTGCTGACGCCCTGGATCCGAATTTCCATAGTGTATGGCCGAAAACGCCGCCGGGACCGGGCGCCCGGCGCGATTATCCCGGAAGCAGGGCAATGTACCGTTTCCGGCGGCGGATAGCCAACCGCCCGGCCTGGGGGGCCGGGCGGCGGGTGCTCGCGTTCGGAACGGCGCTACTTGACGGCGAAGATCTTCTTGAACTCGGCGCCCCACTTCTGGATTTCGGCGTCCGGCAGCTCGCGGATCGAGATGACCTTGGCCTTGCTGATCCCGTCGATCGGGGGGTAGACCCCGGGCGCGAGGACGTACTCGCCGACGTCCTTGGCGAGCATTTCCATGGATTTCTTCGAGAGCCAGTAGTCCACGAAGAGCCGCGCCGCATTGGGGTGAGGCGCCTTCAAGGCCACGCCAATCGCCCGCGGCGTGCCCAGCATCGGCTGGCTGATCCGCGCCCAGTCGAGCGGGGCCGGGGCCTTGGTGACGATGTACTTGGGCATGGAAATGCCGATCGGTTTCTCGCCGCTCTCGATCGGCGCCGGGGTGGGTCCCAGGGACGCCACGAACATCGGCCGGTTGGCGGCCAGTCCCGCCAGGAACTTGCGCCACTCGGCCTCGGACTTGAAGACGTGGTCCCTCAGCCCGACCAGCCAGCCGATGGTGGTGGCGTGGTTGGACGGATTCGGCATGACGATCTTGTCCCGCCACTTGGGATCGGCCAGGTCCTCGTAGCGCTTCGGCACATCCGCGCCCTTCACGTGCTCCTTGTTGTAGATCACGGCGATGTACTCGATCCCGAACAGCTGGATGCGGTCGTCCTTCCGCGTCCACTCCGGATAGCCTTTGGCCGCAGGCGACCGGTAGGCAGCCAGGATCCCCTTGTCCTTGAGCAGCTCCAGCACGGGCAGCGGCCCCTGGACCACGTCCGCCATAAACTTGCCCGCCTCGAACTCGGTGATGGCGGTCGCCACGAATTTCGTGGTCGAGATCCGTGTGTACTCGCCCTTTACCCCGGTGTCCGAGCTGAACGCCTTCATGATCGGCTCGACCGCGGTGATGTTGGCGTAGAACGACGCCTTGCCTTCGCTGCGGGCCCGCTTGAGCAGGTCCTGATCGGCGGCGTGGACCGTCGCGGCGGTAAACGAAATGACAAATGCGATGAGTAATGTCTTCATAAATACCTCCCATGGTAGGGCCACCATGCGGACGGGCCGGGACACCGGCTCGCCTGCGACGACGGCCATGTGGAGGGAAGGCTAACGCGCCCGGCGGCGGCGGCCTTGATTTAGATCAATCGCAGCAGGTGGTTCGCGGCTCGTGACTCGAGCCTGTTTCCGCGACCGGGGGGGCGCGTTATGGGTGTTGCGACCGGGGATGCGCCGGCCGGCTCAGCGCATCGGGCGCCTCGTACGGCCGGTGGCCCTCGACTTGCGCCGCGTAGAGTACGCGCCGGCTCTCCGGATCAAAGCCGTCCCGCCGGTGCAGCGTGGCGCGGTTGTCCCAGACGACGACGTCGCCCTGGGACCAGCGGTGCTCGTAGCAGAACCGGGGTTGCGTGCCGTGCGCCCACAGTTCCTGCAGCAGGGCTTCGGATTCCTCCAGCGAGCAGCCGTTGACGTAGGCGCCGTGCCGTCTGCCGAGGAACAGCATGTTGTGCCCGGACTCCGGGTGCGTGGAAATGACCGGGTGGCTGGGGCCGGGCACCGCGCGGATATCCATGTCGAGCGACATGCCCGGCCGGACTTTCATCGCCGTGTCGACGATGTCCGCCTGCTTGATGGTCATTCCCGATACGCGCCGCTTCAGCTCCCCGGGCAGCGCGTCGTAGGCCGCGTAGCAGTTGAGGAAAACCGTATTGCCGCCGCGTTCCCGCGGCGGCACTTCCATGCCGATCAGCATGCGGGCCGCCGTGGGCCTTTCCTTGAACGAGAAATCGGAGTGCCACACGACTTCCCCGTCGCCGAGTATGCCGATGGCCTTGCCGCCGTCCCGCACGTTGGAGACAACCGTGATCTCGGGCGGCAGGTTGAGCGCCGCGCTCGAGGTGCGCTCGTCCAGGCTGCGCTGATGCAGCTTGGACGATGTGACCGGTGTGCCGAAGCGCCGAACGAGCGTGACGATGTCCTCCGCAACCAGCGACTGGCCCCGGAATACCAGGAGCACGTGGTCGAGCCAAGCCCGGTGCAGCGCCGCGAATGTCGAATCGTCGAGACGCTTCAGGTCGACGCCGCGGATCGCCGCGCCGAGCGCGGCATCGCACGGAACGATTTCAAATCCGTTGCTCGCCACTCGTTGCTCGTCATTCATCACTGCGGTCAGGCGGCCTTTGCAAACTCCTCCTGCACCTTCTTCTCATGGGCCAGCACCTTCTGCACGCTGGGCCGCCGCTTCATGCGCTCGTAATGAGCCTGGCAGTTGCCGAACGCGGCGAGATCGAGCTTGAAGGTCGTCGCGCGCATGAAGCACCAGTAGAAGTAGGCGTCGCAGGCGGTGAAGTGCGGGAAGAACCATTCGCGCCCCGCCAGCAGGTCGTCCACGACCTTGAGGTCCTCGAACAGCAGCTTGTTGGCGACCCGTTTCACGCTCTCCTCGGAGCCGGGAAGATCGCAATAGTTCTGGGGCCGGGCGTTCGGCGTCAGGTGCGGGTGTATGCCCGAGCCGCAGAACGCCATCAGCGAGATGGCCTTGATCTCCTCCTGCGGGTCCGCCGGCAACAGCTTCGCCGCGGGGAAATGGCGGTGGATCCAGATCTGGATCGCGACATTTTCAGTCAGCGGCTCGCCGTCGATGATGAGCACCGGCACCTTGTGCTTGGGATTGAGCGCGAGAAACTCGGGCGTGCGGTTGCCGCCCTTGCGCGTGTTGACGTTACGGACCTCGAATTCGGCGCCCGCCTCGGTGAGCGTGATGTAGGGCACCGTTGCACAGGTCAAGGGGGCGTAGTACAGGGTCAACTTCATCTTCCGTGTTCCTCTATTTCGAATTCCTGATGTAGCGGGGATCGGTGAACAGCGACGCGATCTCGACCTTGCGGATCCCCGGGTCGTCCGGGACCGCGAACAGGATCGGCGTGATCAGCTCCTCGAATATCCCGCGCAGGCTGCGGGCGCCGGTCTTGTACTCGAGGGCGATGTCCGCGATCTGCTCGAAGGTCTTGCGCTCGACGCTCAGCTCGACGCCCTCGTTCCGGAAGATGTCCATGAACTGGTTGTAGATGCAGTTCCGGGGCTCGACCAGGATCCGCACCAGCATCTCCCGGGTCAGGTCCCGGAACCGCGCGATGATGGGCAGGCGCCCGGTGAATTCGGGAATCAGGCCGTACTGGAAGAGATCGGTCGGCTTCACCCGGGCGTTCAACCGGTTCAGGATGTTCTGGTTGTCGCTGTCCGATGCCGAGATGAACCCGTAGGTCTGCGACCCCGACATGATCTCCTCCAGGCCGACGAACGCCCCGCCGCAGATGAACAAGATGTTGGTCGTGTCGATGTATTGCGCGTTCGCGAGCTTGACCTGGGAGCCTTCCATGATCTTGAGGAGCGCGTGCTGCACGCTCTCGCCGGAGACGCTGCGCGGCTGGCCGTCGACGGCCTTGAGCTTGTCGATCTCGTCGATGAAGACGATGCCGTTCTGGGCGCGGGCGACGTTGCCGTCCGCCTTGTCGACGAGCCGCTGCAGGATGGCCTCGATCTCCTCGTTGACGTAGCGCGTTTGCGCCAGCGAAGTCGCATCCCCCGTTACGAAGGGAACACCGAGGATTCTCGCCAGCGTCTCGCACAGCAGGGTCTTGCCGGTGCCCGAGGGACCGATCAGCAGCACGTTGCTCTTGGCCACTTCGACGGAATCCTGCTTCGCCCGGTCGATCTTCCGGTAATGCGAATAGACGGCGACCGCCACGATCTTCTTGGCGTCGTCCTGGCCGATCACGTACTGGTCGAGGTACTTGACGATGACGCTGGGCTTGATTCGCTTGTCGAGCAAGGTGGCGTCCCGGGGATACGAGTGAATTCCGCGCAAGCTTCCGCTTCGCCCGCGGGATCGTCAAGCGCGGCGGCAGACGGTCGCGAGCCACGGCTGGCGGTCGCGCGGCAGGCCCGCCGGCCGGTAGTAGTGGGTGAGCTCGACGAGCCCTGCATCGGACAGGTGGCGACGCCAGGTCACCAGGTCCCAGTAGGCGCCGTAGCGGCCCTGGTTCCACCCTTCCTCGTTGCCGCCGCGCGGATTCGAGCTGAACAGCACGCCGCGCGGCTTGAGGCTCGCGCGCAGCTCGCGCAACACCCGCGTCAGCTCCTGGGTCGGGACGTGGAACAGCGCGGCGTTGGCGAACACGCCGTCAAAGCGGCCGGCGGGGAGATCGAGCTTCAGGAAGTCCTGCTGCCACACCTCGCAGCCGCTGTGCGCGCGCGCCATCTCCACGAAGCGCGCCGAGCCCTCCAGGCCGACGGCAACGTGGCCGAGATCGGTGAATGCCTGCAGGTCGCGCCCCGGTCCGCACCCCAGGTCGAGTATCGTGAACGGCGGCGCGCCCTCGATGTGCCGCAGCAGCGCCGCCATGTTCTGGCTGACGTCGTGATCGCGCGTCCCCCGCCAGAAATCCTCCGCGTGCCGGTCGTAGTGCTCCAGCGTGCGCCCGGCGATCGCCTCCAGCTCCCGTGAATTCAGTTCTTTCTTCACCATTCTCTCGTCACCTGCTTCCGGCTCTCGCGCCGGATGCTGGTGTAGGTGCCGGCGAAGATCACCGCGGCCCCCAGCAGGATCGAGAGCTCGAGCGGCTCGCCGTAGAACAGCATGCCGACCGCCGTGATCAGCGGCAGCCGGAGGAAATCGATCGGCACCACGAGCGAGGCGTCGGCGATGCGCAGCGAGCGCGTCAGGCAGAAATGCGCGCTCAACCCGGTCGCCCCGACCGCGATGATCCACGGCAACTCGGCCGGCCCGGGCGTGACCCAGCCGGGCATGGCGGGGAACAGGCCGAGCGGAACCTGGATCGCCGACATGTAGAACAGCACCGCGAGCGCCGAGTCGGTCTGCGCGAGGCGCTTGGTCCCGATCATGGTCGCGGCGTAGGCGAACGAGCCCGCGAGCATCACCAGCGCCGCCGGCTTCACCTCCGCCAGCCCCGGTTTCAGGATGATCAGTATGCCGGCGAGGCCGAGGACCAGCATGACGACCCGGCCGCGGTTCAGGCGCTCGCCCAGGATCGGGATCGCGAGCAGCGCGGCCCACACCGGCATGGTGAACTCGATCGCGAAGACCGTGGCGAGCGGAAGCCACGCGATCGCGTACACCCACGCGTACTGGCCGCTGAAGTGAAACAGGTTCCGCACCACGTGCAGTCCGAAGCGCCGCGTGCGCAGCGCGGCGAGGCCGGTGACCGGCAGCACGGCCGCCAGCAGGGCGAGCGAGACCAGGCTGCGCAGGAACAGGATCTCGAATACGCCCAGCGAGCGCAGCAGCTCGCGCACGGCGATCGCCATCACGGAAAACGACACCACCGCGCCCCCCATCCACAGGGCGCCGCGCAGCGCGACGGGAAGGTGAATCAGGCTACGGCTTGATTCCAAGCAGCATCGCCGCCGTCTCCCCGAGCATCATCCGGCGCTCCCTGTCGGTGAAGCCCGGCGCCTTGAGGATGTGGTCCACCGACTTCGACTGCCACGGGATCGGGTGATCGGTGCCGATGACGAGCCGGTTCGAGCCGACCTCCGCCGCCAGGTGCCGCAGCGCCTCGGAGGTGAAGACCAGGGTGTCGTAATACATGCCGCGCAGGTACTCGGTGGGCTGTTTCTTCAGCTTGACGCCGGTGTCCATCTCCGGCGCGACGCGGAGGCAGTTGTCCGAGCGCGGCGCGTACGACGGCAGGAAACCGCCGCCGTGCGCGGAGCAGATCTTCAGGGCCGGGAAGCGGTCGAGCGTGCCCTCGAAGATGAGGTGCGAGAGCGCGATCGTGGTGTCGAGCGGATTGCCGATGGTATTCATCAGCCAGCCATTGCCTCTCAGCCGGTTCGCAAGGTCCGGCGCGCTCTGCGGGTGGATGAAAATCAGCACGCCGAGCTCCTCGGCTTTCGCCCAGAACGGGTGGAACATCGGGTCGGAGAACTCCTTCCCGGCGACGCTCGCGCCCACGGCCGCGCCGCGCAGGCCGAGGCGCTTCACCCCGTCCACGAGCTGCTGGATCGCGAGGTCCGGATACTGCAGCGCGACCGACGCAAAGGCGACGAAGCGGTCGGGCCAGGTCGCGCAGAACCCGGCGAGCTTCTCGTTCTGGATCCGGATCACCTGCGTCACGAGATCGCGCTCCGCCCGGTACCACTGCGGGTTGATGCTGAGCGCCTCCATGTCGATGCCCTGCTCGTCCATCTCGCGGATACGCCGTTCCCCGACCTGGTCGATCCCCGGGCCGCGTTGATCCGTCATCTTCAACCCCAGCAGCGCCATCGCCTCGGGGATCACGCAGTGCGCGTGCACGTCTATGGTCTTGACGCGCTTGCCGCCCACTTTCACCTCGCGGCGCCGGCCCGCCGGCTTCGCCTTCGCCCCGGTCGCCGCCCGCGCCGGCGCGGCCCGCTGCGCCTGCGCCCGCGCGGCGTCCCTCACGCCGCATCCGGTGAATACCACGCCGGGCATCGCGCCGGCATTGTTCCTGGTGACGTCGCTCCTCGTGTGCATGCACTCCTCCCTGGTTGACCGGCTTGGGCCTGCAACGCGCGATTGTATCCGCGTTTCCGGTACGGCTGTTTCGCGTAAAATACCGCCCCTTGCGCGCAAGGGCCCCATGATCCGTCTCTCCCAGGTCACGCTCATCCGCGGCACCAAGGTGCTGTTCGAAGGCGCCGATCTTGCGTTGAATCCCGGCGACCGGATCGGGCTGATCGGCGCGAACGGCTCCGGCAAGTCGAGCCTGTTCGCGCTCCTGCGCGGCGAGCTGCACGCCGACCAGGGCGAAGTCGATTACCCGGCGCGCTGGCGCGTCGCGCACGTCGCGCAGGAGACGCCCGCGCTCGATCGCGCCGCCCTCGACTACGCGATCGACGGCGATACAACGCTGCGCAGGCTGGAACGGGAGCTCGCCGCCGCGGAAGCCGCCAACGATGGCTTGCGCATGGGCGAACTCCACGCCGCGCTGGCCGACGCGGACGCCTACACGGCGCGCTCGCGCGCCGAGCAACTCCTGCACGGCCTGGGCTTCACGCACGGGCAGATGGACGAGCCGGTGGCGAGCTTCTCCGGCGGCTGGCGCATGCGATTGAACCTGGCGCAGGCGCTGATGTGCCCGTCCGACCTGCTGCTCCTCGACGAGCCGACCAACCACCTCGACCTCGACGCGATCCTGTGGGTCGAGGACTGGCTCAAGCGCTACGCCGGCACGCTTCTCGTCGTCTCGCACGACCGCGATTTCCTCGACGGCGTCGTGAACGTGGTGGTCAACATCGACAACCGCAAGCTCAGGCGCTATTCCGGCAACTATTCCGATTTCGAGACCCAGCGCGCCGCGGCGGTAGTGCTGGCGTCCGCCCAGTACGAGAAGCAGCAGCGCGAGCGCGCGCACCTGGAGTCGTTCATCAACCGCTTCCGCGCCAAGGCCTCCAAGGCGAAGCAGGCTCAGAGCCGCATGAAGATGCTGGCGAAGATGGAGGACCTCGCGCCGCTGCACGTCTCCGCTCCATTCTCCTTCGAGTTCCGCGAGCCGCTGAAGGCGCCCGACCCCCTGCTCACGCTGGAGGACGTGGACGCCGGCTACCGGCTGGAGGACGGGACCCGCAAGGTCGTCGTGCGCGGCATCCGCTTCCCGCTGCGCAGCGGCGAGCGCTTCGGGCTGCTCGGCATCAACGGCGCGGGCAAGTCCACGCTGATCAAGACCATCGCGGGAGCGCTCGCGCCGCTCGCCGGAAGCGCGCACTTCAACAAGGGGCTCGCGGTCGGTTACTTCGCGCAGCACCAGGTGGACATGCTGCGGCACGATGAGTCGCCGCTGTGGCACCTCGAGCGCACCGCGCCACGGGCGCGCGAGCAGGAGCTGCGGGGTTTCCTGGGCATGTTCAACTTCCCCGGCGACCTGGCCACCGGCCCGATCACGAATTTCTCCGGCGGCGAGAAGGCGCGGCTCGCGCTGGCGCTGATCGTGTGGAGCCGGCCGAACCTGCTGCTGCTCGACGAGCCGACCAACCACCTCGACCTCGAGACGCGCGAGGCGCTGACCGTGGCGCTGGCGCAGTTCGAGGGTACGCTGGTGCTGGTGTCGCACGACCGGCACCTGCTGCGCGCCACCACCGACCAGTTCCTGATCGTCGCGGACGGCCGGCTGCAGCCGTTCGACGGCGATCTCGACGACTACCGCGACTGGCTGTTCCGGACCAAGCTCGGGGTGAAGGATGCGGCGGCCCGTTCGGAGAATGAAGCCGCCCCGGTTGAAGGTGCGGCGCTGCTGCCCGAGCCGGGGAAATCCGGGTTGGCTGTGCCCGACTCCGTGGAGCTGGCGGTGGACCG
>MERD01000104.1:14727-27741 GCA_001771935.1 Betaproteobacteria bacterium RIFCSPLOWO2_02_FULL_67_26
TTGTCCGCGGCGCGCAAGCCGCTCGAATCGCGCATCAAGCGGCTGGACGAGAGAATTTCGAAGCTGAACGCGCAGCAAGCCGCGGTGGACAAGCTGCTCGCCGACCCGGCGCTGTACAACGAAGACAAGAAAAACACGCTGAAGGCCGTGATCCTCGACCAGGCGTACGTCGCGCGGGAACTTTCGCAGCTCGAAGCCGAGTGGCTCGCGCTGCACGAACAGCTGGAAACCGTGATGAGCGACGGGTGATGGTGGTCACCGCTTCTGGAGCGCCTCCGGATTGACCACGTACTCGGTCCGCGGCGCGCCGTCGAGCACGGAGAGGATGTTCTTCACCACGGTCAGCGCCCCGCGATCGAGCGACTCCAGCGAATTGCCGGCCATGTGCGGCGAAGTGATGACGTTCGCGAGCGTGAAGAGCGGATTGTCGGTCAGCGGCGGTTCCGGCGAAAACACGTCTATTCCCGCGCCCGCGAGCTTGCCCTTGGCGAGCGCGGCGTAGAGCGCTTGCTCGTCCACCAGGCCGCCGCGCGCGGTGTTGATGAGCCGCGCGCCCTGCTTCATGCGCGCGATACGCGCGGCGTCGAACAGGCCCGTGGTCTCCTGGTTCTTGGGGCAGTGGAGTGTCACGAAATCGGCGCGCGGCAACGCGGCGTCGAGGTCGGCGACCGGATTGCACCCCGCCGCGCGCACCGTCTCCGCCGGGACATACGGGTCGTACACGTCCACTACCATCTCCATCGCCAGGGCGCGCTTCGCGATGCGCGTGCCGATGCGGCCGAAGCCGATGATGAGGAGCCGTTTGTTCATCAGCTCGGTGGTGAGGTCGTCGTAGCGGTTGGCCCAGCGCCCTTGCCGGGCAATTGCATCCATCGCGGGGCCGCGCTTGCACAGCGTGAGCATCATGAACATCGCGTATTCGGCGACGGTGGGCGAGTTGTCGGTGCCGCAGGTCATCAACGGGATGCCGCGGGCGTTCAGCGCCTCGACGTCCACCGCGTCGAAGCCCACGCCGATGCGGCCGACCGCCTTCAACCGCGGCGCGGCCGCGATATCGGCCGCTTTCAGCGGCGTGCTGGTCAACGCCACGCCGTCGATGTCGGCGAGCAGCTTCTGGAATTCAGGCGCCCGCAGGCCGGGTGTGAACGGGATGGCATCCACGTCCGCGCGGCTATTCGCCAGCTCCCAGCCCGGACGCGCCATGGTCTTCGGCAACAGCAGTCTCTTCTTGCTGGTCGTCATCGCCTTATCCGGGAATGGAGGAAAGTACCGCGGCGGCTAAGATAGCACAGGTTCAAGCGGCCGCGCGGCGCCGGCGCAGCTCGCGGACGACGAGAATGGCGCCGAGCGCGAGGCCCGCGATATCGGTGACGATCGCGCCGCGGAACATGTCCGCGGGGATCAGCGTGAGCACGCCCGCGACGACGAACAGCGCGCGGGCGCCGGCCGCGACCGGCGCGTAGAAGTGGCCGACCACGCCGATCGTCCCGAGCCCGATGCCGATGGCGGCGCTCGCCACCGCCCACGCGATGACGAGCGGATGGCCCTGCATCAGCAGGCTCGGCGACAGCACGAACAGGAACGGCACGATGTAGGCGGCCCAGCCGATGCGCGTCGCGGTCCAGCCGGTCTTGTCCACGTCGGAGCCGGCGATGTTGGCGGCGGCGAAGGCGGAGAGCGCGACCGGCGGCGTCACCATCGACATCACGCCGAAGTAGAGCAGGAACATGTGCGCCGCAATCGGCGTGATTCCGATCTTGACCAGGGCCGGCGCGATCAGCGTCGCCATGATGATGTAGACGCCGACCGTCGGCAGCCCCAGGCCGAGCACGATCGCGATCACCGCGGTGAGCGCCAGCATCAGCGGCAGGCTCTCGCCGGTGGCCGCGAGCAGCTGCAGCGTCATGCCGAACGCGAGGCCCGAGATGTTGAGGATGCCGATGAACATCCCCGAGACCGCGCAGATCAGGATCAGGTCCACCACCGCGCCGCCGGTCGAAACGACCGCCTTGACGAGGTCCTTCAGCGGCACGCGCTCGCCCTTGTAGCCAAAGGCGAGCGAGCAGGCGATCAGCACGCCGGACGCGATCAGCGCGCAATACTCGGCGCGCAGGTTGAGCTCGACCAGCGCGTAGACCAGCACCACGAACGGCAGCGGGAAGTACCAGCCGGCCTTCAGCACCGGCATGAGCCGCGGCAGCCGGTCCGCGGGCTCGCCGCGGATGCCGCGCTTCGCCGCCTCGACGTCCACCTGGAAGAACAGCGCGAGGTAATAGAGGAACGCCGGGATGATCGCGGCGATCATCACTTCGGCGTACGGCACCCCCAGCACCTCCGCCATCAGGAATGCCGCCGCCCCCATCACCGGCGGCATCAGCTGCCCGCCGGTCGATCCGACCGCCTCGATCGCCGCGGCGATCTGCGCCGGGTAGCCCGAGCGCTTCATGAGCGGGATCGTGACCACGCCGACGGCGGTCACGTTCGCCACCGCGCTGCCCGAGATCATGCCGAAGAAAGCGGAGCCGACCACCGCGACTTTCGCCGACCCGCCGCGATAGCGCCCCATCCACGCGCGCGCGAGGTCGGTGAAGAACTCCGAGCCGCCGCAGCGGCCGAGGAGCTGGCCGAGCAGGATGAACGGCACCACGACGATGATCCCGATCTGCAGCGTCGCGCCGAGCAGCGCGTTGGTGTCGAGGTTGAGGTACACCAGCAGCCGCGTGAACTCCACCGGCCGCGCCTGGAAAATGCCCGGCAGGTAGTGCCCGACCATCGCGTACACCACGCCGGCGAGCGTGAAGCCGACGAGCGAGAATCCCGCCATGCGGCGCGTGCCCTCGAGCACCAGGAGCGCGAGCGCCGCCGCCATCAGGATGCCGTCGAGGGGCCGGGTGGTGAGCTCGTCGCTCAACTGCGGGTAGCGCCAGGCCAGGACCAGGCACAGCGCGAGGCCGCCGAAGGCGGCGGCGAGATCCCACCACGCCGGGCGCTTCGGCGTGATGAGAAAGCAGATCCCGAGCGCGAAGCCGAGGACCGTCAGCAGCAGCTGCTCGGTGTAGAGGTTGAGGCCCAGCAGCGAGCGCTGCAGGTCGAGGACCCAGCCCACCACGCAGGCGACGAGCAGGGCCTGGAGCGCGAACAGCGTGCGGGCGCAGGGCCGCTGGCCGGCCGGCCGGTCCTCGATGAACTCCTCAGGCATCGAGGATCATTTCTTCGCGCCGATGCCCTTTTCCTTGTAGTACTTCTCGGAGCCCGGGTGGAACGACGCCGGCATGGTCTTGCGCATGTTGTCCGGGTTGAAATTGCCGAATGGGCGGAAGCTCTCGACCAGCTTCGGCTTGTTCTCGTACATCGCCTTCGCGATGGCGTAGACCACGTCGTCCTTGACGTGCGCGCCGACCGCCACCAGGTAATCGTAAGCCATCAGCTTGGTCGGGCCGTCGAGGCCGACGAAGGCGGGCGACGGCTTCACCTCCGTGACATAGGCGTAGGGCATCAGCTTGCGCATGGCGGCGAGCGCCTTGGGGTCGTCCGGCACCGGCAGGTAGCGGATGCCGCCGACCGCCTTGTTCACCTCCGCCACCTTCCCCGCGCCGATCGCGAAGAAGCCGCCGTCGATCTTGCCTTCAATGAAATCGTCGGCGCCGCGGATGACGTTGGGCACCAGCACCGGCACGACGTCGCTGCGGCTCAACCCGCCGGTGGCGATGATCGCGTCCACGATCCGCTCCAGCGTGACCTGCGCCGAGAAGCCGTACGGCAGGCGCTTGCCCTTCAGCTCGGCGAGCGTCCTGATCGGAGAATCCTTGCGCACGAAGACGCTGGAATACAGCGGGAAGATCACCCCGAGCACGCGCAGGTTGGGCTGCTTGCGGCCGGCGTAGGGCCCCTCCCCGCTCGTCGCCTCCTGTATCTCCATCACGTTGCACACCGCGAGGTCGAGCTCGCCGGAATTCACCAGCGGCAGCACCGCGCTCGAGCCCGAGTACGGCTGGACGCGGCTCTGGAGACCGGCAGCCTCGGCGATGGTCTTGGCGATCGCCGAGCTCATGTTGTAGCCGATAGAGCCCTGGGGCGCGCTGCCGAAGCCGAGCGCCTGAGCGTGGGCGCCCGCCGCAAACAGCGTAGCGGCCGCGAAAGCGAGTAGGCGTGTCATGGAACCTCCTTTGGGTGGATGATTTTTGCGGCCAATGTAGCAAACGCCCCGCCGGGGAGCAATCCAGAATAAATACCGGGAGGTCGGGAGATCGTGAGTTCAGGCGCCCTCGGCCGCGCCGGGATTCCACTGCCCCTTGCGCATGCGCGTGATGGTGACACTCTTGAATACGCCGTTCTTCGTGAACGGGTCTCCGTCGGAGAACGCCTTGGCTTTCTCGCGGCTGTCCACGTTGACGATGAACAGGCTGCCGACGGCCTGCGTGCCGTCGTCGTTCTGCGTCGCGCCGGCGAGCACCAGGATGCCTTTCTGGCTTCCCAGGTAGTCACGGTGCGGTTGCAGAACCCTTTCTCGGATCGCGGCGGTATTCGGGTTGTCGACGCAGGAAATGGCCCAGAGCATGGAGAGTCTCCTTGAGTGTTGTCGGATGCGCCGCAGGGCGCGGCGCGGGGAGCGCCTATGATATTGCATTTTCCCCGGTACTTTTGACCTAGGTCAAAACACCCCCGGTCTTCGGGACCCTATACTTTTTCCTCGTGAAGCAGCGCGCGCCGCGCGCAGCGAGGTGACCTATGGCACCGGGAAACGAGTGGGTGCGGTACGGCAGAAGGGCATTCGAGTTTTTCATACTGGTCGCGGGCGCCGCGGTGATGATCGCGGCCGCGTCCGACGTGGCCCGGGGCGCCGGCCCACCGGTCACGCAATCTACCGAGCGAGAGGTCATTCCGGGAGCGGACCGCATGACCAGCGCCGAGCGCGACGCCTACCGGCGCCGGATGGAGAAGGCCGCGACGCCGGCAGAGAAAGCCAGGATCCGCGACGAATACGTCAAGGCCGCGGAGAAGGGCGCGGCACCCCCACTCGTCGGCGACCCGGTCAGGGGCGCGCAGGTGCACGGGGCGTGCTTTTCCTGCCATGGCATCGAGCGGTATGTCGCGCCGGTAACCCACGCGGCCGCCAGCTTTTTCGATTCGGTGCTGAGGGCAAGCGGGCTCTCGGACCTGCCTCCGGCGGAACCCGTCACGTTCAAAGGCCGGATCAAGTCGCTCGCGGCGCTGCGGGATGCCGTGGCCCGGCGCAACGATTACCTCAATCCCAAGCTGACGCCCCAGGAATTCGAGGACGTCGTGGCCTACCTCAACGCGACCTATTACAAATTTCCGCAACAAACGGCGCGCGCGCCGGAATCAAGAAAATAGGGGTCAACTGGACCGGGCATCAGGCTTCGACCATGACCACGTCGCCATCAACGCGCGCGGGATACACCGCGACGCGGACCTGCGGATCTTCCAGGCACTGGCCGGAAACGAGGCTGAAATGCTGCTTGTACACGGGCGAGGCCACAACCAGCTCCCCTTTCAGGTCACCGACGATGCCGCGCGAGAGCACGTTCGCGCGCGAGTAGGGGTCGTGGTTGCTCATGGCGTAGACGCTGTCGTCATCCAGCCGGAAAACTGCGACCTGGCGCCCGCCGACGAGCGCGCACACGCCAGTGTTGGGCACGATGTCATCGAGCTTGCAGACCGTGATCCAGCTCATATGTCCATTGGCAACGAGGGGCCCGCGCCCCACGTTCAATGTTCCACGGCTTCCAGCGCCGACTCGCGCTCGTCCGGGCGCGCGGGCCGGATCTGGCCGCGCTCGGCGACGAACACCACGTTGCGGTCCGGCTGGTCGCTGTTCACGAAGTGGCGGAAACGCTTCAAGGTCTCCGGATCGTTGATCGCCTTCTTCCACTCGCACTCGTAGGAGTCCACGAACTTTTGCATATCGGCTTCGAGCTCGTGACCAAGGCCCAGCGAGTCCTCGCACACGACCTTGCGCACGTAGTCGATGCCGCCCTCGAGGTTCTCGAGCCAGGTCGCCGTGCGCTGCAGCCGGTCGCCGGTGCGGATGTAGAACATCAGGAAGCGGTCGATGTACTGGACGAGTGTCTGGTCGTCGAGGTCCCGGGCGAGAAGATCGGCGTGGCGCGGCTTCACGCCGCCGTTGCCGCACACGTACAGGTTCCAGCCTTTTTCGGTGGCGATGATGCCGACGTCCTTGCCCTGCGCTTCCGCGCACTCGCGGGTGCAGCCCGACACCGCCATCTTCAGCTTGTGCGGCGAGCGCAAGCCCCGATAGCGGTTCTCGATGTTGATCGCCATCAGCACCGAGTCCTGCACGCCGTAGCGGCACCAGGTGCTGCCGACGCAGGATTTCACCGTGCGCAGCGCCTTGCCGTAGGCGTGGCCGGACTCGAAGCCCGCGGCCACCAGCTCCTTCCAGATCAGCGGCAGTTGCTCCACGCGCGCGCCGAAGAGGTCGATGCGCTGGGCGCCGGTGATCTTGGTGTAGAGGCCGAACTTCTTCGCCACCTCGCCGAGTACGATCAGTTTTTCGGGCGGGATCTCGCCGCCCGGCACGCGCGGGATGATCGAGTAAGTGCCATCCTTCTGGAGGTTGGCGAGAAAGTGATCGTTGGTGTCCTGCAGCGGCGCGTGCCTGGGCTTCAGGATGTATTCGTTCCAGCACGCGGCGAGGATCGAGGCCACGGCCGGCTTGCAGATGTCGCAGCCGCGTCCCTGTCCATGCTTCGACATGATTTCGTCGAAGGTCTTCAGGGCGCCGATGCGCGTGAGATGGAACAGTTCCTGGCGCGAGTACGGGAAGTGCTCGCACAGGTGGTTCTTCACGTCCACGCCGCGCTTCCGCAGCTCGCAGTCGAGGATCTGCTTCACCAGCGGGCCACAACCGCCGCAGGTGGTGCTCGCCTTGGTTCCTTTCTTCAGCGCGCCGAGGCTCGTCGCGCCCGCGGCGATGGCGCCGCAGATCCCGCCCTTGGTCACGCTGTTGCAGGAGCAGATCAGCGCCGTCGCCGGCAGCAGGTCCACGCCCATGCCCTTGCCGCCGCCCTCGCGCGCCGGCAGGATCAGGTCCTCGGGGTGCTCCGGGAGCGGAATCACGTTGAGCGTCATCTGCAGCAGGCTGCCGTAGTCGGCGGCATCGCCGACGAGCACCGCGCCGAGCAGCCGCTTGCGGTCGTTCGAGACAACCAGTTTCTTGTAGAGGCCCGTCGCCTCGTCGGTGAAGACGCAGTTGAGCGCGCCCGGCGTCGCGCCGTGAGCGTCGCCGATCGAGGCAACGTCCACCCCCATCAGCTTGAGCTTCGTGCTCATGTCGGCGTCGGCGAATCGCGCATCATGTTCGCCGGCGAGGTGGCGCGCCGCGACTTCGGCCATCTGGTAGCCCGGCGCGACCAGCCCGTAGCTGCGGCCGCCCCACAGTGCGCACTCGCCGAGCGCATAGATATCCGGGTCGCTGGTCTGGCAGTGGTCGTTGATCACGATGCCGCCGCGCTCGCCGATCGCGAGCCCGGCTGCGCGCGCGAGTTGATCGCGCGGGCGAATGCCGGCCGAGAACACGACGAGGTCGGTCTCACGCGATCCGCCGTCGGCGAACAGCAGCTTGTGGCGGCGTTCGGCACCCTTGACGATTTTCGTCGTCTCCTTCGAGGTGTGGACCCCGACGCCGAGCGCCTCGATCTTCCGGCGCAGCAGCCGCCCGCCCGAGTCGTCGAGCTGCACCGCCATCAGGCGCGGCGCGAATTCCACGACGTGTGTTTCGAGGCCGAGGTCGTGCAGGGCCTTGGCCGCCTCGAGCCCCAGCAGCCCGCCGCCGATCACCGTGCCGGTGCGCGCCGTGCGCGCAGCTTTTCGTATGGCTTCGAGATCCTCGATCGCGCGGTAGACGTAGCAGTCCGGCCATTCGGCGCCCGGAACCCTGGGCACGAACGGATAAGAGCCGGTGGCGAGCACCAGCTTGTCGTAAGGCAGCTCGTGGCCGCGAGCGGAGCGCACGGCCTTCCGCCCGCGGTCGATGGCGAGCGCCTTGTCCCCCAAGCGCAGCGCGATCCCGTGCCGCTCGAAGAAGCCTTCGGGTACCAGGTTCAGGTCGGCGGCCGATTTGCCGGAGAAAAAGCTGGTGAGCTGCACGCGGTCGTAGGCCGGGCGCGGCTCCGCGCAAAAGACGGTGATCCCGGCCGCGCCGTCCGGCCGGCCGACCAGCTGCTCCAGGAAGCGCTGGCCCACCATGCCGTTGCCGATCACGACGATTTTCCCGGTCTTCATCGCTGTGCTCCGCGGACGATCCTGTGCCATGGTTTCACGCAAGGCGGGCGCGCGGCGCGCCGCCGAACATCGGGCGCCAGGTCACCGCGATCGCGTAGGCCGCTCCCAGCCAGAGCAGGAGCTCACCCGTCCACTGCTGATCGCCGGCCAGGTAGGCAAGGCACAGCCGCTCTTCGGCGGCGAGATAGCCCCAGCCGAAGCGGAACAGCGTGGCGATCACCTCCAGGTGCACGACCGCCCGCGCGATCGCCGGCAGCCGCGGCCAGGACAGCGCCACCGCCAGGCCGGCGGCCGGCACGGTGAGGAACTTGAGCGCGTCGGCGGCGGCATCGAGGCGGGCGAGGTCGAGGAGCCGCGGCAGCATCCACAGGATCATCACGAAGCTCGCGGCGAGGATGCCGGTCACGCCGCCCGCGTTGCACGACTGCGTGCCCGCCAGCGCGCGCGCCGCGGCGCTGCCCGGGCGCGATTGCAGCCACGCCCGTCCCAGGCAAAAGCCGATGGCGCCGAGGAGCGGCAGCTGCACCAGCATGTGCAGCGCCATGCTCGACTCGAGCCACGCGCGCAAGGGGGGCGCGGCGAGCGCGGGCCAGAGGCCGGCGGCCAGCAGCACCGCGAAGGCCGGGTCAGCGCATCGCCGCATGGAGCTCGCTCCCGCCGGAAACTTCCCGGGCGGCCTTCACGATTCCATCGATGTCGTCGAGGCCGAGGATGGCGACGAGTTTGCGGTCCGGGCCAACCACGTGCACCGCCGCATTGTGCGCGTAGCCGCCGAGCCCGTCCGGGATCACCACCACGCCGAACGCGGCCAGCCAGCGCTTCAAGTCCGGTTCGCGCCCGGGCCGCCCGAGGTCCCAGCCCGCCGCGCTGGCGCTGTGGCGCGAGCGGTACTGGCGGAGCTCGGCGGGACCATCGTGCGCCGGATCGA
This sequence comes from Betaproteobacteria bacterium RIFCSPLOWO2_02_FULL_67_26, assembly GCA_001771935.1. Lineage (GTDB taxonomy): Bacteria > Pseudomonadota > Gammaproteobacteria > Burkholderiales > SG8-41 > SG8-41. Next base: position 23,921 of record MERD01000104.1, read on the forward strand.
AAGTGACCGACACCAGGCGCACTTCCCCGGCCGCGATTTCGGCGGCGAGCCGCTCTTGCAGCCGCGCGTAAACAGAGCCGAGCGCCGCGCAGTACGTCGGGCAGCCCGTATAGATGAAATCGACCAGCAGCACCGGCTCGCGCAGGTCGGCGAGCCGCGCGGGACCGCGGTCGGCCAGCTCGAGCGCGAGGCCCGGCACCGGCGCCGGCGAGCGCAGCGCGGCGAGCCGCCGTGCCGATTCGAGCGTGTAGGCCTCGAACCCGTCGGTGGCCGTGTGCGCGGCCGCGAGGCCCGCCGCGAGGGCGAGAGCGGCGGCGGCCGTGGTCCGTTTCGCGCTCACGCCGAGAGCGACACCCGCGGCAGGCGCGCGAGCAGCCGCACCCCGAGCACGACCGCCGTGACCAGCACCAGGACCGCGGCCAGGGTCCCGACCTGCGCGAAACCGAGCCAGGGCGCGTCGTGCACGGCGAAGCGCCGCGGCACGCCCAGCCAGCCGCCCGCGAGGAACACGAAGCAGAACACCGCGCCCGCGACGCCGTAGGTCCAGAACGCCGCGCGGTCGAGCGCGGTCTCGGTCCACCGCTCGCGCGTGCACGCGTAGAGCATCGCGCCGAGCAGCATCGGCACCAGGCCCAACAGCAGGTAGAAGTGGAAGTGGCCGGGCACCCACTGCGTGTTGTGCATGACGAGGTTGACGCGAATCACGCCGTCGATGACCGCGGGGACGACGCCCGCCGCCCAGCCGAACAGCGCGAAGACGAGAAGCCGCAGCGGCAGGTCCCACTTCAGCCCCGAGCGGTGGATGTTGACCAGCGCGCCGGTCACCGTGACGAACAGGACCGGGATGCCGCTGAGGTACGACAGGACCTGCCCCATGACGACCATCCACTTGGGCATCACGTAGTCCATCAGCAGGTGGTGGGGATAGACCGCCATCACGATCAGCGTCACCGCGGCCCAGGAGGCGAGGAACGGCCGGCTGATCGTCCACGGCCGCCCGGTGTAGCGCGGCACGATCTCGTAGACCCCGATCACCGCCATGTAGATCGTGGCGTTGATGAAGACGTGGCCGAAAAAGAAAATCAGGTTCTTCATCAGCAGCGCGTCGAACGCGACCTCCGGCAGGTAGATGGAGACGAGGCTCATCACCAGCACCACGGCGCCGGCCAGGATGCCGAGCACGTTGATGATGACCACCATGGTGCTCGCGACGACCGTCGGCGGCAGTGTCGTGTCGAGCGGGCCCGAGCCGAACAGCTGGTCGAGGCCGAGCCCTTTCGCGAGGCTGCCGTAGCGCCGGATGATCGCCAGCGCGCAGTCGAGGTAGAACAGCAGGAAGCCCACGCCGATGAACACCAGCCCGCCGACGAAGGCGCCCGCGGCGTGCGGACCCCAGGTCCCCATGCTCTTCGCCGGCAGGGGATAGAGGAAGGTCCAGCCGCCGGCGAAGCGGCCGATGCCGATCGCCGCGAGGATCATCACCACGCCGACGAGCGAGAGCGCGAGCATGGCGAGAAACATGCCCGTCGAGAGCGCGACGTAGCGCCGCAGGAAGTACCACATGACCGCGGCGCCGGCCAGGCCCGAGACGCCGACCATGCCGGCGCCGTGCAGCGTCATCAGCTCGTAGCCGAAGCTCGCGGGTATCGGCAGCCAGGCCGCCTGCACGGCGCGGAACACCGCGCCGGCGATCATCATGAGCAGAAATACCGCGATCCCGATCGCCACGTAGAGCTGGAACGCGAGCTTCGCGGCGGGGGTGTCGGGGGAATGCGTCCGGGCGGCGTTCATGGTCGTCCTCCTCTTATGAGCCGGCGCGGACCTTGATGACGGCCCGCATGTTGTGGTGCGCGATCCCGCAGTATTCGAGGCACAGCACCTCGTAGTCGCCGGGCTCGGTGAAGCGCACTTGCAGCTTGTTCACGTAGCCCGGCATGGCCTGGGTTTGCGCCACCATGCTGTTCTTGTCCCGGTAGATCGCGAAACCGTGGTTCACGTCCGAGCTGGTGAGCTCGAACTCCACCAGCTGCCCGGCCTGCACCGTGTCGCGGTCGAGCTGCCAGCGCCACTGGTGGCCGACGGCGCGGATCACCACGTCGGGCTTCGCCGCCGCCGCGGCATGCCCGGCGATCGGCCATTCCCACAGCGTCGCAACCGAGATCACGACGCCGGCGGCGATCACGAGCCAGAACAGGCGGTCGCGCAGCGCCAGGGCCAAGCGGGCGCTGGCGCCGGCGTCGCCGCCCGCGCGGCTCGCGCCGGCGGCCACCCACAGGAAGACGGCGGCAACGACCGCCATCAATACGAGAGTCAACGTCCACGCCAGGTTCTGCATCGCTCCTCTCCTACTTCATCGGGATGCGGATCACCACGCCGCCCATGGTCTGCCCGATCTTGAAATCCGTCTTCGGGCTGTCCTTGTGGTCGTTGTGGCAGGTGACGCACGCCGGCGCCACCGCCTTGTCGGCATAGATCGCGGTGAAGTACTTGGTCTTGCCGAGGGTCTCTTCCGCATAGAACGGCTTGGTGTTGTCCTTGGCGACCGCTTCCAGGCCCTTCTTCTCCACGGGCGTCTTGGGCGCGTTCTGCTTGTTCACCGGCCACAGCGACTGCAGCGAGTAGCTGAAGGGCATCTTCTTCTCCGCCACCATCTCCGCGCCGAAGCGGAACATCTGCGCCGGCAGCGGCAGCGCCTTGTCGTCCTTGAAGTGCTCGCTCGCCTTGATCACCTTCTCCTCGTTCTGCAGGCGGTTCACCACCATGCGCGTGTACACCGTGCGGTCGGATTCCATGACCGCGTGCAGCGCGTCCGCCATCGCCTTGTAGGTCACCTGCCCGTGCGCCGGCGCCACTACCGCGAATCCCGCCGCGGCCAGCGCCGCCACCATCGTCCTGCTCGTCTTCATCGTATTGCTCCCTTTCCGAGTTAACCATCGAAACCCGCCGGCATGCAGCGGGCGCCCCACACCCTCATTTGGCCGTTGCCACGGCGCTTTTCCGCCGCCGCTTTTCTTCCAGCTCCTTCACGCGGATGGCGACCATGTCCAGGCTCTTGATGTGCCCGGCCGGCTTGCCGGCGAAGTTGTCCCTGACGAGCTTCGCGTCCGCGAGCGCGTCGATCGAGTAGCCGAGCCCGTGGCAGCTCATGCACACCGGGCGGATCATCTTTTCATTGGGGCGCAGGTTGTCGTTCTGGTTGTGCTGCACCACCACCCGCTTTGCGTCCAGGCCCGGCACGCGGTACTCGTCGCGCGGCAGGTGGCAGCTCGCGCAGGAGACGCCGCTGCCGGCGGGCAGTTCTCCCGCGAGTTCCTTCCTCCACAGCGCGTAGTGCGGCGAGCGCTCGTAGGCGGCGGTGTGCCCGTCGCGGTGGCAGCTCACGCAGGCTTCCACCGCGGCTTTCCGGGTGTCGAAGCGATGCGCGCCGTGGCAGCTCGTGCAGCCGAGCTCGGTGGCGCGCGCCCTGGCATGCATCGGCTGGCGCGCGCGCGCGGGCGTCATCGGCGCCAACCCCTCCGCAAGCCGCATGCCGTGCTTGCCGGCGAGGTAGCCCTTCGCTTCCGGCTCGTGGCACGTCGCGCAGGCCTTGTGGTCCGGCCGCCTTACCCATGACGCCGCGCCCGCCGCCTCCGCCCCGTCCTGCCCCCCTTTATGGCAGCCGCTGCAGTTGACGCCCGCCTGCGCGTGCGCGGTCGCGAGCCAGTCGCCGACGGCGTCCTTTGACTTCATGAGATCCGCGGGGGCGTCGGGCACAGTCTGGGGCTTCAGCGGAAAGCGCTCCGAGGGATAGCCGGGAAAATCAGCCGCGACCTCGCGGAAGT
>MERD01000104.1:27779-39737 GCA_001771935.1 Betaproteobacteria bacterium RIFCSPLOWO2_02_FULL_67_26
GGTGCTTGGCGAGGAAGTCCTCGTAGAGCGCGCGGTTGTCGTGGAACTTGTGGCAGCCGGCGGAATTGCAGGTATTGAACGCCATGCCTTCGTGGCTCGGCCGGTCCTTGGCGATCTCCTGGTGGCAGAGAAAGCAGAAGTCGCCGGCGAGCGTCACGCCCATCGGGCCCGTGATCTCGGGCCGGTGCTCGACGTGGCAGGTGACGCAGGCGAGCGCGTCGAGCTTCTCCAGCCGGTCGGCGTTGCGCGGGTCGGTGAACTTGCTCCGCGGGTGCTTGTCCACCGCGTCCTTCAGCTCCTGCCCGTGGCAGCGCTCGCACGCTTCCTGCAGCGCCTCGCGGCCGCCGAACGGGCTCTTGTGGCAGCTCTCGCAGGCGAGCTCGATCTGGTAGTGGCCGTGGCTGGTCTTGCCCGGCAGGAACACCGAGCGCGCCGGCGCGAGCAGCGGGTGGGTCGCCGCGCTCTTCGACAGCAACCCCATCGAGAAATATCCGGCCAGCGCCACGCTCAATGCTCCCCACCAGATCCAGTAGATCCTTCGGCCCGCCGGCTTCGCCATGTGCTTCCCGGCTCAGAAGTAATAGGTCTTGAACACATGGAACCCGAGCAATACCGGTATCGGCCAGGCGAACAGGATGTGCGTCCACAGCCAGGAGCGGCGCAGCCGCGCGGCGGCCGCGCCCAGGCGGTGCTCGAGGGCGACCACGCCGCCCGCCACGGCACCCACGGCAACGACGCCGAGGAACGCGGCCATCAGCATGAAATTGAGGTTGGAGCCGAGCCGGCCGCCGGTGTGGATCGCGAGCCCGGCGAGCGTGAGCGCGCCGAGCACCGCGTGCACGGCCCGCCACACCGGGAAGTCGCCGAGCGTGAAGCGGCGGATGCGCTTGCGCAGCGAGAGCGCCCCCAGCGCCGCGGCAAGCCCGAGCACCGTGAACCCGCTCGCCTGCTTCCAGAAGCTCTCGCGCCACAGGAGGTCCCATTGCCACGGCACCTGCACCGTGGCTGCGTACGGCACGGCGATCAGCAGGGCGAGCGCCAGCGACGCGGGCAGCGCGATGCCGCCGGCGCCCAGCAGCGTCCTCCAGCCGCGCACGGGCTCTGCGGGCCCCGCGGCGCCGGCCAGCTCGGCGACGAGCGGGCGGCAGGAGCCGCATACCGACGAGGCGCGGGTCGCCAGCGACACCTGCTCCACCGTGCGGCATCCGGCCGCGCAGGCGCGCGCGATCTCGCCGCAGGTCACGCCGGTGCAGTTGCAGACGACCGCGCTGGCGGGCCACTCGGTCACGGCGCCGGGCTCCTGCTCCGGCCACAGCGTGCCGTGGCGGAGAAAGCGCCAGCGCTGCCACGGCAGCACGAGGCGGCCCTGCAGGATCATCTCCTGCGCGCGGCTCATCTCCGGGAATTCGCCGAGCGCGATGGCGCCGATCAGCCGCCCGTGCTCGGTCACGATCTTGCGGTAGGTGCCGGCCGCCGCATCGCGATGGACGAGCTCGCTGGCGAGGTCGAGGCGGGAATATTCGTTGACCGCGCCCATGCTGAACATCGGCAGGTCCAGCACCTTCAACCGCGTGGCGACGCTGGAGCCGCGGTAGCGGCCCCGCGAGCCGGTCGCGTTGTGCGCGGCAATCGCCGCCTGCTCGAGGCCGGGCGCGATGAGCCCCCACACCTCGCCGTCGTGCTCGGCGCACTCGCCGACCGCGTAGATGTCGGGATCCGACGTCTGCAGAAAATCGTTCACGCGCACGCCCCGTCCGACCTTGAGCCCGGCCGCGGCCGCGAGCTCGACGTTGGGACGGATGCCCGCCGCGACGATCAGCGTGTCGCATTCGATCTCGCGCCCGCTGCGCAGCCGCAGTCCCGTGACGGCGCCGCTGCCGAGCACCTGGCGCACCGGGTCGCCCAGGACGGCCTCGATGCCGATTCGGCGCACGTGATCGAGCAGGCAGGCGGCGCCCGCCTCGTCGAGCTGGCGCGGCATCAGCCGCGCGGCATGCTCGATCACGCATACTTCCGTATTGAAGCGCTGCATCGCGCGCGCGGCCTCAAGCCCGAGCAGCCCCCCGCCGATGACGGCGGTGCGCCGGCTCCGCATGCGCCGGGCGCACAGGCGTTCGGCGTCGCGCAAGTCGCGGAACACGTAGACGTGGTCCTGGCCGACGCCCGGAATGTCGGGAACGAGGGGGCGCGAGCCGGTCGCCAGTACCAGTCTCCAGAAGGGCTGGGCGCGCCCGGCGGCGTCGATCACCGCGCGGCGCTCGCGATCGATCGCGGTGACGCCGCAATTGAGCCGCGCCGTGACATGGGGGCCCGCCGGCAGGTCCTGGCCCGCGAGCAGCGCGTTCAGGTTCATCTCGCCGGCGAGCAGCGACGACAGGCGGACGCGGTTGTAGGGAATGCTCGGCTCGTTGCCGTACACGACCACCGGCTGCGCGGGCGCGATCCGCGTCAGTTCCTGCGCGACGCGCACGCCGACGGGACCGGTGCCCACCACGACGATGGGTTCCGCGGCCTCGGGCAATGGCTGGACGGCGAGTGCGCGTGCAGGTGCGGGCATGACGGTTCCTGTCGCAGCCGCGGCGCGCCCAATAAAGTGGCGCTCACCACGCTCCGTGCGCGGAGAGCGCCCTGGCTACGGGTCAGCATCGCCGTTTACGGCTGCCTCGCAGCGATGATCAGCAAGCAGTGTGCCATCGCCTGTTGAAGGGCCCGTTTCATCGATAAGCTATTGAGTTAACTTGATACTTTTCATCGGTGTGCGTATCGCCTGTTTGGCCTCCGGCGCACTGTTGCGGTGCAACATCCAGAGCGGCGCACTGTTTGTTGGCGATCCGCATCGCGCGGCAATCCGGGCGCACGTGAACGGGTGCGGCACGCCATCGCCCGTGCGCGGCGTTCCTCCAGTGCTTCGATCTTTCAATGGGTTATGTCGCCGTGCCACGCGCTTTTTTGATGTAGCGCAAACTTGCGGCGCGCCCAGCATGGTCCAATAAGTCGAGCCATTTCCCGCTGGACCCATGAAGGTCGTGATCGCATTGGGCGGCAACGCGCTCCTTAAGCGCGGCGAGCCGCTGGAAGCCGACGTGCAGCGCGCGAACGTCGCGCGCGCCGCGGAGGCGATCGCCGCGATTGCGCGCACGCATACCGTGGTGGTAACCCACGGCAACGGGCCGCAGGTCGGGCTCCTCGCGTTGCAGTCGGAAGCGTACCGGGAGGTGCGGCCGTATCCGCTCGATATCCTCGGCGCGCAGAGCGAGGGGATGATCGGCTACCTCATCGAGACCGAGCTGGAGAGCCGGCTGCCGAAACGCCAGATCGTCACCCTGCTCACCCAGATCGAGGTCGCCGAGAACGATCCCGCGTTCAGAAATCCCTCCAAGCCGATCGGCCCGGCATTCAGCGAGGCGGACGCCAAGCGCCTCGCGAAAGAGCGCGGCTGGACCGTGGCGCCCGACGGCCCGAAATGGCGGCGCGTCGTGCCTTCGCCCGAGCCGCGGCGCATCAAGGAGCTGGCCGCGATCCGGCTGCTCATGTCGGCGGGCGCCATCGTGGTGTGCGCCGGCGGCGGCGGCATCCCGGTCGTGACATCGCCTTCGGGCGCCGTGCACGGCGTGGAAGCCGTGATCGACAAGGACCTCGCGGCGGCGCTGCTCGCGCACCAGCTCGGAGCAGACGCTCTGCTGCTGCTCACGGACGTCGAGGCGGCTTTTGCCGGATGGGGAACGCCGCACCAGAAGCCGATCCACGAGACGATGCCGGAGCAGCTGAAGAAACTCACTTTTGCGGCGGGCTCGATGAAGCCGAAGATCGACGCGGCCTGCCGCTTCGTCGAAGCGGGGGGCAAGTTCGCCGGCATCGGCCGCCTTGAAGATGCCTCAGCGATCCTGGAAGGGGTTTGCGGCACGATCGTGCGGCCGACCGGCGTCAGCCTCGATTTCACGCCAGAGCAGGCATCAGCCGGACCGCGAGCGCCGGCGACGGCGGCGCAATCGGCTCCGAAGCCGCAGGCGCCCGGATGGGTGCCGTTCGACCTGCCGCCGACCGCCCCGATCCAGCTGCCGGACCCGGTGCCGCCGCAGCCCAAACCTCGAGCACCCGGGAAATAGCGGCGCCGCGTCCTCGATCGCCTCACGCAGCTTCCACTTCTCCCGCACCGTCGCGGTATTCAGCGACAGCAGGCCGGGATCGGGAGGCGCGTTATTCATACAGTTCCAAAAGACGGGAGAGCGAAACTGCTCCCTCTCACGATTTCCCGATTTCCCAGTCTCTGCCGATGCGTCTTTCAGACATAGGGCCGTGATGGGTGAAGGGTGATGGGTGATGCGCGCCTGGGACAGGCGCTAACGCGCCGGTTGCGCGAGGTCTTTCGACTTACTTGCCGGAGCGGGACTGGTCGAGGGCGCGGCGCGCGTTCTCGATGTCCTGCTCGAGCTTCTTCTGGCGCGCCCAGTACGCGTCCGTGAACCGTTGCTGCCCGCTCACGGTGCCCTGGCGCTCGCCCGCCACCGGCTCCTTCCCGGCGGCCAGCCGGGCCTCGGCCTCGCGCAGCGCCTGCTCGGCCGCCTGCACCTTGCCCTGGGCGCTCTCGCGCTTGAGCCGCGCCGCTTCCAGCTCCTTCAGCGTCGCGGCCTCGCCCTTGGTCGGCGGCGCGAAGCCCTTCTTGGAGGTGTCGGGCTTGCTTTTCTCGACTTTGACCGCGCCCGGCACCGGCTTGTCGCCGTAGATCACCTTGCCGTCGGGCATGGTGGACTTGTAGAGCAACTGCGCGGACGCCGCCGGCGCCAGCAGGGCGGCGGCGAGGCAGCAGGCGATCGCGGATACAATTCTCACGCCGCCTATTATAAACAGCCCCGCTTCCCGATGCCCGACATTCGCGGCGACGCCATCGTCATTCGCGGCGCCCGCCAGAACAACCTCAAGGATCTCACGCTCGAGGTGCCGCTGAACGAGCTGGTCGTCGTCACCGGCGTCTCCGGCTCGGGCAAGTCCTCGCTCGTTTTCGACACGCTCTACGCCGAGGGCCAGCGCCGCTACGTCGAGACGTTCTCGCCCTACGCGCGGCAGTTCCTCGACCGCATGGACAAGCCGCAGGTGGACGCGATCGAGGGCATCCCGCCGGCCATCGCGATCGACCAGACCAACCCGGTGCGCACCTCGCGCTCCACGGTGGGCACCATGACGGAGCTGAACGACCACCTGAAGCTCCTCTACGCGCGCGCCGCGCAGCTCCACTGCCGAGGCTGCGGCGCCGGCGTCGCGCGCGACACGCCCGATTCCATTTACGCCGGCCTCGCCGCCCGTGCACGCGCCGCCGGAGACCCCCGCCTCCTCATCACCTTCCCGGTTCCGGTACCAAAGAACTTCTCCGAGGCGGAGGTCAGGCAGTTGCTCGAGCGGCAGGGCTACACCCGCATCCACGCGCAGCGCGACGGCTTGCTGGAAGTGGTGCAGGACCGGGTCCGCATGACCTCCGCCGAGCGAGCACGGGTCATCGAGGCGCTGGAATCCGCACTCAGGATCGGCCAGGGCCGCGTCAACATCTATCCCCTCGCCGAAGGCGGGCTCCCTCATCCCTCATCCCTCATCCCTCATCCCTCTCCGTGGAGGTACTCCACGGACCTGCACTGCCCCGACTGCGATATCCACTACCAGGACCCGACACCGAGCCTGTTCTCGTTCAACTCGCCGGTCGGCGCGTGCGAGACCTGCCGCGGATTCGGGCGCGTAATCGGCGTGGACTACGGGCTCGTCGTGCCCGACGAATCGAAGACGCTGCGCGCAGACGCGATCCGGCCGTGGCGCACCGAGTCCTACCGCGGCTGGAACGACGATCTCGTCCAGTACGCGAAGAAACGCGGCGTGCCGCTGGATACGCCGTGGCGCGAGCTGGAAGCGGAGCAGCGGCAATGGGTGATCGAGGGCGATCCTGGCTGGGTGAGTTGGCGTAAGTCCTGGCCCGGCAAGTGGTACGGCATCGGCCGCTTCTTCAAATGGCTGGAGACCAAAGCCTACAAGATGCACGTGCGCGTGCTGCTGTCGCGCTACCGCGCCTACACGCCGTGCGCGGCGTGCGGCGGCGCGCGGTTGAAGACCGACGCCCTCGCCTGGCGGCTGGGGAACCCGGAAGACGCGGACGCGGTGCTCGCGCCGGACCAGCGGTTTCTGCCGAGCGGCGTGAAATTCGGCGCGGATACGCTCGCGCGCCTGCCGGGGCTCGCGCTGCACGATCTCGTGCTGCTGCCGATCTCGAAGACGCGGGCTTTTTTCGCGCGCCTGCACCTCCCGGCGCCGATGGATCAGGCGACGGACCTGCTGCTGACCGACATCCGCGCGCGGCTCTCCTATCTCACGGAAGTCGGGCTCGGTTACCTCACGCTCGACCGCCAGTCGCGCACGCTCTCGGGCGGCGAGGTGCAGCGCATCAACCTCACCACCGCGCTCGGGACCTCGCTCACCAACACGCTGTTCGTGCTGGACGAGCCCTCGATCGGCCTGCATCCGCGCGACATGGGGCGCGTGATCGGTGTCATGAAGAAGCTGCGCGACGCCGGGAACTCGCTGGTGGTGGTCGAGCACGACCCGCAGATCATGCTCGCTGCCGACCGGGTGCTCGACATGGGTCCCGGCCCGGGCGAGCGCGGCGGCCGCATCGTATGCTTCGATACGCCGGAAGCGCTCAAGCGCTCCGGCACGCTCACCGCCGATTACCTTGCCGGGCGCAAGCGCGCCGACGGGGGGAGCCCTCATCCCTCATCCCTCACCCCTCATCCCTCGATTCGGATCTACGGGGCGGCGGAGCACAACCTCAAGGGCATCGACGTGACGATCCCGCTCGAGCGCCTGGTGTGCGTCACCGGCGTGTCCGGCTCGGGCAAGTCCACGCTGGTGCAGGACGTGCTGTACGCCGCGTTGCTCAAAGCGAAAGGGAAGCCGACCGAGGCCCCGGGCAGGCACCGCGCGCTGAAGGGGCACGAGCGGATCACCGAGGTCGTGCTGGTGGACCAGTCGCCGATCGGGCGCACGACGCGCTCCAACCCCGCGAGCTACGTCGGGGCGCTCGACGCGATCCGCAAGCTGTTCGCGGAGGCGCCGGCGGCGATGGAGCGGCGCTACACCGCGGGCACGTTCAGCTTCAACTCGGGCAACGGCCGCTGCCCCGCCTGCGGCGGCAACGGCTTCGAGCACGTCGAGATGCAGTTCCTCTCCGACGTCTACCTGCGCTGCCCGGACTGCAACGGCCGTCGTTACCGTCCGGAAGTACTGGAGGTCAAGCTCCAGCCTCCGGCCGCGTCACCAGCAACGGGCAACGAGCAACAAGCTGCGGGCAAGTCGATCGCCGACGTGCTCGACATGACGGTGACGGAAGCGATCGCGTTTTTCAAGGGCAACCGCGAAGTGGAAACAGTGTTGCGGCCCCTCGCCGATGTGGGACTCGACTATCTGCGGCTCGGCCAGCCGGTACCGACGCTCTCCGGCGGCGAGGCCCAGCGCCTCAAGCTCGCCGGCCACCTCGCCGAAGCTTCAAGCCGCTCATCACCCATCACCCATCACTTATCACTCTTCCTGTTCGACGAGCCCACCACCGGCCTGCACTTCGACGACGTCGCCAAACTGCTCAGGGCGTTCCGCCAGCTGATGCGCGCCGGTCACTCGCTGGTGGTGATCGAGCACAACCTCGACGTCATCCGCGCCGCCGACTGGATCATCGACCTCGGGCCGGAGGGCGGCGATGCCGGCGGCGAGATCGTCGCCACCGGCACGCCCAGGGACATTACTGCGCACCCGACCTCCCACACCGCCAAGGCCCTGCGCGACTACGAATCCGCTCTCGTCCCCGCAACCGCCACAACAGCGGAAGAACCACGCGTGGACGCGCCTGCCCCTCATCCCTCATCCCTCATCCCTCATCCCTCGATAGACGTGCACGGCGCGCGCGAACACAATCTGAAGAACATCGACGTCGCCATTCCGCGCAACCGCTTCACGGTGGTGACCGGCGTCTCGGGATCGGGCAAGTCCACGCTCGCCTTCGACATCGTGTTCGCCGAGGGCCAGCGGCGTTATCTGGAGTCGCTCAATGCCTACGCGCGCCAGTTCGTCGAGCCGTCGGCGCGCCCCGACGTGGATGCGATCTTCGGCATCCCGCCGACCGTCGCGATCGAGCAGCGCGTGAGCCGCGGCGGGCGCAAGAGCACGGTGGCGACGCTGACCGAGATTCACCATTTCCTGCGCCTGCTCTACATGAAGCTCGGCACCCAGCATTGCCCGCGGTGCGACGTGCCGATCGAGCCGCAGAGCGTGGACGCGATCGCGGCACGCATCGTGCGCGACTACCGCGGCTCGCGCGTGGGGCTGCTGGCGCCGCTGGTGGTGAACCGCAAGGGCTATTACACGGACCTCGCCAAGTGGGCGCGCGGCAAGGGCTACACCCACCTGCGCGTGGACCGCGAATTCATCCCGACCGGGAAGTGGCCGCGGCTGTCGCGCTTCCACGAGCACACGATCGAGCTGCCGGTCGCCGACGTGCGCGCAGTGCCAGAGACTGAAGCAGCCCTGCGCGCCGCGCTCAACCGCGCGCTCGACTACGGCAAGGGCGTCGCGCACGTGCTCGCCCCGCTGGAGGCGCTGGAACGGGCGATGGCCCGGCGCGACCCGGCGCTCGCCGTCATGACGGAAACGGTGTTCTCGGTGAACCGCGCCTGCCCCTCGTGCGGCGCGAGTTTCCCCGAGCTCGACCCGCGTCTCTTCTCCTACAACTCGCGGCACGGCTGGTGCGCAACCTGCTACGGCACGGGCCTGAAGCTGGCGGGCTTCGATGAAAGCCAATCGGGTGAGGAAATCGGGTGGAACGAATGGTTCGAGGGCGAAGCCGCGCGCTGCCCGGACTGCTCGGGGCGCCGGTTGAATCCCGTCGCGCTCGCCGTGCGGTTCCGGGACCGCTCCATTGCCGATCTCTCCGGCCTGTCCGTGGCGGCCATCGAAAGGTTTTTTCTCGATTTGCGCCTGGCGGGACGGGAAGCGGAGATTGCGCGCGACATCGCCGCGGAGCTGAAGAGCCGGCTCGCCTTTCTGCGCGAGGTGGGGCTCTCCTACCTCGCGCTCGACCGCGCCGCGCCGACGCTGTCGGGCGGAGAGGCGCAGCGCATCCGGCTCGCCGCGCAGCTCGGCTCCAACCTGCGCGGCGTCGCCTACATCCTGGACGAGCCCACCATCGGGCTGCACCCGCGCGACAACCGCGTGCTGCTCGACACGCTCGCGAAGCTCGAGGCGAAGGGGAATACGCTGATCGTGGTCGAGCACGACGAGGAGACTATCCGTCGCGCGGAACACGTGGTGGACCTCGGTCCCGGCGCCGGGAGCCGCGGCGGCGAGGTGGTCGCGGCGGGCTCCGCGGCGGATATTATCCGCGTGCCCGCGTCGGTCACCGGCCGCTACCTCGCGCAACCGCTCAAGCACCCGCTCACCGCGCAGCGGCCCGTGAACGGCGCGACACCAGGCCTCGCAATCGAGCGCGCCAGCCTTCACAACCTCAAGCGTCTCGACTTCCGCGTGCCGCTCGGCCGCCTGGTCGTGGTCACCGGCGTTTCCGGTTCCGGCAAGTCAACGTTGGCGCGCGATGTGCTATACGAGAATTTGCGGCGCCTCGTCGCAGCGCGCCAATACAAGGCACAAGGCACAAGGCAAAAGGCAAAAGGAAAACGCAAGGACTCGTCACTCGTCAATCGTCACTCGTCACCCGCGCTCGTCGGCTGCCGCGCGATTCACGGCGCCGCAGCCGTCGGGCGCGTCCTGGAAGTGGACCAGACCCCGATCGGCAAGACGCCGCGCTCGTGCCCGGCGACCTACGTCGGCTTCTGGGACACGGTGCGCCGGCTCTATGCCGAGGTGCCGGAAGCGCGCATGCGCGGCTACACCGCCTCGCGCTTCTCGTTCAACACCGCGGGCGGGCGCTGCGAGACGTGCGAGGGACAGGGGCTGAAGCGCATCGAGATGAGCTTCCTCCCGGACGTGAAGGTGACGTGCGAGGCGTGCCGCGGGGCGCGCTTCAATCCCGAGACGCTCGCCGTGCGCTTCAAGGACCGGAGCATCGGTGAAGTGCTGATGATGAGTGTGGACCAGGCGGCCGGATTTTTCTCCGCGCACCCGTCCATCCACCATGCGCTGACGCTGTTGCAGGACGTCGGCCTCGGCTACCTCACGCTCGGGCAGCAGAGCCCGACGCTCTCCGGCGGCGAGGCGCAGCGCATCAAGCTCGTCACCGAATTGGCGAAGGTTCGAAGCAATGGACCAGCAACGAGCAACGAGCAACGAGTCACTCTTTATGTTCTTGACGAACCCACAGTGGGCCTGCACATGGCCGACGTCGAGAAGCTCACGCGCGTGCTGCACCGCCTGGTAGACGCGGGCAACACCGTGGTGGTGATCGAGCACAACCTCGACGTGATGGCCGAGGCCGACTGGCTCATCGATCTCGGCCCCGAGGGCGGTGACGCCGGCGGTCGGATCGTCGCCCAGGGCGCGCCGGGAACGGTGGCCAGGAACGCGTCGCGCTCGCACACCGCGGGCATCCTGGCCGATTTCCTGCGCGAACGGGGGGTCAAGAACGGCTGACGCCGGCCCCTGAAGCCGCGAGGGCGGAAGAGCGTGAGAGCGGCAGCATCCGTGAGGGCGGGAGTGCGCGAGAGCGGGAGATGGAAAGATCCTTCTCACGACCTCCCGATCTCCCGATCTCCCGGGTTTTTCGATCTCCCGATCTCCCGGGTTTGGCGTCCTTCTGCCTTCTGCCTTCAGTTCAGGCGGCCTGCTTCGCAATAGGCTTCACTGAAATGCGGAGGCCAGTTGCCTCCAGCACGGAAGTCAGGCTGCGCAATTCCGGATTTCCGGATCGGGACAGCATCCTGTAGGTCGCCTCGCGCGTGAGCTTCGCCTTGCGGGCGATTTGCGCAATTCCGCCCCGGGCCAGGGCAACCTGCCGTAGCGCGAGCATGATCGCGGCCTGGTCCCCCTCGTCGATGACGGCCTCGAGGTACGCCGCCGCCTCCGCGGGATCCTTCAGCCGCTCGATCAGCCAGTCCGCGTAGCGCAGGCTAGGCGCGGCCGCGCGGCGCCCGCTTCGCAGAGCGCGCTTTGTAGTCTTTGAAATACGCTTTCGCACGTTTGATGTCCTCCTGCTGCGTCCTCTTGTCCCCTCCGCACAGGAGGAGCACGATCACCTGGCCGACCCGGGAAAAATAAACACGGTATCCCGGTCCCCAGTCGACTCGCAGTTCCAGCACCCCTTCGCCCGCCGTCTTGACATCCCCGAGGGTTCCGGCGGCGACCCTTGCCAGCCGTGCTTCGATCCTCGCCCGGGCCTGCTTGTCGGCGAGCCCCGCCAACCACTCGACGAAAGGCTGCTCGCCAGAGGCAGTCTGGTAGTAATAGAGCTCGTTGGTCGCCATTGTAACTTATAGTTAACAGTGCGCCAAGTGGCAGCCCTGGCGCTCGTTGCCGCGCCGGATGAAGTGAGCGGACAGGCCCGCCACCGATAGACGTCGGCGTCGAGGCATCCCGCTTCTAACGGATAGCTCGGGCTTCGGGATGACAATCGAGAGATCAGACAACCGCAGGCGTCGGGCGTGCGGCGGCTCAGAATTCAGCAGTCAGCACTCGGAACTCAGTCCTCAGCACTCAGCACTTGGCCCCACCCATCACTCATCACCCATCACCCATCACCCGCCTTAGAGCGGCGATTTCGGGCCTGAAAATGGCCGTCTAAGGTCGAAAACAGCCGCTGAATCTCGGTCTTTTCGCGGCGTGACAACGCGTTGCGTGGGTCCGACCCGGCATTCCGACCCGGCAAGGCTGGAAGGATGAGGCCGGAAGGAAAACCGTGACACCATCCTGTCGGTTAGTATCGCCTTCGAGCCCCTACGTGTTGGCGCGAAAGAATCTTCGCAATGGTTAAGAGCTTCATCC
>MERD01000105.1:0-4141 GCA_001771935.1 Betaproteobacteria bacterium RIFCSPLOWO2_02_FULL_67_26
CCGGCCGCCGCGTGCTGATCGCCGCGCACGGAAATTCGTTGCGGGCGCTGGTCAAGCACCTGGACGGCATTTCCGACGAGGCGGTGGTGAAGCTGAACATCCCTACGGGAATTCCGCTGGTGTACGAGCTGGACGACGGCCTGCAGCCGCTCGCGCACCGCTACCTGGGCGACCCGGACGAAGTGGCCAGGCGCATCGCCGCAGTCTCGGCGCAGGGGAAAGCCAAAGCCTGATCCGCGCCGTCCTCCTGCTGCTGCTCCTCGCTTTGCCGGCGGCGGCACAGGACGAGAAGCTTCGGGCACTGCGCGACCGCATTGAAGTTCTTTCAAATGAAGTACAGAAATCCGAAGCAGCCCGCCGGGAAGCGCGCGACAGCCTGCGCGATTCGGAGCGCGCGATCTCGGAAGCCAACCGCACGCTCGCCGCGCTGCAGGCCGAGGGTGCCCAGCTGCGCCGCGAGTCGGCGCGCATCGCGGAGCGCCGCCGCGCGGTGGAGCGCTCGCTCGCGCAGCGCCAGGCGGCGGCAGAGCGGATGCTGGTGGCGCGCCAGGCGAGCGGTACGCCCGATGCGCTGCGTGTCGCGCTCTCCGGCGACGACCCGGGCTCGCTGGGTCGCACCCTGCACTACCTCGGGTACGTGTCGCGCAGCGCGACGGCGGTGCTCGGCGCCTACCGTTCCGGGCTCGACGAGCTCGAACGCCTGGCGCGCGACGCGCAGGCGAAGCGCGAACGCCTGAAGTCGGTCGAACAGGCGAGCCGCGCCGACCGTGAAAAAATCCTCAAGGAACGGCGCGAGCGGCGCCGCGTGTTCGACCGCCTGGCCGTTGATATCCGCAAGAGTCGCAGGGAAATCAACGTGCTGCGCGCCGATGCAGCGCGCCTCGCCCGGCTGGTCGAGGAGATCGGGCGGGTGCTCGCCCGCGTCGAGCTGGTGCCGGAGAAGGACTCGGGAAAAGACCCCTTCTCCAGTCTGCGCGGCAAGCTGCGGCTTCCCGTGCGCGGGGAACTGAGCGGCCGCTTCGGCACTCCAAGGGGCGCGGCGGGAACCGAGGCCAAGGGGGTGTTCATCCGCGCCCCGCAAGGCCAGCCGGTACGGGCGATCGGCCGCGGCCAGGTGGTTTATTCCGACTGGATGCGCGGCTTCGGCAACTTGATGATCGTGGACCACGGCGAGAACTACCTCTCGATCTACGCCAACAACGAGTCGCTGCTCAAACAAGTCGGCGACGCGGTCTCGGCGGCCGAGCCGATTGCCACCACCGGATCGAGCGGTGGCAACGAGGAAACGGGCTTATACTTTGAATTGCGGCACCTCGGCCGCGCTTTCGACCCCTTGCGCTGGGTCAGGCTGAAGTAAACGGCGCCCTGAGCAGAGGTAAGCGACACCATCATGCACAGCAAGCTACGCAGCATCGGCTTCATTCTTGTCGGCGCGGTGGCCGGCATCCTGATCAGCCTGAATTTCCAGGCGATCGCCGAGCGCGCCACGCGCTCGTCGCTGCCGATCGAGGAGCTGCGCGCGTTCACCGAAGTGTTCGGCGCCATCAAGACCAACTACGTCGAGCCGGTCGAGGACAAGAAGCTCATCACCGAGGCGATCAACGGCATGCTGGCCGGGCTCGATCCGCATTCCGCCTACCTCGACGCCGAAGCCTTCAAGGAGCTGCAGGTCGGCACCCAGGGCCAGTTCGGCGGCCTGGGCATCGAAGTCGGCATGGAAGACGGCTTCGTCAAGGTGGTGTCGCCGATCGAGGACACGCCGGCGTTCAAGGCCGGCATCAAGCCGAACGACCTCATCATCAAGCTCGACGACACGCCGGTGAAGGGCATGTCGCTGAACGACGCCGTGAAGAAGATGCGCGGCAAGCCGAACACGCAGATCACGCTCACCATCTCGCGCAAGGGCGAGCCCGCGCCGATCGTGGTGACGCTGACGCGCGCCGTGATCCGCGTGCAGAGCGTGAAATCCAAGCTGCTCGAGCCGGGCTACGCCTGGATCCGCGTGTCGCAGTTCCAGGAAGCGACCGCCGACAACCTGGTGAAGCACATCGACACGCTGTTCAAGCAGGGCCCGGTCAAGGGACTGGTGCTCGACCTGCGCAACGACCCGGGCGGCCTGCTGCACGGCGCGGTGGCGATCTCCGCGGCCTTCCTGCCGGTGAAGTCGTTGATCGTGTCCACCGACGGGCGCGCCGAGGACGCGCGCAAGAAGTTCTACGCCACGCCCGGCGACTACGCGCGGCGCGGCGAGGACATCCTGCGCAACCTGCCGGCGGCCGCCAAGACCGTGCCGATGGTGGTGCTGGTGAACGGCGGCTCCGCGTCCGCCTCCGAGATCGTCGCCGGCGCGCTGCAGGACCACAAGCGCGCCAAGGTGATGGGCACGCAGACCTTCGGCAAGGGCTCGGTGCAGACCATCATGCCGCTCGGCAACAACACCGCGATCAAGCTCACCACGGCACGCTACTTCACGCCGAGCGGGCGCTCGATCCAGGCGCTCGGCGTCACGCCGGACATCATGGTCGAGGACCCGAGCGACACCGCCACGCGCGTGCGCGAAGCCGACCTGCAGCGCCACCTCGAAAACAACAAGGCGGCCGTGAGCAAGGGCGAAGCACCGCGTGCCAGGCCGGCGCCGGGCGGCGCGCCCGGCGAGCAGATGAAGCCGGTCGAGCTCGGCTCCAAGGACGACTTCCAGCTCGCGCAGGCGATCGCCTTCCTCAAGGGCGAGCCGGTGAAAGCAACGCAGGCGACGGTGGCGCAGTCCAAACCCGCCACCAAGACCGACTAGCTCACTGAAGGACGAGCAGCTCCTTCGTGAGGGATGAGCAGCTTCTCCGTTACAGCCGTCACATCCTTCTGCCCGAAATCGGGATCGAAGGTCAGGAGAAACTTCGTTCGGCGAGCGCGCTCATCGTGGGCGCCGGCGGCCTCGGCTGTCCGGCGGCGCTGTACCTCGCCGCCGCCGGCGTCGGCCGCCTGACGCTCGCCGACTCCGACAAGATCGACCTCACCAACCTGCAGCGCCAGATCCTGTACCGCACCGAATCCGTCGGCGCCGTCAAAGTCGAAGCCGCACGCGCGACCCTGAAGGCGTTCAATCCGGACGTCGAAGTCGTGGGACTCTCGTCGAGAATCGATCCCGAAAAAGCCCTGTCCCTGGTGGCGAAGGCCGACGTGGTGCTGGATTGCTCCGACAATTTCAAGACCCGGCACGCGCTCAACCGCGCCTGCGTGAAGCACCGCAAGCCGCTGGTGTCCGGCGCCGCGATCCGCTTCGACGCGCAGATCACGCTGTTCGACCTGCGCAAGGCCGATGCGCCCTGCTACGCCTGCCTTTTCCCGGAGGACGGCGAGGTGGAGGAAGTCCAGTGCTCGACCATGGGCGTGTTCGCGCCGCTCACCGGCGTGATCGGCGCCATGCAGGCGATGGAAGCCATCAAGGTCCTGGCGAAGGTCGGCGAATTGCTCAACGGGCGGCTGCTGATCTTCGATGCGCGGAGCGCCGACTGGCGCTCCGTGAAGGTGGCGAAAGACCCAGCTTGCAAGGTCTGCGGAGACCGGCGTGGTTGATGTCCCGTCGTTCACTCCTGGCGGATACCGCTACATCAAGGCGGTGTTCCAGTACTCGGGCGGTGTCGCTGCCGAGCCGGGATTCGAGATTCACCGTGCCCGCCTCAGACAGGCCCTGCCGCTCGCCGAAGGATTCAAAAGAGTCGAGCAGCATATCGCAGCGATCGGGCGGCCGACGACGTCGTTTTGCGCCTGCGAGCTGCGATCGCCCGAGCCGTTCACCGAGCGGGGTTTCGTCGAGTTCAACCGCCTGTACGTGCAAACGCTCGAGCGCTGGGGCATCTACACGGACGGCGTCAATCCGGTGGCGCGCACCAACGTCTGCCCGGAATACGACAAGCCCCCGGTGCCGTCGCTTTACGCTTTTTCGTACACCGTTGCGTCCAGGAGCGCGCGCCGCAGCTTCATCGTCGCGGGCGGCGGCGAGGTCCCGGAAGGCAAGGGCGGCTACCGCGAACACATCGTGCGGTTCGGGGACACCTCGCGCGAGGGGCTGCGCGAGAAGGTCCGGTATGTGATGGCGGTAATGCAGCGCCGCCTGGAGGCGCTGGGCTTCGGCTGGGCGGAC
>MERD01000105.1:4181-5645 GCA_001771935.1 Betaproteobacteria bacterium RIFCSPLOWO2_02_FULL_67_26
CGCTGGTCGGCGAGGAGATCGTGAAGCGCGGCGCGGCGCCGGGCGGGCTCGCGTGGCATTTCTGCCGCCCGCCGGTAGTCGGCCTTGACTTCGAGATGGACGTGCGCGGCGCGGCAGTGGAAGCGGTGGTCTAGGCCTGTAGCGTGGAGCATGCCGCGGAGCTCCCGGCAAGGCCAGGCTATCAAATGCTCAACACCTGCTTCATCCAGTCCAGCGTGTTGTGATAGTTGGTCACCGCGCTGCCCGGCGGAACCAGCGCATCGAGTGCCGACCTCAGCTCCTCCGATAGGCGCATGTCGAGCACCGGCAGGATCTGCTCGAGTTGTGCGAGGGTGCGCGGTCCGAAAACAGGCGCCGCGATGGCCGGTTGGTCCTTCACCCACAACAGGGCAAGCACGGCCGCGTTCATTCCGTGGCGCTGCGCAAGCGCTTCCACGGCGCGGCCCACCTCGATGCCGCGCGCGTTGACCCGGCCAGCGTAGGGTCCTCCGATCCTCGCGGCGCGCGAGTCTGCCGGAAACCGCGTGGCGTCGTCGTAGCGGCCCGCCAGCACGCCCTGCGCGAGGGGAGCGAATGGCGTAATGGCCAAACCATGGCGCAGGCAGAGCGGCACGAGCTCGTTCTCTATCCGGCGATCAAGCAGATTGTATGGAGGCTGCTCCACGACGTAGCGCGCCCAGCCTTTTGCTTCGCTTACCGTCAGGCCTTCCATCACTTTCCAGGCGGGGTGGCCCGAGGTGCCGATGTAGCGGACCTTTCCCTGGCGTACGAGATCGTCGAGCGCTCCGAGCGACTCGTCCTGCGGGATGTCGAACGACGGCCGGTGAAGCAGGAGCACGTCGATGTAGTCCGTCTCGAGGCGCCGGAGCGAGCCTTCGCAGGCGCGCAGGATATGCAGCCTCGAGTTGCCGTGGTCGTTCGGCCCGGTCCCGGTCGGAAAATACGACTTGGTGGTGATGACGATGCTATGGCGCGCGCCCAGCTTGGCAATCGATTTTCCAAGCAGCCGCTCGCTCTCGCCCTCCTGGTAGGTGCTCGCGGTGTCGAAAAAATTGACGCCCGCCGCCAGCGCGCGCGCGACGATGCGGTGCGCCTCATCCTCGGGCGTCGGATTGGAGAAATTGAGGGTGCCGACGCAGAGGGGCGAAACCATCGCTCCCGTACGGCCGAGTGAACGGTAATCCAATCCCGCGCTCCCCTTTTCATCCTCCGCGCAGAAAGAGTCTACCTGCAATATGAGGTAGCGCCCTGGATCGTGCTGAACATCGACCAGGAAGAGGCTGAGCTTTCCTCTAGTCCTGCAGGACGGTGATGCTGCGCTCGCCGACCTGAAGCTCCACCGGCGCGCCGACCTGCAGCCCGTTGTCTTTTTCCACGGCGGCGATGTCGGCGACGAGCGAGAGGCCGCTCGCGCTGCGGGCTGTGATGCGCACGGCCGATCCCAGGAACGTGCGGTCGGTGATC
>MERD01000105.1:5673-6073 GCA_001771935.1 Betaproteobacteria bacterium RIFCSPLOWO2_02_FULL_67_26
CTCCATTCGCGAGGCCCACGCGCTCGTAGCGCAATGACAGCGTCGCGGGCGCGCCGACCCGCATGTCGACCGCCGAGCGACAGCGCAGCCTCACGCCCGCGCACTCCACCAGCAGATGGCGCCCAGGCAGGGTCTCGACCACCCGGCCTTCGATCAGGTTGCTCTGGCCGATGAACTGCGCCACGAAGCGCGTCTGCGGCGCGTTGTAGATCTCCTCGGGCGTGCCCACCTGGAGCACCCGGCCCATGTTCATGACGGCGATGCGGTTGGCGAGCGTGATGGCCTCGGACTGGTCGTGGGTGACGAAGATGAACGTCGAGCCGAGGCTGCGGTGCAGGCGCCGGAGCTCGTCGTGCATCTGCAGGCGAAGCTGAAGGTCAAGGGCGCCGAGCGGCTCGTC
>MERD01000105.1:6241-7399 GCA_001771935.1 Betaproteobacteria bacterium RIFCSPLOWO2_02_FULL_67_26
GCGCCAGGTGCTGGAAAATCATGTTGGTCGGCCGCAGGTACGGCGGCTGCCCGAGGACACTTTTCCCGTCGATGAGCACGTCGCCGGAAGTCGGATTCTCAAAGCCCCCTGTGATCCTGAGCAGCGTCGTCTTGCCGCAGCCGCTCGGGCCGAGCAGGGCGAAGAAGTCGCCCTCGCCGATTTCCAGCGACACGTCGTCGAGCGCGAGGACCTCGCCGAAGCGCTTGGAGACCCGGCGCGCTTCGACCGCGGCGCGCCGGGCGGATGCTACCCCGGTCACGCCGCCTTGACCCGACCCCAGGCCTCGATCCAGCTGTCCATGCTCTTCGGCCAGGCTAGGGGAACCAGGTTCAACCCGCGCTCGAGGATGTCGTAGCCGAATTTGCGCCGGTCCGCGGCCGAAAGCGCCGCAGCGGTACCCGCGCTCGTCACCAGGTACTCGGTCTCGCGCGTGAGAGCTATCCCGTACTCGACCCCGCACATGGCGTTCAGCACGGCGTGCGCTTCCGCCGCGTTGGGGGCGTTCTTCGGGATGAAGGCCGCCTGGTTCCAGAACAGCAGGCCGTCGCTGGGCCAGTTGTTGGTCACGTCGAGCCCCCTCCTCTGCAGGACGGCACGCATCACGATCCAGCCGTACATCGCGTCGATCTCGCCGCTCGACATCATGTTCACCGCCTCGCCGAACTGCGTCCACATGGTGCGGAAGTTCTTCTTCTTGGCTATCAGGAAGCGCGTGACCTCGTCGAGGTCCTTCTTGTCCATCTCGAACGGTTTCTTGTGCCCCATCGAGAGCGCCGCGGCGGCGATGCTCTGGTGCGCGTCATCGCGCAACGCGACGCGCCCGGCGTACTTGTCGTCGAACAGCACCTTCCACGATTGCGTCAGCGCGGCGTCCTCCGGGATCTTCTTCTTGTTGTAGATCACCGAGTCGTAGCCCCAGAAAATCGGCACCGCGTAGGTCTTGCCAGCGCGCCGAATAGTTTCGTCCTTGAACAGTGGCAGCAGCTTGGCGGCGTTGGGGATCTTCGAGGTGTCCAGCGCCATCGCCAGCTCCTGGCCATCGCGCTCGCCCAGCAGCGGCCCGCGCATGAAGCTGGTGTTGCTCACCATGAAGTCGTAGCGCGAGGTGCCGCCCGGCGCGGTCAGCTTCGCCACGGT
>MERD01000105.1:7507-7620 GCA_001771935.1 Betaproteobacteria bacterium RIFCSPLOWO2_02_FULL_67_26
GGTCTTTTGCTGCGCCAAGGCCGGCATGCCGGGGATGCCGGCGAACGCCGCCGCCCCCAGCGCCTGCCCGGACCGCCGCAGGAACGCGCGCCGTTTCATGAACTCAAGTTGCG
>MERD01000106.1:0-12458 GCA_001771935.1 Betaproteobacteria bacterium RIFCSPLOWO2_02_FULL_67_26
GTACCGAGTTGGGCGAATTGATTTACAGGCTCAAGTACAGGGGCGATCAATCCGCAGTTGCCCCCATCGCGCAGGCTGCATCTGATTTCGTGAAAGGCTGGAAACCCGGGATTGAGCTAATTGTTCCAGTACCACCCAGCAAGAGCCGAAGGGTTCAGCCGCTCTTTCAGATCGCGGACGAAGTTGGGAATCTTCTGAATCTGCCGGTGAACAAGGAGAGTGTGTGTAAATCCAGAACGACTCCCGAGTTGAAGGGAGTGGATCACGCGAAGCGTCTTGAACTGATTTCAGGGATTCACTCGATCGAGGGCGACGCTTTGCGGGGCCTGCGAATTCTGCTTCTGGATGATCTCTATCAGACCGGAGCTACTCTTAATGCAATTGGGCGCCTTCTGAAGGAAGCGGGTGGCGTTTCTGCGGTCTTCGCATTGGCGCTAACCAGAGCTCGAGGTTGACAATGGAAGCGGTTTTCCTCGGTGGCTCGCGGCGAATCGCTCGCCTCAATGAGAGCATGCGCGCCAAGATTGATGAGCTCCTGACTCGCGGCCTCTGGATGGTTGTCGGTGACGCGAACGGGGCGGATCGTGCGCTCCAGCAATATTTGGCGGACCGCGGGTATGAGAAAGTCGTGGTCTACGCCGTCACCGGGCTTCTTCGCAACAATGTGGGGCACTGGAAAGTGCGCTCCGTCGACGCACCCAAGGGCGCCCGGGGTTTTGAACTCTATTCCGTAAAAGATGCTGAGATGGCCAAGGAAGCGTCCTATGGCCTGATGCTCTGGGATGGAAAGAGCCGGGGAACGCTGGCGAACGTTTTCAAACTCCTGGCGCAAGGAAAACCGGTTGCGGTGCACATGGGCCCCGCGCGCCGCTTTGTCAGTCTTAAATCGGCGGCAGATCTCTATAAGATCGGCCTAGCGCCTAACAAGGAGCTTGGTGCCCAGCACGGCCTCCCCTTTGGCGCTGCCCAACCGGATGCTCCAACTTACGGCCGCACTCCTACGTATTCTGAGGCTGCACAGCCGAAGCGGAAACGCGCTGTCGGCGCGCGTGGGCGCAACTGTTGAGATTTTCGTTTCTCTCGGCGCCTCGGCGGTTCTATTATTGGTCTTGATTCTCTCTGTGCTCTCTGTGGCTAAAGGATTGCCGTGCTACCGCTAGCGGGTGTGCGGGTGCTGGCGGTCGAGCAGTACGGGGCGGGCCCGTTCGGCACGATGTTCCTCGCTGACCAGGGCGCGGAAGTGATCAAGATCGAGAACCCGAACGATGGCGGCGACATGTCGCGCGCCGTGGGGCCGCACTTCTTCGCGCCCGGCGACAGCGAGTTCTTCCACAGCTTCAACCGCAACAAGAAGAGCCTGACGCTCGACTTGAGCCGCCCGGAAGGGCAGGCGGTGCTGCGCGACCTCGCGCGCACGGCCGATGCGCTCGCGTCCAACCTGCGCGGGGACGTGCCGGCGAAGCTCGGGCTGGTCTACGACCGCCTCAAGGCGGTGAACCCGAAGATCGTGTGCGCGCACCTCTCCGCCTACGGGCGCACCGGCCCGCGCGCCGACTGGCCGGGGTTCGACTACCTGATGCAGGCGGAGGCCGGCTACTTCTCGCTGACCGGCGAGCCCGGCACGCCGCCGGCGCGCTTCGGCATCTCGATGGTGGACCTGATGACCGGGCTGGGGCTGGCGTACGCGCTGCTCGCCGCGATGACCGCGGCGCGCGCGACCGGGACGGGACGCGACATCGACGTGAGCCTGTTCGACATGGCGCTGCACAACACGTCCTACCTCGCCACGTGGTACCTGAACGAGGGCGTCGTCACCGGCCGCCTGCCGCGCTCGGCGCACCCGTCGCTCACGCCCTGCCAGCTCTACCGGACGCAGGATGGCTGGATTTACCTCATGTGCAACAAGGAAAAGTTCTGGCCGGCGCTGTGCGAAAAGCTCGGGCGCCCCGAGTGGATAGCGGACGCGCGCTTTCGCCGGTTCCCCGACCGGTTGCAGCAGCGCGACCTGCTGACCGACCTGCTCGACCGCGAGCTGGGCCAGCGCACGACGGCAGAGTGGCTCGCGCTGTTCGCCGGCGCGGTGCCGGCCGCACCGATCAACGATCTCCAGCAGGCGCTCGAGAATCCGTTCGTGACGGAGCACGGCCGGCTGCAGACCCTCCCGCATCCGCCGCGAGGGCCGTACCGGATGGTCGCGCCGCCGGTGCGCAGCGCGGGCGAGGACGCGCCGGCCCGCGCCGCGCCGGGGCTCGGCGAGCACACCGACGCGCTGCTTCGGGAAATGGGGTACGACGACACGCGGATTCGGGCGTTGCGGGAATCCAAAGTCATTTGAAAAGAATGGCGCTGGATATCTCACCGCTGAAGCAGTGGATCGGCCGCAGCGAAACCGTCGCCGATCCGATGCCGGCGTTCCCGGCGGCGGCGCTCGCGGCAACGCTGGACTTGCCCGCCGCGCCGGGAGTCGGCGAGCCGCTGCCGCCGCTGTGGCACTGGATCCACTTCCTGGAACTGCACAAGGGCGCGGATCTTGCGGAGAACGGCCACGCCCGGCTTGGCGGGTTCCTGCCGCCGGTGCCGCTGCCGCGGCGCATGTTCGCCGGGGCGCGGCTGTCGTTCCCGCGGCCGCTGCGGATCGGCGAGGCGGCACGCCGCGTTTCCACCATCGCGAATGTGACCCTGAAGCAAGGGGCCAGCGGCGACCTCGTGTTCGTGGCCGTCCGCGACGAGATCTCCGGACCCGGCGGCCCGGCGATCGTCGAGGAGCACGACCTCGTCTACCGGGACGCGCCGCGCCCGGGACCCTCTCCGCCCGCGCCTCGCCGCGCGCCCGCGCGGGCGGCCTGGAAGCGCGAGCTGAAATTCGACGCGGCGCTGCTGTTCCGCTACTCGGCGCTGCTCTTCAACGCCTACCGGATCCATTACGACCGGCCGTACGCGGTGGAGCAGGGCTACGCGGGGCTGGTCGTCCACGGGCAGTTGATCGCCACGCTGCTCGCGGACCTGGTGCGGCGGAACAGCGACGCGCCGCTGAGGGCGTTTCGCTACCGGTCGGTGAGCCCGCTCACCGACGGCGTGGCGTGCGTGCTCTGCGGCGCGCCGGACGGCAACGCGGTGAACCTGTGGGCCGAGGACGGAAGCGGCGCGCTCCTGATCCAGGCCGAGGCCGAACTGGCGGCGCGGTAACCCCGCTCGCCGCCACGCGTCATTTCGTCAGCGCCGTGTCAGTCCCATTTGGGCGCGCGCCCGGCCGGGTTGGCGATCCGCCCGTCGGGCCGCGCGAGCTCGAAGATCTTCTTCATCTCGTCGACGGTGAGCTCGAAGTCGAATACGTGCAGGCTCTCCGCCATGTGCTGCGGGTTCGAGGAGCGCGGGATGGGGGCGATGCCGCCCTGCTGGACGAGCCAGCGCAGCGCCACCTGGGCGAGGGTCTTGCCCCTGGCGCGCGCGATGCCGGCAAGCACCGTGTCCTTGAACAGCCGCCCGCGCCCGAGCGGGCAATAAGCCATGAAGACGAGCTCCGCCTTGCGGCAGAACGCCAGCACCTTCGACTGGTCGAGATACGGGTGGCATTCGGCCTGCAGCACCGCGAGCGGCTCGGGGCAGAGCCGCATGGCGTCCCCGGTCATCGCGATGTTGAAATTGGCGACGCCGATGTGGCGTGCCCTGCCTTCGCGCTTCGCTTTCGCCAGCGCGCCCATGGTTTCCGCGAGCGGGGTGCCGTCGATGGCGGGCCAGTGCACGAACAACAGGTCCACGTAGTCCGTTCGCAGGCGCTCCAGGCTTTCGTCCACCGACCGGGCGAAGTCGGCGGCGCGCAGGTGCTCGTGCGACACCTTGGTGATCAGAAAAATATCCTTGCGCGGCACGCCGGAAGCCTTGATGCCTTCGCCGACGC
This sequence comes from Betaproteobacteria bacterium RIFCSPLOWO2_02_FULL_67_26, assembly GCA_001771935.1. Classification (GTDB taxonomy): domain Bacteria; phylum Pseudomonadota; class Gammaproteobacteria; order Burkholderiales; family SG8-41; genus SG8-41. The sequence continues at coordinate 3,899 of MERD01000106.1, forward strand.
CCTTCTCGGTGCCGTACTTCCACGCCGTGTCGATGAGGCGGTAGCCCAGCTTCAACGCGGTTGCGACGATCTCGCCGCAGTCGCCGAGTTGCGACGTGCCGAAGCCGATCGCCGGGATCGCGGCGCCGTTTACGCGCAATGTGGGAATCGCAGGCGAAGTCATGGCATCATTCTAAGGCACTCGGCAAACGAGAAACGAGTAACGAGGATCGCGCGACATGTCCAAGAGATGGAACCGCCGCCCCGACGGGTCGAACTGGGGCGAATTCGGTGACGACGACCAGCGCGGCCGGATGAACCTGCTCACCGACGAGCGCCGGCTGCGCGCCCTGAAGGAAGCGAAGACGGGCCGCGCGTTCTGCCTCGCGCATCCCCTCGACCGGCCGGGCGGGAACGTGCTCAACCCGAACCGCTACCCACCGGTGTTCCATCCGGTCATGCGCGACGGCCAGGTCTATTTCAACCTCCCTTTCGAGAAAGTGGACCCGCGCTTCACCGACGTCGGCTCCGACGAGGCGGTGATGCTCTACACGCAATACGCCACGCACTGGGACGGCTTTCCGCACAAGGGATCGCAGTTCGATGCGGACGGCGACGGCGTCGCGGAGAACGTCTTCTACAACGGGTTCCACATCGTCGACCGCGCCGGGCGCGGGACGCAGGGCGAGCTCGGCGCGGTCGCGCTCGGCATCCAGGGCATGGCGGAGACCGGCGTGCAGGGGCGGGGCGTGCTGATCGACCTGCGCCGGCGCTACGGCGACGAGCGCGTCGAAGTCGGCTACGCCGAGCTGGAGAAAGTCATGCAGTCCGACGGGGTCAAGGTGGAGAAGGGCGACATCGTCTGCGTCCATACCGGCCTCGGCCAGCTCATCCGCGACGCCGACGGCAGGCTCGATCCGTCGATCCGCACCCGCTGCGCGGTGCTCGACGGCTACGACAAGCGCCTGCTCGAATGGATCGCCGACAGCGGGCTCGCGGCGATCGCCTGCGACAACCTCGCGGTCGAGCGCTCCTCCACGCTCGGCGCGGACCCGCGCCTGCCGCACCGCGGGCCGGCATTGCCGCTGCACGAGCACTGCCTGTTCAAGCTCGGGATCCACCTCGGCGAGCTGTGGTACCTGACGGAGCTCGCGGCGTGGCTGCGCGAGCACCGCCGGAGCCGCTTTCTCCTGACCGCGCCGCCGCTGCGGCTGCCCGGCGCCGCCGGCTCGCCCGTCACTCCGGTCGCGACGGTGTGAGCGCGCCTAGCGCGCGAGCGGATCCGGCCGCAGCTGGAACTTCACCACCTTGGGCCGGTTCTGCGTGCCGCCCTCGACGTGGAACACCGTCCGGTTGGAGCTCGTTGCCCACAGCCCGCGCCCTTTCCAGCCGGCGTTCGGATTGTCGATGCGCCCTTCCGCCCACTTGGCGAAGAAGCCCATGGGGTAGGGCACGCGCAGCGTGACGAACTTGCCGTTGACCAGCGCGAAGTACGAATCGCTCATGTTGCCGGTGGCAATCGGCACGTTCTCGCCCAGCCCGAACGCGTTGTACCAGTCCACCCAGGTGTAGTAGCTCGCCTCGGCGCTGCCGTCGTCCTTCACGTCCCGGAACTGCGGCCCGGGCAGTCGGTACAGCGTCCAGCCCTCGGGGCAGTGCTTGCCGGTCGCTTTCGGTCCGTTCAGCGGCCCCTTGCACTGGCGGCGGTCGAAGCTCCCGAGGTGGCCGCTCGCGTACGACGCCCAGAACACGCCGTTGCGATCGATGTCGCCGCCGCGCGCGCCGTAGGCCGGCAACGGCGGCTCGTAGATTTCCGTGAGCGCCGTGTGCGTCGGATCGGGCCCGGGGGCGACGCGCACGACGTAGCTGGGGAAGGGCGCCAGCGACGTTCCCCACACCGAGCCGTCCTTCGGGTTGACGACGACGCTGTACAGGTTCACCGCGACCCGCTTGTCCTTCCTCGGGTCCACCGGCTGCTTGGGGTCGACATGCTCGTCGCGCTTGCCGTTGCCGTTGGTGTCGAGCACGAAAGGCGTCCAGCCCTGGGACCGCCTTTCGTCGCCGGTCGCCTCGAACATTTTCCGGTTGAGCCAGCCGACGACGCCCAGGCCGCCGACCCCGCTCGAGGTCCACAGCGTGTTGTCGGCGTCTTCCGCGAAGATCAGGTGGTGCGTCGGAAAGCAGGTCGAGATCAGCGTCCACTTGCCGGACGCCGGGTCGTACATCGACAGGTGCCGTCCGGCGCGCTCGAGCGGGAACACCTTCGCCGACGGGTGGTCGCCGCCCTTCCTGCAGTAATCCGGGTTGTTCGGGTGGCGAATCCGCGCCGCGGCCCACACCCGGCCTTTCTCGTCCATCATCTGGTTGTGCGTGCTGGTCTGGCTGTCCCAGATCGGCTCCGCTCCCCAGTAGGGCGAAGGCGCCATCGGATCGGTCCGGTGGGACGGCGTCTTCGGGTCGCGGACCGGATGCCGCACCGTCGTCGCGGTGTGCGTGACGGGGTCGAGCACCGGCCATTCGTCCGTGCTGTTCTCCGGCGCCCCGTAAAACTTGCCGTTCGCGTTGATCGTGGGCCTGCGCCGGTCGGTCCCGATCAGGTCATGCATGTAGGCGGTAGGCTTGCTCCAGTCCCAGAGCGTGAGCACGACGTTGCGCTCGATGCCGTGCGGGCGCGGGGGTTGCGCGAACGGCAGCTCGCCGGCTGCGATGCGGTCGGTCCAGTCCGCCCACAGTCCCAGCGCCGTCTGCGTGCCGAGCCGTCCGACGTTCCGGACCATGGTGTTCATGGCCTGGCCGGAGGCGATGCGCCGCGCCCAGGCCTCGCTGGACTTCATGTGGGCGAAATCCCTGGGTATCGTGCGCGTGCCCCTGGTGCCGAGCGCGTGGCACGACATGCAGCCGTTGGTCTTCACGGTGTTGAGCCAGTGCCGCTGGGTCGAAATGCCCGGCTGGATGCCGTTGCCCTGCGGACCCGTGCCCGGGAACTCGCCCGCCGCCGGTATCTTCAGCATGGAATACCAGTAGATCGCCGGGTAGTATTCCGCGGCGGCTGCCGCGCCCGGTGCCGGCACCGCGGTCAGGTTGAGCAGCGTGCCCGGTTCGGTCCGCACCTTGGGCGAGTCCACCAGTCCGTAGCCGCGCACCCACACGCTGTAGCTGGCTTTCGGCAGCTCGGGAATGAGGTAGCGGCCGCGGTCGTCGGTGACCACGATCCGGGTGAACCGGGTGGGCAGGTCCGTGGTCTCGGCGATCACCCAGACCCCGGGCTCGGGCCCCTTGCCGCCGGTGACCACGCCGCCGAGGTCGCTGCTACCGATGCTGATCCCCGACTCGCCGCTTTCCATGCCCGCGCAGGCGGCCAGCAGCGCGGCGAGGCCTGCCGCCGCGGCGCCCAAAATCCACTTGCCCTTCGTTTTCATATCGCGGCTCCTCCGGAACAACGTGATCGCGTCAGCGCGCGAGCGGATCGGGGCGAACCTGGATCTGCACCGCGAGTGGACGGGCGCCCTTGCCGAACTCGTTCAACCAGGGCGTGCGATCTCCGCTGGCGCTCCACAGGCCGCGGCCCTTCCAGCCGGCGTTCGGGTCGTCGATGCGTCCGTCGAGTCCCTTGGCGTAGAAGCCCATCGGATACGGCACGCGCATCAGGATCATCTGCCCGTCCTTGTAGCCGACGAAGCCGTCTTGAAGGTTGGCCGTCGAGATTGGCACGTTCTCACCGAGGCCGACCGTGTTGTGGTGGTCGACCCAGGTGTAGTAGCTGCCCTCCGCGCTGCCATTCGGGTAATCCTCGAAGCCCGGCCCCGGATAGCGGTGCATGGCAAAGCCTTCGGGGCAGTGATTGCCGGTGGCGTTCGGGCCGTTGAGCGGGCCCTCGCACTTGCGCCGGTCGAAGCTGATGAGGTGTCCGGACGAGCCGGACGCCCACAGCACGCCGTTCTTGTCGATGTCGCCGCCGCGCAGCCCGATCGCTTCCTTCGGGACCTGGTAGAACTCGCTGAGCCTGGTCCTGGGATCGTAGCGCAGGAATCCCGGCCGTCCGCCGAACACGCCGGAGGTGTACCAGATCGAGCCGTCGGTCGGATGCGGCATCACCGCGTACGGGCCGGAGCCCGGATTGAATCGGGCGTCCTTGCCCGCTGCGGCCGGCTTGCCCGCATCGGTGAACTCGTCGAGATTGCCGTTGCCATTGGCATCGAGCACGAACGGGAACCAGCCGACCGCCTTCCGCGCGTCCCTGGTTTCGTCCCACGTCTTGGTATTGACCCAGCCCGCAACCTGACCCGTGCCCGAGAGCCACAGCGTGTTGTCCGCGTCGTAGCCGAACTGCGGATGGTGGGTGCCGAAGCAGGTGTCGACAAAGTCGTATTGCTTCGTCTTGGGATCGAACACCGCGACCTGGCGGCTGCTCAAATCAAGCGGGAACACCTTGGCGGAGGGATGATCCGAGCCCTTCTTGCACCAGGCCGGGTTGGGGCGGCCGCGCACGCTCGCCGCGAGCCAGACCCGGCCCTTGCCGTCGAGCATGGCGTTGTGCTGGTTGGCCCGGGTATCCCAGATCGCGCGATCGCCCCAATAGGGCGAGGGCGCGGTCACCTTGACCTGGCCGGCGTGGCCCGGACCGAGCGACAGCGGCATATTGGGATCGGCCACCGGCATCCTGAAAGAGGACACCGTGTGGGTCCTGGGGTCGAGGATCGGCATGTTGTCGGTCGAGTACTCGGGCGCGCCGTAGACCGGGCCGTAGGCGTTGACCGTCGGCTTGCGCCGGTCCGACGAGATCAGGTCGTGCAGGTACTTGTCGGGCGCCGACCATTCCCAGGCGGTGACGACGATGTTGCGCTCGATGCCGAGCGGGCGCGGCGGCTTGTTCTTGGGCAGTTCGCCCTTGGCGACGCGCTCGGTCCAGTCGCCGAAATACTTGTATGGAACGCCGCCGAGCTGGCCGGCGAGCCGGTTGGTCATGGCGTTGCCCCACTGGCCGGACTGCACGCGGCGCATCCAGGCGTCGGCGCCGGACTCAAAGTGACCGAGCTGCGCCGGGATGGTGCGGGTCGATTCCTGGCCGAGCTGGTGGCAGCCGACGCAATCGACATTGCCCATCCGCTGCCGCCAAATATCGATCGTGATGTTCTTGGGAATGGCGCTCGATCCGCCGAAGTCCATGGCCGGCGGGAACCTCAACATCGCGTACCAGTAGATCGCCGGGTAATACTGCGCCGCCGCCCGCTCGTTCGGCGCCGGCACCGCGGTGTGATTGACGACCTGGCCGGGTTTTGCGCGCACCCTCGGGGAGTCCACGAGACCGTAGCCGCGCACGAAGACCAGATAGTTGGCGGCCGGCAGGTCAGGGACGACGTAACGGCCCTGGTCATCGGTGACGACGCTCTTGATGTAGCGGGTCGGAAGATCGGTCGTCTCGGCGATCACCCACACGCCGGCTTCGGGCCCGCTCGGGCCGACGACGACTCCACCGATGTCGTTGTCATCGATGTTTACGCCCTGGGCGCCCGCGGGCGGGCCAAATTGTTGAGCCGCGCACGCGGCCAGCAGGGCGGCAAGGCCGAGCGCTGCAATGCTCCAGCACGATCCTTTCGTCATATTCATTTCCCGCTCCTCCTTTGGTGACGAGCCACGATTCACGCCGGGTCAGGCCCGGCTTCGATTCTCCGCCTCGGAGGGTCCAGCAGTCGTTATTATCGGTGTTCGTCTGCGGCGGCCTTGCACCTCAGCGCGCGGTATTGCCCCACATCCCGCCAGCCGTCGCGCGCCGGCACGCCGCCGCGCACTGCGCCGGCCTCGATGCCGCCAAATAGCAGTTCATAACCGCCCGGCAGGGGCCGGCTCCCCGGCACCGCCAACCACAGCCGCAGCAGCAGGCGCTTCCGGTGCTGCTCCGCATAATCATCATAGCGCGTCCGCGCATGGTAGATGAGATGGTTGTTGAGGAGCTGGATGTCGCCGGGCTCGAACGCCATGTCGAGGGCGAGCTCGTCCGACAGGGCGCCGAAGAGATCCAGCGCTTCCTCCTGCTGGCGCGTCAGGCGCGGCACCTCCGGGTACTCCTGCGCGAACTGGATGTAAGCAGGGGAAAACAGGCCCGTGAAATGCCCGTCGCGGAAGCCGAAGATCGGTTTCGGATAGGCGCGCGACTCACCGGGCCGCTCGTCGCCCTGGCGGCTGTTGTACCAGTCCGCGTAGAAGGCGTCGAGCAGGTCCGGACGGCGGCGCAGCACCTCGTTGTGGATGGCCGCCGCGCTGGCGATGCGGCTCAAGCCCCCGGATTTCGCCTTGCGCACACACAGCAGGCCCACGACATCGCAGCGGTCGGCGTGAAACGGCAGCGAGCCGGACGTCTTGGAGCCGCGCCGCCTGGTATTCTCGACTTCCCTGCCTTCGTCCTCGACGATGCCGAGCAGCTCGCCGCGCCCGCCCTGCGACACCGCAGTGCCGAGGTGCGCGCCGATGCCCCAATACGCCATGCGCAGGTCGTCGGGCGGGTAGGCGAGGGGAAGGCCGCGCAGCAGGATCATGCCGCGGCCGGTCTCGAGCTCCTGCGCGATTCCGGCCAGCTCGGCCGAGAAGGCCGGCAGCGGAAAATCCTCCCGGGTCACGTCCACCCAGTCCAGCCCGCGCCGCCTCACGGCCCGCAGGGCCGCGTCGATTTCGGCCAGCTCGGCAGGCTTGAACGGGCGGATCCAGTCGGTCCGGCGCTGGAGCGCCGCGCCGTTCCAGGCGAACGGCGCGACGATCTCTCGATGCTTCGCTATCTGCATGGTCACCTGCCCCCCGTCACGTCGATAAACGTCCCGGTCGAGAACGAAGCCTCGTCCGAGAGCAGCCAGACTATGGCGTTCGCCACTTCTTCCGGCCGCCCGCCGCGCTTCATCGGCACCTGCTGCTTGACCCGGTCCACGCGGCCGGGTTCGCCGCCCAGCGCGTGGAATTCAGTGTGGATATAGCCGGGCCGCACCGCGTTGACGCGTATGCCTTCGGCCGCGACTTCGTGGGCCAGACCGATGGTCATCGTGTCGATCGCGCCCTTGCAGGCGGCGTAGTCCACGTATTCGTTGGGCGAGCCCAGGCGCGCGGCGCCGGAAGACACGTTGACGATCGCGCCGCCCTTGCCGCCGTGCCGGGTCGACATGCGTCGCACGGCTTCGCGCGCGCACAGAAAGCTGCCGATGACGTTGACCGCGAACGCCCGGGTGAGACGCGCCGCGTCCATCTGGTCGAGCCGCATCTGCTTTTCCAGCGTGCCGGCGTTGTTGACCAGCGCGGTGACCCTGCCCAGCGACTGGTCCACGGTCTCGAACAGGCGGACGACGTCGGATTCCGAGGACACGTCCGCCGCGACGGCGAGCGCCTTGCCGCCCCCGCGCGCGATTTCGGCGACGACGGCGTCGGCGGCGGCCCGGTTTTCGAGATAGTTGACGCAGACCGCGTAACCGCGCTGCGCGGCGAGCCGCGCGGTCGCCGCGCCGATGCCGCGCCCGCCGCCGGTGATGATCGCGACCTTGCCCATCGACAGGAAAGTATAGGGCAGGGCCGCTGCCCGCGCTCAGCCGGTCTTGCGGCGCTTCAGGATGTCCGTGACCTGTTCCCACGACACCTGGGCGGGAATAAGCGCCATGCCCCAGGCGTTGACGAGCGCGACATCGTCCGGCTGGACCGTCGTGCCGCGGAAGTTGATCGTCCCGCCGACCAGGCAGAGCTGGGCATAGCGCCGGCCGCCCTCGATCTGCCAGGCGGTTGCGACCGTCGGCAGCTCGATCTCATCGTAGTCGCGCACCGCGCCGTCGATGACGCAGGCGGTGGCGCCGGCGTTGAGGAGCAATCGCGTCTTGTTGCCGCCGCTGGTGATGCCCTTGCAGCCGTGGGCGTCGATGATCACCACGTCGCCCGCCTGCACGGCGCCGGCGACGATCTCGTGCCCCTTGCGGTCGTCGCTCTCGTGCGTGCGCCGCGGCACGTGAATCGCCGTCAGCACCGGGCCTGCCCGTACTCCGAAATCCGGCGTTGCGCGCGTGCCGGCCGGGAAGTTGAGGAAGCTGTGCAGCCCGAAGGTGTTGAGCAGCCCGTCGGCCAGGTCCTCGACCGCGCCCTGCCGGGTGAGCAGGGGCATGACCTCGGGGGGCACGGCACGCCGCGCGCGGGGCAACACCTGGTGATTCCACGGGATCTCGACACGCTGGGGATACATGGCACGCTCTCCTTTGAGTGGAATACGTCGTGTCTGCGCGCCGGCCCGCCCGGTCAATCCAGCCGGTCGTGGCTGAAGCGGTACTGATGCCGCGTCGCCTCGTAGGTGCGGCGGCGCATCTCGACGGGCACGTCGCCGAAGGTATAGGCGATGCGCTCCACCTCGAGCACTGGATCGCCTCGGGGTATCCCGAGCGTCCGCGCCAGAGTCAGCGAGGCCTTTCTCGCGCGCACCCATTCGTCCATCCGGACCACGGTCACGTTGAACGCCTTCTGGTACAGCGCGTACAGGTTCTCCCCCGTCTGGCGCACCGCGGCGGACTTGAGCCCGGGAAACAGGCTGGCAGGCAGAATGAGCTCCATGGCGGCCACCGCCGTC
>MERD01000106.1:12499-16104 GCA_001771935.1 Betaproteobacteria bacterium RIFCSPLOWO2_02_FULL_67_26
CGAGCCTGCCGCGGACAGGTCCAGCTTCCGAACGGCTTCCGCGTCGGCCTGGACACGCCTGAATGAGGCGATCTCGCGCTCGGTAAAGACCTTCCGGCCGCGGTCGTCGTAGATGTTTGAAAACCGGAATCCCTGGGGGTGCAGATCGTGCCTGGCGACGAACGTCCCGCGGCCCTGCCACCGTGTGACGACGCCGGCCGCGGCCAGGTCGCTGATGCCGGCGCGGATGGTGGAGATCGCGACACCGAAGCGCCGGGCCAGTTCCGGCTCGCTGGGCATGCGGTCGCCGGGTTTCCACTCGCCCTGGGCCAGGCATTGGAGCAGGCGGCGGCGCACCTCCTTGTACAGCGGCCCGGCCGCGGTGAGTTCCTTCATGCGCATCGATGGCGGGAATCTTGAGGCGATCTATCGTCTTGTTTTCAGCGGCTTGCGCGCGGCCGTGCCGGCTGACGATGGATATTCTAGTCCATCGGGCCGTCGTTTTCGCGTATTATGCCAATCATTCGAATGATTTTACGTCCGCCACGGAAGGAAACACGCCGCATGAAGATCACCAAGGTCAAGACCTACCGCGTCACCGTGCCCAGCGCGGGGGAATACAGGATGGCGCTCGGCACGCATACCGCGCTGCGCTCCCTGGTCGTGCGCGTCCACACGGACAGCGGGATCATCGGGACCGGCGAGTCGCACCAGGGCGTCGAAGGCTACTCGTCCGAAACGGTGGAAACCATGGACGCGGTGGTGAGCCATGTCTATGGTCCGCTGCTCGTCGGCAGGGAGCTGGAGGCGCTCGAAGGGCTGTCCGCGCAGCTCGGACTGGCCCGCCGCGGCAACCTGTTCGCGCGCTGCGCCGTCGAGATGGCCCTGTTCGACGCGCTGGCCCGCTCCCGCAGGCAGAATATCTGCGCGCTGCTGGGCGGCCCCGTGCGCCGGCGGCTGGCGTTGTCCGGCAGCATAGGCATCGACGAGCCCGAGGTCATGGCCGAGAAGGCGGCGGCGATGGTGGCCGCCGGCTTCCGTACCCTCAAGCTGAAAGTTGGCATGCCGGACATCGCCAGGGATCTTGCGCGGGTCAGGGCGGTCAGGCAGGCGGTCGGCGAGGAGGTTGCCATCCGGCTCGACGCCAACGCGGGATATTCGCCGACGGACGCCCTCCTGTTCGTGCGGGGGCTGGGCGACCTCGCCATCGAGCACGTCGAGCAGCCGGTGGCGGCGGAGCACCTGGACGCGATGGTCAAGCTGACGAAGCTGGGCACGGTGGCGATCCTTGCCGATGAGAGCGTGCATACCCCGGAGGACGCCTACCGTTTCATCGCGGCGGGCGCGATCGACGCGCTCAAGATCAAGATCACCAAGGTGGGCGGCTACATCGCCGCGCGCAAGATCATCGATATCGCGGAAGCCGCCGGCATCAAGGTCGTCATCGGCCAGGGAATCTGCTCCAGCATCGAGGCGGCGGCGGAAGCGCAGATGGCGTGCGCCTACCCGCACGTGCACCCGGTCGCGGAAATGGTGGGGCCGACCAAGCTGCTGGGCGATCTCGCCGAACCCGGCCTCGACCTCAACGGGGGTTATCTCGAGCTGCCGAAGGGCCATGGCGTCGGTGTGGATCTCTCCGAAAAGCTGCTGCGCCGCTACGCCGCCAAGTCCAACGGCGCACGCGAACTGGCTGCCGCCTGACGACGTTCCGCGCCGAGACAACCGTTTCGAGTTGTGCGACATAATGATGGAGGAGGAAATGCGATGAAGAAAGCCCTGAAAACGGCCTTGCGCTTTGCGTGGCTCCTGCCCGCCTGCCTCTCGCTGCAGGCGCATGCCGCCGATGGCGACGGCTATCCATCCAGGCCGGTGCGCCTCATCTCGCCGTTCGCGGCGGGCGGGTCCAATGACACCGTAGCCCGCATCGTCGCCGCCGAGATCGCGCGCGGCCTGAAGCAGCAGATGTTCGTGGACAATCGTCCCGGCGCCGGAGGCAGCGTCGGAACCGACTTTGTAGCCAAGGCGCCGCCCGACGGCTATATCCTGCTCTCGGGCGGCATCGGCAGTCTCGTCGTGAATCCCAACATCTCGAAATTGCCGTACAACACGCTGACGGATTTCGAGCCGATCGCGCTCATCGGGCGGGTGCCGCACGTGCTGGTGTCGCATCCGTCGCTTCCCGTGCGCTCGATGAGGACGCTGATCGAGCTTGCCAGGAAGAACCCCAACAAGCTGCACTATTCGTCCGGAGGCGTGGGCAGCTTCACCCACCTCGCCGGAGAGCTGATCGGCGCCAGGACGAACACGAAGCTGGTCCATGTCCCCTACCGTGGCGGCGCGCCGGCGGTGACCGACGTCGTCGCGGGACACGTGGAGTTGAGCGTTGCTCCCGTTAACACCGCGGTCCCGCACGTGCGCAGCGAACGGCTGCGCGCATTGGGGGTTACCGGGGCGCGGCGGACGGCATTGCTCCAGGACGTCGCGCCTATCTCCGATACCATTCCCGGTTACGATTTGACGCCTTGGTACGGCGTACTTGCGCCGGCAAAGACGCCCGCCCGCATCGTGTCGTTGCTGGAGCGCGAATTTCTGGCGGCGGTGCGCAAGCCGGAGGTCCGCGAAAAATTCGCGGCCCAGGGAGCCGATACCGCGGCCATGACGGCGGCCGAGTTCCGCGCGCTGCTCGCCAGCGAGCTGCAGAGCTGGAGGAAACTGCTCTCCAGCGCCGGCATCAAGACTGTAAACTGACCGGAGGCAAACGCCATGAACATGATGATCCAGCCGCGCGAACAGGTGCTGCGGGCGATGCCGGCGCCAGGGTTCCCCGTCCTCAGCTTGGCGGAACGCGACCGCCGCTGGAACCTGACGCGGGGCGAGATGGACCGGCGCGGAATCGATTGCCTGTTCATCGTGTGCAAAGGCTACAACACGAACGGCAACGCGCGCTGGCTCGATAACGCCGACCATTCCGACCGCTACCTGCTCTTTCCGCGTCAAGGGCACCCGATCATCTTTCGCGGGCCGGCGCACTGGCAGGAGTGGTATCCGGAGCTGTTCTGGGAGGGCATACGCTACCAGGGCACGGCCGGCGGGCAGACCAGTTCCGCCGCGGTCGACGCGATCAGCGATCTCGGGTACGCGAAGGGCACGATCGGCATGATCGGGCTCACCGGCGCGATGATGAGCACCGAGGGCGACTTTCCGTATCTCACCGTTCAGAACCTCAGGAAGCGGCTGCCCGAGGCGCGCTTCCTGGACGTGAGCGACATGCTCCTCAAGTTCCGGATGTTCAAGAGCCCGGAGGAGATCGCAATGACGGAGAAGGCCGCCGAACTGGCGAACCTGCAGATCGCGACCGTGCGCAGGCACGCGCGTCCGGGCGTCAGCGAGCTCGACATCTTCGCGGAAATGACGGTGGCGGCGCTGAAAGCGGGCAACGAGATCGGGCGCGAGCACTGGAGCATCATGTGCTCGGGCAAGGGCTATCCGACCAATCGCCAGCCATCCAGCCGGAAACTCCGGGCCGGCGACATGCTGTGCGTGTCGCACTACACGCGCTACGGGGGCTACTGGGCGCATCCGCATACCGCCATGTCGCTGGGCCCGATCGACGAGGAATACCGGCC
>MERD01000106.1:16139-30371 GCA_001771935.1 Betaproteobacteria bacterium RIFCSPLOWO2_02_FULL_67_26
GATCCTGAAAAGCGGCTACTACCACGAGATCCCGCAGATACACGGTATCGGGCTCGACGGGCACGAGCCCCCGGTCGGCCCGCACGCGGGAGGGCAGGTCCCCGTGAAGCGCGGCCGCCCGAAGGGTTCGATCGCGGACAACGAGGAATGGCAGCAGTTCGCCCGTACCCATACCCGTCCCACGAAGGACCTCGTGGTTCAGGAGGGCATGGTGCTTGCCATCGAGGTCAAGGCCGTGAAGGAAAACCGCCTCTTCCTGGAATTCGGGCCCTTGGTCGTGACCGGGAAGAACGGGCCGCGCGTGCTCACGCCAGAGGCGCTCGACGTGGTTGTGATTTGACGGGGACTAGAGCCGGTCGATGATCTTGCGTTCGGCGGGTTGCGGGTGAATCACGTACTTTGGCTCGCGGGAAAGCTTATCGACGTAGATTTCGCCTTCCTTCATGATGAGCTTTATCCGCGCGCGGTCCTGCAATACCCGGATGTCCTGTGACGGGTCGCCGTCGACCGCGATCACGTCGGCCAGTTTCCCGGCCTCCAGCGTGCCGAGCTCGCGCAGCATACCGAGCGCGTCGGCCGCGTTGCGCGTGGCCGAGGTGATCGCCTCCATGGCCGACATCCCGAGCCGCACGTAGATCTCCAGTTCCTTTGCGTTCTGGCCCATCTCGGGGTCGATGGTCATGTCGGTGCCCATCGCGATCCGGATGCCGGCGGAACGCATACGCTGGAACGTCTCGAAGCACGACGGCTGTATCTCCTTCATTCTGCGCACCAGGCTCTCCGACGCGCCGTGCTCGCGGCGACGCTCAATGGCCGCATCGGAACGGTGCAGCAGCGTCGGCACGACGTAGCGTCCGCTGTCCCTGATCCGGGCGATCGCGTCGTCGTCGGTGAAAACCATGTGCTCGATGGTGTCGACGCCGGCCTCGACGCACATGCGCTGGCCGTCAGGCGTGAAGCAGTGCGCCGCCGCGGGCTTCCTGAACGCATGCGCCTCGTCCACTACCGCATTGAGCTCCTCCTGCGTCATGTTGCGCACGTCGTATTCGGACCTGGCCGCCATGCCACCCGATACACACGTCTTGATCACATCGCAGCCCGTGCGCAGGTGCTCGCGCGCGAGGCTTCGCAGCGCGTACGGTCCATCGGCGGTGAACCCGGGCTCGCGCTTCGCGGCGCGCGGCAGCGTGAGGAGGTCGAAATGAGAGCCGGTGATCATGGTTCGGCCGCTGACGATCAGGCGCGGTCCCGGGACGACCCCCGCATTGATGGCATCACGCAGCGCACAGAGCTCGGCGGTGTACGCGCCGTAGGGCGTGCCGCGGCCCATGTCCCGCAGGGTGGTGAAGCCCATTTCGAAGCACAGCTGGGCGTGGTACAGGCAATAGAACATCTGCAGTTGCGGGGAGACCTCGAAGGTCGCTACCCGGTAATTCTGGAAAGTCAGGCAGTTGAAGGCGGCCACGTGCACATGCATGTCGATCAGGCCGGGCATCAGCGTGCAGGCGCCCGCATCGACGATACTCGAGCCGTCCGGAATGGCGATGTCGCCCGCGGCGCCGACGGCCTTGATGCGGCGGCCCTCGACCAGTATGACCGGGTTCGCGGTGGCCGCGCGTTGACGGCCATCGATCAGCGAGCGGCCGCGGATGGCAACGAGCGGGGGCGTAGCCTGGGTCATGCCTGTACCTTCATAACATACGAATGATTATAATGATTGCCAAGTGCGTCGGCCAACCCCGGGTTGGCCGTTTCGCGAACCGTGCGGGGGGAAGTCCATGAAGATCACGCAGGTCGAGGTGTCTCGTGTCAGGATCCCGATCAAGGGGAACTACCGCGCCGCGCGCGGGGTGCACACGGCGCTGCGCTCGGTCGTCGTGCGGATCCGGACGGATGCCGGCGTTGCCGGGACGGGCGAGGCGCACCAGGGCATAGCCGGCTATTCATCGGAAACCCTCGGCACCATGGAAGCGGTCATACGGGAGGTGTACGGGCCGGTCCTTGTCGGCCGAGATCCCGGCGCGGTCGAAGTCGTCTCGGCGGAGATGGGGCGCGCGCGCCGCGGAAACTTGTTTGCCCGCTGCGCGGTGGAAACCGCCTTGTTCGACGTGCTCGGTCGCGCGCGCGGGATGTCGATCGCCGCCATGCTGGGTGGCCCGGCGCGGCGACGCCTTGAGCTCTGCGGCAGCATCGGTATCGACGAGCCGGAGGTGATGATGGAGAGAGCCTCCTCGCTGGTCGCGGCCGGCTACCGCACCGTCAAGGTCAAGGTCGGCACCCCCGACCTCGCCCGGGACCTCCATAGCGTGCGCCAGGTTCGAAAGGCGGTCGGCGACGCGGTGGCGATCCGGCTCGACGCGAACGCCGGGTGGTCCTACACCGACGCGTTGACTTTCATTCGCGGGCTGGGAGACCTGGGCATCGAGTACATCGAGCAGCCGGTCGCCGCCGAGCATCTGGACGCGACGATCATGCTCAGGCGCCTGGGTATCGTGCCCATCCTCGCCGACGAGAGCGTGCACACGCCCGACGATGCTTACCGCGTCGTCTCGGCGGGAGCGTTCGACGCAGTCAAGATCAAGATCAGCAAGGTAGGCGGCTACATTGCCGCGCGCAAGATCGTCGATATCTGCGAAGCGGCGGGAATCAAGCTCGTCGTCGGGCAGGGCATCTGCTCGAGCCTGGAGGCGGCGGCCGAAGCGCAGCTGGCGTGCGCCTATCCGCATGTATTCCCGGTAGCCGAGATGGCAGGACCGGCGAAGCTCCATGGCGACCTGGTCGAACCCGGGCTCGACCTGAGGAACGGCTACCTTGAGTTGCCCGAGGGCCCGGGTTTGGGGGTTACGTTATCGGAAGGCGCGTTGAGCCGCTACACCATCGAAGCAGAAAGCCCGGCGGCCGTGGCTGAGGCCGATGCGTAACCCGCGTTCCTGCGGGCCTGCGGTCTTTGGGTTGACCCGCCCCCGCAATCCTCTCTAAACTGCGCACTCCTACCGGCAGTCCACCATATTAAAGGAGGGAGTATGCGCAAGCTGTTACTCGCGCTCGTCGCCTGCGCGGCGGCATCATTGCCCGCGGCCGCTCAGCAGAAGATCACGCTGTCCATCGCCACCGGGCCCACCGGCGGGGTCTATTACCCGATGGGCGGGGGCATGGCGAACATCCTGTCGAAGAACATTCCGGGCCTATCGGCGACCGCGGAATCCACCGCGGGCTCGATCGCCAACCTCGAGTTCATCCTGACGAAGAAGGCGGACGTCGCGCTCTCGATGGCGGACGCGAGCTGGGACGCGTACAAGGGGCAGCAGCGGTTCCAGGGCCGGCCGGTGCCGGTGCGGGGCCTGATGGTGCTCTACCCCAACCGCTTCCACATCGTCACGCTGGACGGCCTGGGCATCAACAAGGTCGCCGACCTCAAGGGGCGGCGCGTCTCCACCGGCCCGCCGCGCAGCGGCACCGAGGTCAAGGCGGACCGCGTCCTCGAGGCGGCGGGCCTGAACCCCAACAAGGACATTACCCGCGAGCGGCTCACGGTGCAGGAATCGGGCAACGCGCTGAAGGACCGCAAGATCGACGCCTTCTTCTGGTCGGGCGGCATTCCGACCGCGGCGGTGACGGACCTCGCGGCCTCGCCGGGCGTCAAGATCAAGTTCGTCGAGCACGACGACCTGGTTGAAGCGCTGAACAAGAAGTACGGCCCGCTCTACGTGAAGGACGTGATCCCGGCCAAGTCCTATCCGGGCCAGGCGACCGACGCGAAAGTCAGCACCATCTGGAATGTCCTGGTGACGGGCGCCGACACGCCGGACGACATCGCCTACAACATCGTGAAGACGATGTTCGAGAAGAAGGAAGACATGGTCCGGGTGCACAAGGAATCATCCAACTTCGACCTGAAGTGGCAGACCAACGCGGCGATCGTGATCCCGTTTCACCCGGGCGCGGTCAAATACTTCCGGGAACGAGGGCTGAACGTCAAATAGCCCGGGAGAATCCGGGAGCGGTTGGAAATCCAGCGCGCGCTGCGCGCTGGATTTTTTGTTTGACGGCTCCGCGCCTGGAGCCGTCGGAAAACGGCCACGATGAGCGACAAGGACGAGCTGATCCACCAGATCGCCGCGGAGCGCCAAATCGCGATCGACGAGGCGGCGCTCAAGAAGGCCGAAGAGTACATCGAGGCGGAAGAGGGCGCGACCAACCGCCTGACGGGCTTCCTTGGCCGGTTCGTGGTGGTGGTGACCGTCGTCATGTCGCTGTTCCACCTCTACGCGGCCTACGCCATCGTGCCGACCCAGCAGTTGCGGATGATCCACGTCGGCTTCGTGCTGTTCCTGGTTTTTCTGCTGTTCCCGTTCTCGCGCCGCTACCGGCACCGCGTCATGTGGTGGGACTGGATCGCGGCCGCGGTCTCGCTCGTCGTCGTCGGCTACGGCATCGCCGGCGGCGACGATTTCACCGACCGCAGCACCATCCCGACCAACGTGGACATGGTGCTCGGCGTGCTCCTGACGCTGGTCGTGCTGGAGGCGGCGCGCCGCGGCACCGGCTGGATCATGCCGTTCGTGTGCATCCTGTTCGTCGCCTACGCCATGCTCGGTCCGTACCTGGGCGAGCCGTGGACGCACCGCGGCTACGACATCTCGCGGCTGGTCGGCCACATGTACATGACGCTGGAGGGCATCTTCGGCGTGCCGGTGGACGTTTCCTCCTCGCTCATCATCCTGTTCACGATCTACGGCGCGTTCCTGCAGCTCTCCGGCGCCGGCAAGTTCTTCATCGACTTCTCGTTCGCCGCGATGGGGGGCAAGCCGACGGGGGCCGGGCGCACCATCGTGCTCTCTTCCTTCCTGCTGGGCGGGCCCTCGGGCAGCGGCGTTGCGACCACGGTGACGCTGGGGACCGTGGCGTACCCGATGCTGGCCAAGGCGGGCTACGGCAAGGATGCAGCGGGTGGACTGCTGGCGGCAGGCGGCCTCGGCGCGATCATCTCGCCGCCGGTGCTGGGCGCGGCCGCGTTCCTCATCGCGGAGTTCCTCAAGATCTCGTACCTCGACGTGATCCTGATGGCGACCATCCCCACCTGCCTCTACTACTTTGCCCTCTTCCTGATGGTCGAGATCGACGCGCGCAAGTTCGGGATGAAGAACATCCCGTTCGACAAGACGGAGACCCTCTGGAACCTGACCAAGCAGTTCGGGTTCCACTTCCTGTCGCTGGTGGCGATCATCTTCTTCATGCTGCTCGGCTTCTCGCCGGTGTCGGCGGTGTTCTGGGCGACCGTGACGGCGTTCGTCACCAGCGCGCTGCACCCCGACTGCGCGCTGATGAGCCGGCGCCAGATGGTCCTGTTCTGCGCCGTCGCGGTCGCGGCGAGCGCGATCTACTCGGGGGTCTACGGCCGCTTTCACCAGGACGCGCTGTCCTGGGCGCTGCCGGCCGGCGCGCTGACGCTCATCGCCGCCGCGCTCGTCGCACCGGGCTGGCGCCTCTGGCCGGCAAAGCTCGTCAAGGCCCTCGAAGTCGGCTCCGTCGGCGTGCTGAACGTCGCGGCGACTTGCGCGGCGGCGGGCATCATCGTGGGCGTGGTGACGCTGACCGGCCTGGGGCTCAAGTTCAGCGCGATCGTGATCAACTACGCCGATGCGCTCACCCAGGGCACGACGGGCCTGCTGTCCGCGGCCGGGATCGAGATCACGAAATCGCTGGTGCACGACGTGAAGCTCCTCTACACCGCGGTCTTCACCTCGCTCATCGTGTGGATCGTGGGGCTGGCGGTGCCGGTGACCGCCTCCTACATCATCTGCGCGGTGATCGCGGCGCCGGCCCTGATCACCCTCGGCGTGCAGGATTTCGCCGCGCACATGTTCATCTTCTACTACGCGGTGCTGTCGGAAGTGTCGCCGCCGACCGCGCTGTCGCCTTTCGCCGCCGCGGCGATCACCGGCGGCGATCCGTACAAGACGACGCTGCAGTCGTGGAAGTACACCATGCCGGCGTTCCTGGTGCCGTTCATGTTCGTGCTCGACCCGGCCGGGCTCGGCCTGCTGCTGATGGGCTCCTTCAAGGGCCTCGCAAGCGCGTCGGTGGTGGACATCGCGGTCGTGTCCGTGACCGCGATGTTCGGCATCGCCGCGCTCGCCGGCGGCATGCAGGGCTGGGTGTTCAGGAAGACGAACAGCCTCGAGCGCTGGCTGCTCATCGCCGCCGGGCTCGCCCTGGTTTACCCGCGCGCGGCGTTCGACTATATTGGGCTGGCGCTGCTGATCGCAGTGGTGGTGATGCAGAAACTGCGTCGTGGTGAAACCGCTACCTCACCTGGATAACTATTCCGCGCGCATCGCGACGCCGTTCGCGGTGCTCGGCATCCGCACCGCCGGGGCAAGCCTCGCCGGCATCGACTACCTTCCGAAGGGCGCCGCGACGCTCGAGCCGGTTAACCGCTTTGCCGGGCGCGTCTGCCGGCAGATCGAGCGCTACCTCGACGATCCCGCGTTTCGTTTCGACCTGCCGTTCGACTATCGCGGCACGGCGTTTCAGTGCCGGGTTTGGCGGGCCATTGCCGGCATTCCCAGCGGCGGGACGCTCACCTATGTGGACGTCGCGCGGCAGCTGCGCACGGCGCCGCGCCCGGTGGGCGGCGCCTGCGGCGCCAACCGCATCCCCCTCGTCATTCCCTGCCATCGCGTGGTCGCGTCCAACGGCATCGGCGGCTTCATGCATTCCCGCCGCGGCCCGGGAATCGAGATCAAGCGCTGGCTGCTGAAACACGAAGGCGTGACCTGTGACCGGTGACCCGTGACCGGCAATACCGGACTGATCGACGAATTCTGCGACGCGCTGTGGCTCGAGGACGGGCTCGCGAAGAACACGCTCGAAGCCTATCGCCGCGATCTCGCGCAGCTCGCGGCATGGCTGGAAAAGCAGCACGGCAAGCCGCTCGCCGCGGCGGGGCACGCGGAATTGCTGGGTTTCCTCGCCTGGAAGGTGCGCGCCCGGGCCAAGGCGACCACCACGAGCCGCCAGCTCTCGAGCCTGAAACGGTTCTACCGCTACTGTTTGCGCCAGGGCAGGATCAAGGCGGATCCGACGCTGAACATCGATTCACCCAAGCTGCCGCGGCCGTTGCCCAGAAGCCTCACGGAGGAGGACGTCGAAAGCCTGCTCGCCGCGCCACCGGTGGAGAAGGCGCTCGGCCTGCGCGACCGGGCGATGCTCGAAACCCTCTACGCGAGCGGGCTGCGCGTCTCGGAACTGGTCGCCCTCAAGCTCTCGCAGGTGAGCCAGGACATGGGCGTCGTGCGCGTCGTCGGCAAGGGGTCGAAAGAGCGCCTGGTGCCGCTCGGCGAGGAGGCGCTCGCCTGGATCCGGCGCTACCTCAAGGAGGCGCGGCCGGGGCTGCTCGGCGGCCGCGCCGCGGACGACCTGTTCGTCACCGCGCGCGGCGCGGCGATGACGCGCCAGATGTTCTGGCACCTGCTGCGCCGCCACGCGCGGGCTGCGGGGCTGCGCAAGCCGATCTCGCCGCACACGCTGCGCCACGCCTTCGCCACGCACCTCCTCAACCACGGCGCGGACCTGCGCGTGGTGCAGCTCCTGCTCGGCCACTCCGACATCTCCACGACGCAGATCTACACCCACGTCGCCCGGGAGCGGCTGAAGCAGCTGCATGCCAAACATCACCCGCGAGGCTGAGGGATCACGTCTTGGTGCCTCTCTCGATGGTGATGCCGACCCGTTTCACGTCCTTTTCCACCGCGAGCTTGCTGACGCTGACCTTGATCCACTGCGCGTTGAATTCCTTCATCACGAGCTCGGCGAGGTGCTCGGCGAGCCGCTCGACGAGGAGGAAACGGTTCTTCTTGAGCGATGTCTTGATGGACGCGATGACCCTGGCATAGTCGATGGTCTCGCGGATCTTGTCGCTGCGCGGCCGGCCGCCGTCGGGAATGCCGATCTCGAGGTCGAGCTGGACGGTCTGCGGCACCTTGCGCTCCCAGTCGTAGACGCCGATCAGCATGTCCACGCGCAGGTCGCTGATGAATATGACGTCCATTCGGAGCCGGTTGCCCTTCCGCTATAGAATGAGCGGCAATTGTAAGTGAATTCCCATGGACCTGGTGACCGTTGCCCTGGTGGCGTACCTGATCGGCTCGATCTCGTTCGCGGTGCTGGTGAGCCGCGCGTTCGGGCTGCCGGACCCGCGCAGCTACGGCTCCGGCAATCCCGGCGCGACCAACGTGCTGCGCACGGGGCGGAAGTGCGCGGCGGCGCTGACGCTGCTGGGAGACGCGCTGAAAGGCTGGTTCGCGGTGGCGGTGGTACAGCAGCACGTCATCGCGGATCCGCTCGCGGTCGGCGTGGCGGCGGTCGCGGTGACCGTGGGGCACATGTGGCCGGTGTTCTTCCGGTTCCAGGGCGGCAAGGGCGTTTCCACGGCGCTCGGCGTGCTGGCCGCGCTCGACGGGTGGCTCGCAGCCGGCGCGGTGGTGACCTGGATCATCGTCGCCTTCTTCTTCCGCATCTCCTCGCTCGCGGCGCTGGTCGCATCGGCGTTCGCGCCGTTCTTCTCGTTCTTTCTGTACGGCATGGGCCGATTTGCGCTCGAGCCGGCGGTCGGCGTGGCCGTCATGTCGGCCCTGCTGGTCTGGCGCCACCGGGCCAATATCCGCAACCTCATCGCGGGCACCGAGGGAAGACTCGGCGGCGGCTCCCGCTAGCTGGCGGCGGCCAGCGTGGCGAGTGCCCACCGCGGCCGCACGGTGAAGCTGCCCGGTGATGGGTGATGCGTGATGGGTGATGCGTGCTCCAGCCGCAGGGCGGCGGCGAAGGCAATCATCGCGCCGTTGTCGGTGCAGAACTCCAGTTCGGGATAGAACACGGCCACGCCGCGTTGCCGCGCGCGGGTGTCGAGCCGCGACCGGAGCGTCAGGTTGGCGCCGACGCCGCCTGCCACCACGAGCCGATCGATTCCCGAACGCTCCACCGCGGCGAGCGCCTTGGCGATGAGCACGTCCGCGATCGCGGATTCGATCTCCGCCGCGAGGTCGGCGCGCGCAGCGGCGTCGAGCGCGCGCGCCTTGACCACGGTCAATACCGCGGTCTTCAATCCGCTGAAGCTGAAATCGAGATCGCCGCTCGTGATCATCGGGCGCGGCAGCGTGTAGCGGCCCGGCTTGCCCCGGCCGGCGAGCCGGGCGAGCGCGGGGCCGCCTGGATAGCCCAGGCCGAGCAGCTTGGCGGTCTTGTCGAAGGCCTCGCCGGCCGCATCGTCCAGCGTTTCTCCCAGCAGCTCGTAATCGCCCACGCCGGCGACACGCATCAACTGGGTGTGGCCGCCGGAGACGAGCAACGCGACGAAGGGGAATGCCGGCGCCGGCGTCGAGAGCAGCGGCGACAGCAGGTGCGCTTCGAGGTGGTGCACGCCGACCGCCGGGACGCCGAGCGCATAGGCGAGCCCGTTTGCGGTCGAGGCGCCGACCAGCAGGGCGCCGGCGAGTCCCGGGCCCTCGGTGAAGGCCACGGCGGTCAACTCGCCCAGGCGGCAGCCGGTTTGCTCGAACAGTCCGCGGGTGAGAGGCAGCAGGTGCCTGATGTGATCGCGCGAGGCCAGTTCGGGCACCACACCCCCGTATTCGGCGTGCAGCCGCGCCTGGGAATGCAGGCCGTGCCCGAGCAGTCCCCGGCCGCCGTCGTAGAGCGCGACCCCGGTCTCGTCGCAGGACGTTTCGATCCCAAGTACCAACATGGAATGACTCTGGCACGGTGTGTTGTGGCTTGATATAATACAAGTTTTCCCAATTCGCCAGGAGCGACATGCCGACCGTCAGAGTCAAGGAAAACGAGCCGTTCGAAGCGGCGCTGCGCCGTTTCAAGCGCACCGTGGAAAAAACCGGCCTCCTCACCGAGCTGCGCGCCCGCGAGTACTACGAGAAACCCACCACCGAGCGCAAGCGCAAGCTCGCCGCCGCGATCAAGCGCCACCACAAGAAACTGCGCGCGCAGTTGCTGCCGCCGCGGATGTATTGACCCTCAAGCAACGCATCAACGACGACGTGAAGTCCGCCATGCGCGGCGGCGACGCCCGCAAGCGCGATGCGTTGCGGCTGCTCCTCGCCGCGCTGAAGCAGCGGGAAGTGGACGAGCGCAAGGAGCTCGGCGACCCGGACGTGGTGGCGATCGTCGACAAGCTGATCAAGCAGCGGCGCGAGTCCATCGCCCAGTTCGAGAAGGGCGGCCGGCAGGACCTGGCGCAGAACGAGCAGTTCGAGATCGGGGTGCTGCAGGCGTACATGCCGCAGGCCCTGACCGGGGCCGAGATCGAGGCCGCGGTCACCGAGGCAATCGCGGCGGCCGGCGCCAAGGCTCCCTCCGACATGGGCAAGGTCATGGGCGCGCTGAAGGGCAAGCTCGCCGGAAGAGCCGACATGGGCAAAGTCTCGGCGCTGGTCAAGGCCAAGCTGGCAGGGTAGTTGCTTGAGGCGCTAGTGCCGGCCTTGCCGCGCTGATCGCTGTTGTTGTCCCGCACGGCGCGGCTATACTTGCGTCATGCCGGGGTTGTCGTCACTCATCACTCATCACTCATCACGCTGTTCCGGCAGATGATCCCGCAGTCCTTCATCCAGGATCTCCTCGGCCGCGTCGACATCGTTGAAGTCGTGGACCGGCACGTGAAGCTGAAGCGGGCCGGCGCCAATCACGTCGCGTGCTGCCCGTTCCACAGCGAGAAGTCGCCGTCCTTCACCGTCTCGCCCACCAAGCAGTTCTATCACTGCTTCGGCTGCGGCGCGCACGGCACCGCGGTCGGCTTCCTGATGGAGTACAGCGGCATGGGCTTCGTCGAGGCGGTGAAGGAGCTCGCGCAAAGCGTCGGCATGAAAGTGCCGGAGGAGCCGCGTTCCGAGTCGGCGCAACGCAGGGCCCAGCAAGGCGAGAGCCTGCATGAAGTGCTGCTGCGGGCGGCCCAGCACTACCGCAACCAGCTGAAAGACGCGCCGCAGGCCATCGCCTACCTCAAGCAGCGCGGGCTGTCCGGCGACATCGCCAAGCGCTTCGGCATCGGCTACGTCCCCGAGGAATGGCAGAACCTCGCGGCGGCCTTTTCGGATTACGATGGCCCGATGCTGGCGACCGCGGGGCTGGTGAAGCAAAAGGATGACGGCAAGCGCTACGACGTGTTCCGCAACCGCATCATTTTTCCGATCGTGGACGTGCGCGGCAACGTGATCGGCTTCGGCGGCCGCGTTTTGGAGGGAGGAGGCGCCGACCCCGCGGCTCAGGGGCAGCCGAAGTACCTCAACTCGCCGGAGACGCCGGTGTTCGAGAAGGGGCGCGAGCTCTACGGCCTCTACCAGGCGCGGCGCGCGATCCGCGACGCCGGCCGGGTGGTGGTGGTCGAAGGCTACATGGACGTGGTGGCGCTCGCGCAGGCCGGCGTCGAGTACGCGGTGGCGACGCTGGGCACCGCGACGACGCCGCAGCACGTGCAGAAGCTGCTGCGCCAGGCCGACGAGATCGTGTTCTGCTTCGACGGCGACGACGCGGGCCGGCGCGCCGCATGGCGCGCGCTGGAAAACAGCCTCGCCCTGCTCACCGACGGCAAGCAGCTGAAGTTCCTGTTCCTGCCCGAGGGCGAGGACCCGGACACCTACGTGCGCAAGCACGGCAAGGGCGCGTTCGAGAGCCTGCTCGACAAGGGCGCCGTCCCGCTGTCCCGCTTCCTGCTCGACGAGCTGACGGGGCGCGTCGACCTTGCCACGGCCGAAGGCCGCGCAAAATGCGTGCACGAGGCGAAGCCGTTGCTGAAGCAAATGCCGGCCAATGCGCTCAGGATGCAGCTGGTGCGGGAGCTGGCCGAGAAATGCCGCCTGTCGCCCGAGGAGGTCGCGCAACTTTGCGAGCTGGGCGCGCCGGCGGCCGCCAGGCCGCAGGCCGCGCCGGCGCAGGTTGCGCGCAAGCCGGTGACCCCCCTCGCCAGGCAAATGCTGCGCGCACTCGTGTCCAACCCGGCTTGCGCCGGCAACCTGCCGGCGGGGCAGCGTGTGCTCTTGAGCTCGCCGGAGCTGGCCCCGGTGGCCGCGCTCGTCGATGCCGTGATGGAAACCGGCGCGGACACCCCGGGCAAGCTGTTCGAGGCCACCCGGGATACCCAGTATGCGAACCTCTACCAGGAAGTCGCGGCCGACGTGATGGCGCCCACCGACGACGCCTCGGCGAAGGCCGACCTGGACGGCGCGTTCAATCAACTGGAGCTGCAGTGCGTCAAGAGCGAGTTCAAGCAGCTGAGCGACGGCGGTCAGCGTACCGAGGTCGAGCGTCAGCGTTTCCAGGAGGTCAAGCAACGAATGGCCGAGCTGCAAAAGGTGACCACCGGGAGTCGGGCCCAGATTTGAATGAAATCGCGGATTGAAGTGTTCACCTCGCGACCCCATATATCAGGCTGCCGGGACTGGCTCAGAAATTGCTTACGCGACAATCAGTTGGGCAGTAACTTTCGGGTGTAACCGGGGTCGAACGAGGGTATAATTCGCAGCTTTTTTGACGGCCCCCCGGGTCGAAGCGGAAACGGTGAGATGACGAATTCCAGGAAGACGAAGTCCAAGGCGAAGGCCGCGGCTCGCGGCAAGTCCCGCGGCAAGAAGCGGTCCGCCGCGAAGTCCAGGGCGAAGCCGCTCAAGTTGCGGGCAAAGCTCCGGCCCGCGGCGCTGAAAGCCGCGCCGCCGGCCAAAGGCGTTCGCGCAGCGCCGGCGCCGGCCAAGGGCGCGGCCCTGCCCGCGGCCAAGCCGGGCAAGGTCCCGCAGAAGATGGACAAGGCGGCGCTGAAGAAGGCGCTGCTCGACGAGCGCATCGCCAAGGCGAAGGCGAAGAAAGCGGAAGGCAAGCGCTCCACGCGCGGCCTCACCGCCAAGGAACGCGCGCTGGTCAAGGAGTTCGAGCGCAAGGAATTGTCGCCCGCCGACGCCGAGGCGCGCCGCACGCGGCTGAAGAACCTCATCGTGCTCGGCAAGGAGCGCAGCTACCTCACCTACGCCGAGATCAACGACCACCTGCCGGACGACATGCTGGACGCCGAGTTGATCGAGAACGTCATCAGCATGATCAACGACATGGGCATCCAGGTCTACGACGAGGCCCCGGATGCCGAGACGCTGCTCATGTCGGAGGCGACGCCCCCGGTCGCCGACGAGGAGGCCGTCGAGGAAGCCGAGGCGGCGCTGTCCACCGTGGACTCCGAGTTCGGCCGCACCACCGACCCGGTGCGCATGTACATGCGCGAGATGGGTTCCGTCGAGCTGCTCACGCGCGAGGGGGAGATCGAGATCGCCAAGCGCATCGAGGACGGCCTGCGGCACATGATCCACGCGATCTCGGCCTGTCCCACCACGATCGCCGAGATCCTGGCGCTCGCCGACAAGATCGACAAGGACGAGTCCCGCGTGGACGAGGTGGTGGACGGACTGATCGACCCCAACGCCAAGAACGAGCCGATCAAGGAAGTGGTGGAGGAAGAGGAGGACATCGAGGAGGAGCTCGAGGCCGCCGAGGAAGAGGACGAGGAAGGCGCGGCCGTGCAGACCGCGGACCAGCTGCGGCTCAAGGCGGATGCGCTCAAGCGCTTCGCCGTGATCCGCTCGCTCTACAACCGCATGACGCGCGCGCTCGGCCGCAACGGCCCGCGCAGCCGCGCCTACCTGCAGGCGCGCGACCAGATCTCGGAAGAGCTGATGAAGATCCGCTTCGGGGCGAAGCAGATCGAGGCGCTGTGCGACGCCGTGCGCAAGCTCGTGGAGGAGGTGCGGAGCTACGAGCGCAACATCATGGAAGTGTGCGTGGACAAGGCGCGCATGCCGCGCCCGCACTTCATCAAGGAGTTCCCGGGCAAGGAGGGGAACCTGCGCTGGATCAAGGGCGAGATCGAGTCCGGCCGCCCGTGGAGCGAGGCGCTCGAGCGCTTCGAGCCGGCCATCGTCGAGCAGCAGCAGAAGCTGCTCGCGCTGCAGGCGCGGGTCGGCATCCCGATCAGGGACCTGAAGGAGATCAACCGCCAGATGTCCACCGGCGAGGCCAAGGCGCGCCGGGCGAAGCGCGAGATGACGGAAGCGAACCTGCGCCTGGTGATCTCGATCGCGAAGAAGTACACCAACCGCGGGCTGCAGTTCCTCGACCTGATCCAGGAGGGGAACATCGGCCTGATGAAGGCGGTGGACAAGTTCGAGTACCGCCGCGGCTACAAGT